>JAJZZM010000016.1 GCA_021797555.1 Thermoplasmata archaeon
CTAGGTAATCAAAGCATAGAGGGTATTGAGTTGTGATTTAAATTGAAGATTATTAAAAATTGAAGATCTCTCTAAGGATTTCCTGGAATATTCGTCATAATCTATATTTTTTATATTTTTTACAAAATTAGATATGGTGATTTCGGAGAATATACCTGCATCTCCACAAACTTCCCGTGCTATATTGGTATCTGCTACCACAACTGGTAATCCTGTAGCCATAGCTTCTACATAGGGGATACCAAACCCTTCTCTTGATGAGGGGAGTAGTGCTATGTCAGACAAATTATATAATTCATTTAATGTTGTTATGCTAATATTTTTGAATGAATTGCCGATATTTAAATTAGAACCCACATGAATTAAATAATATTTATTACCCAATCTTTCCATTATTGGTTTTAACATCTTAGTGTTTTTGTATTTAAAATTGTTTGAAACATTAATTATAACCTTTTTATCGTAAGGGATGTTGTATTTTTTTCTTAATTCAATTTTATTGTCTGTTTTATATATGCCTCTAGTAATAGGTGGATATATAGTAACTATTTTCCCATTAAAACCATAATCCTCACAGTATTTTTTTACTGTATTACTAACAGTATGAATATACTTAAATTTTTTGTATATTTGTAGATTTCGTTTTAAGATATTTGAATATATAGTATTCTTTGTATATCTTTGATCTAAAGCGAAAAGATCATGTATTGTTAATATTGAGTTATCTGTTATAACAGGATATATGGACATATTCATATAATGGATTATATATTCATCGTTTGATATAATTTTATTGTAAATATTATGATAAAGATATTTTTGAAAATATGCATTAATTGGCCATAACTGAAAATATCTAGATTTTAACCCATAGTAACCTTTACCATAAAAATTATCAATTGCTTTTTTATTATTCATTATTAATGATATCATTGTAACGTTATTAACTGCATTATATATATCCATGGTAACATTGCTTATACCTGTGTATTTTACTTGATCATTTATCAAGAAAATTTGTTTATTCATTTTTTGGTAAACTATAAAGAACTATTAAATATTTTCTTTATTTCCTGTGGCTTGTTATTTCGTGTGGCGGAACCGATATTAGAATAATGCGGGGATCCAATGCGATTTCGGAGAAATAATGAAAGAAGAAAGAAAATGGTTAAATTCTATTTTTTCTATATATATCGAACAAGAAATATGATAATATTGATAAATAAATTATTATACCCACATAAAATGCGTCCATTATTATTTTTCCTTTGGAAATTACTTTTAAATCATTTAATGAGGTTACGTTTTTGTTTATTATAAAAATACTATTCCCATAAATTCCAGGTATGGAATTATATAATTTATTATCATATTTTAATTTATATTCCCTTAAGCTGGGATACATTGAAACTATATATGATTTATTTCCTTTATTTAATGAAGTATTATTTTTAAACAGAATTAATGCCGCAACTTTTGTATTATTTTTAATATACAATCCTTTATTAAGATTGAATTTTATCCATTTATAATTATTCATTGTATCATTTTTCATAAATATAAGGGCTGTCTTATTATTTCCTTTCAGTAATATATTATTTATAACCGCATAACTGCCAAAAGGCAGTGTTGCATTTTCTTTTATTTGTGGTAAAATTTCATATTTTGTACTTAAGTTTTTAATGTAAAAAGAACCATCAGTGTAATCATATAATCTAAAATTTATGTATTTTTCTGTATTCGGAAAAGTATATGAAAATGTATACTTTTTATATGTAGTAGTAGCATTAAATTTAAATCCCGTATATATATTGTTTGTATTTACATTGTATTTTGGCTCGCCCATGAATAATATTTGTTCATTTCCAGTATTGGTTGCCCTAGCATAAAACGTAACTGTCAAATTTATAGAATTGTTATTTACATAGTATCCGCCAGCACCCGAGTCAAAAGAACCATTATATGAAACACTCTCATCTGAATTGTTTTTAGTTGTGATATTTATTACTTTATTGCTATAATTATAATAAGTTTCATTATTGCTCCATAAAGTTAAAGTAAAATTATTTGGTAAACCGGTAGAATAACCATGTCCTGAACCAGAAATATTTTTATCTGAACTTAAATTATAGTATCTATAATTGGTATTATTTACCAAGCTAGCTAAATAATCCGGTGTGTTTATGGAAACGTCCCTACTATTATTGTTAAAATATACAGGTAAACCATAATGTGAATTGCCAGTTATTGCAACATTATATCCTAAAGTTTTGAACAAATATGGTAATGTTTCCTCATAAAAATTGTTTCCTTGATAATTCAACAGCAAATTAGATTTATATACAGAATTGAAATCTTTTATTTCAAATATATCTACCTGATCTTTACTGTATATTTCATTTAATCCTGTCGTATTCTGTATAAAATTCTGTGCATCTGTAAAATTTTTAAATCCCGCATTGGAAAAGGTGAATTCGTATATATCAGGTGCATTTTTCTGTATATCCTGATTAGATATTACAACATATTTTACGTTAGAATATAATAAATTATAATAAAAGTCCGTTGTCATATTATTCAATACAATATAATTTAAATTGAGTATGCTAGCTATAGGATGAGGTGAAGCATAACCTCTATTACTAAATGCTGGTCCGCCAATCCATAATATATTGAAATTGTTTTTTTGAGAGGAGATAAAATCATAAGCATGGATTACACTACTATTAATACTTAATGGGGTAAAACCACCTATGTTGGCAACACTGTTTCCATATCCCGTATCTGGGGCCCTTGCAGGATAAAATGACCCATCAAAAGCCTGCCATCCAGAAAATAAAACGATGAATATTATAAATACAACAATAAATAACTTTAATTTATTGCTTTTTAAATATTTAGTATTTTGAATGTTTTCTATATAATTCTTTAGTATTTCTATGTTTATATGAAATTTATCTTTATCAGAGTTAATTTTTACATTTATTTTTACATTTATTAAATTTATCAGCGCTATTGAAAATAATATATAGTACATTGATGCAATAACATTGATTACATGACCAGGAAGGGCTAGTGTTGTTCCTATAGAACCTCCTATTATTGGAATTTTTGATATATATAATTCCAAATAGTATAAAGGTTTTATATAATAAACTAGGGACATTACATATAATATTAAAAATAGTATAATAACAGGAAATGTAATTTTTCGGGTTTCCTTGAAAATTATTGAAATTAATGATATAAAGGGAATCATTATTAAGGTAAAGAGCCATAGGTACGTTATAAAGCCATTAGGCAAAAGTAATTGTGCCGGTGACATTAGGGAGTTTACATAGCTTATTTTATTACCGTAAAATAATATATTTGGTGGTGCATAAACTATTGTTGACCAAAGATGTCCGACCAATATTAAAGGGTATAAGGGCTTTATGTTTCGGCTGAATAAAGCTATTGTTCCTAAGTTATAGCCCCTAAATGCTCCAACAGTCGTTATAGTAGAGACTATGCTAGAAGTTAATATTAAGTCCATTATAATAAATGATATGGGAATTATTGCCGATATTATTGTTAATAATGCATATTTAAATCTATATATAAAATCTTTATTTATTAAGCCGGCTATTGTGCTTCCTATAACAATACAAATTACATAAAATGTAGTATAATCTGGTTCTATTAATATAGATATTGTCAACAATATAGTTGATACCAGAAATGCCATTCTCATATTCTTCCATGATATAAAGGCAAGCAATATTATTGCAATAAATATTATATTTAAGCCATCAGAATAAGATCCACCATCGGCGTTTAGATTCAGTGCGGTAAAGTTAGAAAATATAAATAAAACAATTATGAACTTTACTATTATTATTTCATATTTATTTCTAGTTCTCAAAAATTTGGAAGTAATCATGGAGGCAAAAATGTAGGCAAAAACAGTGTAGATTACAAAGGTATAGTATATAAATATTCTTTCTGTGATCATTACATTATTTGTAATTAAAGTTATGACATAATAAGGCCAGTCTATTATTAATCGTGAAAAACTGAAACCATTCAATGAATTAAAGGATAATATTCCATTTGCATATATGTAATTTGATAGGGGCCATCCCTGGTCTGCGTAGAAATAATAACCTGAAGTGAATAAAAAACTCCTTAATGATACTAATGGAATTATTAAAATTAATGCTAGGTCTATATAGTACTTTATTAGGATATTTTTTATTAAATTTAAATAAGAGACTTTATTCATCAATAATAACGTTATATTATCCTTTTATATAATTCTTATTGAGAGGTCTTTCGTGACTTTACATGATTTATTACTTTGTTTATCTCCCCGTACTGTGTTTTACGGCCTCTTCAGGTCAAGAGAGGTGTAGTGCCTATACAACAGATATAAGGTTCAGTTTGTCCGCTATGATCAGTG
>JAJZZM010000020.1 GCA_021797555.1 Thermoplasmata archaeon
CGGCACATCAGGGAAGGCAGATATTCCCAGAAGGTATATTGGTCAGAGAGTTTACGTTATAATCACGAAGAATCCCGGGGCCGTTAATGAAAAGGATAAAAAATAATTGTGTCCCACACTCCATAAAATAGAAAAATATAAATATAATTTAATATATTGTCTGACAATGATAGTGGATTCTATTGAAATGGAAAACTTTAAGTCCTACGGTAAAAAGCAATTGATAAAACTAAGAAAGGGATTCACTGTTATAATAGGTCCAAATGGATCGGGCAAAAGCAATATAGGCGATTCCATGCTGTTTGTCCTTGGAATAAGGTCAAATAAAACTGTAAGGGTTGATAAATTATCGGATTTTATTCATAAATCGGATACACCGAAAAAAAGATGCTATGTTACCTTAAATATTATATCTGACGACAATACAAAGTTTTCATTAAAAAGGGAGATAATTTATTCAAATGGAGAATACAAATCAAATTATTATATAAATGATAAAAGATCTAAATATAATGAAGTCTCAAAATTAATAGATTCATTCCATATATATTTGGATGCCTATAGTTTTGTACTGCAGGGAGATATAAATAATATATTAAAAATGTCAGGCGCAGAAAGGAGAAAATTGTTTGAATCTATGGCCGGAATAGAAAGCTATAAGGAAAAAATAGAAAATTCAAAAAATGATATAAACGGCTTAAATGAGAATATAAGCAGAATAGAAGCTGTTTTAAATGAAATAAATACAGTTTTAAAAAGTTTAGATATAGACCGTGAAAATGCAAGGAAATATAACGAAATAAAAACAGAAATAGATGATATGAAATTATTCCTAAAGGTAAAGGATAAGCATAGAATTGAAAATGAAATAGATATTTATGATAAAAACATAGAAAATTTGAAAAATAAAATAGATGAAATGAAGAAAAACAACGAAAAATTAATTGAAAATAAAAATAATATAAATAATAATATAAATGAAATAGAGAAAAAATTAAATGAACTTGGCGGCTCAGAAATTTTAAGCATAAGAAAGAATATAGAGAAAATAAATATAACAGTAGCTGAACTTACTACTAAATTAAAATCTGATAAGGAATTAATAGCAAATACTGAAATGAGGTTAAGAACATCAAAGGATGCATTAAATTTTTTGGAAGATGAAATAAATAAAAAAAACAGGGAGAAAAAAAATTATGAAACCTATTTAAAAACTGCAAATAATAATGTTAATAGAATAGGTGAAGATTTAAAAAAATTTAGGCTGGAGAACTATGAAAATTCAAAAAAAATAAAGGAATTGAATACAAGATTAAGCGAAATAGATAATGAATCACAGGTTTTAAATGACAAAATAAATAGCAATAGTGATATAAATAAGCTAAATGAAGAATTATCTTCATTTAATAAGGAATTATCATTAAATGAAGAGAACAGCAAAAATGAAACAATGAAAATAAAGGATTATAAATGGAAAATAGAAACATATAAGGACAATATAAATGAATACAATAAAGATATAAATGCCATAAATAAAAGATTTATTGATTTAAGGAATAGTTTAAATGATATAGTAACGGAGAAAAATAATAATGATATAAAAATAAGGGAAAAGGAAAAGGAATTAAGAAATTTAAATTACCATGGCAATTCATCCCCGGCACTCAGGGAAATAAATTATATGATTGAAAATAGTATTATTAATGGAATTTATGGCCAGTTAAAGAACTTAATGGAATATGATGATTTATATGCAAATGCCATAATAGTTTCAGGTGGGTCAAGGTTAAATTCAATAGTTGTTGACAATGATTTGATAGCCCAGAAATGCATAGAAATATTAAAAAATAAAAAACTGGGCAGATTAACATTCATACCTTTAAATAAAATTATGATTCCGAAAGACCATGATAAGTCTATTGAACTTGTTAAATCCGCTGAAGCCACTGGTTTTATAAGGGATTTTGTGAGATATGATAAAAAATTTGAAAAGGCCATATTATATACGTTTGGAGATACTGTATTAATGGAAAATATTGAAAAAGCAAGGAAATACATGACCGGAATAAGGATAGTAACGTTTGATGGAGATATACTTGATCCTTCAGGATCAATGACAGGTGGCTACATAAAAAATGATGAAATATTATATAATAAAATAAATAAATTAATTGCAGACCTTGAGGAGGAAAACTCGTTAATAATACCGCAAATAAATCAGAAAAACAATGAAGTTTCAGAAATATCAAAGCAATTAATTGAATTAACAAAAAAAAGGGATATTGAAAATAATAATCTTAAAAATGTGAATGAATTATTAATAGCTGCAGAGAGTGAAGTAAAAAATATAGATGAAAAAATAAAAATATTAGAAAATAAAATAGATGAAAATACAAAGAGAAGAGAAAACATAGAATTCAATAATAAAAAACTCCAGCTTGATTTATACAATTTGAAGAAGGAAAGGGATGAGATATTTAAAGAATTAAAAAAGATAAATCCTGAGAATATGGAAATAGAAAGGGAGATGGAAAATGAACTGAATGATGCAAGAAAAAATGCTGAGAGCTATTCAAATAATATTTCAGTTATAGACAATGATTTAAAACATTTTATTGAAAGGAAAAACGATTTAATAAACAAGATAGAAAATTATAATAATGAATTAAATGACAAAAATAATGAAATAAATAATTATAATGAAAATATTAATAATCTGTCCATGGAACTGGATGATTATAAAACCAAAGAATATGAAATAGATTCAAAGTCCAGAGATTTATATAACAAAAAGCTTGAACTAAAGGATGAATATGATGATTTATCAAATAAAATAAGGATAAATGAGGATGATATAAACTCAAAAAATATGATAATGGCAACAATGAAAGCGAAAATAGAAAATCTGGCATCACAGCTGGATGAAATAGAAGAGGAAATAGTCAATAACAAATCCGAATTAAAAGAATTTAAAATGAGCGTAAACGAAATTAAAAATAAAATAGATTTAGATTATAAAAAAATAGATGAACTTGGGCCAATAAATCAAAAGGCAATAGATGAATATGATATAGAATATGAAAAATATAAGGATAACAAAAATAAATATGATACATTAATAAATGAAAAAAATAGCCTTATAGAATTGCAGAATAAAATTATAGAAGATGAAAAAAATGCTTTTATGGATTTATTTGATAGCATAAATAGCCAATTCCATATAATATATTCAAAGTTGTCTGGTGGGGGCGAGGCAAATTTAGAGATAACAGATAGAGATGACCCGCTAAATTCAGAAATTTATATAAAAGCAAGGCCTAAAGGTGAATATATGATAAAGATAGATGCCTTAAGCGGTGGCGAGAAAAGCCTTGCTGTTCTGGCATTGATTTTATCATTCCAGATAAAAAACCCATCACCCTTATATTACTTGGATGAGGTTGATATGTTTCTGGATGGCAATAATGCAGAGCATGTCGGTGAATTATTCAGTGAAAATTCAAATAAATCGCAGATAGTCATGGTATCACTAAAGGGTGCTGTATCAAAATTTGCGAATAATATAATAGGCGTAACGGTAGATGGGAATGGCAATACCCAGATAATAGAGAAAAGCCTTGAAAATAAAGATGAAAAAAACGATATTAATAAAACCAAAAGGGATGGCAATAATGAATCAGAATGATATATTAAAAAATATGTTAATGCAAAATCCAGAGGAGGATTTTTCATATTACGAAAATATATTAAATGAAATTGATGAGAATACTAACTATCCAGATATATTTTCTGAGACAGTGTCAAAAATATTTAGATCTGTAATTAACGGCAAAATAGACCCATGGAAGATAGATATAATGGAATTTGGTGAATTATTTTATAAGGAGAAAACTGGCAATTTCGAAATTGCAGGCATGTTAATAGCCAGTGCATGGCATATATTATATGAAAAAAGCCAGATGATGATAAAGAGGGATACTAAAGAAGATGAGGAAAATAACAATTATAATAATTATAATGATTACGATGATTTGGAGTATAATGATTATCCTGAGGAAAATAAAGTAAAAAACATGATAAAATTAAATGAACCCGTATTGCATGAAGAAATAAAGAATGTGACTCTCGTTGAATTATTCAATGCCATGGAAAAAGTTTATAAAAAAAAGGAAAAAATTATTGAAAATAAAAAAGAAATTGATATAAATACAGATATATTGTCTAAATCCAATAAAGACAATATTGAAGATGGAATAAACCAGACGCTGGAAAAAATAAAAAATTATATAAATCCTTTCTATGTTGAAGACTACTGGGGGGAAACTAAAAAAGAGAGAAGTGAATTTTTATTATATTTATTATTTCTTGAAAAAAATGGCAAAATTAGGATGGATCAGGATGACCCGTATGATGATATTATGGTAACAAAATTATTTTAATTCTTATGCACCGTCTGTTATCCCGTCTTCGGTTAACATTAAAACGGCCTCGCCTTCAGGCAGATATGGAGAGTCTATAAGCCTTGCTATTCTTTTTCCAGCCTTTGCCTTTCTTAAATATATCCTGAATGTTGCTGTATGGCCCACTATATTGCCGCCTATGGGTGTCATTGGGTCACCAAAAAATACTGCAGGATTTGCAGATACCTGGTTTGTTACCGCTATTACTGCATTGAATATTGTGCCAAATTTCAACAGATCATGCATATGTTTATTTAGTAACTGCTGCCTTTCGGCTAAAGATCCACGGCCAACATATTCCGATCTGAAATGTGATGTTAATGAATCGACAATTAATAGTTTTATTGGAAATTCCTTTGCAATGTCAGATGCCTTTTCTGCAAGCAATATTTGATGGTGCGCGTTATATGCCCTTGCAACGTGTATTCTTTTTAATGTTTCATCTGGGTCTAAATTTTTTGCCTTTGCCATCTGTATAACTCTTTCCGGCCTGAATGTATTTTCTGTATCTATTATTAGAACATCAGAATCCATGCCGCCCTGATCTTGGGGCATGGTTGCATTAACGGCAAGCTGCAGCATTATCTGTGTTTTGCCTGAACCAAATTCACCAAAAAATTCTGTTATTGATTGTGTTTCTAGACCGCCGCCGAGCAATGTATCCAGGCTTTTGGATCCGGTTGTCAATTTTAGTACTTCCTTTCTTCTCTGCAATATTTCTTCTCCAGTTTCAAAATTGCCCACATCGGCATATTTCCTTGCAGCATTAATAATTTTTATTGCAGCACCTTCGGCAATGCCACTTATATCTGCAAGATCCTTTGGTGATGCAACCGCCAGAGTCATTATATCGTCATAGCCGTTTTCCCTTAATTTTTCTGCTGTGGCTTCTCCTACTCCGGGCAAATCTTCTATAGTAATTTTCTTTTCTTCGTTGGGCTTTACATCTTTCTTATCTTCCTTTAATTTCTCATTATTCTTTTCCATTTAAAATACAACTCCTTTAATTTTTAATGCTTCATTTGTTTTTTTTATTGATATATCTTTATCTATACCAAACATTGACCTTATTGCATCCACATTTTCCGGTATTACATCACTTTCCTGATGTACTGCCTGTATATAATGCAATTTATTCTTATTAACATTTATACTGTCATTCCAGATTGCTATCTCATATAGATCTGATCTGTTACGTGATATCTCTCTAGCCATATCCATTATCTGTGCTGTTGACACGATTTTATCAGATCCATTTATTAATATTAACCTATTATATTTTTCCCATGTATTTAGTATATCGTTTTTATCAATATTTTCCTCAAATTCAATGTTTATGGAATGGATATGCATCAGTGTTGTTGGGACCTTAATTGCCGTTGTTTCAATGTTTATATCTTTTATTACTGTTTTCAGATCACCGGCATGGTGTGATGGGTACTTCAATGATGGTTCTATTGCATTTATCGGGCCTTTTTTATTATCATTAGGATCTGTTGCCCTTCTCAGTATTGTTGCATTGACATTTTTAATTCCATAAATATCCAATGGATAAATTGACCTTGCTAAAGCTGTGGTATTGCATGAAACAACCCTTACATAATTTTTATTTTTTGAATCGTCATAATTTGAATATGCATTAAAACTTGATTCAACAATATTATATTTTTCTCCGCCTTCCAGAATAGCCTTTTTATTATAACTTTTATATAATTTTAAATTTTTTTCTCCCATACCCTCAGGGGTACCGTCTACTATTATATCTGATTCTTTTATTAGATCATTTACTGTACCGCTAACGTTTATATTATTATCTTCAAATTCCTTAATTTTATTCTCATCAGGCACATAAATGTTAAAGCTTTTTGATGCTATTTTTGCAACATAATCTGGACTATTTTTTACTATGCCTGTAACATACATATCATCCTGCATGGAAACTGCATAAGCAACCCTTCTTCCTATTGTTCCATAACCATTAATGCCTACACCTATCATCGACTTATTATACAAAATACGGTTATAAATTTATTCATTAATGTTTTATCATAACCATTATATTATCATATTTAATATCAAAATGTGGAATCCAATAATTTAATGCAGTATTTCCGTGAGTATTATATAAGAAATAAATTAGTAATACCTGATTTGCTATTTCAAAGGGAAATAGGATTCATACCTTTTAATGGGACTATGGTAAGGCACAAGGCATTTAATAGTGAGGCCCAGATAGAGAAATATATAAGGTATATTATACCAAGGCATTTATACTATTCATCAGCATATTATAGATACCCGGAACAGCATATCATGCCAGAAAAAGAATGGCTTGGAGCAGAATTAATATTTGACCTTGATGCAGACCATATTGAAGGAGCCAATAAAATGACGTATACACAGATACTTGATGAGGTAAAAAAACATACAATAAAATTATTAAATATGTTACAGGATGATTTTGGTTTTGATGAAAAAAATATAAGATTGTATTTTTCAGGTGGCAGAGGTTATCATGTCCATATTGAAGGCGATGGTGTATATGATCTGGACTCTGACGCAAGAAGGGAAATAGGCGATTATATAAAAATAGAAAATTTAAGTATTGATGAATTAAAAAAACTTGATGATATTTATTTCGATTATGGCATTTTAAAAAGGTTAAATATTTATATTTCGGATTTTTTTAATAACATTGATCTGGATTATGTAAAGAATATTTTTGAAAGAGATGCAACTAATTATATAAAATATATAAATACAAAATATTACAGAGAGAAAAAAATAATAGATTTCCTGAAAAATCAACATGACAATAAATTTAAATTAATCGGGACAGAAAATAGCAGCATTGAGTATAATAAAAAAATTTTAAAACAGCTGTTAAATGATTTTAAAAAATACTCGATGGCAGAAATTGATGAGCCGGTAACAACAGATATACATAGATTGATAAGATTTCCATTAAGCTTGCATGGTAAAACTGGGCTTATGGTAAAGCCGTTAAATATAAATGATTTGAAGGATTTCGTGCCGTTGAATGAAGCAATCCCAGAAATTTTTAAAAATAAAAGCAGGAAGATAAACCTTAATGTAAATAATTATGATATAAAAATGAATAATGAATATTATAAAATAGAAAAAGGTATAAATGAAGTGCCATTGTATCTTGCAATATTTACTGTTGCCATGAATATTGCAGAATTTGTTGATTAATCTAATAGCTCAAGATTTCTCAATTTTTTAATAAATTCATCATTAGTTGTATCGAATAATGATGTTAACTTTATCAAATCATCACCTTCAACAAGTTCCCTAGCATTATTTTTAAACTGGGATAAATCTTCTTTTTTTAATATATTTTTTTCACCGAGGTCTATTATTGTTTCCCATGCATTTAACCTTATATACTGGTTTGATGACTTTAATACATTAAATAAATATTTTTTATATTCCTCATAATCGCCATTATTAATTATGCCTGCATTGACAAGCAATGGAACCATATGCCATGCATCGCTTACCACTCCAGGATTGTCGCTTTTAAGGCTTTCAATAAAAATATTTTTATACGGAATTAAATAGGATTTATCAAGGTATTTGCCATTTATAAGGTCCGTAACATTCCACCAGGCAGTTAAATCACCTGATTGAACATATGGCAATAAATATGATTTTCTTTTAACAATATCATCCTTTGTGATATAACCTGTATCCGCAAATCTTCTTGCAAGCACCCATGCATGAACTTTTACCATTTCATCTGTTGTTGTTAGAAGGTCCAGGAATTTATCCTTATTCTGTATTACAAAATCTTTTGTTAGTATATTGTTTTCTATTAGAAAATCAACCTTATACCACGCGTCAAGCCTTGAGAATTTATCTCCCAGCGCCAGCGATTTTATATAATATGATTTATTATTTTCTATTGCATTACTTACCATGATATATTATTAGTAGTTCATATAAATAGTTTTTTATGCTACAAAATATATATAAAAAAACTCAGTTTATAACTGAATAAATTATAAAATAATATATTTTGATTGATAAAAATATTTTATGTTGAAAAATATTTAATAATTTTAATTAAAGTGTATTATATAACATAAGCAGTTATAAAAAATTTAATAACGTTATTTTCATATTTATGACAGATAAGGTTTATATATGAAATAATGATACTATATATGGTGAAAAAAATGCCTAAACCATATGTAGCAATAAATGAAGTAGAGATGTTGAATAACCAGACAACAATGGATATGTTTCAACAGGTTGGTCCTAAAGTTTGCCAGGTAACGGCGAGACATCCAGGATTTGTCGGTTTCCAGAATCATGCGCAGTTCGGTATAATACCGTTAGGAACGAGATACGGCGGCGGTTCAATGGATATGACAAAGATGGATACAATGAATGTATATCAGTATACAATGTGGAAGAGCATAAAAGACCATGAAGATATGCATAGGGAGAACTTCTCATCAATATTCAGATTATGTTCATCGTGCCTGTCTCAGGTAGTTTATGGTCCATGGGAGCCATTATTTGAAATTGTTGATGCAGATATACCCTTAAATACAGAAATGACAGATTTCACAGTAATGTTTGGAAAGAAATTTGCAGCAGGAGATCCATCAGGAGTACCGCCAATATCAATGCCATACGGAAAAAGAACAATAGCAATGTCAGAACATACAGTGAAAGCAGGAATGGAGAAAGAATTTGAATCAAACATAGAAGAGGTAATGAAAGACTTCTCACATGCACCAGGATATTTGGGATATATGATATTAAAAGAAGTTGGTGTATCCGCAGTAGGTTCATTCCAGTTAAAGGCAAAAGGTATACATGAAACAATAGAATCCAATGGAGAAGTACCAAAAGACCAGGAAGGTGCATTCGAGTATAAGGAAGCAAAACCAACACCACCAGAATATGTAGTGCATATGGAATGGTCATCTCCACAGGACGCAATGTTCGGTATAGGAAGGGTATTGTTTGCACATCCTGCAAGGGAAATGCATGACAAGGTACTTGATACATTAATAAAAGGTCCTTACATAAGATTGTTAAATCCTATGATGGAAGGAACAACATGGAGAGAATACTTAAACACACCATAAAATAAATATTTTTTATTTTTATTTAATATTCTTTTAAAATTATGTCAAAGATTGTGTATATTGTTTAGTTAAGGTTTTTATATATAAATAATTGCGTATATTTAACAATAAATAAATTAATCTATTTTTACCATATTTTATAAATAATTATTCTTATTGAAATAAATAGCAAAAGTATTATTTATGTGTTATTAGCAAATAAGATGTGCAATATTAATGTACTATAATGTTAGTTATTAAAGTAAATATTTCATGAGCTTTTGTGTTATTTGAGGCAAAATAATATATGTAGGCGTAATGATTGAGGGTTTAATTGAATGTTATATTTATTGCATAAGTCTAATAAAAATATTATTTCAGCATTTAGTTAATAAAATAAAAGTGGTTTTATAAATTATAAAAAATTATATGTGGAACCATGATTTTTTTACAGGTTCGCCTTTTAATTCTTCTATTAATTCCTTTTCCTTAGAAGTTAAATGCTTTGGAACTTCCAGTTTAGTAACAACAAGCAAATCTCCAGATCCGCGTGAATTTAAATGTGGCATTCCGGCCCCTTTGATTCTCAGGACGTCATCTGGCTGTGTACCTGGAGGTATAGTTAATTTAAATTTTTCTTTAAATAACTGTATTTCCTCCTCACCACCAAGTGCAGCCGTTGGGAAGGTTATTGACGTTTTAATATATAAATTATCTCCTGATCTTTTTATGCTGGAATTACCCTGAACGTAAAGAACACAGTATAAATCACCTGTTACACCACCGAAGGAATTACCCATTTTTGATATTCTCAGTTTTATGTTTGTATCTGCACCCTTAGGTATATTTATTGTTATATTTTCCATTTTTGGTATATATCCAGTTCCTTTACATGTAGGGCATGGTGTTTGTGGTATTTTCCCCCTACCGTTGCATGTTCTGCATGTTGTCACAGAAACAACTTTGAAAAATCCCTGGCCTCTTGTTACTCTTTCCTGTCCTGTTCCATGGCATGTAGGGCACGTTATAAGCTTGCCATTGACAGCCCCGGTACCTTTACATGCTTCACATGTGGCATTTCTTCTATATTTTACCTGTTTGGATGATCCATAGTATGCATCTTCCAGTGTAACGTTTACCCTTATGTAAATATCAAGATCCGGCTGGTTTGAATATCCCCCAAAGAAAGTGTCATTGCTTCCAAAGCCCCCACCGCCACCAAATATTTTATTAAAAATATCGTTTATGTCATCAAAATGCGAAAAATCCTGCCAGTTAAAGTTTGAGGAACCTGAAGACCCACCACCGAAATCAGTAGACCCAGTAGCGTCGTACTGCTGACGTTTTTTTGGATCGGACAATACTTCATACGCTTCTGCTACTTCCTTAAATTTTTCTTCTGCTTCCTTGCTTCCCGCATTAACATCAGGGTGATATTTTTTAGCAAGTTCCCTGAACTTTGCCTTTATTTCATCCTGTGACGCATTTTTATCTACACCGAGTACATCATAGTAATTTTCTGCCATTTAAGATCAGTTGTTATCTTTATTGTCCTTATAATCTGTGTTTACAGTTTTGTCTTCATCACCATTTGGTTCTGATGCAGTCTCCTGATTATATTCCGTATTACCGGTATTCTCAGTATTGTCCTGAGACTCTGTTGAACTATTTGTGGCACTGGCATTTGCATACATTTTTGATCCAACTTCCTGTATTTCCTTTGTTAATTTTTCAGTTAATTCCTTTGTTTTATCCACATCTTTATTGGCTATAGCTTCTCTTAAGTCTTTTATTATGCTTTTTATGTTTTCTTTTGTTGCGTTGTCTATTTTATCACCAGCATCATTTATGGTCTTTTCTGCTGTGTATGCTAATGTTTCGCCGCTGTTCAATGTTTCTATATTTTCCTTTTCCTTTTTATCCTGTTCTGCAAATTCCTCCGCTTCCTTTTTCATTTTTTCTATCTGTTCCTTTGATAACTTATTTGAAGCACTTATCGATATGCTCTGTGATTTGCCTGTTCCCTTATCTTTAGCTGACACATTCAGTATACCATTTGCATCTATATCAAATGTTACCTCTATCTGCGGAACTCCTCTTGGAGCAGGTGGTATACCTTCTAAATTAAATGTACCCAATGATACATCATCCTTTGCTAATGGCCTCTCACCCTGTACAATGTGTATTGTTACAGCTGTCTGCATATCTGCAGCAGTTGTAAATACCTGTGATTTCTTTGTGGGTATTGTTGCATTGGCATTTATTAATGGTGTCATAACACCACCGAATGTTTCTAATCCAAGTGTCAATGGTGTTACATCCAGTAACACTATATCTTTTATATCACCTGTAAGTACAGCCCCCTGTATCGCTGCTCCCATTGCAACTGCCTGCATGGGGTCCACTCCGCCTTCAGCCTTTTTGCCGAAGTAGTCTTCAATGTATTTTCTTACATAGGGCATCCTTGTTGGCCCACCGATTAATATAATTTTATTTATGTCACCCTTGGATAATTTTGCACCTTCTATGGCTTTATCCAGTGATTCTTTTGATTTTACAACTATTGGTGAGATTAATTCCTCTAATTTTGCCCTTGTTAATTTATATTCCAGGTGCTTTGGTCCATCCTGTGTTGCTGTTATATATGGCAAATTAATATCTGATTCTAATACTGTTGATAACTCTATTTTCGCTTTCTCTGCTGCGTCTCTTAACCTTATATATGCAGATTTGTCCTTTCTTAAATCTATTCCTTCCTTTGACTTAAAATCATCAGCAAGGAAGTTAACTATTGCCTCATCCATATCTGACCCACCAAGATGTGTATCTCCGGATGTCGATAATACCTGGAATACCCCCTGACCGAAATCCATTACTGTTACATCCAGTGTTCCTCCACCGAAATCATAAATCAATATTTTTAATGATTCATTTAACTTATCAAGGCCGTATGCCATACATGCAGCGGTAGGCTCATTTATAATCCTTTTTACGGTTAAACCAGCTATTGAACCTGCATCCTTTGTTGCCTGTCTCTGGTTATCATTGAAATAAGCGGGAACTGTAATTACTGCATCTGTTATTGTTTCCCCTAAAAAGGATTCCGCGTCTTTTTTAATTTTCTGTAGAATAAATGCCGAAATCTGCTGTGGCGTATATTCTTTCCCGTAAATTTTATATTTAAAATCTGTACCCATTTTTCTCTTTGCAGCATAAACTGTGCCTTCCGGATTTAATAATGCCTGTCTCCTTGCAGGTTCTCCTACCAGTAACTGCCCATCCTTTGTAAATGCGACATAACTTGGAAATGATTTACCACCAAGAGACACGCCTTCTGCAGCAGGTATTACTTCAGGTTTCCCGGAAATAACTACAGCCGCAGCTGAATTGCTTGTACCCAAATCTATACCTATTATTTTACTCATTTTTTATCACCTTTTTGAAACTATTACTTTTGATGTTCTTATAACATCACCATTTAATGTATAACCCTTCTGTACAACTTCTATTACTGTACCATCCTCACCCTCATCGGAAACTCCTATTGCCTCCTCTAGGTTTGGATCATATTTCTTGCCTTTGCTATCTATCTCCTTTAAACCATATGAATTCAATACTTTTAGCATTTGTGTTTTTACAGGTTCAAGTTTTTTATCGTGTAAAATTCCTGCATCCAATGTATCAAGAATCGGAAGCAATTCCTTGATTAGCTCACTATTTGCATTTTTTCTTATGTTTTCAATTTCCTTTTCCTTGTATTTTGAATAATTTTCCATCTCCGATCTCTGCCTAACATAGAGGTTTTTGTAGTCTTTAAGGTCATCCAATGTTTCTTCGTATACTTTTCTGTATTTTTCCAGTTCCGCATCCTTATTTTCCAATTCTCTATTTTTCTTCATAATGTTTCTCTTTCTGGATTCCTCAATATCGAATTCCAATGGTTCTATATATTCATTATTATTATTGTCCATCATATGTATATTTGTTCTTCTATATAAATATTTTCTATATAAATATTTACATTTTCCATATTATTTATTAAGGGGGTATTTATGGAAGTGCTCAAATCCATGTTTTTTTATAATTTCCCACGAACCATTTCTGTATATCACATTATCACCATTATATGTTTCCCCTATACAGTATGCGTTTATTTTGTTTCTATACATTAATTCCATGAATGAATCATAACTATTTTTATTTATTGTAAACATTAATTCATAATCCCCGCCGAAAGATAATGCTATATCCTCAATAGGAAATCCGGATATTTCAGATGCTTTATAAACATCATTATCCATTTTTACTTTATCCATGTATATTTTAAAGCCAATGTTATAATCATTTTTCATCTGATATACTGATGCATATATGCCGTCTGATAAATCCATCATAAACTGGGCCCCGGCTTTGCTTATTATAATTGCTTCGTTTATTCTTGGCTCAATGTCAAGCATTTTTTTTATTCCATATGATTTGTCATAGTGATATTTATAGAAGATATACCCCGAACCAGAACTACCATGCAAACCGGTCACCATTAAATACTGGTTTCCCTTTATGTATGACCTTTTTCTTATAACATTGTAATCCTGTTTTCCTATTATTGTTCCGGAGGCCGTAAAATCATCACCTTCTTTTGTATCACCGCCAATAATTTTTGCATTGAATTTTTTTAATTCCTTTTTTATGCCAGAGTAGAATTTTTCAAGATATTTTATATCATATTCCGGTGATATGGATAGTGATATAAGAAAACCCTCAGGTATACCTGCCATTGCGGCTATATCACTCAAATTTATTGTGGCAAAGAATTTTCCTGCGAGTTCCGGATCCGCACCATCGGGTATGTGTGTTTTTCCTGTTATTATATCTGTTGATAGAAGTATGTAACTACCATTAAATTCCATGATGTAGCAATCATCGTTTTCATTATCCAGCGCAAGTTTCTTTATAATAGACCTTTCGCCAATATCATTAAGTTTCACTGGCTATGTATACAATATTATAATTTAAATTTATTCGTACTTATTATATATAATAAATAAACATAATAAACATAAATCCATTAATTTGACCATATTCAATCCTAAAAAATTATTTATATTAGTGATACATCTTAGCATGGTGATATAATTATACAAAATATTGAAGTATTAAGAAATGAACTATTAAGAAACTCTGATGATATAATTAATTTACTGAAAAAAAGAAAGGATATTGCAAAAAAAATTGGGGAAATAAAAAATAAAGAAAAATTAATGATAAGAAACAGGCAGAGGGAAATAGAAATTATAAAGTCGTTGGGAAATGATAAATTCGCAGAAAGCATTCTTAATATATTATTTGAGTTCTCAATACATTATGAATATAAAAATAATAAAAAAAATGAGTGTAAAAATGAATATCACACAGTTATTTTAGAGGACGATGATGCACTGATTTATATTTTATCATTAATAATACCTGCAGGCTCCATAGTATATTCAAGAACACATTATAATATGCTGGAGAAATTTTTAAATAATGGTATCCATATAATAAACGATGAAATAAAAGAACCTGATGCATATATATCATTTAATAAAAATGATAAATGTGATATAATAATAGATAATAAAAAAATATTAATTTCAGACAGATTTATAGAAAATACTGGGAATATTTATTCCTTTGTAATACTTTAGGTTTCCGGCTGCAGTAAATAATGATATAAAAATATAATAAAAATAAGTGGTAATATGAATGAAATTAAAACAACAATAATAGGCTCTAAGGGCAATTTAGGATCTGTATTGCTAAGGCTTTTCCCGGATTCGTATTGCATTGACATAAATAATAAAAATGAGCTAAATAAATACCTTGAAATTTCGGATTATGCTTTTCTTTCTGTGCCTATAAATGAGGAAAAGAATATTATAAAAAATAATCCAGATTTTAAAGGCTTTATAGATTTATCATCCGTAAAGGGCGAAATGGCAGAATTTAAAAATAGAATAATAAGCATACATCCATTATTTGGCCCATTATCATATGAAAAAAATATAGATATAATATTTATAAATGATATTTCTTATGAAAACTCAATTATAGTAATAAAAAAATTATTTAAAAATTATAATGTAATCCCAATGAAATATGACGAACATGACAAATTAATATCAGAAATTCTTGTAAAACCATATATTTTATCATATATATCAGATTCCTTAAATTCAGAAATTAAAACAAACTCATACATAAAATTTATAGAAACGTATAATATAAAAAATAATGAAAACATTGAAAATTTTATGAATACAATAGTTTTGAACAGAAATTCATATAAAATTATAGAAGAAATGGAACATAAATTAGATTTATTAAAAAAATCAATAAAATATAGATGATTTTGATAATCTATTTATTAATAGGCTATAATCGGACTGGAAAAATAATTTATCCTCTAATTCCATTTCATAATTATAATCTTCAAGATCTAAAGTATTATAGTATTCCTCAAGTTCATTAAAGCTATGGTTTAGTGAAGAATTTACAATAAGTTCAAGCAATTTCTGATCGAATTTATCGTTATGGACTCCCCTTTCACGGTTGCCTCCTGTAGGATATGATAAAACGGGATAGTCTTTAAGGTCTATTAAAAGCTTCGCAAGTGAGTATAACCTTGGTGGCCTGTATAAGCCTTTCTTCCATAATTTTTCAACCATTGTGTGTTTCTGGATGTTCATAGGATTTATAGATATATCTGCTGAATATGGTGCTGCTATTTTTACAGAATTTTTAATATCATCCATTGCCATTTTCTCTGATATAAATGGTGGTTTAAACAGTAGATATGTTCTTAATTCCACATTCTCATTTTTTAATAACTGTGCAGCATCAATAAATTTTTTTAAGGTGCTTCCCTTATTTACTGAATATTTCATTATATAATCATCTGCACTTTCTAGACCTATTGCTATCCTTAAATCAATTTTATATTTTTTTATTGAATCTAAAATATCTTTCCTTATATATTCAGTTCTTGATTCTACAAGTATTTTATCTATCTTGCCCTTCATTCTTTCGAAAAAATAATCTCTTACTTCAGGGTGCACTTCATGTGGATCAAGGAAACTGCCTGATGTAAATATTTTTAATGCCCTAACATCATTTAATGAATCATATAATATATCTATCTGCTTCATTATATTTTCATCAACAATATCAGGTGAAGTATCGTTAAAATAACCGCACATTGAACATGCACTGAATTTGTACCATGCACAGCCTGTTGTTCTAAATATACATACCATTGTTTTTTCAGGATAACCATTTAATCTATCCATTTCTTTCCAAATAGATACTGGTTTATTTACATCCTTATTTTTATTATATTCTGGGATAAGGTTTTTTATATGTATTGAATAATCTCGTTCTATCATTATTTTTAATATGCATTGTAAATATATTATTGTTGCCATTCCATTTAAATTTGCAATAATTTTTATATTAAAATTTATTATTATAAGAATGAATCATATTAAATTGCTTTCAATTTTTATTACAGTTATTATGGTTTCTTCTATGCTTATTGTCTCATCAGACAGTGCACATAACAATATAAATAATAATACATATATAAAAAATTCCACATTGAATTCAAATTCACTGAATTTAAAATCACCGAATAAATCTATAAATAAAATACCATATTACGAATATATACCAAATTTAAACGACCTTAATAAAGGCGGCAATAATGTATCGCCATTATATAACTATTCGCCTGCGCCTATGGGGCTTGCGGACTATGGATTAAATAATACCGGCGCATATGAAATAAATACCACAAGTTTTGCGGCTATGCTAAATGTATCTAACATCTCAGCATATAGCCCAGGTTATACTGATCTGGTAGAGGAACCGGACTGGTTATCCATACAGTTCAATACCGTTATGACAGATGTAGATGTTCATGGCAAAAATGATACATTCTGGACCCAGAATGTTGCATATACGAACGGTAAAACCTTAATATTTATAGACAATATATGGAATTTTACAGCTAGTAATCTATATATGCCTAACAGTACAATATACTCTGGAAACGGTATTGTGTCCAGCAATGAATATTATTACAGTATAGGGCCAGAAATTAATATAACGGAACCGTTTACATTAAAATTATATAACAATGCAACCTTAATAGATAATAAATCGGCAGTATTCTTTAATTACAGCATAACTGAGAATAGTAAAACAGTTTCCGGTTCATATGATAAAGTTATATTTAACTCAAGCAAGGTAAAATATAATCCTGAATTTACAGTGAATGGCTATAAAAAGTTGCCAAATAAACTATTATATGACGTTGAATTAATTTTTGGTGGCCCTGGCGGTGGAACAAACGCAGTTATAAGTAATTTAAATGCAACTACAAAAATTGAATATCTGGATAATGGGTCCTATGTTAATATAAAATCAGCATATGACTATGGATCCGATTCCGGAGAAACTTCCAGTGGAATATCAGCCTATTATAGTAATGAAACGGAATATTTGCATAATGGGCCTGCGTTATTATATGGCTTATGGAATACAAGGAATGAGGTCAAATCTGGCTATATTAAATTAAATGATACATTAAACGTAAATGCATTTGCATTTGCTGGAATAAATGGTACAAAAAATTATCCATATAACCTATCCTATGCACCACTGACAGATTCAAACTTAATACTGTATTTGCCACCGAATAGTTATAATATAACATTATTATTGAATAATTATAATGAATATAACTTTACATTTAATAAAAATAGTTCAAAGGGAATTAATATGATATATATAAAAAACTTATATTATACGCCAATTTATAATATAAAAAATAATACATATATCTCAGATATAATAATAAAATTAAATCCCTTATTTAATAAATTAAATGACTATGGTTACCCTGTTTTCATACTTGTTTCACTGGATAATGCAAACTATGAAAAAATATCAAACATCATGGAAAATAATGATAAGTATTATTATGATAATGGGACAGCAATAACAATAAGAAATATTAATTATGAGATGGATATATTTAATTCAAGAAATATAAATATAAACAGTATTAATATAAACAATAATTCATTAATGCTTTTCAACACAGTAAATTCAAAATTAAATAATATAAAAATAACAGGTGTAAATGATTCATTGGGGATAGCCTTTGAATTTTCTTCGCATATTGATATTTCGTATGTTGATGTTTATGATGCAATAGGCATATTATCATATTATTCTAATTATATAAATGAATATTATATAAACTCAAATGAAAAATCAATAGGTTCATATAATTGCTATTCGTCATTCAATGTAATAGAAAATTCTACAGCATACACAGGGTCAATAAACAATATACTTTTAAATACAAATTATACTGTAATTTTTAATCAGACCTCTGTAAATACAAACAATACATATATTATAGATTCACAGAACGATTATGTATATTATCTATTTGGTTACAATGAAACTTATTATGGCTGTTATATTGGTTTAATAAATATATTTTCAGACAATCTTCATATAATGAACGTAACAACCACTAACTTTGCAGCTGGAGTGTATGATTATAAATCAAATAACATTTCAGCAAATAATATAATATCGTATAATGGTATATATTCCATTTATATCTATAAATCAGATAATAATTATATTAACAGAATTTCTGGCTATAAAAATGGCATAAGTATATTTATTTATGGCGATTATAATACAGTATTTAATAGCACGTTTGAGCAGGATCAAAGTTATGGTGTTGACATATATTCTGGAAACAATAATTATATCTATTTTAATAACTTTATTTCAAATAATAATAATTCAATAAATGAAATACAGGCTTTTTCATCACCTGATAACTATTTCAATGTAAATAGTATAGGCAATTACTGGTCAAATGAACATTATTATAACAGTTCCGTAATGCCATATTATATATCAAATAACGTTTTTGATTACCATCCATTAAAAGAACCAACATATATAAAAACATCAAAAGTAACATTTATAGCAGAGAATTTAAACAAAAATACTGCATGGTCAATCACTATAGATAATAAAACAGTAACATCAACTAATGACATAATAAGTTTTAATTTGCCAGATAATACATACAGTTACATTATAACAGAAAATGGGAAAAACTATACTGGAAATATAAACCTGAGTGGAAATAAAAATGTATATATTGAATTACATAAAGATAATCTACAGAACTATATTAATTATATATATCTGGCAATAATAATTTCAGTAATTGTTATTCTAATAACTGTATTTACATTTATAAGATCAAAAAATAAGTATGACTAAATTATAAAATTTTAAATTTATATATCAAGAACTATGATAGCATAATTATCTTCGGGCCTTATTTCAAGATTATAGTATGTTGGTGCTTTTATTAAATATTCATACTCTACATTATATGGGACCTCAGAACCATAGATTATACCGGTTAATTCATTATTTTTTACTTCAATGTCAGAAGAATAATACAGTATATTTTCAGTTTCAAGATAAAACAGTATATCGTTTAAAAATGATACCATTAAATCATCATAATTTTTTTTAATTATTTTTATTTCTTTTGTTTTGTCTTTATCAAGTTTTGAAATAGGGATAATTAAATTAGCCATTGCATATAATGCATTTTCAAATAAAAGTTTATAGGTATTGCCATATACCATAATCCTTAAATCCCCTGTATGATCAATCAATTTATATTTCATAATATATAATATAAAACTTGTATAAACAGATATTGAATATGAATGCAACTAACTAATTTATTTTAATATGAGAATATGGTAATGTTAGATTAAAGTATTGATATTGAGTATGAATATAATAAAGGATTAAAAATTAAAAATATTTTTATATATATATTTAATCTTATCTACTAGTGCGATGAGTTATATGAAAGATGAAATGGATAAATCATTGGACAACATTGTGAATTACGCAAAAAGTAATGGGTTTAATATTTATTATTCAATGGATATAGACATAGTAATAAACTTCGAATGGGATAAACGCATGGGCAATGTAAAGGAATTTCTCAAAAATGCAAGGAATAATAAAATAAACTCGCTAGTATTATCAATAAAAAGGTTTGAGGATGAGGATATTGATTACAGTTATATTAACTATAAAAAATTTATAAATAAAATTGCAGAAATAGATTTAATGTATATAATGAATGATGTCGGATATAAATATCATGAGGAGGCAAAATGGTTTACGGAAATCAATACATTAACTATAGATGATTTATTAGGCGATTACAATGATAAAAAAATATTGCCATTAACAAAGGAAATAAATGAAAAATCCATTGATGCATTATCAGATGATATGGTAAAGTACATAAACGAAGAATTTTTGGACATACCTAATTCAGACATTAATGAGATTATAAGGAGATTCTGGCTCTACAAAGGTATAAACCTTGATTTTGCAATAGAAACGGATATTAAAAATAAAATAGATGCTGTGAACAAAAATGTAAAAGATATTATTAAGAACGAAAAACAAAACGATGAAAAAAATAAACTTTATAAATTGATGCCTAGCATTATTTCAGATTTTGCTAAAATAAAGAAAGATGATATAAATATGGATTATATAAAGAAGTATCTTGCAGATAATAATATTAAAATAAAATATAAACAGAATATTAATTTTATTTATAATGAGTTAACAAGAGAATTAAAAATAAAAAATGATAAATATTGATATGTATTAAAGCTAAATAATAATAAATAATTTTAATCCAACAACTTTAATTTTTTTAGCTTTCATATATAATTAACTGCCAATTAGAATTTTTATAGTATTTAAAGCTAAAATTTGTAATTATTGCAGCTACTTAATGATTTTAGTAATTAGCATAAAAAAAAACAAAAGTTATATATTATTTTAATTGCTTATCTGTATTAGTTAAAAAGGTGAATTAATATGGTAATGACAGAAGAAAAGAAAAACTCGGAAGTTAGACTGGCAAATAACTTTGAGATAAGTAAAAATGCGCCATTCAAAACCGTAGATGAATTTTTAAACTCTATGGGTCATTTAATTACTGATGATATGCTTGTTTTAAGAGTAACCGAAAGTTTATGTCCTCTCTGTGCAGATGAAGAAAAATTTGATCAGATGAGAATCCCTGCAATAGTTTATGAATATGGTGGAGAAGTAGATTTAATAAAAGAATGCTCGGAACATGGCGTAACAAAGGAGAAATATTGGGAAGACTATGATATGTATGAGGAGGCACAAAAATTCCAGGATAAAGAAGGAACAAAAATAATGAACCCAAACGTAGCCGTATACGCAGATAAAATTGTATGCCCTACACACTGTGGATTGTGCGTTAAACATAAATCCCATACAGGTCTTGGAAATGTTGTTATAACAAACAGATGCGATTTATCATGCTGGTACTGTTTCTTTTATGCAAAGGAAGACGAACCAATATATGAGCCATCATTAGATCAAATTAGACTGATGTTAAGAAGAATGAGAAATGAGAAACCCGTTGGAGCAAATGCTGTTCAGATAACAGGTGGAGAACCAACATTAAGGGATGATATAATAGATGTAATAAGAATAGCAAGGGAAGAGGGCTATGAACATGTCCAGATGAATACAAATAGTGTAAGGGCAGCATATGATCCTGATTTTGTTAAAAGGGCAAAGGATGCAGGGTCTAATGTTGTTTATACAAGTTTCGATGGCCCTACCCCAAGGTCAAACCCTAAGAATTTCTGGGAGATACCTATGGCACTGGAAAATTATAAGAAAGCACCTATGGGTGTAGTTCTTGTGCCAACAGTCATAGGTGGCATAAATGACCAGTATCTTGGAGATATGATAAAGTTTGCTGTATCCAACATGGATGTTGTAAGGGGAGTTAACTTCCAGCCAGTAAGCCTTGTGGGAAGAATGTCAGATCGTGCAAGGGCAAGGCAGAGAATAACAATACCTGGTGCAATAAAGAAAATTGAGCAGCAGCTTGATGGCCAGATAGGCAGAGAGGATTTCTTTACGGTTCCAGCAACAACAGAGGTATCAAACTTTGTTGAGGCATTAAAGGGACACCCAACATACAAATTATCAATACACTTTGCATGTGGAATGGGTACATATGTATTCATAGATGATGGAAAAATCATACCTGTAACAAGATTCGTGGATGTTAAGGGCATGTTTGAATATTTAGGAAGCCTTGGAGAGGAAATGAAATACTCCAAATGGAAAACAGCAAAGAAAGCTCAGTCGGTAACAAAATTATTGCTGCATCTTAAAAAATTCGTTGATTATGAAAAAGCCCCTAAAGATTTCAAATTAAAGGATATGGTGTACAATGCATTCACGGAGGGAGATTACCATGGATTAAAAGCATTCCATTATAAATCGTTGTTCATAGGATTTATGCACTTCCAGGACCCATACACATATGATGTGGATAGAGTAGAGAGATGCGATATACACTATGCAATGCCTGATGGAAGGGTAATACCATTCTGTGCATTCAATGTAATACCAGAACTATACAGGGATTCAACACAGAGAAAGTACTCAATACCTGCAAGCAAATATGAGGAGAACACAGGAGTAAATCTTAAGAAAGATAAATACTTCAGAAAATACACAAACGAAGAAAAGAAGAGAATAGTATCTTTCTATGAGAGAAGCCTTGGAAGAAACTTAACACAGCAGGAAATAGGACTTGATCTGGATAAGGATGAAATACCAATGATATCATCTGTAAATCCTGACCAGTAAATATTTTAATTTTTTATATTAATTTAACAAAAGAGATTTTTTTAATTATTTAAATTTTGGATTTATATTAGTAATTTAAATTTATATTTACTGTAAAAATTTGATATATTTCCTGATTTAAATTCATTAAATATTTTTAAAGCGGTTTCACCAGAATCTTCAAGTAGCATAATGGAGAATGTGGAATCAGCTGATTTAAATGGAGAAAAATGTTTAAATTTCCAGTAAATGGCTTCGCTTTCCCACATGACACCGTAATCAATTTCATCGTTAAGGAACATTGCCGGGATTTCCCTGTAATGAGCACTTGATAAAAACACCTTATTTTTTAAATTGCCAAAATATTCGCAGTTCTTTTCATATAATTTTTTAAACTGTATGCCTATATTGCTTGTCCTCGGGTTAGGTATAGCGGATCTATAATTCTTTAAATCGCATAAATTTTGAGGTTTTTTTGTCCGGTATATTAATGTAATATTATCAGAAACAAAATCAAATTTATCCCTTATTTTTATGCCCTTGGAAAAATGATTATTTATACATACTATCTCAGGCTTAAAATTAATTCTCAGATTGCCGATTGAAATTGGGGACCCCTCTGCCCTTTTTCTTACCATAATTTCAGGCAAAGTTTCAACATATAAATTTATGCCCTTGGAATGAAAATATGGTATAAAACTATTTGCAATAAACCATTGATTACCCGGGATAGAAAGCTTTACACCGTCAATATAACCGCTGAAGTCATTTAAAACATCAAAATTAGGAACTGCAAATTTCATGTAACTGTATCATATATTTATATATAAATAATTCATGATTTTTATTTTATGTTTTTTAATATTTCCCTCAATTTTACGGAGTTACCGGCTATATTAACCTCTGATTCTAGATCAAAACTTGCATTTATTGCAAGATTTTTATCCTTCATGGGTATAAGAAAATATGCAATGCTCTTATTTCCAGTAAGTATTAATTTACTTTTCGTAATTTTGCCAGTGGATTCATCTCTGTATGAATATATAACAAATTTTCCTGAATCCACATAAATGCGCTCCTCTTTTCTTCCATTTTTTGATTTCGTTTCATATGGCTTATCCATGAAATAATATGGCAATATAATATATAAAAATTTAAATTATATAAAATTTATAACGTTTAACGATAATTAAAATAAAAAAACATAAAAAATAAATATTCGTCAAAAAATAATATTTTATTTAAAAGAATAACGTATATATACTTAGATAGTATATATATAATTGTGGGGCGAAATTATGGAGCAGAAAACTGAAATTTATGCTGAAGTAATGGGGTTGCCGGAAAATAAGATTGTTGTAAGAAGTTATATGGGCAGACCATCAAAACTGAGCGAAAACAATATGGTTTTATTAAAAAAAAGCATAGAAGAGAAAAAAATGTGTACTGTAAATGAAGTTCAGAAATATATAAAAGAAAGATTTAATGTTAGCTACTCTTCCAAGGAAGTAAGAGAAATATTAAAGAAGTTCAATCTAAATTATTATCCACTTATAAGGAAATATACATATGAAAGCTATTACAATGATAAAATTATTAAAAAATTTGAATTTTAAATTTTATATATTTTAAATTAATAAACATTATTAATAAAATAAATATTTACCATCATGAATATAATAGATAAGATAAGATCAAACTTTGTTATAATAGGTCACCGTGGATTGCCTTCAAGATATCCTGAAAATACATTTTTATCATTTAAAAATGCTTTTAAATACACGGATATTGTTGAACTCGATGTACATCTATCAAAGGATAATACTGTATATGTTATACACGACTTTAATCTTAAAAGACTGGCCAATGTTGATAGAAATATAGAGGATATGTATTCATATGAGATAAATAGCATAAAAATAAAAAATGAAAATATACCTGAATTAAGCGATTTGTTAAGCAATTTCAATGACAAATATTTTTTAATTGAGTTAAAAACAATAGATGATTCAGGAAATGCCATAAAAAATGACATCACTAAAAAAACTATAGAGGTAATAAAAAAATCAAAAATGAAGGACCATGTATGTATAATTTCATTTAACCCATTTTCATTAAACGAGGCAAGATTAGCAGATAATAGCATACAGTTAGGGCTTGATTACTGCAAAACATCAAAAAAATATATGGAATTAGATTATAACGATTTGAAGGAAATGAACATATCTCTATTTTTGCCTGAATTTAATATGGAATGCAAAAACATGTTTACTGAATTAATTGATAAAGGCATATGCGTTATTCCATGGGCTATTGATAATCAAAAAGATGCTTTGGATGCATTAAACATGAATTTAAATGGGATAATAACAAATAAAGTAGATAAATTATCCAGCATGAGGGGATTGGAAAGGTAAGGTTAAATAAATAAGACCATAAATTTTTCACCAATAACAATACAATATAATCATAAATATTTATAATGTAAATAAAGAAAAATATTAATCCTTTTATGAATTAAACAGGTATGGAAGATTACTGGAATTTAAAAATAAATGAGATAAAAAAATCATTTAAAAGTAATGATAAATACAATAAATGGAAGGAAAAAACATTAAAACCGTGGAACCAAAAAACCGGCTATAAGGATAAAAAATATAAAAATTCATCTGATATGGATATAAAAGAATTATACACAGAGGATGATGTACCAGAAAATATGGATAAAATTCTTGGAAATCCTGGTGAGTACCCATTCACAAGGGGTATATACCCAAATATGTACCGTGGTAGATTATGGACAATGAGGATGTTTTCAGGTTTTGGAACGCCTGATGACACCAATAAAAGATTAAAATATTTAATAAAAAATGGAGAAACTGGATTAAGCATAGCATTCGATATGCCAACATTGTATGGATATGATTGCGATAGTAAAAGGTCAGTGGGAGAAGTAGGCAAATGTGGGGTTAATGTTTCCTCACTTATGGATATGGAAAGAATTTTTGATGGCATTGATTTATCAAGAATAAGCACATCTATGACAATAAATGCGCCTGCAGCCATTTTAACAGCAATGTATTTTGTTTTAGCAGAGAAAAACAATACAGATTTAAAAGATATATCAGGAACAGTTCAGGCAGATATATTAAAGGAGTATATAGCACAGAAAGAATGGATGTATCCGCCGGAAGCACATTTAAGATTAATTCGTGATATGCTTGTTTATTCAATAAAAAATGTACCGAGATGGAATTACATAAGTGTTTCCGGATACCATATAAGAGAGGCAGGTTCAAGTGCAGTGCAGGAACTGGCATTTACATTAGCAGACGGGTTTTATTACATAGATTTGGGAATAAAAGCGGGATTAAACATTGATGATTTCGCACCAAGGATGTCATTTTTCTTCAATTCATCAATAAATTTCTTTGAGGAAATAGCGAAATTCAGGGCAGCAAGAAGGATATGGGCAACCGTTTTAAAGGAAAAGTATGGTGCAAAAAACCCTAAAAGCATGATGTTAAAATTCCATACGCAAACTTCAGGCTATACATTAACATGGCAGCAGCCTTTAAATAACATAGTAAGGACAACTATCGAGGCTATGGCTGCAATTATGGGCGGAACCCAGAGTTTGCATACAAACTCATATGATGAGGCCTGGGCGCTTCCCACAGATGATGCTGTTAAGGTCGCATTAAGGACACAGCAGATTTTAGCAGAAGAAACAGGAATATCTGATGTTATTGATCCATTAGGCGGATCATATTACTTGGAAAGGCTAACGTCCGAGATGGAGGAGGAGGCATATAAATACTTCGCTGAAATTGATAAAATGGGAGGAGTTTTAAATGCGATAAAATCTGGATATATACAGAAAGAAATTGCAGAAACATCATATAGAAGGCAATTGAATATAGAGAATAATGAGGAAACCATAGTAGGTGTCAATAAATACATAGATGAGAATGAAAAGCCAATAAATACATTAAAAATAACTGATATTGCGGAGAATGATCAGTTAAGAAAGCTGAAAGACCTTAAAAGCAAAAGGGATAATACAAAAGTTAATGAATCGTTAAATAAATTACGTGAAGCCATGAAGGATGAAAACATAAACTTAATGCCATATATAATGGAATGCGTAAAAAACTATGCTACATTAGAGGAAATATCAAACGTTGGGAGGGAGATATATGGAGAATGGAAGGAACCGAAAATATACTGAAGCACCAATAAAAATATTGCTTGCAAAGCCCGCAATAGATGGTCATGATCGTGGAATATTTGTTTTAGCAAGGGCATTCAGGGATGCAGGAATGGATGTTATATATGCGGGTTTATTGCCAACGCCTGAGGAGGTTGTTGATACGGCCATTAATGAAGACGTTGACGTTATTGCACTGAGTCTATTAAATGGCGCACATTTAACTGCGTTTAAAAATGTTATGGATATATTAAACAAAAAAGATGTGCACGATATAGCCGTTGTTGGCGGTGGCATAATACCAGATGACGATAAACCTATTCTGGAAAAAATGGGAGTAACCGGTAACTTTGGACCCGGAACACCACTAAAGATTATAATAAAACATGTCAGAGAAAGGGCAATGGAAGTAAGGAAGATAAAAGAAGATGAGTATAAATAATTTAATAAGCGGAATATTGAGTGGCGACAATAGGAGCATTGCAAGGGCAATATCCATTGTTGAGAGTGCAGATATAAAAACAAGGGAAAAAATAATAAAGGAAATATATAATAGGGGCAATGCAAAAATAATAGGAATAACAGGCCCTCCAGGGGTTGGAAAAAGTACAATTATAGGAAATATAGCTCCAATGCTTTCGGATTATGGGAAGATATCTATATTAGCAGTAGATCCGGCAAGCCCGTTTTCCGGAGGATCTATTTTAGGCAACAGAATCAGGATGCAGGAAACATTAAGCAAAAAAAATATATTTATGAGAAGCACCTCAAATAGATTATACAATGGTGGTTTATCTGAATATTCATGGGATATCATAAAAATTATGGAGGCATCAGGCAGTGATTTTATAATACTTGAAACGGTAGGTTCCGGGCAATCCGATATAGATATAATGAATATAGCAGATATTACATGTGTTGTTTTGGCACCGGGGTTGGGTGATGAAATCCAGGCAATTAAATCTGGAATAATGGAAATAGGTGATATATTTATTGTAAATAAAATAGACCGTGAAGGGTCATATATTGCAATAAAAGATATACGTGAAACATTAAATTTAGGCAATAAGATTAAAACACCGGTTATAGGCATAAATTCAATAAATAAGGAGAATTATGATAAATTTCTTGATTATATTATAAAATGGGATAAAAAAAACTATAAGAAAAAATATATTGGAAAATTAAAGCAGATAATAATTGAAGATATATATAATAAATATTCATGTTACATAGACAATATGGAATATGATGAAAACACATTAAAAAAAGACCCTTATACAGTTGCAGAAGCAATAATAAAAAATATGAACGAAATCATTGATAAATAGTAACATTATATTTATAATAATTCCATTAATATTTTTACTTTTATAAATTCAGATTTTAACTATTATAAAATTTCATTATTAATAATAAATAATATTAATTTTTGATTATTAAGTACACTGTTAACATATTTCTATTAACGGTTGTGACTATATAAACAACACAAACTTTTAGTAATCAGAATTTATATATAGGCATGTATAGACCATTAAAATATTATTCAGATGAGTTTATGAAAAACGTAAATAATAGGGCCAAAGAAATAATGAGCTTTATTTATCCCCCGATTACTGTGTATGAGGATGGTGGAGAAATAACAATAGAAGCAGATTTACCTGGATTTGACAAAGAAAATATAAAGGTTACAACAGAAAAAAATGCAGTTGTAATTAGGGCAAACAGGGAGATAAAAACAGATGGCAATTTATTCGAGAACCAGAGACCTGAAAAAGTATTTAAAAGGCTATCATTGCCATTAGAAATAGATACGGAGGCAGACCCTGTTGCAACATATAACAATGGCGTTTTAAAATTAAAGATACCTGTAAAAAATGTAAAAACAGTTAAAATAGAATAAATTTATTTTTTTAACATAAATACAAAAATTATTAGATCTATTATTATAACTATAAATGATATAACTGTGTTTATTTTTGCATATAATACCATTGCTATAAGAATTGCCGATAAAAATATTGTTTCATAAAGCTTATTGTCAGATTTTTTTACCGGACCATCTGTTTCCTCAAGCCTCCTTTTTAATAATGGAAGTACGTCAAGCCCCTTCTCTATTGAAATTACAGATTTTGAAACAAATTCATTCAACTCCTTTCTGTATAATTCTTCTAGCATGCCTTCATTATATAAAATATCCCGGAGAACAAGCACAAATCTAAAATTAGGGTCTAAAGTTTTACATATGCCCTCAAGCAATGATGACATTCTCATATATAATACAAGTTCTCTGGGTAAATGGAATGGAAATTCGAATATTACGTTATTTGCTATTTCAAATAACTCTGATATATCCATTTCATTAACATTCCTGCCGGACAAATTTGCTATGGACAATTCTATGCCTTTCCTTATTATGCCCCTATTTGCGGCCGGGGATAATGCATTCAACTCAAGCAGGGAATCCATTATTATATCTGCATCCTTTGTTATTAGACCATTATATAATTTTAATAATTTAAATCTGGTTTCATCATCAAGTTTGCCAACCATGCCGAAGTCGTATAGTATAATTTTTCCATCATCGCTTACTGCTAAATTCCCTGGATGTGGGTCTGCATGGAATATATCATTTCTAAGCAGCATTCTTATAAATGTTAGGTCAAGCTTAAATGCTAATTTTTTTAAATCTATATTTTTTTCTTTTAATGATTTTACATCTGTTATTTTTATTCCTTTTATATAGCTTAGAATAAGTACTTCCCTTGAAACAAATATTACGTCAGGTATAATTATATCATATTTTTTAATATTGTTTCTTATCCTTTTTAGGTTTTCGGCCTCAATAAAATAATTTGCTTCATCATATATTCTTATAGAGAAATCTGAAATAACGTTTGAAATGCTTATATACAAATAATTGTCAATAAATCTTCTAAAGGTTTTTAATAATCTTTTAATTACTATTATATCCCTTTTCAAGACATAATCAATATTATGACGGTTTACCTTGACGGCAACATCAGTATTATTATATTTTGCTAAATAAACCTGGCCCAGAGATGCCCCGGATATTGCATTTTCATTAAAATACTGGAATTTTTCAGTTATATCCCCTAAATTTTCTTCTATAGTTTTTCTGGCGTATTCAAATTTATCAGGGGGAACCTTATCCTGCAGATCCTGAAATGCTTTTAAATATTCTTTCGGCAATAAATCTGGCCTTGCCGATAAAACCTGCCCAAGTTTTATAAATGTTGGGCCAAGGTCCATGAACGTATCTACTGCCTTCCTGCCGTTTCTTTCAATTTTATAATCGTATTCATCATTTTTCTTTGACATTTTACGGTCTCTCATAAATTTTCTGAAAACAGGGAGTAGTTTAATTAAATATTTTATTTCTATTTTATTTAAATCTTTTATTTCTTCATTCAATGGACACCACTTAATTCAAAATATTATATTGATATTTAATAATTTATTTAAATAATATAAAACCTATTATTATATTAAAATGTGCTTTTGCTTTATCTTAAAAGCGTAAAAAATAAATCTGTGCTTATAATCAGTATCTATGAGAGATATAGAAATTTCTCCTTCAATAATCTCATCAGATCTATCACATTTATATGATGAGATAAAAAAATGTGAAGATGCTGGTGCAAAATCATTCCATTTAGATATAATGGATGGAAATTTTGTTGATAATATTACAATGGGGCCTGATTTGATAAAAGCCATAAGGAAAAGTACGGATTTAAGGCTGGATGGCCATTTAATGATAGAAAGACCAGATAAATATTATAAAGACTTTATTGATTCAGGAATAAATATTTTATTAATACATTATGAAGCGCCTATAAATATAAATGAATTATTAAGTAAATTAAAGGATAATAATATAAGATATGGCATTGTAATAAATCCTGATACAGATGTTAAAAAGATTTTTAAATTCCTGGATTCGGCGGAAATATTATTAATAATGTCTGTTTACCCCGGATTTTCAGGGCAAAAATTTATAGAGTCCTCATTAAATAAGGTTAAAGAGGCCAGAGAATTCGTGGATAAAAACAATTATAAAACAAAAATAGAAATTGATGGTGGAATAAATGATAAAACCGGTAAATTAGCGATAGATACCGGTGCCGATATTTTAGTTTCTGCATCATATATATTTAATAATATAAAAGAAAACATAAAAAAATTAAAATCATTATAAATTAAATATAATTCTTCCTGTTTCCCTGTTTTTAAAATCGTTTAATGCTTCCTTTATATCCCATAAACTATATTCTTTATAAACAGGCAGGGTGAATTTTCTTGTACCCATTATAGTAAGCAATTCAAACAGATCCAACCTTGAACCACCTGTTGATCCATATATTTCTATTTCGTTTGTGTAAATATTAGCAATATCAATATTGGAAAATCTGCCATTTAATACACCATATGTCACTATTTTGCCTTTCCTCTTTATATGCTTTAATGAATCAGAAAATAATTCACCGCCTAGTGGATTAATAATTATATCTGCTTTAAAATCATTGGGTATTTCCTTAAATGTATTTATATATGGCATCGTTTTCCTTGATAACGCGTATACATCCAGGCCCATATATTTTGCTAACTGGGCTGTAAATATGCCTGTATTTCCCATTCCGTATATTAATATTTTTTTGCCCATGGATGAACCTGCCCTTTTCAATGCACGGTATGATGTTAATGCACCAATTCCTATGCTTACTGAAGTGTTATCATCAAGATTTTCTGGAACCTTGAACAGGTTGCCCTCACCTATAGATACATATTCGGAATAGCCTCCATTTGTAACCACACCCCATATGCCACCATTGTAACACAGATGCTCATTGCCAGAAAAACACATATCGCAGTTATTATCAAAAATGCGGTTATACACGATTACTTTATCGCCTTTTTTGATCGTGTTGCCATCCTCCATTGCAATTCCAAGAACCTCTGATCCAGGGATGTGTGGCATCGGATTTACATTATAAACAATATTTCCTTCTATAAGGTTATAGTCTAAGGGATTTAGGCCTGCTTTTATAATTTTTATCTTTAATCCATTTTCTGGTTCTTTTATATCTTCAATTTTTAAATTTTCTATGCCCGGTTCTGTAAAATATACTGCCTTCATATTTTAATATAAATAAATAATATTTAAAATTTTTATAATTTCTTTTCTATTTCATATTTTTTTGATTTAAGTGATATATCATTAGGAGATAATTTAAGTGCTTTTTCAATTGATTCCTCTGCCTTTTTATAATCTCCCTTTAATATGTATATATTGGCTTCTGCCTTAAAGTACTCTGCATTGCTTCCGAGCTTTACGCATTCTTCTAAGTCCTTTATTGCATCGTCATACATTTTTAGATATGTATATAACTGTGACCTTTTATAAAAGAATACGGCATCGCTGCTATTCAATGATACCGCCTTATCATAATCTTTCAAGGCGCTATTCGTATCACCGAGTTCCCAGTAAACATTGCCCCTATTATAGTAATAATCAGGAACATCATTTTCTATTTTTATTGCCTCGTTAAATTCATTCATTGCATTTTTTAAATCTTTCATATCGTCGTATATTGCCCCTAAAGTATTATGGTAATCTCCCCTTTCAGTGTTTAATTCTATGGCGCTTTTACAATCTTTTATTGCCGCGTCATACATTTTTAGTGAATAATATGCCATTGCACGGTTTAAAAAGTAATCAGGGTCTGTTTTTATTATATTAATTGCTTTTGTAAATTCTTTTACCGCATCTGCATACTGCATGACATTGAAATATGATATCCCGCGCTCATTATAATCATCCGCTTCATCATCCTTTTTATAAACAAATTCTTCACTCATATATTTTGTATTTAAATCTTATATATTAAGGGTTTGTCAAATCTTAATTGAAATTTTTATTAATTTATATTTTATTGAAGTAAGATAGGATTATGTACTAAACATAAAGCTATAACAAAAAGTGGTAGAATAATAGGATAAATTGGAAATAAAGACCTATTTTTACATATAAAAACCAAATTTGTATTAATTAAATTATACAATTTAAATAATATAATGAAAGCGGCCACCTATTAATTATAAAAAAATTTAATTATGGTTTAATTAATTACCATGTATTGATAAACATAGAGTTTTATAAAAAAAGATTGGAAATACTTAAAAATTCGATAAATCAGGAACTAGAGAGTTATTTCGACATGAAATTAAGTGAATGCTATGACAGTGAAATAAAAAATGTTATAGATGAATTAAAAACATTCACATTAAATGGAGGCAAAAGATTAAGGCCCATATTAATGATAATATCATATAATATTTTTAATGATATAGACCAGAAGATAATAAAGGCAGCAACTTCCATAGAAATGGCACAATCATTTTTATTAATCCATGACGACATTATGGACAACAGTGACCTCAGAAGAGGAAAACCGAGCTTCCACAAGGCAATGGAGAAAAACATAAACGATAGAAAAATAGCTGAAAATATAGCAATAAGTGCCGGTGACCTTGTAGATACATTTTCACATGAGGCTTTATTAAAATCTGGTTTTGAAATAAATAATTTATTAAAAGCAGATTATGAATTTTCCAAAGTTATAGAGGATACTGGAAAAGGCCAGATACTTGATATATATTCATCTATAAATGATAATTACAGTGAAGAGAAATTATTTAAATTGCATTATTTGAAAACTGCAAGGTATACAATAGAAGGACCTGTATTAATGGGTGCATATTTAGCTGGTGATATCAAATATACTGAAAATTTAAGGAAATTCGGATCAAATGCAGGTATAGCCTTCCAGTTATATGATGATGTTTTAGGAATATTTGGTGATGAAAATAAAACTGGAAAATCAATAAAAAGCGATGTAAATGAAGGCAAGAAAACATTATTAATAATAAAGGCCTATGAAAACTCGGATGACAATGATAAAAAATTTATTGATAATGCCATAAAAAATGGTAATATAAATGATGATGATTTTAATAGATTAAAGTATATTATAAAAAATACCGGTTCATATGATTATTCCATGAAAAAAATAAATGAATTAACAGTAAATGCGAAAAATGAATTAAAGAAAATAAATGGAAATAATGAAGCCATAGACATGATTAATTTTCTTCTTGATTATATGATAAAGCGTGAAAATTAATATTTCGGCATATGCATTTCATACATTTCCTTTAATGTATTATCATCTATATGCGTATATATCTGTGTTGTTGCAAGGCTTGCATGGCCTAATATCTGCTGTATAAACCTTATATCACCACCATTTCTTAAAACTGATGTTGCAAAGGTATGTCTCAGGACATGTGGTGTAATATTTTTATTTATCCCTGCTTTTATTCCAGTTTTTTTAATTAGCCTTTCTATTGCAGATGTATCAAATTTATTTTTTTTATTTGAAATAAATAGATAATTATTATTTGAATTGGTTTTTAGCCTTTCATTCAGGTATAATTTTAAATCGTTTTTGCATATATCTGGCATTACAACTATTCTATCCTTGTCACCTTTGCCTGCGCGTACATAAATTATATTCTCGTCAAAATCCACATCGTTAATCATTAAATTTGACAATTCACTTACCCTTACACCGGTATATAAAAAAACAGAGATTATTGCCTTTGTCCTTTTATTGTTAGAAGCGTCCATTAATTTTCCGGCATCTTTCTCATTCAGGTATACAGGCATCTTTTTTGATCTCCTTGGGGCAACAAGATTAAATGGCAAATCTATATTTTTATATCTATAAAATAACCTTATGGCCTTTATTGATAAATACTGTGATGCTTTTGAATATTTTTTTGTGTTTACAATATAGTCCTTATAATTTTCTATATCCTTATTTGTTATATTCTTAATATCCTTTTTTACGAAATTTAAAAATCCTGATAACAAAAATTTATATTCCTTAATTGTGTAAAAACTTTTTCTCTCAGAAACCATAAATCTTTCAAACGACCTTATTTCAGTTTCTAAATTCATATATGATTATAATTAATATGTTATTAGTTTTTACGCTATAAGTATATATTTGTTCCATATATAACATGCAAAATATTTGATGGAATAATTTTATTTAAAAATAATTAAATTTATATCCTAATAAAGTATCCTTACTCAATGTTTGATAAAATAAAATCAATGCATTTTCCTAATGATGTTTACATAGGCCATGATGCAATATATAATATAAATGAAGTTATTGAAAAAAATTTAAGATCGGGTACAGTTTTAATTATTACAGGAAATACAACATATGAAGTTGCAGCAAAAAAGGTTATAGACCTTATAAATAATATTGATTATAAAGTTATAAAGGTAGAAAATTCAACAATGGATACATTAAATATAATAAAAAATCAGGTAAAAAAGTATAGAATAGGATTAACAATTGGTATAGGCGGTGGTTCAAAAATAGATCTGGCAAAAAAAATAGCATATGATCTAAACGTTCCGTTTATAAGTGTTCCAACTGCACCAAGCCATGACGGAATAGCATCTCCAAGGGCATCCATTTATGACGGCAAATCATTTTTGTCCATAGAGGCATCAATGCCCTCTGCCATTATTGCAGATACAAGTATAATGTTAAAGGCACCGTTTAGATTTGCTGCCTCCGGTGCTTCCGATGTAATAGCAAATATAACGTCAGTTATGGACTGGAAACTGGCAAACAGGATAAAGGGCGAGGAATTTAGCAGCACGTCTTCAGTAATATCTGAATATGCCTCTAAAGAGTTAATAGAAAATGCAAATGTAATACAGCCAGGGCTGGAAGATAGCATATGGTTAATAATGAAGGGCATATTGGCATCGGGAACAGCCATGGCTATTGCAGGAACATCCAGACCTGCAAGTGGTAGTGAGCATTTATTTGCACATGCCCTGGAAATTTTAGGCAAAGGAACGGCGATGCATGGTGAGCAGGTAGCCATGGGATCATTGGTGTCAATGTATTTCCACGGCGATGACTGGAAAATGCTATATAATGTATACAAAAAAATTGGTGTATCAACAAAGGCGTCAGATTATGGAATAAACAAAAATATTGCAATAAAAGCATTATCAATAGCGCATAGATTAAGACCTGAAAGATACACAATTTTAGGCGAAACTGATTTAAGCGATAACGTTTCTGAAAAAGCGTTAAGAATCACAAAGGTAATATAATTTATTTTTAATCATAAGTTTAATAAACTATTGAATTTTATGGAATATGATCAAATTGAATAAAATAAGTTTAATAGGTGTTGATTTAGCAAAAAAAAATATGGAGTTTACGTTTAAGGGGCCATTATCAGGAAAATGTGATGAATGCAGGATAAGAAATGTATGCTTTAATCTTGAACCGGGAAAAAGATATAAAATAACCGATGTGAAAGAACAGGTAAATCCCTGCTTTATTTATAATAAAAACAAAGTTTCTACTATAGAGGTCGAGGAAATAAAAAATACATATAATATACAGAATGGAAAAAGATTGATGGAGGGATCCTCAATAGAATTAAAATCAATGAAATGCGATTATTTAACATGCCCCAACATAGAAAAATGCAATTTAATTGTTACTCCAGTAAAAAAGATTGTTGTAAATAAAATATTAAGAAAATTATCATGCCCAAAGGGTTATGATATGAGAGAGGTAGAAGAATAATGTTAAAAATAGGATTAATTGGCAAACCGAATGCCGGGAAGTCTACATTATTTTCTGCAATTACCTCAATAGATGTCGATATAGCAAATTACCCATTTACAACAATAAAACCTAATGTAGGCGTATCTTTTATAAAGGATAAATGCCCTGAAGATGAAATAAACGAAAAATGCAATCCAAGAGAGGGGAAATGCATAAATGGCATAAGATATATACCAGTTGAAATAATTGATGTCCCCGGACTAATAGAAGGTGCCAGTGAGGGGAAGGGAATGGGAAATGAGTTTCTGGACAATATAAGAGATGCTGATATAATAATAAATTTATTTGACGCCTCAGGGTTAACAGATAAGGAAGGAAATGCATCTGAAAATAAACACAACCCAGTAGAAGATTTAACCTTTGTAAATAACGAAATATTAAAATGGATACATTCTAAAATTTCAAAGGACTGGACAAAATTCGCAAGGAAAGAAGACAATAGCAGCGAGAGGATGGAATTAAAGATGCTAAAAAAAGCTGCAACTTTTGGCCTAAATGAAAAAGATATGTTTTTAATAATAAGTAAAGAAAAATTCCCTGATAAATTGATAAACTGGTCTGATGAAACCATAAATAATTTTTGCAGCAGTATAATAAAATATGTAAAACCTATATTTAACGTAGGCAACAAATCAGATTTAATAAATAGTGAAGATAAAAAAAACATAGAGAATACAATAGGGAAAACATATTTCATATCAGCAGAATATGAATTAATTATAGAAAAAGCATATAAAAATGGATACATAACATCAGATACAATGGATTTTGAATATAAGGAAAAATCAGGTCCGGAACAGAAAAAAATTTTAAATGAAATTAAAAATAAATTTATAAATGGAGAAATTATGGGTTTTTATGATGTTTTAACTGGCATAATCAAGAGCCTTGGATATATAGTAGTATATCCAGTTCTCGATGAGGCAAAATGGACAGATAAGGCAGGAAATGTACTGCCAGATGCACTTTTATTGAAAGATGGGGATAATGCACTGGATCTGGCATATAAAATACATACAGATATAGGTGAAAATTTTATAAGGGCAATTAATGGCAGAACCAAAAGAGTAATAGGAAAAGATTATAAATTATTAAATAATGATGTTATCAAAATAATTTCAAATTCAAGGTGATATAATGCCTAATGGTATGAACGCAGGAAAAAAGTTATTAAAAACAAGAAAAAGATACGAATGGTCGGATAGAAGTTACAAGAGAAGATTGCTTGATTTAAGAAGAAAAAGTGACCCACTGGAAGGTTCACCACAGGCTAAAGGCATAGTAATAGAAAAGGTTGGTATTGAAGCGAAACAGCCTAACTCTGGAATAAGAAAATGTGTGAAAATACAGTTAATAAAAAATGGGAGACAATTATCGGCATTTGCCCCGGGTGATGGTGCAATTAACTATATTGATGAACATGATGAAGTAATGGTAGAAGGCATTGGCGGAAGAATGGGCAGAAGTAAAGGAGATATACCTGGAGTAAGGTTTAAGGTAATAAAGGTTAATGGCATATCATTGCATGAACTTGTAAAGGGAAGAAAGGAGAAAACAGTAAGGTGATAATATGGAACAGTTAATAATGAACAAATATGATATTTCAGGAATACAGATTAAGGATCAGGGATTGGCGGCATATATAAATTTAACATCATACCTCAACCTTGATACAGGAGGAAGGTTTTCCAACTATTTATCGGGCAAGAGGAATGTAAATACAGTAGAAAGATTATTAAACAATTTAATGAGAACAGAAAAATGGACAGGCAAAAAATATTCAGCATATCGTGTACTTTCTCAGGCATTTGAAATCATACAAACAAAAACAAAACAGAACCCAATACAGATATTGGTAACTGCAATAGAAAATAGTGCACCGAGGGAGGAGGTAACAAGATTGAAATATGGTGGAATAGCCGTGCCTAAATCCGTTGATGTTTCACCTTCAAGAAGATTAGATGAGGCATTAAGAAACATATGCAGGGGCGCAATAAAAGCATCCTTTAAAAAGAAGATACACATACAGGAGTGCCTTGCAAATGAAATTTTACTGGCGTCAAGAAATGATGCAAGTTCCTTTGCAATAGGCAAAAAAGAAGAAATAGAAAGAGTTGCAGCATCTGCAAGGTAATTTCTATTTGTAATAATTTTTATTTTATATTTATAAAAATATTTAAGTGTGAAATATATTCAATAGAACCATTAATATAACTATTATTATCAATAAAAACATTGTTACCATTGAATAAAAGTGCGTTTTCTTGCGTATTTTCTTTATTTCATCAAATTTATTTTCTTCATTTAATTTAACAATTAATTTACCATGATAAATATTATTTCCATACATTATTATTATCATCATAATTACCAAAATTTCAGCAGAAAATAATATCTCACCATAGATACTCTGAAAATACAGTGAAAAGTTTAATAAATATTTATACGTCATCAATAATCCTGTAATTATTAACAGGCCCAAAGTTAAATTTGTATAAAAGGCAAATTTGTGGCCAACAAAACCTAACAACCTTGTTCTTAATTTATCATTTTCAAGTTTATATGATTCTGGCCACAATATTGCCCATATAAAAATAGAACCACCGACAAATGTAATTGCTGATAATACATGAATTACCATAAGTATTGACAATAATAATAAAAATAAATTTTTGCTAAGGCCAAATATATAGTATATCATTTGGACATTATTATTTTTAGGTATATTAAGTTTAAAATTTATATATTTGCTTATACCATTTAAAAAATATTTTATGGTATAACAAAATATCATTTATATGGATTATATTGTTGTTACCAGCAGCTGCCCGTTTTCTCATGAAAAAATAAGCAGTAGGGAAGTAAATTCAATCAGCGTAGGCGGTGTTGCAACTGCATTAAATTCAATGATAACCAAATATGGCGGTACATGGATATGCTGGGGGAAAGGGGGGTATGATGAAAAATATACATCAGAAGAGTTAGGTAAATACAAAATAAAACGAATAATCCTAGACAAACATGAGAAGCTTGGTTATTATGATTATTTTTCAAATGGAGTCATGTGGCCATTATTTCACTATTTCAGGCAGAATATAAAAATTTTTAATGATTCATATAAAACATATTACAATGTAAACAAAAAATTTGCATATAAAATAATGGGAGATATAAATGATAATACTATAATATGGATTCATGATTATCAGCTAACAATGGTTCCTGAGATATTAAGAGAAAATGGTATAAATAATAAAATAATTTTTACATGGCATATACCATGGGTTTCACCTGAATTTTTTTCAATAATACCGCAGGCCAAAGATATAATGAAAAGCCTTTCAAAAAGTGATATCATAACATTCCATACAAAAATATATGAAAAAAACTTTATTAGTACATATAAATATATGTTCAGGGATAAACTTAAATCAAAAGTATATGCATTGCCGCTTGGCATAGATAATAAATATTTTTCATCATTCAATAATAAAATGATAAATTTATACAATATAAAGAATAGAAAAATAATATTTTCAATAGATAGATTAGATTATACAAAGGGATTAATAAACAGAATTCTTGCTATAGAAGGCTTGCTGAGACGCCATCCAGAGTATATCAATAAGTTCGTATATATTATGAATGTAACACCGAGTAGATCTACTGTAGCAGATTACATTTCAATGAAGAGAGAACTTGAAATGACAATAGGCAGGGTTAACGGAGAATTCAGCACCATAAACTGGTCACCCATAAAGTATATGTACAGGAAAATAAAAACATCCACACTGATATCATATTACAAAACTGCGGATATAGCCTTAATAACACCACTGATAGATGGGTTAAACCTTGTGAGCAAGGAGTTTATTTCTGTAACGGAGAAAGGTATACTTATACTATCAAAATTTGCCGGGTCAGCATATACGATGAAAGATGCTTTAATAGTAAATCCATATGATATAAATGAGATGGCAAATGCTATTATAAAAGCAATAAAAATGCCTGAAAACGAAATAAAGGAAAGGTTAACTAATCTTAAAGAGGACGTGGAAACAAAAAATAGTGAATGGTGGTATAAAAAAATAATTTCAATAGCTGAAAAGTGATATACGTTCATGCCTGATAATATAATTAATAATATAAAAAATATAATTGAAAAAGAACCACAGCTGTTTCTTGATTATGATGGCACTTTAGTGCCCATAGTAAATGACCCGTCAAACTGTTATGCAGATAATGAACTATTATATATATTAAAAAAATTAAATTATTATTATGAGACCTTTATTGTAACAGGTAGGCCACTGGAAGATATCATCAGATTTATAGGCAATTATAATATAATTGCACTGCATGGAGATATTTATTTTATAAATAATAAAAAAATAAAAACTCCGGATTTCGATAAATTTGTGGATATATGCAATGATTTATATAAACACAGGAGTTATTACACGGATAAATTCAAAAATTTGAGGGTATATAATAAAACAGGTGGCTTATTATTCCATTTAGGCAATGTTAAAGATGTAAATGAAAGGAATGATATAGTAAAATTTGTAGAGGATATTGCGGATAAAAATTCTATGGATGTTTATAATGGAATAAATATAGTTGAATTAAGAATGCCGGGCATAAATAAAGGCAATTCCATAAAAAATATAAGAAATAAAAATAGGCCTGCAATAATAATTGGCGATGACATAACCGATGAGGAGGCATTTTATTACAATAATGATGCGGTTACAATAAAAGTAGGTAATACTAAAACAATAGCAAAGTATAGAATAAATTATAATGATGTAAGACCATTGTTATTATATTTAATAAATTTAAAATAATTTAATCCTTTTCCAGTAATTTTACATTTAGTACCTTTTCAAGCTTTTTTGCTGTTTCTATATTAGGCATCAATTCACCGCGTTCTATGTTTGATAACACATTTTTTCTCTCAAGAATTTTTTTTGCCAGATCTTCCTGTGTCATTGATAACTGTTCCCTTTTATTTTTTATAATTTCTGCATAATCATCCACAACTTCCATGTTTTCTATATCATTATTATCTCTATTGTTTTTTAATTTTTTGGGAGGTACCTTTTTAAATGGTTTCTTATATGTTACAACATTTATTTTCTTCTCTGGGAATTTTATTGTAACATTTTCACTGATTTTGTTGAATTTTTTCTCTTCAACGGGTTTCCCAAATTTTGCACAGCTTTGACACACGTTTAATACTGCGCCATCAACCTTAATTTTGATAAGTTTATCTGTTTCAACACCACACATTTCACAGTTCATGGTTATATATGATTAATTAAAATATATGTTTTACCATTTTTAAATTTTGCATAAACAAATATTTATTTTCATAAAGCATATCGTTATGGTATGGGTAAAAAAAATAAAAATAAAAAAGCGATTAAAAGAATAAACAATAATAGAATATTGTTTGAAAAAAATAAAATATATTCACTATCAGGCTTCAATAAAAGCATTTATGGTGAGAGAATAAAAATGTATAATGGAATTTATTTAAGGGAGTGGAATCCAAGAAGAAGCAAACTTGGAGCTGCATTATTAAAGGGATTTGATGAAATTCCATTTAGTGAACATGAAAACGTTTTATATCTTGGTGCCTCAACCGGTACAACAGTAAGCCATGTATCTGATATATGCTTTAAAGGAAGTATATATGCTGTAGAATTGTCATATGATTCATTTATTAAATTATATAGCTTAGCAAGTTATAGAAATAATATATATCCATTGCTTGAGGATGCCAACATACCTGAAAAATATTCATTTTTTATAGAAAAACCCGATATTATATATCAGGACATTGCGCAGAGGAATCAGGTACAGATATTTAACGAAAATGCAGATTACTTTAAATGTGCCAGAAAAGCCATATTAATATTAAAGGCAAAGGCAATTTCTTCGAATAAAAATGAAAAAAGTATTTTAAACACGGCTTTAAAGGGAATAAAAGGCTTTAACATTAAAAACATAATAGATTTAAAACCATACGATATAGGCAATTATTTTATTTATATGGAAAGATAAAATGATAAAGCCTGTCACTATTAGAATATAATTAATTATTATATTTATTGCAATATAATTATTTATTGTTTATTTTTTAAGTTATTAAACTTTAAATAATTTTAATTATTATAATTATGACAAAAATAATAGGATTTTTTGAATAAATAATTTTTTAATATAAATAATATATTTAATAGCGTATTCATATTAACTGCAAAAGCTTATATAACATTGTTTTTTATATTATAATAGGTAAGGAACTTGAAAATAGAAATAGGAGAAAAATATGATTTCGAGATAGAGAGGGCGGATATAGAGAGTATAGAAGAGGGTTCCATAATAGCAACATATTATAATATGGGAAACCCTGTATATGTTGAGCTTTTAATTAACAAAAGCATGTCAAGAGAAATCAAAAAGTTCTTTATTAACACCGAGAAAAAATCTGCACTGATATCAATATATAGGGTATCAAAATCAAAATACAAAATAACTCCTACAATAGTAATATTAAATAAACAGAGAACAACACTTCAAAAATAGCCATAGTTTATTCCAAATTAATAAAATTTTTTGCTTTTTTGCCAATATTTGATTATGTTATTGTAATTTTATTAGAATATTAATAGAAATGTTTATATACTATTTTATAAATATATATAATGGTATTTCTTATGTCACTATATAAGAAAAAAGGAAAAAATGATTTAGAAGATGAAATAGCCAGCTATAAGGATATGGAAGATGATATATGGGAGGATAAAAAAAATAATTCAGGGAGAAAGTCTGGTTCTATCCCTAGGAAATAATGTAGATTCCCTTACATTGCTAAGATGCAAAAGATTCATAACCAATCTTTCAAGACCAAGCCCCCAGCCAGCATGTGGCGGCATACCGTACTTAAATGCTTTTTCATAAAACTCGAAATTATTTTTATTTAAACCTTTTATAAGAAAATTTTGTTCAAGCATTTTATAATTATGTATTCTCTGTGCACCGGAAGTTATTTCAATATCATTTAACTGTAAATCAAATGATTTTGTCAATTCTGGATTATTTTCATCCGGCATTGTGTAGAAAGGCCTTAGATCAACAGGCCATTTTGTTATAAAATAAAAGTTGTCGAATTTACCTGCAAGTATTTTCATTGCTTCGGGTGAGAAATCGTCACCAAAATTGAGTTTAAATCCATTATTGTTTAGATAATATATTGATTCTTCATATGTTATTCTTGGAAATGGTGCCTTAACCTCACCTAATGAACTATTATATTTAAACACATCGCTGCCAAGTTTTTTTATCGTATGCTTTATAGCATGGGCCATAGAATTTTCAAGAATCCCCATAACATAGTTATCATCTGCGAAGGCAACCTCAATATCTATTGAGGTGAATTCATTTAAATGCCTTACAGTATTTTCTTTTTCTGCCCGGAAAGCAGGACCTACCTCAAAAACCTTATCAAAACCTGAACTTATAAGTATTTCCTTATAAAGCTGTGGTGACTGGTTTAAATATGCATCCTTCTCAAAATATTTAACCTTAAACAGATCTGCACCGCCTTCAGTGGCTGCTGCAACAGTCTTCGGAGTATGCACCTCAATAAAATTATTGCTGTTCATGTATTCTCTAATTCCAAATAACAGTTCACTTTCAAACTTGAATATAAAGAAATTTTCGGGCTTTCTTAAGTCAATAAATCTATTATTCAATCTTGTATCAAAATCAACTGATACCTTATCAATTACACCCATTGGCAGCGGAGTTTCTGCATAACTGAGTATTTCAATTTTATCCGCATTTATTTCAACTCCTGATTTGCTTACGCTCTTTTTATTTAATATGCCTGAAACTGAAATAACAGATTCCCTTGTTAAATCATATATTTCATTATAATTGCTTAAGGTATTTTTTTTTGCAGTTACCTGTACTATTCCTGTGTTATCCCTCAGTATTATAAACATTAAATTTTTTATTTTCCTTGTTTCCTGAACCCAGCCGTTTATGGTTATTCTTTCATTATCATTTAATTCGTTTAAATTGTTTACATAAATTCTCATTAATACTTTATGGATAACTATTATTAAATTTTTTAACTTTTTAAAAAAGAAAAATATATTATCTGCATTGTATATTATATGTTGTGAAAAAACATTTTATATTAAAAATACTGATACTTCTGACAATATTATCATTTATAATGGTTTCATATGGCAATTATAATTCAAACAGTAATATAAGCAACAATGTTTCCTCAAAATCGATTGTTGTTATAAATTTAACAGAAGAAATAGACCCGGGTTCATCGAATATGTTCAGGACAACACTGGAAAATATAAATTCATCATACATAAAAGCGGTAATAATAAATATGAATACACCTGGCGGAATTTTAGAAAATATGCTATCAATGGTAAATTTTATAAATGAAACAGAGGCAAAGGGCATAAATGTTTATACATATGTTCCAGAGGATGGCATGGCTGCTTCTGCTGGGTCATATGTTGCAATGGCATCTACAGGAATATATATGGGCAGTGGGTCGTTTATAGGGCCCTCAACACCAATAGTTGTTGGTGGCACTTCTTTAGAAGAAAACCATACAAAGAATGCAATGGTATCATTGATGGAAAGCATGGCGACGGCACATAATAGAAATGAGACTGCGGCAGGCATAATGGTTGAGAATAATACTGCATATACCGAATCGCAGGCACTGAAAATTAATTTAATAAATGGTAATTATAATTCATTAAATTCTTTAATAAATGGAAAAAATTTATCAGTATATAAAATAATTTATGTAAACGAATCAGGATATGACCAGTTTTTAAGTTTTTTAAGCAATCCTACTGTAGATGGAATATTTATATTAATAGGGATAGTTGCAATATTCCTTGATTTATACCATGGAACGGTAATATTATCTGTTATCGGTGTTGTCATGATAGTTTTAGGTTTACTCGGTGCTGAGTTGATAGATGCCTCTATAGTTGGACTAATATTTTTATTATTTGCAGCTATTCTAATATTTTTAGAATTTAAAACCCAGCATGGCATAGCACTATTAGCAGGTTTAATAACAGGTATTATTGGAATATACTTCTTGGCATCGTCATATTATACATCAAATCCAGGATATTCGCCGTCCCCATTTGGCTTAGATTTTTATATAACTGCTATGCTTATAGTTATATTAGGAGTTATTCTAATATTGTATATAAGAAAAATAATAAAATCTTATAGGAGAAAAATATTCACTGGAACTGAATCACTTATTGGCACAGATGGCATAGCCACAAATAACATACCAAAAAACGGAAAGGGTTTTGTTTCACTTGATGGTGTGCAGTGGGAGGCAATTAATAATGGCGATGATATAAATGCAAATGATATAATAACAATCATAGGCAGAAATGGATTAAAACTTATAGTAAAGAAAAAGGACATTAAATAATAACTATCTTTATATTTATTCTAAAAATATAGTTTTAAATGTATATATTAGGTTATGATGTTGGAGGAACGAAAATATCGGCAGTTATTGGCGATAACAACGGAAAAATAATAGATACCCTGAGAAAACGGACATCAAAGGAGTATGGGAAAGAGGCTTTAAGCAATCAGTTAATAGTTATGGGTGAAGAATTAATAAAAAGAAATAATATAAACAAAGTGGATAAAATAGGAATAATTTTTGCCGGGCCAGTTAACTCGGAAAAAGGCATAATTATATCATCTCCCAATATTATTGGTTTAAAAAATTATAATATAGTTAATGGATTAAAGGAATACTTTAATGTGCCCGTATATTTAGAAAATGATGCATCTGCCGCAACATTAGCTGAAAAAGTATTTGGCATGGCAAAAAATTTTGAAAATTTTGTTTATATAACATTAAGCACAGGTATAGGTGGTGGTATTTTTATAAATAATAAACTGTATAAGGGTTCCCACGGCATGGCAGGCGAACTGGGGCATATGGTTATAATGCCAAATGGACCATTATGTGGCTGTGGCAGGAGAGGATGCTTTGAGGCAATAGCTGGTGGTAGAGGAATAACCGGAAGGGTGGTGGAGAATATAAGTGCAATAAGGAATTCAACAGTTTTTTCAAAAATGAGACCTGGTGATATAGATGCAAAGGCAATATTTGATGCAAAAAGAAATGGTGATATGTTTGCACAGTTAATAGTTGAAGAAACTATATATTACCTTGCGGTTGGAATTGTTAATATAATAAATATTTTAGACCCGGAGGCGATAATTATAGGTGGTGGAATTTCAAATGAAGGAGATGCCTTATTTGACCCTCTGAAACTTGCAATAAAAGAAGAAATGAAAAGCATGAAAAGGAATGTAAAAATATTAAAAGCAATGGAAAATGGCAGTGATTTAGGTGCAATAGCGGTTACTTTTGGAGAAAAATATCGTAATTAATAAATTTAATGTAACAACTTAAAGCCGCCGACGGGATTCGGTCCCGCGACCTCGTGCTTACCAAGCACGCGCTCTACCATGCTGAGCTACGACGGCATTAAAGGTTAATTATTAGTTTATATAAATTGTTTTTGCATCCTAAGCAATAAAAAATTAAAATACCAATTAATTATATGTTATTATAATGATTAATCCGGATATAGAAACAGACGACATAAAGCGTAAATGGAACCTTTTTTTTGATGAATATGATTACAATGATAAAATAAACAAATTAAGGTCATATTATCCTGATGAAAAATCACTATATATTTCATATAATGACATATCAAGCTATAGTTCTGAATTTACAGAGAACTTAATGAAAGACCCATATACATATATAATAATAGGTGAAGAATATATAAGAGAGAATATAGGACTTTACAATAATAAGATAAAACGGATAAATATAAGATTGGAGGATATTCCGGATATAACTGGAATAAAGTATGAGGTAAGGGATGTCCGTAGCTCAAATGTTGGAACATATATATCGATAAGTGGAATAATTAGAAAAAATACAGAAGTATTGCCAAGGCTTGAAAGGGCTGCATTTAAGTGTCCTGCATGTGGTGAATTCACATATGTAAATGAGGATTATCAGAGATTAGCAGAGCCTGCTGCCTGTGAACATTGCGGCTATAATAAGGGCAAATTGAAACTTGTTCCTGAAGAATCGGAATTTGTTGATACGCAGAAACTGGAAATACAGGAGGATCCAGATACTATAGATGGCACATCACAGCCACAGAGATTAACAATAATAATGGAAGATGATATAACCGGCAGAATATATCCCGGTGACCGTGTAACTGTATATGGTATTTTAAAGGCAGACCAGAAACGTATAGGAAATATAATGTTAACGGAGTTTAATATTTACTTAGATGCAAATAATTTTAAAAAAGAAACAAAAGATTTTGAAAATATAAAAATAAATGATGATGATGAGAAAAAAATAATAGAATTATCAAAGGAGCCGGATATTATAGATAAATTTTCAAGATCTATTGCACCATCAATATATGGTTTAGATGTGATAAAAAAAGCATTGGTTTTGCAGCTTTTTGGCGGAGTCAGGAAATTGATGAAGGATGGAACCAGAATAAGAGGTGATATACATATTTTAATGGTCGGTGATCCAGGAACAGCAAAATCGCAGCTATTAAGATATATGACGATGATATCACCCCGAAGTGTGTTTGCTTTCGGTAAGGGTTCTAGTGCGGCAGGATTGACTGCAGCCGCAGTAAGAGATGATTTTGGCGAGGGCCGATGGACACTTGAAGCAGGTGCACTGGTCTTGGCAGATAATGGCTTTGTTGCAATAGATGAGCTTGACAAAATGGATCAGAGGGATACGGCATCAATGCATGAGGCTATGGAGCAGCAATCCGTAACAATATCAAAGGCAGGAATAATGGCCACGTTAAAATCAAGATGTTCAATATTGGCAGCAGCAAATCCTAAATTTGGCAGGTATGACCCATTGAAAACAATAACGGAGCAGATAGATTTTCCACCACCTTTATTATCAAGATTTGATATAATTTTTAAATTAATTGATACACCTAATAAGGATAATGATAGCAGATTGGCAGGGCATATACTGACAACAAACAGAATAGGTGAAATATACCGTAGCTTAGAAAACAATAATCTTGATATAAAGGTCCCTGATGAAGAAAATTTTTTGCCAGAGATAGATAAGGATTTAATAAGAAAATATGTATCTTATGCAAAAAATAGGGTATTCCCAAGATTAAGCAATGAGGCCATAGATATATTAAGGGAAGAATATATTAAAACCAGATCATCCAGTGATGATTCAGTACCTATTACTGCAAGGCAGTTGGAATCAACAATACGGTTAGCGGAAGCAGCCGCAAGGGCAAGATTATCACAGATGGTAACTGTTAATGACGCTTTGCTCGCGAAAAGCATAGTGGATTATTATTTAAAGGAAGTATCATCAATGAACGGCAAGGTAGATATAGATATATTAAACACTGGAATAAGCAGTAAACAGAGAAATGAACTTGAAATAGTACTGTCTCTAATAAAGGAAGCAAAGGAAGAAGAAAAAAAGGCTCCTGAAATAGATAAAATATTTGAGATTTTAAAATCACGGGGAATAAGTAAGGACAGGGCAGAAATAGATATATCAAAATTGAAAGCAATGGGGCAGATATATGAACCTTCAAATAAAAGGATAGATATAATAAAGTAGTATTATCAATATGCAAGGAGAAGACTTCTTGAGAGGCAAAAACATAAGGAAATAATTAGTATGTATCCGGTAGATACTTTACTAATGCTATCAAACCATGGAAAAACATCAAAAAACCTAAAAATATAATATAAATGTGTATATTGAATAATAGGACCTCAATATAAATCCCATATTATGTAGTCTAACTGGAAGTGGTATATAAAATGAATAATATTAACATGAAAATAATAAATATCAATGGTGAAGTAGTACTTGCGGCAGCAGATAGTGAGTTATTAAATAAGGAGTTAAGGGAGGGAAAATTGCATTTAAATGTTAAACCTGAATTTTATGGGGAAATGAAGGTATCAGAAGAAACTTTTATTTCTTCATTGAGGATATGCACTATAGCAAATTTAGTAGGCGAGAGAGTTATTAATGCTGCCATAAATGCTAATTATATTGATCCAGATAATATTATAAAAATTAATGGCGTTCCACATGCACAACTGGCAAAAATTATATAATTTATCCTGATAATATAGAAGGGCTATTCTGAAATGGATGGTATGTGAATGATAGAATTTTATATATAATATAATAATTGCATAAATTTCATGTTTAAAGCTTACATATATACACTTCCAATGAATAGAGAATACTGCTTGCAAATTATTTGGCAGTTGCGGGTTATATATAATTATTCTATTTGTATAAAAAATAAATTATACGCACAATTTGATCTACCACCTAAAATGTATTCAAGGTATATCCTTGTGATGCATGTGGTTCAAGCATAGATAGGAATTTAAATACAGCAATAACATAAAAAAATTTGCATTGATTAGATCAGAAGTACCTACGACATTTAGTGAGTAATCCATGTGTCCATAGTTACAGATACATTATCCATTCTAAAAAATGGAAGGATAACACAAGCACACTGATTGAAGCAGGAGGCTCGTGCTCTTTAGAGATGGAAAGATATTACTTTAATGGTAAAGGCTATATATACTAAAATAATAAGGAATAACTTACAATAAATAATAGGATGATAAAATGGCAAAAGACAATAAAAATGATGAGGATTTTCAGTATATTGTTCGTATAGCAAGTAAAGATATAAAAGGAGAAAGACCGATCAAATTAGCCTTGGCAGATATAAGAGGCGTGGGTGATAGGCTATCTTCAATAATTGTAAAAAAATTTAATTTAGACCCTAATCAGAAAATAGGGGAATTAAGTGAGGATAAAATCTTAGAAATAAGGGGATATGTTGAAAACAAAGAATATAAAGATTTACCCTTATGGTTATTAAATCATAGAAATGATATAACAACGGGCAAAAGTTTTAATTTGCTGTCTAATGATCTGGATTTACAGATAAATGACGATATTAATTTAATGAAGAAAATGAGATCTTATCGTGGTTTAAGACATGAAACCGGACATAAGGTAAGAGGTCAGAAAACACGTTCAAACGGTAGGCACGGTCTATCGATGGGAGTTATTAGAAAGAGAGAGGAACAGAAAAAATAAGGTGATTTAATGGGAGATCAAAAATTTCAAAGGAAAAGCTATTCAACACCAAGGCATCCCTGGGAAAAGGATAGAATTGATTATGAAAGGGAGATAGTTATTAAGTATGGGTTAAAAAATAAAAGAGAATTGTGGAAAGCTGAGGCAATATTATCATCATTCAGAGCTCAGGCAAGAACCCTTCAGGCAAAAATAAGGTATAATGATCCTGTAGCACAGAAACAATTCAGTTTATTATTAAAAAAATTAGATAGGTTGGACCTGCTGGGTGAGAATGCTTCCCTTGATGATATATTATCACTGAGCATTGAAAACATTCTTGATAGGAGATTGCAGACTATTGTATACCAGAAAAATATGGCAACAACAATGAAACAGGCAAGGCAATTAATTACACACGGCCATATAAAAGTTGGTGACCGTATAGTTACCATACCAAGTTTATCTGTAGAGAAAGACTACGAGGATATGATTTATTATAATGAAAATTCACCATTATCAGATGAGAACCACCCAATGAGACAGATTATTGCTGGATCTACAAAGGAAGAAAATAAAGAGGAAGAAAGCAAGGACAAAAATATGGATGGTGAAAAGCAATGAATAAAATAGGCATAGCACATATTTATGCATCACAAAATAACACAATAATATTAGTTACAGACCAGACTGGATCAGAAACAATTGCAAAGTCAACAGGTGGAATGGTAGTTAAAAATGATAGGGAAGAATCCAGTCCATATGCGGCAATGAAAGCATCAGATATAATAACAGAGAAATTAAGGGAAAAAGAAATAACAGATTTAATAATAAGGGTTAGGGCACCTGGAGGAAGCAAATCAAGAATACCTGGTCCTGGGGCGCAATCAGCCATAAGAGCATTATCAAGGGCAGGCTTTAAAATATTAAGGATAGAAGAAGTTACACCAATCCCTCATGATGGAACAAAGAAAAAAGGAGGAAAAAGAGGGAGGAGAGTATAAAAATGCTTAAAATTATTGAATTAAAAGATAATTTTATTAGATTTTCAGTTGATAATATAACTCCAGCTATTGCAAATTCGTTAAGAAGAACATTGATAAATGACATACCAAAATTGGCAATAGAGAATGTAATATTCCATCATGGTGAAATAAGGGATGCAGATGGAAATGTTTATGATTCGTCATTGCCATTGTTTGATGAAATTGTAGCCTCAAGGCTGGGATTGGTCCCATTAAAAACTAATATAAATATGAATTTTCGCGATAACTGTTCATGTGGCGGCAAAGGCTGTGATTTATGTACAGTTACATATTCAATAAATAAATTGGGGCCAGGTTATGTTTATTCTTCAGACATAGTTCCTGTAAATAATCCAGAGCTAACTCCTGCAGATCCGATGATACCCATTGTTGAACTAAAAAAAGGACAGGCAATGCTTGTAACCTGTGAGGCAGTTATGGGGCTTGGAAAAGAACATGCAAAATGGCAGGCAACTTCAGGCGTTTCATATAAATATCACAGAAACTTTATTTTAAATAAAAATGAGATTGATAACTGGAAATTTTTCAAGGAAAAATGTCCGAAGTCAGTCATAAAAGAAAATGACAGTGAAATAGTATTTACAGATGATATACCATGTAATTTCTTATCGCAATTATTTGAAATAGATAATGTAAAAATTGAGGAAGATGATACAAAATTCATATTCAAATTTGAAACAGATAGTTCGTTAAAAGCAATAGATGTCCTAAGTTATGCGATAAAAAGGATAGAAAATAGATTTAGCATATTGATGGAAAGTTTATCAGATTAACTTTAAAATTAAAAAAATTGTTATTAAAAATAAAGAGTATAATTATAATGCAGTTATAAGGTGTATAAGTGCTGGATATGATTCATATGCAACATATATTCCAACAATTATTATTATAAATGAGAATACTTTTCTTAATTCGTTTTTCTTTCCTCCAAGGTGTATTGAAAGCTTTGTACCTAAATAACCGCCAAATATACCGCCAATTACATAAACTATGGCAACAATATATAATACATCACCTATCATCCCCTGCGCTGCATATGTTATTCCCGGGGCAACAATTGAATACCTTATTGCTGTAACAATGCCAAATGTACCAACAGCAAGAAGTGATGTCCCAATTGCCATACTCATTTTTATTCTTGAGGATGCCAGTAAACCAGGAACTATTAAAAATCCTCCACCGATTCCGAAAAAACCGGAGGCGAGCCCAACAAGTATAGAATATCCTGAAACCTTACTGTACTTTGTGTTTTTTGCGATTTCCTTACAATCCTCATTAGGAACCGCACGACATTTGCTGATATACATATATATTCCTATTACAATCATAAGCATTGAGAAAAAGAATAACAGTTGGTTACCTTTGATTAAAAGGCCAATAGTAGAACCTATTAAAACACCTATAATGCCAACTATTGCAAATACACCTCCGAGTTTTATATTTGCATTTTTTTTCCTTAAATGCTGTGCAAAATTTATAAATGCAGTTATACCTACAGCCAGGGCAGTGGTACCTATTGCCAAATGTGGGTAATCAATGCCCACAAAGTAAATAAATAATGGAACCGCAAGAATGGAACCACCACCACCTATTAAGCCTAAACTAAATCCCACTGCTACACCTGATATTATCGCTAATATATATTCAAATAATGTTATGTCAACTATCAATTTTGTCTATCATGTATTACAAACAAATATATATATGTTGTTCATATTTTTATAAAAATATTCATGTTTATTGATTTATAATATAATAATGCATAAAAATGAAATATTATTAATTTGAATGCAGTAAATTGCTTAAATGGAATAAGGCTTTCCCAGCATTTGCATTATCAATAACTATCCATATTTCAGTATCAAGACGGTATATATTTGTAAATTTTATTCCATATGTCATCAGATAATCTGTTATTAACAGTGTTAAACCTGGAGTAAATGATGATTCTTTAGGCAGAATTATTTTTATCAGTGCTATTTTACTTTCTATATTGCCTATATCTGCGATACATACATAAAAATTTGATTCTTTCATCATAAGTATTGCATTTTCCGGCATTTTTTTTATATTATCAAAATATAAAATACTGTATTCATATTCTATTGTCAGTGATGATTTTTTTAATATATTAAGATCATCTGAATATTCAGGTTTGGTTGCCTTTATATTTGTCAAGACCTTAACTATTGTATTGAATTTTACATTTTTGCCCGTCATTGCTTCGACCTTATCCTTTATATCTTCGGCAATTTTAGTATAATTACATAAACCGCTTGAAATTGCCATAGAATAAATTAAATTATTGTCTATGATAACTTTTACCGAATCAGATATTTTTGTCATATTTTTGATATAATTTAATAATATAAATTCATTACTATTGAAAATAATCTATAAAATGCAAAATTGTGATTTAATTCATATTGTTTTGCTTTAATAATATGTGGATTTATGATATGTTAATGTTAGTTTGGTTAACCTTATTATACGGGTTATATCTTTATTAAGGCTAACATTGTAAATTGAATAGTGCTTCTGCCTGATTAATCTACAATTACAGTAAAATTACAGGCACTTTAGTTGTAATACATCTAAGGTGTTGCATATAATGTTCTATAAATTGCCATTTTCATCCCACTTATAGAACTTCTGGATTTCCCTACAAGCAATGGTAAAATTAATTAAATACAATACCATGTTTGATATAATCGGTGTATGTTATGAAATTAGCAATAATTACCAGGATAAACTGTCCATCATGCATTAAAATAGCAAAGAGGGTTATGGAATTAATACCTGATTCCTGGGAAATAATACTTGAAACAAAACTTGCAAAGGCATTGGATAAGAAAGGAGTAAACTTTAACCAGATAGATGCAGATATAATAGTTGTAATAGGTGGTGATGGCACAATTTTAAAAACTGCACAATTATCAAGGGGAAAAATACTGGGCATAAATGTTGGAGGCTTGGGATTTTTATCTGAAGTTGAAATAGGTAATATAGAGAAGTCCATATTTAATCTTATAAAAGGCGATTATAAAACATACGATGTTATGAAACTTGAGGTTTATATTAATGATGTTTTGTTTGGCAGGGGCATAAATGATGTTGTTGTGCACACAGCAAGAATTTCAAAAATAAGGAAATTTAGTGTTTATATAAACGATAATTTTATGGAAAACACAAGTGCAGATGGCGTGATAATTGCAACTCCAATAGGGTCAACGTCATATTCATACAGTGCCGGAGGCCCTATACTGATACCATCCCTGAAGGCAATGGTAATTTCATATATAGCGCCATTTGGGTCAAGATTAAGGCCAATTGTATGCCCCGAGAGTAGCAAGATTACAATAAAAATAATAGGTAAACATAGCTCTCTGGTAATTATCGACGGGCAGAAAAATTTAATAGTAAATAGCAATGATAAAATTGACATTAAAGTATCAAATGAAAGATTAACGTTTATAGAGTTAAAAAATTCATTTTATGAACGTTTAAGGGGGAAACTGATAAAAGATGTGGTCAATTAGGGAAAGGACATTAAAACTTATAATGGAAGCATCTAAAGATTCTTATCCGAACGAGTTCGGTGCATTCTTAAGGGCAGAAAATAATATTATATACGAAATCGCATTATTGCCCGGAACAATAAGTGGTAATGCACATGTAATATTTCAGACATATTCTATGCCCATAGATTTTACATATGTTGGTTCAGTCCATTCACACCCATCTGGAAATACACATCCATCAGATGCTGATATACACATGTTTTCCAATACAGGGCCAGTACATATGATAGTCGGATATCCATACCGTATGAGCGATTATTCTGTTTATAATAGAAATGGCATACCGATAAAGCTTGAGATACTTTAATAGTTATACCTTAAAATAGCACAGTAACCGCCAAAATTCTTTATTATGTTACCGGAATCAGTATAATTGCTTATTACATGCACATTTCCTGTTATTATATTTAATAATTCACGCGTTTCAGGCTTTTTAAAAACGTCTTCTGAAATTATTAAATCTTCAATCATATTTTCCATTGCGTATTTTTTTATTTCATCGTAGCCATAAACACTTAGATTTGTTTTATTTAAATTTGTTAAAAATTTTTCTATTAATTTTTCATCTCCAGCTATTCTTGATTCCTTTAATATATTTTCAGATTTTTTATCGTTCATAAATAAATAGATTCCTCTTTTGCCATTTTCTGTTTCAGGGAAATCATATATTTTTATATCCTTAAAATACGGATCCTTATTAATTATATTATACAATTTTGTATGCTCAAACCCAGGACCTAGGATTATAAATGATGATGCATTGCTAATATTTTTTATTGTTTTTATTATATCATTGAAATATGAATTATTATTAGATTTTAATTCATAATCTTTCCCTGATTTATTTGAATGTATAACGCCTATATCCTGCAATCCGTATGATTTTAATGTTGAAATTAAGCATTCTTCATCATCCATGGATATAAAAACAATGCTATTTTTATAATAATTATTTATTGCCTCTTCAATTAATTGATATTCTTCATTGCTTAATTCTTTTATTATTATTATTTCGTCATCAGAACCTATAAATACGGACTGGTGGCTTCCTGTATTCTCGCCCTCAATAATTTCACCCAGAATTTTTAATTTGTCCGTATATGGCTGAAAATCAATTTTTTCTATTTTTAATTCAACCATTATTCTTTTCCTCTCTGTTGCCTTTGACCGATTTAATTCATCATTCTGCTCTATTCTTCTATAAACTATTACAGATATTATATCTCCTGAATTTAGTATATTTTTGAGATACCATAAATCATCTGTGGTATCCATTTTTAATATAATTTTCGATTCTTCCCTGATATTTTTTATTATTTTCAATAACAGTGTATTAAAAAATAGAATTAAAAATTTTAGATATTATTCATAAAAAAATTTATCTCCTTTTCTATTTTTTTATAATGTGAACCCTTCCAGAAGTATTTATTGCATTTTTTACAGTATTTTACTGTTTTAAAATTTGATTTTACTGAAATATAATTATTATCCATATTTTTTGAATCAACATCTATTAATTCAGAATTGCATACAGGGCACCTTGTAAAAAATTTGCTTTTATCAGGCGGGAACATTCGTATAATTTCCTTTACCTGGTCCTCATAATTTGTGCTGTCTATAAATATTGATTTATTATATCTTTTATAGAATTCGTAATCCCTTGTTAAAAGTATTAAATCGTTTTTTATGCAGTATTTTAATATATCATTATCATCATGGCATTCCGGATATGAAATATCATAGCCCATTAACCTGAGCCATTCACATGACCTTTTTAACATATGGTCTGCCATAAACCTATTCATGCTCCCACCTCTTTGATAAATCATTTTCTATATTTGATAAATCAAGAATTCTTGAAACGACAAAATTTATTAAATCATTCATTGTTTTTGGCTTATTATAATATCCCGGAACGGCAGGAGATACTATAACATTATTATTTGATAACTTTAACATATTTTCAATCATAATTGTACTGAATGGCATTTCCCTTGGGACTATAATGAATTTTCTTCTTTCCTTCAGTGCTACCAGTGCCACTCTGGTTATTAATGTATCTGCTATTCCTGAGGCTATTTTTGCCATTGTTGATGTTGAACATGGAATAATCACAAATGAATCAAATATAAAACTACCGGAACTTATTCTGGCCGCGATATCATTATCATCATAAAAATAAGTGGATAATCCCTTTATGTAATTTATATCATAATCTGTTTCTAAAGACATGACCTTTTTTGCACTTTCAGACATAACTAAATGTATTTCATAGTTTTTAATATTTTCTAGAAATCTAACTGCAAGTAATGTCCCTGATGCACCTGTTATGCCCACAACTATCTTTTTCATATATAGTTATTATAAATTGATATTTAATTCATTTTTTTCTGTTAAATACGAAATATAAAACTATCATGCCTGCTATTATGGCAGCTATTATTCCGAAATCCTCATATTCGGCTGTTAGTGGTTTTATTGCCGGATGTGAAAATGAAAATCCAGGATAGGCTCCCGCATCCAGTGCTTTTATATTTGTGTATTTACCATTATCTACGAGCGATGGTTTATTCTCTATTTTTTCAAATGCAATTGTCATATTTTTCAGTGTTGGAGACCCCACTGAGGATAATGCAGTAATAAACTGTTCACCAAAATAATTTAAGCCAGTATAGTTCTGGTCAAATATGATTGAATCCTGTGTTGTTACGTTTGCCCAATCAAATGTAACGTATTTCTTATTGTCTATTATATTAGAGAAAAATGTTGTCCAATCAGAACCTGTGACATTATACGATGAACATACATGGGATGTTGTGTTATTATAATAATACTGTTCCGATGGCAACGTTGATGGTGGTGCAGCCAGTGTAGGTGAGGCTGTTGATATAGCCGGAACCATGATCAAGATCAATGATAACATTATAACTATGAATATTCTTTTCATTTAAGGTATATATAAAACAAGGTTTAAAACTTTTTTCATACATAAAAATAATCAATTAATTATATAAATTTATGAATAATAATATTGAATTCCCAATACAATTAACTATATAAATGAAGATTAATTTTACTAATATATGTTTAAAAAGCTATTGGCAATAATAATATTGTTAATTCTTGTACTGTCATCAATGATTGTTATATATGATCCGGATAATAATGAAAAAATAATAAGAGATAATGATTTATCATATAATAACACAGGCAATAATAGTACATCATTAATATCGTATATACCTTCAAATTATCAGGGATATGTTAATTATGAACTGAAATCGTATAATATAAAATATAATTATTCAGGCAACCTTTTAAATATAAATTATAACAGCAATAATGAAGATTTTTTAAATACATTTTTTAATAGTTTAAATAAAACATTAGGTATTACATTTTTTACATCCAATAATTCCAATTATTTTGTCCCTTATATATCAGAATCATATAATTATAACGGAGCATACCTACCATCAAATATTTATGATGCCTATGATATAAACTATGTACATAATGAAGGTTACTGCGGGAATAATGTTACAATAGTAATAGTTGATGCCTATGGTGACCCATCAATAAGGTATGATGCAAGTGTTTTTGACAATTTAACAAATACACCTACGATAAATTTAACAATAGATTATCCTGAAGGCATACCCACAAAAACAAATTCTGGCTGGGCCACAGAAACTGCAGTTGATGTTGAGATGAGCCATGCAATTGCACCTGCCGCAAAAATAAAATTACTGGTTACGCCTGGATCCGGAAATACACTAATAGATGGTGTTTCATATGCAATATCACATAACCTTGGGAATATTATATCATTGAGCTGGGGATCACCAGAATCAGAAGTATCTAATGGAGAATTATCAACTTTAAATAAATTATATAGGCAGGCAGCTGAAGAGAACATAACTGTACTTGGAGCATCTGGAGATCAGGGGGCCTATGATGGCACATCATCATTAACAACAAATTTCCCGGCATCAGATCCATATGTTTTAGGTGTTGGCGGCACAACACTTACATACAGCAATGGGAAATATACACAAACTGCCTGGGGGTCAGTAATAAATGGAAAAGAGGAGGGCAGTGGTGGTGGCTTCTCTCATTATTTTAAAAGGCCATATTATCAGGATCCGTATGATTACAGTGGCAATTATTACGGTGTGCCTGAAGTTTCTCTTGACGCCAACCCCAATACTGGAGTCCTTGTAGTGGTTTCAGGAGAAACATATAAATTAGGTGGTACAAGTATAGCCACACCCATGTGGGCAGGCATAATAGCCATAATGGATAACTATTTCCATAGATCCCTTGGCTTTATTAATCCCTTATTTTACCAGATATCAAGAACAAAATATTATACATCAGCGTTTACACAGATAACATCAGGCAATAATGATTATTACTATGCAACGCCTGGCTGGAATGCTGTAACAGGGCTTGGAACACCGTTGGTAAGCAATTTAATAAATGCTACAGCAGAAATTCTTGATGGCTATGGTTCAGTATTATTATTTAATGGAACATATTATGCCAATGAAATTTCTGCTGAAATAAATGTTCCTTCAAATAATAGTGAACAATTTAACGGTACAACATATTATTATATATCGTTTTATATCAATAATAATAATTTTATAAAGTTCGGAATATCAGATAATATCACAGGTTATTATTATAAATATATAATAGAAGAAAACGGTGTAAAAACAGTATACTATGAAAACGGCAAAAATAATTCCTATTTAACAATTCATTTAAATAATAAAATAAACTTTGAAGTAGGTAATATAACTAAAAAATCAGTAAATATGCCCGCTGCATTTTCCGGTAATTACCGGGCCGGTGTGGGTGCCCAGCAGTATAATAGCCAGATAAATTTCGTTAATATACCTGATACTGTGTATAGCAACATAAATATATATTATAATTCAACAAAAATAAACATAAATAATAATTCTATATATGAAGAACATTACAATAATATTGAAAGCAATTATAGTAAATTAAATTTTAATTATAATGAAAGCGATAATATAATAACTGCTATTTATTCGGCAAATTATACCAATGGCTTCATTTATAAAACAAATCAAACAGGCAAAATAGTTTACAGTATTACAGAATTCGTACCTAAAGTTAGTATAAAGTTAAGCATAAGCAATAGTAGTAAGGCAATATATTATATAAATGGGAGTAAGATAAATGCAGTTTCTGATATCACTGTTGATCATACATTTAGCCATGGCGGTTACTATAATATAACTGCAGATGTAAGCGGCAATAATATATCAAGGGAGATTTATATACCTGATATAAATGGATATACAATTAATTTTACATATATGCCATCCGGCTATAAAGCAGAATTAAATGTGACTATAGATAATTATTTTACTTATAATACTGACAGTAAAACATTAAATGTTTATGAATTAGCAGGTGCAAATTCGATAAAAGTAAGTTCTAAAGGCTATAAAATATATAATGGAAATATAATAGGAAATAAAACAATAACCATGACAGAAAAAAATGTTCTTGTAACCATTTTTGTCTTTACAGGGAACGTATCCACAACTATAAATAACAACAAAACATTAATAAATGGTGGCTATAATTATTTATATGTAAATCCCGGGAATATTACAATAAATGTTACGGAACCAGGTTATATAAATTATAGCAGAACTATTTACCTAAATCCTGGCAATGATTACAACTCATCAGTGCAGTTAAAGCCGGTAAAACATATGAATATTATAAATGGAACTGTATATAACAAACAGTATGATTATACATTGTCAAATGTTAGAATATTTGATAAAAATGGAACACTTGGTTATACAAATAGCACAGGCAATTTCTCCATATACATAGGCAACGGAACATATAATACAACGTTTTCTGAATATTTATATAAGAATTATTCAAAAAATATATCAAAGACGGACAATCCAATTGGGATATATATGTTACCGAAGAGTGTTGTTGTCACTATTATAAACTTCAACATATTGCATTATATACCAATAGCATTTTATTTCGTTTATGTTTCATGGAATGAATATACATTAAGCAACTTTGGTTTATATAAGGTATATTATTCAACAAATCAGTTTATGGAAAATCCAAAAAGTGTAACAATATATAACCAGGGAACAACATACACAGTATTATCCGGGCTAACACCTGGGAAAACATATTATATAACGGTTACTGCATATTCAGCTAACGGTTCATTTATATCAACCCAGCAGATATCAGTGTATTATAATCCTGTATATTATGTATTAAATGGAATACTTATAGGCGGAATTCTGGCGTATATAGGATTTATGATAAAATTTTTCGTAAAAAGGAAAAAGAAAGATGATGATTTTAATTTTTAAATAATAAAGTAATATTTATTCTATTTCTTTTAATATTTCTTTTTTTGCTATATCCATATTTTTTAATTTCTGGTAGGAAATTTCCCTTGATCTCGTTCTTAATCCACAGTCTGGATTTAATCTAATAAGATCGGGTGGTAGTATTTTCAATGTATAGTTGATTCTATCCTTTATTAATTCAACAGGTTCAACATAATCTATATGGACATCTGTTACCCCAAGGCCGATAAATTTCTTTTTATCATTCAATTCATTAAAATATTTTAAATCCTGATAACCAATCCTTTTTGAATCATCAATGCCATTTTCTAACGTATCCCTGTTTGCAAATTCAAGATTTAGTCCATCTATTTTTATATCATTCATAACGTCGTATAATAATTTATAATCACTACTATAACATACATGAATTGAAACTTCACAGTTATCTATGTTTTCCACAGATTTATTTAATGAATCAACAACAATATTCATTTCATCAGGATGTGTTGTTGTTGCAGGCTCATCCAGCTGAATCTGCAACTTTTTATTTGGGAATTTACTATCCCATAGTTTTTTTAAATCCTTTATTTCATTATTTAATAACCCTGCAAAGGCCATTGCTGTTTCATACCTGTCATTGTAATGCTCGTTGAATGACCAGTCCATCATTGTGTATGGTCCTGTAACAGGTATTTTTATATTTTCATAATTCTGGGACAACAGGAATTTCAATTCGTCTGAATGGTATGATTCTTTTATGCCCATATCCTCTATAATGCTACCTTTTTTGTAATACCTGTTGTCAAAGGATCTTACAGGGCCATAAAATTTTATGCCATTTATTCTATTGGCCTGGTGCTCATACATTTCCCAGCGGAACATTTCTCCACCGACACCGATATTATTTAATCCTGCCTTTTCAAACTCTTTTACCGTTTCTATTGTGGCTTTCTCCGCAAGTCTATAAAATTCATCACTGCCATAAATTTTATGGAAAACTGAACTTAATTCCTTTGGCTTTCTGTAACTTCCTATTTCCTGAGATATTAAATAATTATTCATTTTAATCACCTATTTTTAACATTAAATTTAACTTTTTATCAGCAATAATTCTCGGCAGGAAATCAAAATATTCCTTATGGCTTACGATTAAATTATCCGAGTCTAAATTATGTATAATGTTATTTATTTCATTTAGATCTTCCATTTTTGTATTATACCCATCAATTAATTTTAATCCCGGAACCCTTGATAATTCCTTTGCAATCTCAAAATTATTGCTATCATAATCTGAAATTATTGAGTACGGCTTTCCCTTTATATTATTTTTATATAATTTTCCTGTTGTTACAATTTTGACTATAAATTTATCCGTCAGCGGTGTTATATTAATAATATCAGCCTTATCATAATTTAATGGGTCGTATAATAAAACATCATTTATATTGAATATTTTTAAAATTTTAGAGTATATACTTAAAAGCTTTTTTTCAAATTCTTTATATTCCATAGATACCTGTGACATTTTATAAAACGATAATGGAGATGGCAGAAATGCATTAAAATTATCATCCTTTAAATATAATGGCAGTGGTGGTTCTTCATTTAATGGAGAAAAAACTGCAGGATCAATAATAATATCATTTATTCCATTTATAATAGGCATTCTGTAAAATGTATTTGTTTCCTTGAACCTTGTTAATGGACCGGGTTCCATACCATCTATAATAATTGTAAGTGGTCTAAAAATATCATACCAGTTAAATAATGGATCGGTATGTATAATATTGTAATCCTTATAAATCTTATACAGATCATTTTTTTCATTAATTATCATATCATTCAATGATGAATCCGGTATAATGCCCTTTTCCCACCTGTTAATATGTACTCTAAGATCATTTGACTTTGGATATATGCCATAAACCAATTTTTCTATATTCATACAACATAATGTTTTTTCATTAAAAAAAGCTTTTTGGTTAATATATGATTAATAGTAATAAATTTAAATTTTATTTAATCAACAACATTTTCCATTAATTCGATATATGGCTCTTCGTCTGATATGCTAATTTTAGCATTTAATGGTATCAGCATCTGCTCTTCTCCATGGCCGAAGGGTGCACCGTACAGTGACGGCTTATTTATCTCATTCATAAATTTCTGAATTACATCTTCTATTGATGGCATTGGTTCTTCCTTATCAAATATTGCCTTGAAATCACCAAAAACAAATCCATTGAACTGTTCAACTATATCTGCAAGTTTCATGCTGAAAAAGTATCTATCAATATCACCTGATGTAACATCGGTATCCTCTATAAAAAATATTTTGCCTTTTGTTTCAGGTATATAATTTGTTCCCAGCAGTGATGCAACCAAGGATATATTTGTTCCTAGGGATAGACCATCGGCTTTTCCTGGTATAATATATTTTATTAACCTGTCATCATATGTATTTATCTTTAAGGAATTCCCTGACAATATTTCCATAAAATTTTTGAATACAGGCTTAGATATATAATCCTCATCGGATGATACCATTGGCCCGTGGAATGTTATTAAATTTGAATTCCTGTTTATTGCTAAATGCAGTGCCGTTATATCACTGTAACCCATAAATATTTTGGGATGATCCTTTATTACATCGTAATCAAGCGATGATAATATATGTATGCTGCCATAGCCACCACGTGCACAGAATATTGCCTTTACATTGTCATCCCTAAATGCTGACATTAATTCTTCTGCACGATCCCTGGCGGGTGCCGCAAGGTCATTCCTCTGATTTAATTTTTTAATATTTTTGCCTACGGTTACTTTATAGCCCAGTTTTTTTAGTTTGGATATCCCCCTTGATAATTTTATCATGTCAGGTGCACTTGCCGGTGCTATAATTCTTATTTCGTCTCCGGTATTTAATTTAGCAGGTTTTATTCTTTCATTCATAATCATCAAACTCTTTTTTTATTTTTTTTATAGCATCCTGATTTTCCATTATGTATAATACTGCATTTACAGCCGATTTTATTGCTATGGATAATGTACTTATATTATATTCAGGATTTGCGGCATCCCTAAACTCATCAGAATGCCCTGGCAAATTGCTTCCTATCTTCATATCTATATGACCTACCGGCACTTTCATGCTTACATTTGCTTCGTCTGTACTGCCCGATGCAATTTCATCACTTTCATCTATATTTATGGCTTCTATGTTAAATTTTTTTAATTCGTTGCACAATATTTTATCGATTGTTTTATTGAATTTATATTCTGTATATACTGGCATTAAATCCTTTATATTTAATGTTGTTCCAAAACCATCCGATACTGATTTTACCAGTTTCTTTATTTTATCAACAAATGGAATTAAAAATTTATAGGATGTTGACCTTATATCAACTTCCAGAACTGCCTTATCTGGAACGACATTGGATGCTTTACCACCCTCTCTGATTATCATTCCTATTACCAAATGCTTATCGTTTTTTACTGAATCTCTCATATTATTTATTGCAATATATGATGTTACTAATGCGTCTAAGGCATTTATTCCATAGCTTGGAGATGCAGCCATGTGGGATGCTATGCCATTAAATGTAAATTCTATTTCGGCGTCTGCCAATGCCTTCGAACCCACCCCCCAGCGGTCATCAGGATGCATGCCTATTACAAAATCTATATTATTGAATGCGTTATTATCCGCCATTATTGCCTTACTGCCGGCATAATCACCTATGCCTTCCTCTGATGGGGTACCAAAAACAACAATTTTTCCTTTTTTTATTAAATTTTTCAGCACTATTGCTGTGCCGTATGACCATGCTGATATTAAATTATGGCCACAGGAATGACCATTTGGCAAAGCATCATACTCTGTTAATAATCCCACTACCGGGGTACCGATTCCATATTCAGCCCTAAAGGCCGTTTTCATATTCATATATGGATTTATTACAGTAAAACCATTTTCCTTTAATTTGTCTATTATCAATTTTGATGATTTATATTCACTGCTGCCCAGCTCCGCAAAATTATATATTTCCTTTGATAATTCTATTATTGATGATTTTTTTTCATTTAGTAAAGATTCGATGTCCATAAATCCATATATATAATTTATTAATATTTTTATCTAAATTATATAGATTTTAACTGCAATTTTATAATATTATTTGCTGCATCAATAAATATTTTTTCTTTGCCCTGTGGTATTACACCACCAGCAGCTATATCATGGCCACCACCAGACCCACCAGCCTTTTCACATGCTTCCTTCATAACAAGTGATAGGTTTAGCCCTCTGGATACGAGCGTTTTTGTTCCCCTTGAAGAAATTTTAATATCATCACTTCCAGAATTAAAGCCTATTACCGGCTTATCAGGTTTCATTGCGTATAATTCCAGGGCACCAGATATTGGGCCTGCCATTTCTGATTCAGGCGAATAAAAATATCTTAAATATTTTTCCTCTTTTATTTCAGAATTTGCCCTGTATATATAATCAATTAATTTTGTTTTGTATATTTTTACGTTGTTTAACATATCGTTTTCAACGCTTTTATCCCCTAAAAAATACTGAACAGGCACTGACTGGTTTGCAGTTCTGCTATTTCCATCTATTATTGAATTTAATTCTTTTGATGAGAAACCAAGGTCATCGAAATATAAAATATCACTTTCAAGGTATTTTATTGCATCCATACCAACATTATTTTCAAGCATTTTTAATGACAGCAAATTTCCAAGCAATTTATTATCATCTGTTGTAAGTTCCATAACACTTTTGTTACTATCAATATTATTTTTGCTGAGAAAAGCCCCAACTTTATCCGGATAACCACTTAAATTAATAAAAAAAGGATCCAGAGAATATGTAATCCCGTCCTTTATATTGCCTTCAAAATTTAATACATGTTTTGTTGGATATGTGTTGTAATTATCATATAATGCCTTATTTAATCCTGATAATCCACCTATATCCTGTTTATCCGCTATTACACCGGCCATAAAAAATGGGAATAAATCCTTGTTATTTTCATCTATAACTAGGGAAAATATAAAAGCCATTGTCGCACCGCATGCCTCCCGTGTTCCATTTATTCCATAATCCCGGGCATTTATATTTATACCTTTGACATCTGATTTGCTATAAAAATGATGATCTAAAATTATAAATTTTTCATAATCTGCAATTGATTGGGCCTGTGATGAACCTGCATCAACTATTATATTTAAAACGTCTGGCTCCTCATCGTATAACTCTCTGAACCCTTCATTATCGAGGTTCTTTATATAACCTGAATGGTATTTTATATCCAGCCTTTCAAGTGTTTTTAATAAAATAATTGATGAGCTTACACCATCACCATCGTAATGGGCTAAAACCCTTACATATTTATTTTCTTTCAAAATGTTTGAGGCTTTTTTTAAAATATTAAATAGGTCTTCATTTAGAATATCTTTTATCATAGAACTCTATTTAATGACCAGTCCTTTGATAGGCGGCCTGTGCGCTTATAATACCTCATTAATCTCAGGATCTTTGACATTATTAATTCTTTTCCTCTTTTATTGCTTATGTCATTTTTATTTAAAAGAAGGTGTTTTGATACATTTTTATACCTTTTTATAAGGAACTGCAGGTCCTCAGGTATATCATCCTTTATGCCATTTTCTTCCAGTATTTTTGTCATTTTTTTATGTAACACTGGCCTGACACCTGGAATAGTATACTGATCCCTTAATTTAACTCCTATTTTTGAAGTCGACATTCCCTCTTTCTTTAATTTTACTATCTCTTCCTTTATCTCATCATCTGAAAGTTGAATCCATGAGGGCTTTTCAGCCATTGTGATTCTTCTTGATCCGGATTTTCCTCTCTTACGTGTATGCATTCGTGCCATAGAAATCGATAGTATATTATTATTATAAATTTATCTTTTTTGTTTTTTTACTGATCTCATATTTATACATCACCTTTGCATTTTAATCCACTATTAATTTAAATCTTTCATATTCGGCTATTACTTCCATGCCTGCAGACCATATTGTCAATTCTTTATTAAATATTGAATATGCATTATATTTTTCATATAAATTTGTTATAAAATCACCTTCAGAAAAACCGCCTATTACAACATTTATAGTATCAGCATTTATAATTTCCGAAATTTTTGATTTGTTTCCTCCCGGGGATAAAACTATAGTTTTCCCATCAAGTTTTTCAAGAAATGGGAGCAATTCACCATCGTGTAATGATAATAATGTTTTACCATTATTTTCTATAATTTTTTTCCTGAATAAATCCTCTATTAAACCTGTAAATCTATTATATGACTTTGGAACATTAACCTCCGGGTTTATATTTATTATAAAATTATTTTTTGTATGTATATAAACATCCAACAATTTATTTTTATTCAGTATAGATTCCATTGCCATTTCAAGAAAAATATAAATAATGTCAGGCCTTCCAAATCTATTTGATTTGCCTGGAAAATATTTATCAATTGATGAATGCATATAATTTGAATCCAGTAACATTTCATCTGCGTTCTTATGATTTTTTGATGCAATTTTTCTTATGGATGGATCATGCAACATTTTTTTAGGTATTAACTCTAATTCTGCATCGGCAATAATTAATCTTAACATTATTACTGTATTATAATTTATGATTTACTATTTTCTATTATTTTTACCCTTTTGGCTGTTGAAGGATGGTCCAAACTCAATGATTTCATCACATTTTCTGGTATTTTATCTATATTTGATATTTTTTCCAGTGCGTCTATTAAATACTGTTTGTTTACATATTTTACTGCATTTAAATCTGCTTTTATTTCATTCCTTCTTTTTATCGCAGGCACACCTAAAAATATGAATAATAAAAGTAAAATAAAGAATATAGGTGATGCAAAATACAGCAGGGCATTACCTGTAACTAAACCCAATGATATAAAATTTATAATAATTATAAAAGTTATAAAGTTTATAAATGATGTTTTCTTATTATGCCTTAATTTTATATGGGATAATTCATGTGCAAGAACTGCGATAATTTCATTGTAATCAAGTATATTCATTAAATAGCCTGTAATAAAAACATATGCTTCCTTGCTGTTTACCTCAAATGCATTGGCAATCCTATTATTTGTATTCAGTATGTAAACCGTAGGGTCCTTTATATTCATTTCCGTGGATAACTGTGATACCTCATTATTTATGAAAACATCACTTAATTTAACGGATTTCCCTATAAGAAAGTTTACCATTGGATTATTTGCAGATATTGCCCATATAAAAATTATAAAGGCATTCAATATAATTAATTCTGAATATTCATGGACTATTTTAATTGTACCACCCAGTATTAAAGCTATAAAGAAAAATATGGATAAATAAATAACATATCTCCAGCTTAAATCATTTGCCATGTAATAAAAAACATTATTTTCGGAACTTTTGCTCCTATTAATGTTTCGTTTAAAATATATAAAAAGGCCTGCAATTATCATAATTACTACAAACATTGTTAAGGCAACAAAAATTGAGAATTTTACACCGGATAGTACAATATAGGAAATTAAAATTAAAAATAATGATGTATGTGATATTATAGATGAATTCCTAAGCACAAGCTTTTCTTTGTTACTGTTATCACCTGTATTTTCCATATATGCATAAGTCAAATCTTTTATTTAAATTGCTATGATAAATAAAATTTAGTGCATATTTTTTAATGCCAATTTTATATTTATAATATATAAAGATTATGTAAATAATTTTTTAATCATACATTTAAATAGTATAATTAATTAACATAATTATACGTATTAAATATACATATAAATAATACGTATAATTAATACGTATAAAAAATAGGTGGATATATGATAGGAAATATAGAAGATTGGGTTATTATTGCAATTGTTGTAGGACTTTTGTTTTTAGGTCCTAAAAAGATTCCTGAGATTGCAAGATCTCTTGGAAGGGCCAGAGGTGAGTATGAGAAGGCCCAAAAAGAGATGAATAATGAGATCCATAATGCAACAAATCCGGCAATTAACAATGAAAACAAAAATGAAAATGATAACAAAAATTAATAAATATAAGGGTGGTTTAAATAAATACAGAATATGAGGATGATTTGAAGGAATTAGGCAAACGCATTAAAAATATATTAATTCCATTATTAATAATATTTTTTATAGTATTTGTATCAAACCCTCTAAAAATGAAAATAGGTATTCAAAATTCTTTTTCTGTTATGATTTTTCATATTATTTATTCTAATTTACCTGAAGGATTTTCAGTTATTGCAATAACACCTTTTGAGGCAATAATGGTTGATGTCAAGTTATCATTATTGATTTCATTGATAATAATAATGCCATGGATATTATTGCAGATATCTCTGTTTGTAGGGCCAGCACTATATAGTTATGAGAGGAGATTACTGATACTGTCTATAATACCGGTTATAATGTTTTTTATAGCTGGATTTTTATTTGCAGCCAGTTTAATTATTCCATTAATGTTTAAGTTTGCAGACACACTTGATATATCTATGGGTATCCTTCCAACGGTAAGTGCTTCATCCTTTGTGCTAACCATTTTTATAATAGAGTTCTCAATGGGGTTGAGCTTTGAAATTCCGATGTTCATGCTATCCCTTACATATTTAGGTGTTATAAACAGTAAGCAAATAAAAAATAACTGGAGATATGGAATAGCAGGGTCGTTTGTCATAGCGCTTATAATTTCACCTGGTGCCACAGGAGGTTTTGTGGAGACATTAATAGGTTTAATAATTTCCGGATTGTACTTTTTGGGTTATGCTTTCTCCGTAAAGGCAGAAAAATGGAAAGTGAAAAACAATGAAAATATGGATGTGTGAAAAAGAAAATATTGGATTTAAAAGCGAGAGCGATGCTATAAGGCATACAATTTCAACAGATCACGTTGTGAAATTACATAGGTTCTGGAGAAATATTCCTGATAATATAAAAATTGTTGAGACTGGCAATAAAAATAATTTGAAAAACCAGAATATTGCTATTGTTTCTGGCAACATGAAAGATGCAGATATAATACCTGCTGATCCAAGACAGAGAAAAAGAAAATTTTTAAAACTTGCTGGCCTTGGAATTGGAATATCAATAGTATCAATGACAGCACTGAATAAGACATTGAATTTGCATAATAAGTCATTTGATTCGTCACCTGAGATAGGGGCAACGATAACATCCCAGGGCATTATATTGCCAGGACTTACCCAGGATCCAATGAACCCGTATCCAGGTCAGGTATGGTATAGGTCAGATCTTGGCCTTGTAAAATGGTATGATGGCATAAATAATACAAACAATATAACTTCTGCATGGAATAGTTTCAGAGGGAAACCGTACATTACAGTTTCATCAAAAGGACTCTCAAATAATTTATCGGATATTGCAAATGATGGTGCAGATTTTGGGCCGGATACACCATATGGCTCAGGAACAGGACTTACACACACATCTGGAATACAGGAAGCATTAAATTATGCTGGAACAAATGGGGGCGGCATAATAAAATTAAGTGCCGGCATCTATTATATATCCGATATACTATATTTACAATATGATAATACAAAAATAGTTGGAGAAAATATGGGTTCAACTGTATTGCACCTTAAATATCCATTTAATGCGCTTGGTTCAGGTGGATTCCAGAATATAAATGCAATTGTAACAACAGACCCGACAGGGTCAGCCGAACCAGAGTATACAGGCATAGAAAATGTAACACTGGACGCATCAGAAGCTGGTAACGCGAAAGCCGGGATAACAATAATAATGTTCCGCTGGGGTAAACATTTAACATTTAAAAATATAAAAATGGTAGGATTAAATGGAACTTCACCCAATCCAAATGGTTTAAACGGCGGAGTTGATTTTGTTGATATAGATAATTATATAGCAAAATCAAGTGATTATGTTGAATCGGGTTCAACATGTGGAACACTTGTATTAACCGGTGGCAGCAATATACATGTAAGCAATGTTTATATGGATGGCCTGTGGGAGTTTGATGGCAATGTAACACCTGATTCCACTTTTGAAAATATAGAAATGCACGGCAACGATATATTATTGGATGGCAGTAGTTCTGACAGCTGGGGATATACAACATTTAGAAATGTAAACGTATTTAACGGATTAAACTGGGCATTAAATGGATTTTTACAGGTTAATGAAGGCTGTTACTTCATAAATTGCTATTTTGAGGGTGTTGTAAGGGCATCTGCAAGGCACACATATTCATGTGAATTTAATGGTGGATTAGGGTCTGTTAAGGATTTTAGGAATAACAGGGTTTACATGAACAGTTCAGCATTATTCCCCCAGGGTGTTGGATTGCCAATGGGAATAAGTGCATATGAGGATTCTGATGGGAAATATGTAGCATATGTTACCGGAAATATATTCATAAATCTAACTGCAAACAGTGTTCAGGGCGGTTCTGCCTTTAGTATAGGCGGGTTCAATGCACCTAATGACACCGATAATTTGCTGATAATATCAAACAACATATTTCCAACAGGTTTTTCGGGATTGTTTGGATACAATATACAGGCGGCGTCACTCATACTTATAATAGAAAATAACACAGGGCCGTTTTTAACAAATATGCAGAATACAGTTGGAACACCAGCAACAATAACCGCATTGCCAGGGAGTTCAATAAAAAATAATAGTTGTTTATCAGTAAGTTATCCATTTTCAGGCAGTACGGCATCAATACCAGAAAATCCTCCAGCCAGTGGAGCAGTATATCAGAATACAAATCCATTTGATATAGAACTAAACATACCTGTATATGCATCTTCATCAGGTACGTCAGGTTATGTTACTATATATAAGGGAGTATCTGAATCAGTACAAACAATTGGGCGTCAGTATGTTGATGGAAATACAAATTCCAAAAATACACAGCTTGTCACATTAAGGGTAAAATCCGGATGGTATTATAAAATTACAGCATCTAATGCCACAATAGGAACTGCGGTGATAATAGGTGAATGATTTATTTTAAGGTGTTCATATGAATTATAAAAAATTAAAAAATGAGATAAAAAATAAAATACAAAAAACCGGCAAAAAAATAGGCAAAAAAAGATTGATGATAATATTATCCATTATTTTATCCATAATATTAATTTCAGATGTTTTATTGATATCACAGAATCAAACATCAAAAAGCATTGAAAGAACATTGCCTTCCCCGGTAAAAATAAGTCCAGCAATACTAAATTTCACGACGCCAGTAACAACATGGTATAATAATACAGAATACAATTATTATGCTACTTTTAATTCCTCGCATGATTATATATTAAAAACAAATTCAAGCCTTGTAATGACATATAATATGACAGACTATGCTAAAGATACAGATGACGTTGCAATTACCGGAAAAATGCTTACAGGCATATATTATGTAAATCTTTCTGTTGTGTCAAATTTCAGTGCGGATAAAAAGCTTATAGGATATGATAATTTCACAGTAAATGTATTAAATAAACCATTTATATGTAGTGAGCCAATGTATACATATATAAAAGGTTCGGAATACAAATACACTTATAAATCAACACAGAATGGTGAGTATAATATGTTCAAGTTGCCATCATGGGCTTCAGTAAATTCAACTACACATACAATATATGGATACCCTAAATCTGGAAATTATTCTATATCTATTACCGTATATAATTCAAATGGGTCATATACACAGTCATATGTTTTATCTCCAATGAATAGTATAGTTTCAGACAATGTAATGGTTGGCAATAATTCTGTAAATTTAATTTACAATAATTCCGCTGGTAATATAGGGATTGTGGATAATTCTATATATCTTAATAATTATCCAGTATTAAATGTAACGGGCAATAAAATTCATGCAGTGTATAATATATCCATTGTATCCGGAAATAGATACACAGTATCAACAAATTCAATAGATAACCTGCCGGTCAATATAATATTTGGAAACCAGACAACACATTTTTCTGGAAATAACGAATACAATGTTTATATGTATAATAATGGATCAAAAACACTTTTTGAACAGGTTCATTCATACAACGGTAAAATTTATGTAACATATAATCCTGCAAAAGACCCTCTTGATCCTGTTTTCTGTGTAACGCCTGCAATTGCATCAGAACATATAACCTCACCTAAGCCGGTGCATGTATTTTCAATAATATACGTAAATAATATATTCCTGGAAAATGTTGAAAAATTAATGCTTGCTTTTGCAGTGATAACAGCCATAGCATTAGCATATGTTGTATTTTATATGAAACCTAAAACATTAAAGAAAAAATAAATATAATTTTTATTAATAAATTTAAATTATAATATTAAATTAAATAACATTTTTTTAATTTTTATCCTTATCATATTCCTGAAATGCCTTTGAGGCAGCATCCTTGTAAACCTGTTTATGCGTTAAATTCGCCAGCTGTTCTAAACTTCTTGCAACCCAGAGCTTGTCATGGCCATGAGCTTCAGCATATTTCAGGCCTTTGTCATAGTTTTCATCTGCAGATAATTCATCGGAATATCCTGGATGATTAGATGTTGTTTGCATATCTATACCCATTTCATATTTTTTATTGTCATATTTATTGTTGGTATCTTTTTTATCTTCCTGATCTTTTAATCCGTCTATTTCCTCATTTAATCTGTGCTCATGCCTTTCATGTACATTTTCATTTTCTTTCATTTCATGTTCAAGTATCCATATATCCTTTCCATTTCTATGAACATAATGACCTTTTACCTCTGTTTCATTGTTATCTTTATCATCACCCATTTTATCGCCTTAACATTTATTCATAATATATTAATATAAATTTTTTTGCCTTATATATAAATATTATATTTAATGTAATAGCAAAACATAATGATTGTATTATTCTATTTATAAGGATTTGAAATTGTAAAAGGATAGGTTGGGATTTGGACCCAAGTAGATGAGATCTGCAGTCTCACGCATAGCTTCTCTGCCACCTATCCGCTATCTTGTATTACAAATTTATATTTATCTTTTTATGATTAAATTTATTATTTATCGATATTTATTTATACAATATTTAAAAATAAATTATAAAAATTTATAAATAATGAATTAATTATTATATCAGATGACTCGAGTAGGAATATATACTCATGATTTCAAATTTTACCATGATGTTATAATGGATTTGAAGAAGTGGAATCTGCCTTTTTACAGCATAACTGATATTTATTCCATACCTAAGGATATTTCTGTAATCTTAAGTTCTAATAAGGATAATATAAAATTACCCGGGCAGATTAAAGCTGGTAATTCAATGGAAGGGATAAGGATGTGCCTTTCAATGCTTTTAGATCGTGATAAATTTAATAACATTGTTATAGGTATAGACCCTGGACCAAAACCAGGTATAGCTGTTATGGCAGATAATGTTTTAATGGAGGCATACGAATGCCCGACAATAAAAGGTATAAGAAAGGAAATTCTGAATATAATAAATAGCTATTCTTATGTTTATGCAACTATAAAAATAGGTAATGGTGATAGGCCAAACAGGGATTCAATAATAATGGAATTAAGAAATATTGCACCAATGGTAATAGTTAATGAAGAAAATACAAGCACTCCACATAAAATACATGATAACGCATTATCGGCTGCAAGAATATCATTAATAAATGATAAATATGACTGTACGCGGGTCCCTGAAAAATTTAGCAGAAAAAATATTTATGAAAAAGAATTTACAACCTTACATTCATTAATATCATGATTTTGTTTTTGGCACTTTTTTCTTTCTTCTTTTCCATTTGGGTACCTTTACCGTATTTCTTCTACCTGAAGCCAATACAAGGAATATTGCAAATGCCACAGCAACTGCAGCTATATAATAAACCCAGTTATAATTTGGTGGTGTTCCATAATAGAAACTAACAGAAGATTTACCTGATATTAATATATCAGGATTGCTTGTTGATATTGATAATGTATCTTTGCCTTTGGGTATCGTGGCCGCGGGTACAGTAATATTAATATTTGAAGTAGATTTTGGGCCTATTCTTTCAACATGCTTCGAACCTACAGTAACCCCATTAATAAAATAACTTATAGTAATATTATATATTGGGCTGGATATAGAGTTTTTTATCGTAGCATTTAATTTAACCGGATTGCTTACATTAAAATTTATACTATTTAAATTTACAACAGTTGAATTTGTTTGATTTAATGCCATACTTTTAATATTAACATATACGGTCTGGCAATTTAAAGGTGCAGTAACGGGTATAACAAAGTCTGTATTGTTGTGTGAGCTTTTATGGTATGTTAATGGAGAAAATGATGTTAGATTAGTACCGGCGAAATATGCACTCACCGAGTAACTATGATAACCGGATGATTCGTTTACATATATATCAAATTTTTCACCTTTGTATACGAAAGATGGATAGCTTATTACAGGTGAAAATGATGTTGCCGGCGTATTTACATTATTAGCTCCACCGTTCGCATTATAATTAATCATTGATAATCCAGATAAGGAAACCAATATGAACACAATTGATATAATTATTATTAATTTAGTTTTCATTTATTTCACCTTTTCTTCCTTGACCTTATTGAAGACCCTATTAAGCCCACTAACATGGCTGCTACTATTATTCCTATGCCTATATATATTGTAATTGCCGGATTAGCCGTATAATCATCAATTATACTGATGCCTGATGAACCTGTATTTACTGATGCACTCTGTATTTCCGGTGTTATTGTTACATTATGTTCCAGCGTGTTATTGTAATATGAATGGAAATCTATTATATCGCTGCTACTTAATTTAACAGATGAGATATCATATGCGTAAACATACACTGTTGCTGTTTGATTGTATAGTAATGTAATATTATTTGCTATTTTGCCATTGTAAACTGTATATGTACCTATACGGTATACTTTGTTTAATGTTAAATTATTTGTTATATTGAAATAAACCGTTATGTTTACATTACCTGTATTTTTAATTGTTACGGGGAGCATATTCAATGTACCGTTTGTTATTGTATATTCCTTTAGGCTTAAATTTCCAGAATTTACTGTATAATTATAATACTTTGATACATTAACAGTAATATATCCATGTGCCGTTACATTTTTAATGGTATTATTTACAACTATCGAAACGTTATTTATGCCTGCAGGTGCATCCGGTACAGTTACAGTAACATTTACGGTTTCATTTTCATTCGGTTTAAGATAAAAATTGTTGGTGCTAAATAACATCTTCCACGTTGAATTGCCAGAATATAATGTTAAATTATTAGCTGTATTGCCATTATTTGTTATTTTAACTGTTGTAATGAATGTACTTCCTACACTTTCATTAGGATCGACCGCGTTTATTGTATAATTAAAAATGTTAACCTTCTTAAGATGTAAGTTAACATATTCTGTACTGTTTATGTATTCTGTTACCGCGTTATTATATGTTATATCCATTTTATATGTGCTATTATATATAATTTTACTTGATGATATTGTAAATTTATTCTCGGGTAATAATATTTTCTGTATTGATGAGTTTACGTTTAGTTCTGACGGTCCTGTGATTTTAACATTATTATTTATTAATTTATTATTATAATATACATAAAGATGTGCATAATGTGCTTTTATTAATGTAATGTTATTATCTATGACGTTTGTAAATGGTTTCAAAGTTATATTATTCATATATGCATAACCGTCATTTGCACCTGTTATGTATATACCATATATAGCATTGGCATTTTGTAATGATACATTATAATAGCCACTGCTATTTGATCTTATAGTTTTTATTATTGTACCGTTGCTTATTACGTTTATATATGCATATCCTGCAGGAGAATTATTATATGTTACATAGCCATTTACATAATCAGGCACCATGTGTGTTGTTAATGTAAGGTTTAAAGATGTATTTTTTGTTAGATATATATTAGTTAAATTACCGTAATATGTGTATGCACCTGTTTTGTTTGAATATTTACCTGAGGTGCTTACATTATAATTATTATTTTCAGGCAGGACTAAACTGATTTTTTTGCCTGTGAAATTCAATGATAAACTATTGTAGTCTATAATATAGCTTGTTGATGTGTTTAATGAATTTGTTACATTTAAATCGTAAGCCGGTTTATAAAAGGGTGTATATGTTGTATTTTTATTTATATACATTGACGTAATGTTTGCTGTGGTTCCATTGTATGAATATACTGTATATTTGCCTGCTGGGAAGTGATTTATATTATATTCTGTGCCGTTCTTAAAAATATATGTTGTATAATTCTTATTGTATGTTAATGAGAAATTAAGGTATGTATTTTTGTCTATTGTCTGATTTTTCATTATTACAGTTGTGCCCGTGATTTCTGGTGTAATATACGCATCCTTGCTACTAAAGGATGTATAATATATACCTGGGGCCATATTATATGTCGCCACACCATTGATAAAATTAATATTATATGTATTATCAGGGCTTTCAAGATTTATCGTTCCATTAAAGTTACTCAGTACTTTTGAAGTGTTATTGATTTTAAATGTAATATTATATGTGTTCTGATAGGCCAGGTATGATAATGATGTTGAATTTGTTATTTTTGCCATTTTACCATAGTAAAATATGGATTGAATATCCACATAACTTTTATTCACTGCAGGATAATTTACTATTGCCTGGCTGCTATTTAATTCTGCAAAGAAGAATGGGAAGCCATGGTAATAAACTGTTGCTATTCCTTCAGTTACTTCCTGATTAACATTATTATTGGATGATGCAAGTACTGTTGTGTTATATGGTGTATTTAAATTTAAATAAATATATCTTTCAGCGCTTATATTTAAATAATCAAATGAAGCAAGCCTTGCACCTGTATATTCACCAAGGCCGGATATTGTATACTGCCCTTCCGGCAAATATACTGTATAATTTTTATCTGTATTGTTAAAATCATACTGCAATCTTATATTTTTTGATAATACCTCATAAAATCCTGTGTAATTATTATGGTTTTTTATGTATGAGTCAATATGTACCGGTATGGCCTTTAAATAATGAATATTTAATTCCGTATTCCCTGTAACATTTATTGTTTTTATAAATACACCGGTTCCATTGGTAGAATACACAGTATACATTCCATATGGAAGGTTTGTACTATAAGTTCCATTAACCGGTGTAACATTTAATGAGTCTGAACTTATTCCATTGAAATATAATGTTACATTATTTGTTGCATTTCCATAAAGTCTAGCTGCAAGCTCAGGAGTTATACTTGCAGAATATGATGACCCCCAGCCAGTTACGGATTTATAACCCTTATTTTCGGTATTATTTGATTTTACTGTTATTGTATAATTACCAGGTATAACCCCAAAGGTCACATCCCCATTAGAACCAGTTGTGCTTGATTCTATATAACCTGTGGTATTAACTGTAACATTATAATCTGATAATGGGTTACCATCAGTATTTACATTTACTGTTAGGTTATCAAAATTTATGTTAATATTATTTGTTATATTTTTACCGAGAACAGCAGTTATTGTTTCAACATTTTTATATGTTAAGCCACCGGATGAAACTGTTACACTATATGTATATGGCGATAAATCATTAAATGAATAATATCCATCTTTTATATCTGTATTATATGTCCTATTGTATGTGCTGTTGTATAAGGTAACATTCCCTGTTTCCACTGTTTTATTAACATTTACATTATGGAGCTCCACATGGCCTGATACCTTATTTTTGTGGAATGTTTCATTTAAATGTATGGTATAAGGATCATTTGCCTCCTGCTCTGTTATATTAACATCCTTTGTTGATATTACATTCCCCGTTAAGTTTAATGGCCCTATGGTGCCTGTACTGAATGTTAATGTATCATTCCCGGGTAAGCCAACAATGTTGTAATACCCTGTAGCATTTGTTGTTACCACATCATGGGGTATTCCATACTGATCTGTTAGGGTTACATGAACTCCAGCTATTGGCTTCCCATCGGATGACAGTACATGGCCTGTTATATTTGCTCCTGGATAATACTGTATTATCGAGTCCTCATCTGTTAATACTTCAGAACTTAATGGCAGCAATATTTCATATCCTTTATTTTCCTGCTGGTATTTATATGCTGTCTGTAAAGGTATAAATTTGAAGTATTTTTCAAGGCTTGGATTCTTTTCTATCTGGGTTTCATTGTATGGATTGTACAGTGAACCATAATACACTAACTCAAAGTGGCTCATATTAAATGCAGGCATGGGTGTCATATCACTTGTACCATATGATATGCCTGGTATACCTACTGTTTCCCCAACATCCTGTGGTGTGTATCCTATTGTAGTTCTATAAATTGTTGAATTATAAAACTGTGGTGAATATAATATTTCATAACCCGTAATTGTTGCACCTGCAGGTGTCTCATTTAATGGATAAACTCCTGTGCTTGTTTCTGCAAATATATCGTAATATGTTGTAGGAACAACCTCACCATCGTATGTATATGATTTTGTATCCGTTAAATATGCAGGGGCATAAAATATTCCCGGATCGGATCCAGAGAATGGAAATAATCCGTGATCTACCTGTATATACGATATTTTCGAACCTGTTGCCTTTTCTAATGCAGAATATGCATTTGTTATTGTATTCATGGAATACTTTGTTGATAACTGCCCCATTATAAGTGCGTGACGTGCATTTGATGCTGATGTTATATTTACCTGATGGTTGCCATATGATGTTGTATTTAATAAATAATCATATTTGTTATTTAGTGGATTTGCATATATATCTGTAATTATATTTGTCTCATTAATACCGAAGTATGTGTCCAAAACATTTTCAACGGTTTTATTAAAATGACCGTTAGAATATGCACCTGGTGTCTGTAATACTCTTGTTATAAATAATGAGATTATCTGGCTCTGGTTCTGGGCTAAAAGTATCTGGCCTGCTGTTACATATCCCTGCTGGAAATCATCCGCAACTGTGGGGTGTTTTCCCTGTTGAAGTTCCTCAAAACCATAATCCCACCATGAAACGTATGCCGGCCTATCTGATAATGATTCATTGGTATTCTGGGTTGCAAGCCATGAAAATGATTGTGCTAATGGATCTGTATTATTAACAAGAAGTAAGCCATAATCCCCTAAATATGATGATGCTGCTGTGCTATTTATGCCCAAGGGTGATAATGTGGAATTTATCTGGCTATTATAGTACCCTGCATTATTGTCGGGTACAGCTGCAGATACAGACCCCATGCCTGATGGTACAATTAACGCAAGCACCACTATTATTGCAAATACTACCTGAATCCAGGTTATGTTGCCTTTTATGGATTTTCTGATTGTTGAATGACTTATTCTTTTTTTAACATCGTTTGCTTTCAATAAATCTGCAAAATAAGCTATTAATCCACCTCCAAGTATTGCATACGCCGGTGCTGCTGTTACATTAAACCTCCCAGCCTCAAAGCTCATGAATATTGAGAATACTGCAAATACTAAAACAAGGAATATTGCCTCGTTTTTAACCTTCAGGAATTTATACACTATATATGGTACTCCAGCAACGCCTAATAAAAACAATCCTGGGCCAAAATCCGATATGTATGACCCAAGGGGAGGTGCTGCTGCTTCTGCTATTGTTGAGTATAATCTTGTCTTGATAAAATATCCATCTCCGGTAATTAATTCCCTGAATATTACAGGATTTGTTTTATCAAGTACAAATAAGGATACCGCACTTACAATTATTAATGCCGGCACCGTAATTATCCATGGTTTTCTTGAAATTATGTTTATTAACAAACCAAAGCCTATAATTAATAATCCCATTGCCAGTGGCGGATAATACCATGGCATTAGCATTTTTGTTATATCATAGTAATAATAACCGAATGGAAATGAAAATGCTATATATATTGTTGTTAGATATGTTAAATAGCCTGTCGGCTTTCTTTTAAACAGGTTATATAGCAGCTGTAAGGCCACATATATTAATATTATAACTTCTATATACGGGAAACCCTGCCAAATAACAATTAAACCACCAAGTGATACAGCTGACATTAATGCATATATTGTAGATATCTTATTCTCCCTATAGAAATTAGCTATCGAACTGTAATATGATTTATAATCTGTCAGTTTCTTTATTATAACGCTTTTATTGGATTTTATTACAGCCATTTCAAAGAAATATACTGCAAGAAAAGCGAATATTAATTCAGGTGTATGTGCCCTGCCATCAGACAGTATACCAGATGTTAAATTTCCCGGCATTATTGCATAGAATAATGCAGCTAACATACCTGCTTTTTTTCCGAATATTTCCTTTGTTATTAGGTATACAGGTATTATTAACAATGCACCGTAAAATGCATCAGATTCCATAAATGCATAGTAACCTGCATGGGTTAAACCCAGTAATGGTGATAATAAATATGCTGTAAATACTATGCTCCACTGGTAAAATGGCGGCCTGAAGTTGTGTGTGCCTAAAGGATATGCAAGGCCTTTAGTATATATTAACTGGCTGTGGTGGCTCAATATATATTGAACTATATAATAATTAAAATACGGATCACTCCCCCCTGATACATTTAGATATAAATCCTTAAATGCCTCTGACCATACAAAGAAATTAGCAAGGAACATATACAGTGCAAATAGTAGCAAAAGCACAGGGAATTCTGGATGTCTGCTTATCTTCTCTTTAATGTTATCTGTAATACTCATAATTAGATTTGGATAATGAAATCTTTATATAAAAATTTACCTTATTTTTAAATAAAATATATTTCTTATTTATATTCAAATTTTATATTGCTGTAAAATTTTAATCTATTTCTTTTTAAATAAATAATATATGCAATAGCTATTAAAATATATATTAATATAAAATAATTTATAGAAACATAATAGGCAATATTGCTTATAAATGATAGAATAAAGGCGAAAATAAGAAATATTGATGATATAACGGGAATAAAAAATTTATTTTTTGCATATAATTTAATCAATGATATATTGGAAATTATATGTATTATTATGTAAATAAAACTTATTATTCCGGCTATTATTACGAATGATGCGAAAACACCTATAAAATAAGTTGACACCATTGATATTAATATAGATATTAAAAATAGGATAAGCATAAGTTTTTTCTTTTCCATCTTTTTTATATTAAAATCATTATAAAACCTTGGGATAAGGTTTATAAATGCATTTAAATATGATACACTTAAATTAAAACCGCTCATTATGCCGAAGAATGCAAAAACTATTAAAAATGGAAAACCTAACCTGTGAAATACAAGTTCGGTTATATAAAATGAATTTGTTATATAATCGGATAAACCTGAATAGCCCGCAAAAACTAATAAGGCAAATGCTGATATGCTCATAATTATGCCTGAAATTGTAAATGATATAAACAATGATTTTGGCGTGTTTTTATGAGATTTTTCAGTAGTTTCCGATAGGAATATGCTTGAACCACCTCCGGAAAAGGCTAAAATACCAAATATTACACCGAAGAAAAATTCATTTAAACTGAATTTTATTCCAGAAAATGAAAAATTTGGTGACCGATAAACAATAAAAACTGTGCTCATTATTAAAATAAACATTATTTCAAGAAAGCCTGCTATTAATGTATATTTAATTGAAACCTTTAATCCTGCTGATACCACAAGATATACCATGCCAACAAATATAAAAATAAAAATATATTCTAAATAAATATTATAAATCCCAAATAAATTAAAAATAGAATATATAAATCCTGATATGAACATGGATATGTTTGGAACGGTTAATATTGAATACATTATGTATAAAAGAAAAATAAAAATGCCAAAATCCCTGCCCAGAATATTTCCAGCATATGAATAATAACCTCCGTTAGTTATATATTTTTTTGATAATGCATATATTGTATATAATGTAAAATATGATAATAAAAATGAAAATATAACAACAAACGGCAGTAATGACCCGGAATATAATGCAATTACCGAAAATAATGCTATAAAATCAAGCATTGGCCCTATTGATGTAAACGACTGCATTACAGCTTCTTTTAAATTTAAATATACCATATAACCGCATTGCAATAAAAAATTAAAATCTATCCATAACAAAAAAAGATAAATTGATATTATATATCATATTTTATGAACGATTTAAAAAAATCACTTTTAAGGGAATTAAGAAAAAGAAAATATTCAGGGATGGCACAGTATGAAATTGAGGCTTTATATAATTTCTCAAGATCATATATTTCTGAAACCCTGACATTTCTAGAAAATGATAATATAATAATAAGAAAAAACACAGGTAAATTAACAAAAAGGATATGGCTTCCTGAATATTATCCTGGCATAATAGATAATTATATACGTATAGGAATATTAAGATCAAGCGAATACTCATTATTTTTATCCCTGGTATATAAAATAAATGATAAAAAAATAAAAATTATTGCATATAATAATACAGTAGAATTAATGAATGCAATAGTTAACAATGCACTGGAATTTGCATTATCTCCCCTCTTTTCACAAATAATTTACTCACTGACAAATAATAATGTATTGATGCTTGCTCCTGTTTCGTCCGGCGGGTCATCAATTATCGGGAAAAATGTTAAAAATAATACTCTTTACACCTCTGAGATATCCTCAATGATGCTTTTTACAAAGGAATTTATTAAAGCAGGGAATGATATAACTATAAAAACATATGATAACCCATTAAATGGACTAAAGGAATTTAAAAACAATGGAAGATACATAGTTATATGGGAACCATATGCAACATATATATCTGAAACCGGATACATAACTGTTATGGATTATAAAAGTTTAATGAATGGTGATCCATGCTGCTTTATTTCTACTAATAAAAATTATTATTCAAAAAATAAGAAATTTATAGATGACTTAATGATAAGATATAAAAATTACGATAAATTTGATGAAAATGTTTTAAAATATATATCTAAAATCACAAAAATAAAAAAGAGCACTGTTGAAAAATCATTGGGTAATTATAATTTTAAACTGGAATTTGATTTAAATGATTTAAAGAATTATGTTGAAAAACTTGGCATTGTCATATCTGATGAAAAATTAAAAAGCATATACAATAAAATTTAGTTTTTATTTAAATATGAAAGAAATTTATCAAGGTTAATTTCAATGAACGATAGCGGTGCGGGTATTTCAAAGTTTGATAAGACCTGTGGTTTCATTTCACCTATTATGCCTATGGTATTATTATCCACTGTTATATCACCACCACGGCCATCAATAATTTCTTCATGCTTTTTTTCCTTGATAGTTATTGTTTTATCTATACTCCTTGAGTTTAAATAATTTAAAATCTGGTATATATCGGAATAAACTGCTTTTGAATTATTATATATTATACATAAATCTGTATATTGGTTCCCGTTTTTTATTATATCACCAATTTCAAATATTTTTACTGGCAAACCATTTCTTTTATTTATCCTTATAAAATTTAACATCCCTGCATACAATCTATCACGTATTACAGAATAATCCATGCTTTTTGGATTTTCAATGTATGCTTCACTGGAGTAATTCAATCCATTATAAAATTCATTTGAGGTAAGCACAAAGGTTCTTACCTCCTGATAGTTTATTGATGTTAGTATATTCCTTATAATGTTTATGTTATCATTTTTTTTATCCGGTTTTCCTGGATTGTATATTTTTAATTTTTTTTCTTTTATGTTGTCATAGCCATATGCCTTTGCTATATCCTCTATAATATCAACGGGCCCCATTACATCTATTCTATTTCCAGGGACATTGATTTTATATCCATAATCTGAAATTTCGCATCGATAGCCCATTTTTCTTAATGGTGTTACAATATCCTCAGGAACTAAACCTATTAAATCCTTTATTTCCTTTTCCTTTATGTAAATTTCACGGAAATCATATTCCATTATATTAGAAAGATTATTGCCCGAATTGCATATTGATATTTTATAGCCAATGTAACTCATTTCATATGCAAAAAGATAAAATGCTGACCTTACAGCATTAAAATCAGTACCTGTTATATCAAAGAAAAATCTTGATGTATTAACTGTTACCTTTGATTTTATGCCATTTACTATAGGTGGCATTGACATAACATCGTTTTCAGAATCAAATATAACAGGAACACTGTCCCGTGATTTTATAAGGTTTTTATATTCGTTTCCTTTTTCATGCCTATTAAGTATATCATATGCACTTCCTGTATAACCATCATATGTTGTAAATTCTAAATTTTTTGCTTTGGCCATTGTATATTTAAATGGTGGTTTTATATTATCAAGGTCATGTATGCCTATAGATACTTTTTTCCTGTTTTTGCCTATTATATCGTGCAGCCTTTCCTGATAATTTATGATATGCTGAAAGTTATTTCCTATATTTTTACCTTCCGCAATGAATGATAATAGATATGGCCTTTCTTTTAAAATGTGTTTATCTGGTATTATTGCTATGTTTGAATTATTTAATATGCCCTTTATTCTATAATTATTATCATAAAAAATCTTCATGTTTTCTTTAAGCGCAAAGAATGAATACAAATCCGGTCTGTCTGGATTGAACTCAATTTTTAATTCGTTATCTTCATCTATGGAATAGCCTATAATTTTTGAATAATCATATAATCTATCGTAATAGTTTCCGCCTATACTATTTATTATATTGTTTTTGCTATCTTTTATTACAACCATTACATAATAATATCAACAATTTATTTAAATTTAGTTTTTATTATTGTTTGTTTTGTTTTTTGCATATTCCCTTAATATGAATCTTATTAAATCATCTATAGATATTGCATTTCCTGTATTTACTTCACTTTCCAATTCATTATAAACCTTTCTTGGCAATTTTAAATCAATATTGTTTGTATTATCGACATCATGTTTGGCTACAAATTCATTCAATGCAAATCTTATTGCCTCAGAAACGCTATTATAGTTGTATTTATCTACAATATCCTGAAGTTTTTTAACAAGGTCTTCTGAAACTCGTATTGTTATCCTGTAAGGTACTGACATATAGTTAGATTAAATTAACTATTAATATAAAGTTTTCCTAATTTTCGCATTCATGTATAACTTTAATTGAAACAAAAAATTCATGTAAATAAATTATTTATATATAAAATACAAATTATTTATACATCAGCATTTAAAATACTAATATATATATTTACGAGTTAAATAAAGCATTAAATGCTTAAGAGTTTAAAGATTTATATAGACTATTCAAAACCAAAAGTATGGTGGCTTCTTGTATTCACAGGCTTTGCAGGTGCATTTATTGCCACTACAAAATTTACGGAAGCCAATATTATTCTTATTATAATTGCAATTATATCAGTAACTTCAGGTTCAATGGGTGCCGAGGGCCTTACAAATTACATTGATTTAAATATGGATTCCATAATGAAAAGAACAAAGAACAGACCATTGCCTATGGGCTTAATAAGCAAAAAAAATGCATTGATTTTTGGTTATTCATTATCTATTTTTTCCGTTATAATTCTCTTAGTATTCGGTAAATACATAGCATCATTTTTCATGGCAATTGGTATTTTCGACAATGTCTTTATTTACAGTTATTTATTAAAGAAAAGATCACCATACAGTATTATATACGGTGGATTCTCCGGTGCTTTTCCTGTTTTGATAGGCTGGTATACATTAACTACAAAATTCTCATGGCTCCCCTGGATTCTATTCCTCTTAGTAATGTTCTGGATACCGGTACATGTATGGAGCCTGGCATACCGGTATAAAGATGATTATAAAAATGCAGGCGTGCCTATGCTGCCTGTAGTTTATCCTGATAAGGAAACAGCAATAGCAATATCAATAGCATCCTTGTTTTTAATTATTTTTTCTGTTATACCCTATATATTAGGAATTTTTAATATAATTTATTTAATAATAGTAATAATATTATCGATACCTATTATAATATTTTCAATAAAATTTATAAATAAACCTGATAAAAACTCTTCATTAAGATTATTTGTATATACTGCACCGTATCTGACGTTTATCTTTTTAATTGCTATAATAATAAATCTAATTAAAATTTTGGCCTGATTAGAATTATAGAATAAATTTAATAATGAAAATTTTATAATCAATAAAGAGGTAATATAAATTGGGTAATACAAAGAGTATAGTTTTCCCCGGAGATGTGATAGCAAAGGAAGAGGAGTATTTATCCGGGAGAAATACACAGGATATAAATGGAAATATAATAGCTACTGTTTTTGGAAAAGTAGAAAAGGATGAAAAGAACCTTACAATTTCAATAAAAACTCAGGAAAATGCAATAAGGCCAAAAAAAGGGGATATAGTTTACGGCAAAATTATAAGGGTAATAAATAAAGACGCAATAGTTTCTATTTCAGGCATATATATGAATGGAAAAATTATGCCGGTTAATATTGAGGGCAGGATAAAATTACCCATAACAAATAAAAATATGTATTCACACATAATTACGATAGGTGACCTTGTAAGAGCAAAAATTATTAATATTAGACCATTATATGTAACTATATTCAACCCGGAACTTGGAGTGATTAAAACAAAATGCCTTATATGCCGCAAGGAGCTTATAATTAAAGAAAATAAACTTTATTGCACTAATTGCCAGAGGAATGAAACCAGAAAAATAGCAAATGATTATGGGGATATAAAAATATATGGTGATGCTAATGAAAGATGAGAAAATAAAAGATGTCCAGGAGCTATCAAGAGAAGTTACAGATATGAAAAAAGAGATAGATAGCTTAAAGGAAGTTTTAAGCGGATTAATACAGGTTATGATAGATCACAATGATCAGTTCAATGACGATGATGAATATAACTAGGTGAGAAATATGGCAACGTTACCAATGAAAATGCTTGAAGAGAATTTGAATAAGAAAGTTAGTTTGCTTTTAAAAGATAATAGAATGTTGGATGGAACATTATCCGGTTACGATGAATACATGAACATGACCCTGGATGATGCCGAAGAAAATGGTGAAGTCCAGAGAAAATTGGGGAAAGTTGTTATCCGCGGGAGCAATGTTGTAAGAATAACAACAAAATAATTTTTTTTTATTTTAAAAGTATATATAATTTGTATTAATAACGAAACATGTCAAAAACTATAGATGATATTCATTATGTTATGGGTTTTTCAATGTGTGGATACTATAAAAATATAAAGTTCCCGCTTATTATAGATACATTTTCAGACAATTATAAAAACGATAATAAGGAAATAAAGATAATAGGCAATGAATTTGATAAAAAAATATATTATCCATCATTTCTTGATGGCAATAAAATTATAGAAAGCGATGATATTATAATTATTTTCAATGGCATAGAATTAATACAGAGGCCTAGAAAACTTGTTGATTTCCTTGTAAAATTAAGAAATAAACATGGATTTAAGAAATTATTTTATCTTCAGGGTGTTTCTGACCCATATATAATTCCAGTTCTGGTTTATTTAGGCATAAATATATTTGATGATTTGTATATAAGGGAAGAAAGCAATAAAAAAATAAAATACAATGTTGCTGGAAAATCATATGTTGATTATAATCCTTTAAAGGAAAATGTGGATTTTGCAAATAATCTAATATCATCATTGTTTGATTCAATAAAAAATAATACATTAAGAGAGGTTGTTGAAAAAATAGCAATATCATCAAAAGCTTTGGAATTATTAAGGATAGCAGATTCATATTATTATAATGATTTTATTAAATATTTTCCATCAAGAACACCATATATACTTGCAAATTCAATGGAATCATTAAACCGGCCAGATTTAATAAAATACAGGAATGATATTATGGAGTATAAAAAGCCCGAAAACAGGGATATAGCATTAATATTGCCGTGCTCGGCTAAAAAACCGTATTCATTGTCAAAAACACATATGAAAATAATAAATGAAATATCTAATTATAGAAAATACCTGCATGAACTTATAGTGACTTCACCGGTAGGCCTGGTTCCAAGGGAACTTGAGAACATTTATCCCGCTAGATTTTATGACATACCCGTTATCGGCATATGGTATGAGGATGAAAAAATTATGATGAATAATTTATTAAAAAATTATTTAAAAAATAATTATTATAATAAAATAATTGCATACATACCTGAGGACCTGGAATTCTTAAGGGAAGTTCTTCCAGAGGATACAGTATTTATAGAAGGGAAGGTAACAGATAATGCCAATTTAGAAAAATTAAAAGGTACATTAAAAAATATGATAAAAAAGGATTTTAATTATGGAAATAAATTATATGATTATAAATCAATATTATCATTCCAGTTTGGAAAATGGATAAATAAATATTTAGATAATATAAGAATAGTGAATAATTTTCATCAGGATATGATATTAAAGGATAAAAAAATATTATTTGTTTATAATGATAAAATAGGCAAATTTACAATAACAAAGCAATCTGCAAAGTTTTTCCTTGAAAATAATAAATTTAATGTAGCAATAGATGATTTTAAGCCCACATCGAATGTATACTCCGTAGGCGTTAAAGATGCAACTGATGATATAAAACCCCTGGATGAAGTAATTCTTACGTACAATAATGAGGTGAGGGGAGTGGGTACTGCCATGATGCCATATAAGGCCATGATAGATTTGAATAAGGGCATAGCTGTAAAGGTAAGAAGCTAAAAATTATTAATTATATACCAATAATGACCTATGAGATTATTAATAAAAAATGGAATTATAATAACCGAAAACGATAACAGGGATATAATAAATGGAAATGTTTTAATTGAGGATAATATAATAAAGTATATTGGAAAAGAGATACCAGAACATGATGATGAAATAGATGCAAAAAATAAAATAGTAATGCCAGGTCTTATAAATACACATACACATATTGCAATGAGTGGTTTTAAGGGAATTCTGGATGATATCATACTGGATGATTTTTTAAAAAAAACATCCGAACTTGACTCTAAAAGAACTGATGATGGCATCTATAATTCATCTCTACTTGGAATGTATGAAATGATAAATTCAGGAACCACATCATTTTTAGATTTATATTATTCGGAGGATATCATAGAAAAAGCGGCTAAAAAAACAGGAATAAGGTCATTTCTTGCATGGGCAACCTTAGATGAGGAATATACAACACAGAAGGGGAACCCGGTAAAAAATGCGGAGAATTTTATTAAAAAAGACCATATAGACCTAGTAAAACCATTAATAGGTATTCAGGGAATATATGTTTCATCCGATGAGAATTATTATAAAGTAAAGGAAATATCTGAAAAATATAATGTAATGGTGCATACACACCTATCTGAAACCAGAAAAGAGGTGTATGATTTTGTAAAAATCCATGGAGAAAGGCCAGTAGAGCATTTAAATTCGATAAATTTTCTGTCCGATAGGTTGATAGCAGCACACTGTGTCTGGGTAACTTTAAATGAAATAAAAATGTTATCTAATAGCAATACAAGGGTGTCGTGGAATGCAGTAAGCAATGCAAAACTTGCTTCTGGTGGCATAGCACCGATTCCTGAAATGATAAACAACAATGTAAATGTTTCTCTTGGTACAGATAGCTCAGGAAGCAACAATTCATTAAACATGTTTGAGGAGATGAAATTTTCATTACTATCAATAAATAATGACAGGTGGTCAGCTGATACATTAAAATCTCAGAAGATACTGGATATGGCTACACGTGATGCAGGCATAGCATTGAAAGAAAAAATAGGCATAATAAGGGAAAATTACTACGCAGACATCATAATAGTAGATGCAAACAAATTCAATATGATACCTTATAATAATAAAAATGTTGTAAATAACATAGTATTTTCTGCAAATCCAGAAAATGTTGAATACGTAATAATAAATGGAAAAATATTAAAAAATAAATATAAAATAAATAATAAAATTGATTTCATGGAGCTTGATTACATGTAACCTTTAAGCATCCGTTTATATGCACTAGAAATATGCATGCCAGTTTTATGCTGAAATATATGCAAAAGGTTTGCATGGGTTGCCGCAATAGCAACGCTGTACGAATTATAAATTTTCAACTGCAGAAAAATGTAATTAATATCACCTCTCAAATCTTCTGAATATTATTACCTCAAACACAGTAAAAATAGCCACCAGAACGATGAATGCAAGGAGGTTAGAATATAATGGCCCAACAACAGAAATCATAAGGGATGAAAGGCTCCGATATGCTGTAATTAAAGCAATAAGAAATAGAAATGAGGTAACAAGCCTATTGGAGAGATTCTGATTATTTTCACGTTGTTTCATGGCTTTTATATCAAGAAATTTCAGCTGTGCATTTATTTTTTGTTTCAACTTATCAAAGTTACTGGTTTCAATCATTTTTTCAAGTATGATGGAGTGGCGGCCTGGTATTGATGGATCCAGTATTTCATCTACCTCCAGTATTTCAAAGCTTGCATCCTCACGTATCCTATTTATTTCCTGCGATCCGATAACTAATTTGCGTTCAATTATAGAGGAAAGATATGCTGTATTTGTATACAGGCTTAACCAGGCATGCTGAAGTCTTTTTTCCAGATAAACATAATCTTTCACATAATCATATTTGCCTGCAATCACAATGACACTGGACCAGCTTATCAATCCTGTAACTCCGTTCCTTATATCTGAATTATTGTCTTTAAGCCATTCTTTACTTGGGCCTCCGGTAATTTTTTCTATTTCTTCAATTTTTTCATCAAAATTGAGAGAATCATCTATTCCGACCATAGAGGGCTGAAATATAGCCATGAGCAGCTCTGGCTTTACCCATTCCTCATCTGGAAATGCATAGATCGTAAAAACATAGGACATTGCTATGTCACATCTTGATGGGGCAAAAATCTTCTTAAGTTCGGATTCTATTGCAGATACAACTGAATCAGAACCATCAAGAAATTTTCTGTGCATTGCCTTCCTTTCGGCGAGTATATTATATATCTGTTCTTCCGTAGGAATATTGCTGTTAATTGCATGGTCCATCGTTACAGTTATTATGCCAATATCTCCGTCGAATATATCGAGGTCAGCCACGGTGCCAGATATTTTAACCTGAAATGAAAACTTTGTCTTCCCAACAAGTATGGACTCCCTGTGGTCCCTCTCCCTTACGGTTAAGTAGTTTCCATCCACTACCTTAATATTACCAGTAGGAGATAACTGAAATGGTATTAGACTTACTGTCCGGTATGTTTCAGGCATGCAGGACTACTCTCCTGAAGAATTCATGGGCACTGCCATATACATGGTCCTTGCCCAGGACCTTACGCGCAATTCTAAGCCCAGCCTCCTGCCCCGATTCTCCATAGGTGCTTCCAACTAATTCGGCAACTATCCAGGAATTTATACCCCTATCGAAAGCATCCATTGCTATTTTTATTACAGAGGCATCTGTTTCGACACCGGTTATAAGGAGTTCGTCTACCCCTCTCAGTCTTAGGGCCCTCCAGAATGATGGTGGCATACCATATGTTCTCCTTCTAAATACAGGAAATTGCCCATTATTAAATGGCGGAATTATACCTGTATCAACCTTATCTGTAAAACCATCCCACCATGAAAGAAGTTTTCTGAATTTTGATTTTGGTGTGTTGCTGAAAGTTGCTATTAAGGTAACTCCATTAAGACCATACTCAGAAATGAAGGAATATATCCTTTCAAAGAGTTTTTCAGTATAGTTATTTATCCATCCATTCTGTGGATCTATTACAAGAACTGCAAATTTTTGGTAGTTGTCCATAAAAAACGATACAATTAAACTTATTTAAACTTTGCCTAGCTCTATTACAATTGCAATGACTTTATATATCCATATACATTATTAATATAATGGCCAGACAATTAATAAAAATACCTCCGGAATTATGTATAAAATGCAGGGGATCAAAAATGCTCTGTGGTTTAACATACTGCCCTGTAAATATTACAAATAAAATTAAAAAGGTATACTCATTCCCTGGAAATAATATAAGTGGATCATCACCCCCATCATTATTTGTGGGCAAATATGGTTATCCTAAAATAGGCGTATATCCGGCACTGCCACCATTTAAGGGTGATACATCATACATGGAGGACGAAACTAAATGGCTATCAATGGGAATAAATGATTTTATAGAAGCAAGGTTATCATTATTAAGGGGAAAAATAAATGTAAATATAAATGATGCAAAAAATCCTGATTATAAATTGCAGGAAATCCAGCTAACGTCATTATCAGAAAAACCGGTTGACATAGAAATGATTACAGAAAAATCATTCAATAAAAATATAATTATTGATGAGAATAGCACCCCTATGGGACCATCATCCAGTATAAAAAATATAAAATATGATAATTATAAAATAGACAATAGAATAGAAAAGGTATATTATGATAATGATTTAAAAGCGGATAATGCCATGATAAATCTGTATAAAAATGGAATGAGCATAAATAATATATCAAAGGCATTGAGTATAGGTTCAATGGGAATTAAAAATAACAGGAAAATAGTTCCAACGAGATGGTCTATAACGGCTGCAGACAAAAACATTTCTGATAATATTGTGGATAAAATCAAGGATTTTAGTTCAATAGATGAATATTATGTATATATAAGAAATATAAACAAAAATTTATTTATAGGAATATTAGCACCTGGAAACTGGATGTTTGAGTGGGGCGAGGCATGGTTCCCTGGAACAACCTGGAATTATTTCAGCAATGATTACCAGATAGAACTTGATTATGAGAATTATTATGGAAGAAAAACATATCCAGATATAGGTGGATGTTACTATTCATCAAGATTAGGTGTCACCGAGAAATTCAATGAAATGAAAAAATCAGGCAAGGCAATACTCTGGCGTGAAATTTATAATGGTTTTAATATACCTTTAGGTGTATGGTATGTCAGGGACAATATAAGGGAATTATTTAAGGCCAAACCTGAGAAATTTGACAATATTGATAATGCACTAAAATATGTATCAAAATTTACCAAAATAAATATAAACGAGTGGGCAAAAAAATCATATAATATTAAAAATATAAAAAGCAACCTTGATGTTTTTCTATGAGAAATTTAATTATAAAGGAAGTAAATGCCAGATACGCTTTGGGAAAATCCAGAATGAGGGAATTAAACTATATATTTAACCCATACAGTGGATGCTTGCATGGATGCCTTTACTGCTATGCAATAGATTATTCTAATAATGCTATATCAGGGAACTGGGGAAATACAATATATGTTAAGATAAATATTATAGATTTATTGAAAAAGGAGATCAATAAAAAGATAAGGGGAATCGTAGGCATATCGAGCATAACCGATCCATATATGGCTATAGAAGCACAATACAGATTAACCAGAAATGCTATAGATATATTATACAAAAATGGCTTTTATGTTACTGTACAGACAAAATCACCACTAATTTTAAGGGACCTGGATATATTGCATCATAATAATATAGACGCAGGAATAACAGTAACGACACTAAATAAAAAAACAAGTGACCTAATCGAACCTTATGCACCGTCTCCAATATCAAGAATGAATACATTAATTAAATTAAAAAATAATAATATTAAAACATGGTTATTTTTAGGACCTATAATAAGAAATATAAATGACGATATTAGCAATATAGAAGATATAATAAAATTTGCAGCCGAATACAATATAAGGATAATATATGATAAATACAACAATTATAATGGCTCGTCTAAATATATGGAAAATGTAAATTATCTGTTAAGTGATAATAAATGGTGGAATAATATTGAGAAAAATATTATAAAATTATGCAATGAATATAATGTTGAATGCACAGATGAGAATAAGGAAAAGGAATATGAAATGAATAAAATTCAAAAAAAATTATTTTGAATTGCATGGGTTTCTGCAATGTTGAATTTATAAATTATGGTATCTATGTTTAGAGTATTTTTCAATTATAAAGGTAATATAGCTAGATTTTCTATTAACCATGTTAAATATAATTCCAAATAATAACATATCCCGCTAAAATTTTTTGTAATTCCCTTTTATTATATGTGAACACTAAGCACAATAAATAAACTAAATATGGAAAGTAATAATATCAATTCTTATAGAATTATATATAGTTATTAAGATAAAATACAGTTAGGAGCTATGTGCTGAATTGAGAAGCAGTCACTGAAACTTTTTCTGTCATGATAGGGATTATAAATAAGTTTAATCATCAAAAAAATATAGTTCTCAAATGTTTATATTAACACAGTTAATAGAAATCATAATCTATTGTATTACATAAAATAATAAAATAATATAAAAATATATAAAGCCTTAAAATATTAACCATTGATTTAATATGAGCTGGACTGAAGCTGAAGTAAGGGAATTAAAAGTTGGAAGATACATGTTAATTGATGATTCTCCATGTAAAATAGTTGATATAACAATGTCAAAACCGGGGAAGCATGGCGAAGCAAAGGGAAGGATAGTTGCCATAGGTGTTTTTGATAATCAGAAACATAGCGTTGTTTACCCTGTAAAGCACAAGGTAAAGGTGCCAATGATTGTGAAGAAGAATGCACAGATCCTATCAATTGCAAACAATGAAGCACAGATGATGGATTCTGAAACATTTGAAACGTTTATATTGCCTATTGAACCTGAGGACCAGGATAAATTAAAGGCAGGAATGGAGGTGTCATATTGGGAAGCTATGGGAAAAAGGAAGATAATGCTGCAGAATTAAAATCGCATTTTTCTTATTCAAAAATAGCAGATGCTTTATCTGAGTACGAAAATTCAAAATATGTAATATTCGGTGTACCTTTTGATAATACATCGAGTTTCAGGAGAGGTTCACGATTATCACCCAATTCAATAAGGTATGCATATAACAATCTTGAATCCTATGAGGTAAATTATGATATAAATTTACTTGATTATAATATATGTGATCTTGGTGATTTGCCTGTTTATGAGGACGTAAACTATGTTTTAAGTGAAGTTGAAACTGTAACTGATATGATATTCCATGATAATAAGATTCCAATTATGCTAGGTGGCGAGCATTCTATTACTGTGGGTGCATTGAGGAATTTAAAGGATATATCTATGATAATAATAGATGCACATTCAGATTTCAGGGATTCTTATATGGATAATAAATACAACCATGCATGTGTTACCCGAAGAGCATTAGAATTACTTGGAAAAAATAAAATAATATCTATAGGTACCAGGTCAACGTCATATGAGGAGGTAACTGCGGAAGAATATAAAGATGTAAGATTTATATCTGCAGATGAGGTAAGGCAATCCGGAATAAATGAGGTAATAAATGAGGTTAAAAATAAAACAGGCAATAAAATATATTTCTCCATAGATATGGATGGAATTGACCCTGCATATGCACCTGGTGTCGGTACTCCGGAACCTTACGGTTTAACCTCAGTTGATGTTAGAAGCATATTGAATTCTGTATCAGAAAAAATAGTAGGTTATGATATAGTTGAAATGACCCCTCTGTATGATAATGGCAACACTTCAATGCTTGCTGCAAAGTTAATCCAGGATTTTATAGCAAGCAGAGAAAAAAAATTTAAATTATAAAATATATAATATTTTTATAACCATTATTTAAAAAATGTAATAAATAAAATATTAAAAATTATAAAAATCTATATACCCAGCCTTGAAGTTATATCCTTTCCCTTAGTTACAACAACCTTGCATGGAGTTGGCAGTTTAATTGATGCTTTTTGCAATGCTATTTTTAATGTTTTGGCATTTGCACCATCAACTTTTCCAACCATTATTATTTCTCCAGGATGGACTCTTGCAGCAGTGCCTACAGGCCTGCCGAATGCCATTCTCATACCACTTGATATCCTATCAGCACCGGCACCTGTTGCCATTTTATGCTCCGTTATTACCTGATGCGGATATGGCCGTATATGAAGGAAATAATTTGCTGCACCTACATTTTCGAGTAATTTCCTGTTTATTGAAATTCTTGCTGCTTCCAGTGCAGTGTGCCTAATTTGACATCCTTCTTCTGCTATTAACTGCATTTCAATTTCAAAATTTTTTTTCTGATTTCCCTGCACAAACGTTGTTATTTTTGGGTATGGAACCCCGCCCATAAACTCTTTGCGTGTATATGCAGGCCCTTTAGCGTGTGAATACATTCTCGCTGGTTTAGTTACCATAATAATCTATACATAAATTCATAGGGATATAAAAACATTTATAATTACAATAAAAATTTAATTCCTGTTATTTCTGTAAATATAATTATTGTTTATTGCAATATTATATGGACCTGATGCATCCTTATCTATAGTTTCCCCACACTGGCTGCACTGCAGTGATAAATCATCGTTTAGTTTAAATTCAACATTCCCACAGTTAGGGCATGCACTTCTTATCCACAGTTTTTCCGGGTCTGTTTTTTTAATTTTTGATAGTATTTCATTGTTTTTTTCTTCCTTTAACTGTTCATCAGTTTTTTCCGCATTCTTTTTATTTACATTTCCGGATTTTCCAGAATAATATATTAATATGGTGTAAAATCCAAGAAACGCCCATACAAATAAAAATAATGAAATAACTGTTGATAATAGACTGGATGAAAATAAAACCAGTGATAATTCTATTATGGATGAAACAAAACTGATATTAATAGATTTTAAAAACCCGAACTTTATATAAACATAGCTAAGTATCAATGTATTTATGTACAGCAATATGCTTTCGTAGGTGTTGTAATTTGTTATAAATACTGATAAAGAAGCAGTTATTATAATAAATACAAACATTACATCCTTTACATATTTATATGGATTTAATAATGATAATAATTTTAAGTTTTTTGTTAATGCAAGATATATTGCAGTTAACACTGTAATGGGTATAAATTCAAGTATAATAACCTGGAAAACAGAACTAACGGCATATATAAAATTCTGTACACCAAATTTATACGTTGAGATTTTTGATACCGTTATGGCAGGGTCTATTAATTCCATTACAAAGGATGAAAATATTAAAACTGCTATGTAAATTGAAAAAACAGAGTAATAATATTTATTGTTGTCACTGTCAAATCCTTCGGAGATTTTATTTTTGAATACAAGTGGCAAAAATGATAATATTATTAGTATAAGGCTTAAAATAATAAAAAAATATGATAAATCATAACTCATTTTTATTTTAAAATATAGATATGATGATGAAATACCCGATAAGCCCGATAATTCCCCAAACGTAAAGGGCAATAAATAAAAGAATACAACAATGGCTATAAGTATGCCTATGTATGAAACAACTTTATTAATTCTATTTATTAGATCAAGACCATTCATAATTTAAACATTTATATATATATTTTATTTTAATGTTACTATTAGTCTTTTATCTAACTTTCCCTTTATCAATGAAGTTTTTACATTTATTTCACCGACCTCGTTTGTGTTTTTTACATATATTCCATAATCTGCCTGCAATGGCAGGCCTGCAATATTTATTACTCGGAGATTTTCATCATCAGGCAGGTTACCTGTTGAATAGCTTAACATCTGCTTTTCTTTTGAAAAAACAGTGCTGTCCACATACCCTGCTTTTACATCAACACCCTGGGCTACTATCTTATTTGCCTCTGTTATTATATTATCTACAATATCCTGTGTTATGTCATCTATATATAAATCTATCCACGCCTTATCATCATATGTTTGCCCTATTCTTGATTTTGCATTATAAAACTTATACGCAAGCCCGGCAATTATAAATAATGCAGTCCTGAACCTCATATGAATATATCTTACATCCCAGTCAAGTTTCTGATGTATAATTTTACCAGTTAAATCCTGCGGATATGTATCCAGTGAAATTAAATGTGTGTAATCACCATCTGTCCATACATCTACTATACCATAGGTTTTATCATCTATTGTAACTTCCCCTTTGTCATTTTGCTGGCCATATAACGTGGAAAAGAATATTGTTTTATCTACTGTTAAATCCGTAAATTCTACGCTAATTGCACTGCTATCACATTCCTTTAAATATGGGTCTTCCAGAAATAATTCCTTGGTTTTCATTAATATGATAAGAGCTAATTTATATTTAATTTTATTTTATTTTTTATACTTTTTTAGCAATGTATTGAAAATTATTTATATTAAAACTGGGCTGGAATAATATTATATGTTATTATTTATAAATTATCATTAAAAATATCATAAAACGTTGACCTTAATTTTATATTTTTTATAAGTGAGTATAAATATTTTTTTGAGTTTTTATAATCGAAATTATTGAATGAAATATTGTTATATGATATATCCATTAAAATAAGAGGCAATGGATCAGCGAGATATGGGAATTTTTTATCTATAGAAAATGGATCAGTGCCGGCATTCCTTAATGAATACTCTATTATGCTCCTGATCTGGTGCCAGATAAAACTTTTTGCATAGAAATTTATTTTATAAAAATTAGGATATTTATTATAATCTATCATTTTTATAGTTCTTACCGTATTTCTTTTGTCAACCCTGCAGAAATTTATGAAATCATGGGTGCCTTCAAATTTTTTTAGTGTTTTTATTATTGGATCAATATCATATTTTCCGTATAATATATATGAGTATTGCTTTGCGTCATTATGTCTCGGATTAAAATAATCATTTAAAGCCGAATATGAATAAAAAAACATATATCTTATTTTTGAGTTCAATATTTTCATTATTTTTATTATGTTATCATCAGATTTTATAAGAAAAACATTGCCTTTGGCTGACACATATTTATCTGTTCTCGCGGCACTTTCTATATTATCTGAAATATTATATTCTATAAGTGTTTTGATGATTGTATTTTCAATGCTATTTATGCTGTTATCACACTGGAAACCATCAAACATTGAACCATCATATCCGTATTTTATGAGGTAATACATTTAGGTTGTATTTTTTAATGATATAAAACTATGGTGATTAATAACATTGTGTATATAGAATTCTAATATAATTAATATAATTAATATAATTAGTATAATAATATAATAGTATAACAATAATGAAAAATTTATATGCAAGTTCATGATAGAACCATTATGTCAGGGTCAGACAATATTAATAAAATAATAGAAAAAACCAGAAATAACAATCCTTTAAAGGATATTCCTACAATTCTTGTACCGGTATGGCAGATCAAAATTAGGGAAAGATTCGGAATTAACGTAGATAGAGAAATTGCGGAATACATAGTTCTGGCAGCACATGAAAACGGAACATGGAAAAGGCAGAGGGCCATAAGGAAAATAGAGAAAATACTAATAGAAAGGGGAAACGAAGTACCTGCTGCAAAGGTTATGGCAAGGAATATAGTGGAGATGGCCGTTGGAAATCAGGAATAATATTAATAAGAAGAAATTAGAAATTTTTTTGCAGAACATAAATAAACCGGATACATATAATATGGACCTAGAACAGTATCCAACAGATGCAAACAGTGCATCAATACTTTTATTATATGCATATTTTGATGGTAATATATATGGCAGGAATGTTATAGATTTGGGGACTGGCAATGGCATTTTAGCCCTTGGGTCAAAATATCTTGGTGCCGAAACCGTTACAGGTATAGATATAGACAATAATATGGTAAACATTGCTAAAAATAATGCAGGTTTAAATAATATGGATATTGATTTTTATAATATGGATGTCTCAAAGTTTTCCGGGCATTATGATACGGTTGTAATGAACCCACCGTTCGGATCAGTAATAAAGCATGATGATATAGTATTTATCGATAAAGCCCTTGAAATGTCTAATAATATATACTCAATACATAATATTAAAAGCTATGATTTTATAGTTAATTATTACTCAAAAAAGGCGAAAATAAAAAGGGAACAGGAAATATCTATAACTGTTCCAAGGATATATAAGCATCATAAAAAGGATTTTTATGAAATAGAATCGTTTTTATTATATGTAGAGAAAAATTAAAAAAATAATTATATGTATTAATAATAAGGGTAATGCAGTATTTATATGGCCGGGGTGGGGTAATGGATATCCTTGGGGACTGTGGATCCCCGGACCCGGGTTCGATTCCCGGACCCGGCCTCTTCTCAAAAGTTTAATGCCTTACTGGTTTTATAATTAATATTAGTGTGTTATTATAATATAAAGGTCAGGCTTCTCTGGCTTTATCGCTTTGCTCGGAGGTGTTTTTTTCGTCTATGGCAATTCGTCTTAAATCACCGTAGAATTGAGAAACATCTGGATTTGAGCTGTTTTTTAGTTGCCTCTGGAACAGTTCAAACTGCATGTTATATAATGTATCCATCAACTTATGGCACCACAGTTTATTGCGTATGGCTAATTTGATTTTATTAAGTTTTTCCAAGTCTAAATTCACTGCATGGTCAAGAATGCGTTTAAGAACAACAGGTATCCATTTATCTTCCAGCAGGCACAGTGATTCATAAACGTTGAGCCATGTGGAATCGATATCATCATCTCTTTCCATGGATCCAAGGATTTTGCGTTCATTGAACAGATTACCTTCCACCTCTCTAATAATCCTCACCAGTGGCTCTTTTATATTCATTCCTTTTTCAGTCCTATATCTTAACGCCCTTGCTATGAACGAGGATAAACTCACTTCAAATTCACCTCCTGATATGGAGCCACTAACGGTATATTTCAGCAGCCGAATCAGTGTAAGCAGGTCATCGTCGCTTGGCAGGGTATAATACTGATAGGGGGATGGGTGTCCACTTTTACCAACTATCTCATTAAGTGCTATTTTCAGTTTTTCATTTTCATCGTGCTTTTTTTCATTTTTTTCATGATACTCCTGCCTTACCACTTCCTCTATTACACTCATCGCCATCCTGAAAGTCTGGAGTGTGATATCACTGCCAGAGGGCAAATATAAATTCCCAACCTTGACTATGCTTCCCTCTTTCGTTAGGATATCAATGTTTCTGGACAGCGTGGAATCAGGGATTTTAAGTGCTTCTCTCATATCTTTGAAGCGAAGTCCCTCCGGGTGTTCGTTTACGTATTTTAACAATACTTTGGTATATTTTGGTTTTACTTTCGTTATTATTGTTTTATTTCCATTTTTACTTTCATTCATATATAATGAAATGTAAGAGAATATTTAAACTTATGCTTTCTATATCTCTTTATGGAAATAATAAGATATCAGAAACTGTTGCCCCGTGGCAAGTTTACCTCTGATGTAGTTATCCCGAAGTGGTGGCTCGAAATGCACCAACTCACCCCGGGTTCTACAGTTAGAGTCATCGCTTCGCCTGAAAAGATTGTGATTGAATCCATCAAAGAACCAGAGGCGGTGGAATGAGTTGGCAGAACGTCTTTGAATTATGGGAGGAATTAAAGAAGGACACTAAAGAAAAAAAGAAGAAAAAGAGGTAAATATAAATGGAAAAAATAGAAGATATTAAGCAATTAAATAATACATTGACATTTATAAATGTTTTCACAGATTATGTGAAAGGCATAGGACCATTTGGAAGCCCATTCGCATTTTTATCATATGGCAAAACCTATGATGAAATGCTGGATTTTGCGAAGTCTTCACCAGAAGTTATTGATTTCATTTTTGATTTTATTATTAATAATAAGCAGCAGTCGGTGATAGACAAATCAATAAATGTTCTAATGGACACTGGACTTTCAATAGGCGAGATTAAGGAAAAAATAATAGCAAAAATAATCGGGGTGAAACAATGAACACAGATGACGAGGCAATAAAAAAGGCAAATGACATATTAAAGAATTTCGAGAATAATGATAAATCAAATTTTGACCTTGGAATTACTGACGGATTTTATTTTCCCGGCACGATTGAAATAACAGATTCCTTAACAAAGAGATACAATTTCAAGTCAATACGAAATCCAGAGGCAAGGAACGAAAATATATATTATTTTAATGGGCAAATATATGAACGGGCAGAGGAATTTATCAAAACCGAAGCACATTATGAACACCTAAAGCAGTGGAGGGAAATGGGTGAAAGGACTTCAGGAGACTCTAAATATTCCACACTAAATGCAAAACTCAACAGGCAAATACATGCAGGCCCGTCATCATTTCAGATTAATGAAGTCGAAGAAATGATAAGAAGAACAACGTTTACAGATGAAGAAATGAACCCGTCTGGTTTCATTCCATTCAAAAACGGGTTATTGAGCCTCAAAACGAGAAAATTAGAGCCATTCAGCAGGGATTACTTCTATACTTACCAAGTAAATGCAAATTATTTGGAAAAACATATAACGCTAAAAGATGTGCCGATGTTTTCAAATCTGCTTAATACCGTGTTTTATCCAAAGGATATACCAATGGTTTTAAGTTATCTTGGATACTCCTTTTATCCAACATTCCCAGCACAGAAAACCTTATTTATTCTTGGCAGGGAGAGAATAGGCAAAGGAACGACAATTAGGGTTATTGAGGAGGGATTAATGCCAAAGGGTAGTGGAGCCGTTTCATTAGCCCGTTTGCTTACAGGCGAGAGATTTCAGTTTACAGGTATCGAGGGAAAGAATCTGCTTGTGGACGATGAAAGCAGAAGAAGGTTCAGGCATGATGCTGTTTTAGACTGGTCGGCGTTCTGCAACTTATTCGGCGGGGATAGGCTTTCCCTAGAGCCCAAAGGCAAGGAAGCACATGACTACACTAGCAAGGCAAAGGGCATATTTTTAGGCAATCTGCCATTTATTCCTGTTTATGACCCGCCAACAATAGCAAGGATTTTACTGGTAGAAACCAAGAACGAAAGACCTAAAACTGAAATTGATGACTATGATAAAAAAATAATTGAGAAGGAGGGAGATGCAATAGCAACACTATTAATGCAGGTATTATTCAAGCTTATAGACCGTAATTTCAAATTCCCTGGGCAGATGAGCGATGATGAAACAGCAGCAAAATTTGAATTGCTTTCCGACCCTGTAAGATTTTTTATTGAAGACAGAACAGAACGGAACGAAGGTAGCACTGTTCGTTCTGATGAGGCATATTCATTATTTGAGAAATGGCTTAAAATTAAGGGAATAACCCATATTGCAAGTCATACATTCATGCAGAGATTCGGCAAAGAATACCCAAGAAAAAGGGCTGGAACCCGCAAAAACAGATATTATATCTTCACCAACTGCATGATAATAGATGATGATTCTGATGATGTAAAACAACTTGGACACGGGGATAATTCACAGGAAACCCTGAAATACGGGGATTCTGGAGATAAAAAAGACGGTGTCCAAGTTAAATCCGATACACAACGCGTGAGAAATCTAAAAAATATAGAAAAAATAAATATAAAAGATGTCGGGGTTAACTTGGACACGGAGAAAAATCTCTCTGGAAACCGTGATTTTCAGGCTTCTGGTGAAAATAATCCCGTGTCCAAGTTGAATCACAACTTACAAAATGAACCCAAAAGAGACGATGACCTTTCAGATGAAATATCTAAAATAAAAAATAGAATAATCGAGGTCATTAAACATGGAGATCCATCCAATGAGTTATCAAATATTCAATGGCTAATAAAAGTGGATTTTGGACTTGATGCAGAGGAAACAGAAAACATCGTTAGAGCCATGGTCGATGAGAAAATGCTATCATTTGATGAATATAAAAGGCGTTTGAAGGTGGTAAAACGGAAATAAAAACACTTGATGATTTTGACATGCCTAAGTATCTAAATTCATTTCTTGGCTGCGATGTCGTGGTATATTTTAGAACAGAAAGCGGGGGATTAATATCACACAGAGGGACACTTGAAACTGTTAACAAATGGCACATAAAATTGCAGACCTGCACCAAATCTGGTTTTCATTTTAAAATTCCAACAAAAAATGTTTATTCAATCAGAAATGGAAAGTCAAATAAACGTGGATAAATTATATAAATATGGAAAATATAGAATTAAGAAATAACGAAAATCCAAGAAACTACTCTAACCCTGAACCACTCAACACATCGCACATTGGCAGGATTGTTTCAATAACCATGGTCAACGGCAGGACGGAAAGAGGAAGGCTGAAATCCCTGGGGGCTTACATGCTTTCTGTGGAAATGCCAGATGGAAAGGAAAAGATTGTAAACAAAGGTGCAATCATTTCAATGACAATTTTATGATAAATTAAGATGAATGGAGGAATTATTATGGCAAATGCAACAATACCGTATATAATTGCGGAAGACGGTTTTTATTATATAGCGTATAAAGAAAAAGTAAAAGTTCCATATGTGGTCGTATCAGATAAGGGAATTGCAAATGGATTATCGGAAGAGTATAATGATGGGTGGGACTTTGGGCCGGACTCATATAATACTGATTCAAACGATACTATTCCTTACACAAAAACAGTTGGAATAAAAGAGGCGATTGACTATGCCAATCCCGGTCCAGATGCAACCGTATCAGGTGAGGTTATGCTCATTGGTATTTTTGGCATATCGGAAACAATAGTTATGCCTAATGGCTGCAAGGTTGTTATTAAATCAAGCGGATACGAGAGGGCGGCAATATACCCGATTGTATCAGGGATAACACTAATTCAGGGAACACCCGGGACACAGTCTAGTGTTTTTCAGTTTGACGGAATTACATTTACCACAGAGGAGATTTCAGGCACCACTGTTTCGGGGGGTTATGGATTCTATTACCAGCCAACTGCATTCACCAGCGAGATAGTCAGGTTTAATGATTGCTACTTCAGGGGTTCGTGGAATAATAATGTGGTGTCAATCATCGGTGTGGATGATGTTCGCTTTGATAATTGCCTGTTCGGTGGTTCTCTCTCAACAGGGCCTGCATTATATACAATTAACACAATAACATTCACAAACTGCCATTATGCCTCATACCATGACGGAATTCACATTGAGGGGTCAAACATCGGACCGTCAAACACACTGACAGCAATAGGTTGCAGGTTCAGGACTTACAGCGGGATTGCACCATTGCAGCTAACAAACTACGGAAATGTTTCCATTAACCTTTTTGGAAATACATTTGATGCAACAGAGGTATTCGTATTAATAGACAGCACCTCCACTGTGCCATTCCTTACTATGATAGGAAATCAGTCGCTTAATAATATAACATCGTCTCCGGTATCAATTCAGAGTGGTGGCGTATTAAATGGATGGTTTGAGCGTGGAAATTCATTTGACCTATTCCTTGAAACAACACTTGCCGGTGAAACAGCAGGAAATGTTATAGCAAAGGTCATAGACAGCAATCCGGGATACAAAAAGATATTATTATATGTAAATGGCTATGAGAATGACACAACAACAGACCAGAGCCTGACATATCCGATAGCATTCAGCACCATTGCAGAAATTACATCAAATACAACAGGTCTAACAGTATCAACGACCAATACGGCATTAGCTATAACATCTCCGGACGCAACAACTATATATAGCGGTATCATAGTTGTTGAGGGGTATTAATGAGTATAATTGATTTGGTTTTCGGCATTGTAGTTCTCATACTGGGGCTTTTACTGCTTGCAGTGGAGTATTTGTTCGTATCATATGTAGGATTAACATCCGGCAATTTTAGTCATGTAATTTTATTTTTATTTGTAGGTATTGCAGGCGTTGTAATTGGAATAGTCGCAATTATCATTGGTCTTAGAAAATAATATTTTTATAAAGCACGTTTTTAAAAAAGATTTTAGGCAATATTTTTTAGTGGACACATATTTCTACATGACATCATTTTAATTGTGTTTTTAGGGGAATATGACCCTATTCAGTATGCATTATTCCACCTATCAGGTGTATGTGGCTTTTTTCCTTTTCTTTCTTTGCCAATGACACCTGTTTTTCATTGATATCTTCCAGCAGCCTGTTCATGTTATTTAGTATCGTGTTAAGCTTGTTCATCTCCTCATCGACAGCCTTCTGAAATCTTTTAGAAGCCATCGCATTAAACGAATTCATTGCCTGTTCCATTGACTTTTTCATTCTGTCGGCGTATCTCTTTTCTAAATCAGATAGGCGTTTGTCTGCAATGCCAACAGTTTGTTCCACCAGCTTTGAAGCGACCTCATCACCGATATGTTTCAGGTCAGCGTCAAAGAAACCCATGGATCTCCACTCCATTATTACCTGATTAAGAATATAGAAGATTGAATCAGACCTCTGCATACCTTCCTTTACCAGCACGTCTATGGTCTTATTAACTTCAGGCATTTTAAGGAATTTTAGGAATACTGAATAATATTGCATATCCTTCGGGTTATTCCCGGGCATGAGGTCATCTGGCTCCAGGCCCATATCCCTAAACTTCTGCACCAGTTCAATGGCATATTCTAGGTCATCAACATCATATCTGTTTATATACTTGTCTACACGGTCATATACATGTCCGTCCATGAATATTCCATGCCTTGCCATGATTCTGGCAATTACTTGACCATAAACATCATCATCGATATGCCTCTGGATATCATTTCCTATGCTGTCGTATTTGGCAATTAGATTGTCAACACCGCCATTTTCCTCTAACTTCTCCTCTGGCTTCCCTTCTGTATTCTCTTCCTTCAGCCACTCGTATATGGTCTGCCTAGAAACGTTCAGTGTCTTGGCTATCTCACTCTTGGAATGGCCCTGCTTTGCAAGTTCTATCGCTTTCAATCTGTCCTCCGTCTTTGCCATAATATGTAAATCAGAATTAGGTTTATATTAGTTTACACTGTCAGTTTACATGTAAAAAAGGTGTAAAAGAATGTGTAAAAAATGCGTAAAAATATCCGAATAAATAGATAAATAGACCTATTTATTATGCTTAATATTGATATCTATATGTCATATAAATTTAGGCATACGTCCCGAAAAAAACCTTGCAGTTTTTGCAAATTTTTGTTTCTTTTGATTATCTAGTTTTGCTGTTCGCTTATTTGTATGTTTATTATTAAAAAGTGCTATAAACTCTTATAAACCTTTAAATCATTTCTTTTTATGACAATATTAGATTATTTGCCCGGTATTCCAAGAACATACTGGAAAGATTATGTAAAAGCCATTGAGCCGACAAAGCCACTGGTGATAAATTCAGGAGAGAGAGGAGTTAATCTGTTCCCGAGCAATCTCACAGACAAGAGAGGAATTATCCTTGAATTTGTGCTTTCCGTCAATAATCCCGGGATAAAATTCAATGTGAGGATAGACAACAGGACAATATCGGCAACACTCCAGCAGATTTATGATGGCGGATATTATAATTACTATATTCCTGATACCCCGTTCATAAGCGAATATAACACCACAGACAATGCATATACCGTAAATATAATGGGTCAATACCCGTTCAGGAATGATGTGTATGTCTATGCCGATAATTTAACAACATCACCTGCAATCATAAATGTAATGGGATTTCGGGCAATAATATTTGAGCCGGGGTTCTATAAAAAACTTGCAGAATTAAAAAATGGAAAAGAGGACTAATATTTTAAATAAAAATTAATTCATTCCCAGAAGGCTTTTCACAAAAAGATAGCCAAGTCAGTATCATAGCAGATTGCCATTTATTTATCATTCATTTTTCCCTGATAGTTCCTTCTGGAATTTCTCCTTCATGCCCGGGTTCTCCATTATCTGCTTCAGCACAGTTTCAAGGATCAGGTCTTTGAACTCTTCTGGAAATGATTCTACAATCTTTTTGGTTGGAGCATCCACAACATCTGACTTGATTATTGCAGTTTCGATTTCCTTCGCCTCATCTTTGAACTTCTTCTCCGTGAGTGAACTATCGAGTATCATGCCACACTTCCAGCAGAACCTTGCTTTTGGGTCGTTTGGCTCTTTACATCTTGGGCATGGGAATGGTTTTTGTGATTCTATAGGATTCTCATCCTTTACCTCAATTCCGTATGCTTTTAGTATTGCATTATCCTGGTCTCTTCCAGATAAGTGAACATAAGTCTGGGTCATCCTTGAACCGTGAATCCAGCCCATCTGTGCCTCTAATGGTGCTTCAGTCACTCTCGAAGCAAGTATAGTGGCCCTGGTATGCCTGAACAGATGTGGATATATCCTCCTCTCTATCTTTGCGTCCGTTAAACCTTTTCTTATGAATTTATATATGTTTGCATGCTCTAATCTTTTCCCCCTATTATCAGATTCAATGCCACAGAAGAACCATGCATTATCATCATTTCTCATAGGATGTGCATTCTGCCATTCCCTCAAATATGAAATTGAATTGCCTACAATCCTTACTTTTCTATATCCTGTCTTTCCTGTTACGGATAATATTGCACCATATTCATCAAACTCTACATCCTTGTTCCTTAGTGTTAGAAGTTCTCCTATCCTGCATCCAGAATCATAAAGAGTATAAACTATAGCCCTATCCCTTGGATTTTTCAGCACTGATACTAATTTCTGCACCTCCCCCTCTGTTATTAGGTTTTCCGGCTTAACATTCTTGTTTGGGTGATTGTTTGTTTTGACCCATGATATGCATTCTGGCTTTTCTTCCTTCAGAAGCCATGGATAAAACTTTTTTAGTGTTGTCTTATAGTTCTCAATGCCCCAATCGGAGTATGTGCCCTTTTTGTTCCAGCCCTTTATTTTTCTTCCAATCTTGCCTTCCATCAACCTTGAAAGCAATGCCTTGACATCTTCAACTGTAGGCAATAAAAAAGAATCTGGCATAAGCGATGCAATCTGCCTTAACCTTATAGCATAAAAATAAAGGCGGTCATTTGACAGACCGTTAAGCCTTTGTTCATTCAAAAACTGTTTAATTTTATCCTGATACTCCCTTGGAATGCCCGATTTGCGAAGTCTTTCCTGCTCTTTTAATAATTCATTCGATGATAACATAATAATGATAATGTATTAATATATTTAAATTTAGGCATTGAACTTTTATTCTAATGCCCGGTCCCGGCCCATTATTAAATTTGGATTTCCATAATGTTTTTGGAGATTATTTATGAATTTATTGAGATATACAAATATTGCCACATAACCATCAAAGAGCCCTTAGTAGATAATAAATGTGGATAATGTATGTAGGTAATAGATATGTGTTAATAAAAAGTATTGATAGCTTAATTTATATGGTAACCTATTTCATGATATTTACATAATAGCATTTTTGGTATATGTATACATGGAAGTTCTACAAATTACAGTGCTATAAAGATGCTTTATTAAATTAAAATTTATCTATATTGTTCTTATCTTGCCGGCATCAATGAAAATTATAAATTGTGATATTTGTTTATTCAATTAATCATTTTAACCATGTTTACTATCCTTTTCCAGGATGAATCAAAATATTCACTGCCTTCTGGATGGTACCCCAGGGATTCATAATAGTCTTCAAGATTTTTGATGGCCTCGATCTCAATCCTTCTAATGTGTATTGGCCTTGCAATATTGTTTTCAACAACCTTTAATAGATCTGCCCCTACACCTGAACTGCCACTACCCATGCTGAAATTTCTTGCAAGCATTTCTATAACGATTTTTTCAGGATTATTTATACCTGGCACAAATCTGAACATGATAACACCATCTATCATTCTATCCTGAGATTCACGGACAATTACGGTACTATTATTCTCCATATTCCATTCATAAAAATATGATAATTTATAATCACGCATGGTTCTATCTTCCGAAGTAAATTTTTTGTGTATATCCTCTTTCCTTATAAGTCTAAATCCCGGTGGAAGTTTAACTGTTACGCAATTTTCCAGTGTTACAAGTGGCATAAAATAACATCCCTACACTTTAAATTTAATGCATGTTTTTAAATTTTTTGGAATATGTTAGAATATATTATAATTATCATTATATAAAATAGTGATATACACATACTTTCTCACATGTATATTATTTAACAGTTTTATATCGATTATGTGATAATCTACATTTACATTCTCTGTTGATTTATGTAATGTCTTTGCCTTGCTAGATTATTATTTATATAACAGTGTTAATATATACTTCTGGGAATTATACCCTTATATAAATGTGAGATGCTTAAATTTAAAGATTAAAACCTTACCATGTAACAATTAGCAAAATCTTTATATATAGATTTTTTTGATTACTTTCATGTTTTTGTTGTTAATTTATTTTATTGCAATACTGCATCTAAAAATATATTATCATATAATCTATGTTTTTACATTACATAATAAAACAATTTTTATATATTTTTAATATTATGTATTATGTCAGATGATATAAAAAGGGAGGATTTATTAAATAACCCGGTAAAGGATACATATGTAAATAAAAATACAACATTAAATGACTTAATGAAAATGTTCGGGTCCAGCGGAGGATTCACATCAAAAAAAATATATGAAGGCTATGAAATATTAAGGGAAGAATTTGGCAGCGATGAAACAACGTTTTTATCATTTCCTGCTGATATCATATCCACCGGCACCAGAGGCATAATAAACCAGCTTGTAAAGAAAAAATTGGTTGATGTTATAATAACAACAAACGGTACGCTGGATCATGATATAGCAAGGTCATATACTAATTATTATTCTGGAACGTTTAATTTTGGCGATAAAAAATTGAGAGATTTAAATATAAACAGGCTTGGCAATGTTTTTGTTCCAGATGAAAGTTATGGCATAATAATAGAGGAAAAGGTAATGCCCATGCTTGAAGATTTATATAAAATAAAAAAAGAATGGGCACCAAATGAATTAATAAGGGAGGTAGGACTGAAAATAAATAATGAAAATTCAATTTTATACAATGCAGCTAAAAATAACATCCCTATTTTTGTTCCGGGTATGACGGATGGCTCTTTCGGTTCACAGTTATGGTCATTTTATGAAATGAACCATGATTTTAAAATAAATCTATTGGAAGATGAGCATAAGTTATCTGATATAATATTTGATGCCAAAAAAACAGGCGCATTAATGATAGGCGGAGGCATATCAAAACACCATACAATATGGTGGAATCAATTTAGGGATGGCTTAGATGAAGCTTTGTATGTAACAACTGCACAGGAATATGATGGGTCATTATCAGGTGCAAAACTTGAGGAGGCAATATCCTGGAAAAAGGTAAAGGAAAACGCAAAATTTGTAAATATATATGGTGATGCAACAGTAATATTACCTATTTTATTATCGCCATTTTTATAAATTTTAATCTAATGCCTTATTTTTTGTTTCAGGTGCATATTTTAATGTTAATATTAAGCCAATTAATTCAAATATTGCAAAATAAATTATTATTGTTTTTAGACCATATAATGCATAGATAATAGGAAATGAAAAAACAGCTAGTATGGAGCCAAATCTGGAAAAAGATGTAGCAAAGCCCATTGCAGTTGCCCTTATCCTTGTCGGGAATATCTCAACTGGATATGTATATGTTATTGGACTTGGACCTACATTGTGAAATAAATGTACCATGCCAAATGCACTGAAAGTCATTAATAATCCAACAATCATATATACATTTACAAAAAAGAATATTATAAGTACTGCAAAAGAACCTAAAAAGCCTATTATCAATAATAATCTCCTGCCTATTTTTTCAACATAATATATTGCTATTAGAAATCCAACAACGACGGGTATTGATTCGGCCATACCTGTGAATAATATATATAGATCTGCATAATATGATGTAATTTCTGTTGAGAATATTAATGGCGAATATGTCCATATTCCATAACTTACAAGATCATATGAAAACCATGCTATTGATAAAAACATCGTATAAACACCATATTTTCCCTTAAATATTTCTCTTAATCCAGTTTTGCCCTTACTTATTTCAGGTATGTTTTCAATGGAGTAACCGGTTAGTTTCTCTATTTTTATTTTTTCATTTTCTGCGGCTTCCATTCCATATTTACGTTCGATCCAGTAGGGGCTTTCCGGCAAATCCCTCCTTGAAAATAAAACAAGTATTGGGAATATAGCACCGACCATGTACATATATCTCCAGGCGTTAACACCGGTATATAGAACTAATGGCACAGATATAAATAGGAATATTAATGACCCTATTGAAAAGGCAAAAATGTTAAAAAATAAATATTTGCCCCTGGATTTCTTTGGAGAAAATTCTGCCTGTATCGATGAACTGACAGGATAATCAGCTCCGATGCCTATTCCTGCAATGAATTCCAGTATAGAGAAATTTATATAATTCGTTGAAAACCCGGTTAAAAATATGAATATTGAGACCAAAAACAGGTCATATATGTATATATAGCGCCTGCCATATCTATCCGATATAATTCCTGCAAAAAAACTGCCTATCAAAACCCCGCCTATAGATGAAATGCCCATTATCGATATTTCATAACTTTTTAATGACATTACATTAATAAGATATAATAATGCATATGAGAATACCGTTAATGTATAGCCATCCATCATAATTCCCATGGATGATAAAACGGTTACCTTTCTCAGAAATGGCGTGGAAGGTATATCTTCCATTGTTTTATAGCGTATCATTGGTACGTAATTTAATTATTATATATAAAATATTAGTATTTACTCATAATTAAGTTATATATTATGCTGGAAAAATTATAAAGAGGGAAATATTCAGATCAGCAAATGTAATTCTTATGCGTACTGATCTGCATGCATCATACAATATTATAAAAAAGCAATTCCTGAAGCATTCGCTAACGGAATAGAGTGTGTGTAGTTATACCATAGAAGTTTAAACGTCAAAGAGATGATAACTTCTAAAGGTGACTGTTAATATTATTAACAGAAATCATAACCTTACTACCTCCGGGATAACATATATAGAATTAATGTTGCTTGCAAAGAAGTATGACCGGAATTATCCGAGGATAACCAAAGATTTAATGCATATATGTAATAATAACATTATGTATTTGATGGCTGCAGAATATATAAAAAACTGAATGAACGTATTTGATGCATTCCAGTATGCACATTGCAATGGTGAAATTATAAGTTCCGATCATATTTATGATAAATTTAATATAAAAAGAATAAAATTGTGGTATGTAAATTATATATAAATAAGATATTTACTGGAAAGCAAAAGCCTATAATAATATTTATATAGTATTTAGTAATTAAGACTAGACGACGACCATAACGCCGGTGAAATACCAGGTCTCTTTCCGAACCCGACGGTTAAGCCCGGTGTGTTATATACTGTACTATCTTCCGCGAGGGGATGGGAACTATGTTTCGTTGTCGTTATTTTTATTAAAAAGATTAATTAACCATTTTATTATAAAGTTTTATGATAAATCCGTGGAGTTCAAAACAGTATTTTGATTATAATAAATTAAAGAAAGATTTTGGTATAGAAGATTTAGATAATTATTTTAATAATTACCTTTTCCAGAGGCATTTGATCTTTGGCCAGAGGTCTCTGGATTATATAGAATATGCATTGGATAACAAAATGAAATTTAATGCTGTAACTGGTTTAATGCCATCTGGGCATATGCACTTGGGCAATAAAATAACAATAGATCAGATAATTTATTTTCAAAGTTTAGGTGCCGATGTATTTATCTCGGTTGCAGACCTTGAATCATATGCAACGAGGAATATATCACTGGAAAAGGCACGAGAAATAGCTATAAACGAATATATTGTTAACTATATCTCAATGGGATTAAAGCCATGCAATATATATTTCCAGTCAAATGACCCTGATACACAGAGTTTATCATTTATATTATCCAATGAGACAAATATGAGTGAGTTAAAGGCAATATACGGTTTTGATGACTCATCATCAATACTGCATATTAATTCACCTATAGTACAGGCTTCAGATGTACTGCATTCACAGTTAAAAAAATTCGGTGGCCCTGTGCCTACAGTAGTTCCTGTTGGTGTTGATCAGGACCCGCATATAAGATTGATGCGTGACCTTGCACAGCGCTTACGTATATATAATGTAAAAATAGAAAATAATAAAATTTCGGTATATATAAAGGGCAGAGATGACCCGCATGAATACATAGACAGCGCTATAGGTCTATTAGAAAAAAACAATTATGAAACAGAGAAAAATTATGAATACAGATCAATTAACATTAAAAACTCAAATATAAATGATAAAATAAAGATAGACTTATTACTGGGAAACCTTGAAAAGGACTACAATAATTTTACATTCATAGGGCCTTCAGCAACATTCCAGAGATTAGAAACAGGATTAAAGGGTGGAAAAATGTCATCATCGGTTCCGGATTCATTAATAGCATTAAGCGACAGTGAAGAAAATGCAACAAGAAAAATAAAAAATGCGGTTACAGGTGGCAGGAAAACAGTAGAAGAGCAAAAGCAATACGGTGGAAATCCTGATATATGCCCTGTGTTCGAGTTATATAATTACCATGTTAAGGAAAATGAATATGTCCAGAGAGTATATGATGAATGCAGGGGCGGTGCGAGAATGTGTGGTGCATGTAAAAAAGAGGCTGCAGAGCTTATATCCACGTTTTTAAAAAATTTAAAAGATAAAAGTGATGAATCACTATCAAAAATAGATGATTATCTCATAAATAAATCTTTTTGAATTATTTTATATAATTTATTTAATTCTTCAGGCTTAAATATTCCATATTCTGTTATAAATGCAGTAACATATTCATGCGGAGTTACATCAAATGCGGGATTTCTTGCATGACCCTCTTTAGGGCCAAGGTTTTTATCATTTACTATTAAAACCTCTTTTTCATCCCTTTCTTCTATTGGTATTTCATCCCCGGACTTTAATGAAAAGTCAAATGTGCTTCCCGGGGCTGCAACATAAAATGGTATATTATTAACCTTTGCTAAAACAGCCTTTTCATATGTGCCTATTTTATTTGCGAAATCGCCGTTGGATGCTATTCTATCAGCACCGACAATTGCCAGATTTATATCATTTTTATGCATGAAATAGCCTGCTGCATTATCTGCTATAATTGAATAGTTTATTCCTTCCTGCTGCAACTCCCAGGCCGTTAATTTTGCACCCTGAAGCCTTGGCCTTGTTTCATCAACATAAACAAATATATTTTTTCCTGAATCATGCGCTATTCTCATTGGAGCCAGCGCAGTGCCCCAATCAACTACTGCTAATGCCCCGGCATTGCAATGCGTTAAAATTTTATCATTTGGTTTTATCAGTTCATTGCCGAACTCACCTATCTTCTTTGACCTTTCTGTTATTTCCATTGCATACCTTCTTGCTGATGATTCCAAAAATTTGTTTTCTTTCATAAAATTTATTGCCTTGAATAAATCGTATGCAGTTGGCCTTGCTGATGAAATTTTTTTGATGGCTTCATCCATGTTTTCCTTATTTTTATTTGCCATTGCCAGACCATAGGCAGCTGTCACACCTATTGCCGGTGCGCCGCGAACAACCATGTCCTTTATTGCATAGTATATATCATCACTATTTTTTGCTGAAAAAATTTCTATGCTTTCTGGAATTTTTCTCTGGTCTATTAATTTTACTTCGCCATTCTCATACCATACTGCTAATATTGTCTTTGTCTCTCCATTTATATTAACTTTCATATTACAATATTTATAAAACGTATTAAAATTTTTATATAAAAATTTAGGTTATCGGGGAAATTAAAATTAGTTTTTAACATCAGGCTAATGTAGAATATATAACCTGCTTTTATTGAAATGAATGAATTATTGAAATTTTTAATCGCTTTAAATTTTATTATAATTTAAGTCTGTTTCTTTAAATAGTAACCTAATTGTTAATGATATATTTCTGAAAAAACAATAAATTAAAAATACTATTTAGTAATATCATACTACAAAAGGATTATATTTACCATAATAATATAGCTGACTACATATTATGGGTCCGTAGCTCAGCTAGGTAGAGCGTCTGGCTTTTAACCAGGCGGTCAGGGGTTCAAACCCCCTCGGACCCGTTAGGTGATGAGATGAGTAAGTTCAATGTGCTTAAGCACGAAATTGTACCGGAGCATCATTTGGTACCTGTGGATGATGAAATGAGTGTTTTAAAGAAACTTAATATTACTAAGGATAATCTACCGAAGATAAGTATAAACGATCCTACTATTAAGGCGCTGGAAGAAATCCATGGTAAACTTGATCCCGGAAGGATTATAAAAATTATACGGAAAAGCCCAACAGCAGGCTATTATGAGTATTATAGAGTTATTGTTAAGAGTGTGATATAAATGAACCCGATTTTAGATGCATTTTTTAAGGCAGAAAGCGTTGTAAATTATCAAATTGATTCAATGAATTATTTTTATGCTTCAAAGACAAATCCAGATAATATTATGCAACAGATTGTTGATGAGACCAAAATTTCAGATACTGCTGAACCAGGAGTTATTGAACTTGATTCAGCAAAAACACGTGGAAAAGAAATAAAGATATATTTTGGCCGTGAAATGGATAATGGTAAACCTACTGGAGATCCGACAATATGGGTAGAGAAGCCAGAAATAAAGGAGGCATCTGGAGCATCAAATCAGATAACACCGCAGGAAGCCAGACTAAGGGATTTAAATTATATGTCACCCATAATGTTAAGGTTGAAAATAGTTGAGGATGGCATAGAAAAGGATATAAGCACAATAAAAATTGGTGAAATACCTGTAATGGTAAGATCAAAAATATGTACATTATCCAAAGAAAACTTAGATCAGTATATAGAGAAGAATAACGGTCCAATAAATGCAACAAGGGAAGAGAAATTAAGATATGTTGATGAAGATCCTACAGATCCAGGAGGATATTTCATAATTGGCGGGTCTGAGAGGGTAATAGTTTCTTTGGAAGATTTAGCACCTAATAAAATTTTAGTAGAATATGGAGAAAAGTATGATAGCAAAGTTGAGGTCGCAAAGATATTTTCACAGAAAGGTGGTTTTAGAGCTTTAATATCTATGGAAAAGGGTAATGATGGCATAATAAATGTTTCAATACCTACGGTTGCTGGAGCTGTGCCCTTAGTAATATTGATGAAAGCACTTGGGATTGAGAAAGATGTGGATATACATGATTCAATATATTCAGATATGAGAATGGATCCTATTATATATGCAAACATAGAGGATTCAAAAAACCCTAAAATATTACCTCCCAATGGCGTTAATAACAATGAAGACGCAATATCGTATTTGGAAAAAAGATTTGCTGCAGGCCAAGCTAAAGAATTCAGGGATAAAAAAATAACACAGATGCTTGACCGTGCATTGTTGCCACATCTGGGTGATGATGTTTCTGATAGATTAAAGAAAGCAATTTACCTTGGCAGGATGGCAAGGTCATTACTGGAATTAAATCTCGGGATGAGACATGTTGATGACAAAGATCATTACGCAAATAAAAGGATAAAATTATCCGGTGATTTATTAGATGAATTATTTAGGAACGCTTTCCAGTCTGTAATGAAAGATTTAAAATATCAGCTGGAAAAAACTTATAATAAAAAAAGAGGGATTAGATTAAGGCCAGCAGTGCGGCAGGATTTACTAACGCAGAAGATTTTACATTCAATGGCAACAGGCAACTGGATTGGGGGCAGAACAGGAGTGTCACAGTTGCTGGATAGAACATCAAATATGTCAACACTGAGTCATTTAAGAAGAATTATATCACCTTTAACAAGGTCACAACCACATTTTGAAGCAAGAGATTTGCACCCAACACAGTGGGGCAGAATATGCCCCAATGAAACACCGGAAGGCCAGAATTGTGGCCTGGTAAAAAATGCTTCATTAATAATAAATGTTACACAGGGAGTAGACCCTGACATAGTAATGGAAGAACTAAAAAATCTTGATATATACGATGTTACAAGGGAACAGTTCTCTGGCAGGGTGTATCTAAATGGTGATTTTATCGGATACCATGATGATCCGGCAATGCTTACCGATACTGTAAGGGATTTAAGAAGATCCGGAAAATTATCCAATGAGGTAAATGTTAAATTTGATAGAAATACAAACGAAGTTATTATAAACTGTGATAGGGGCAGATTAAGAAGACCGTTGTTTGTTGTAAAAGATGGAAAAACTGTATTAAATGAAGAAATGCTTAAAAAATTAAAAACCGGTGAATACACCATTAATGATTTAGTGGACAACGGAGCAATAGAATGGCTTGATGCCGAAGAAGAAGAAAATGCATATATTGCAGTTTATCCATTTAATTATCCTGAAAAATGCCCAGATTGTGGATCAGTATTATACCGCAATTCAGTTACGTGGATAAATCCAGGATCGAATGAGATAACACTGGAATGCGATAACTGCCATGCACAGTTTAAAGGTATAAACCTAATTGAAAAAGATCATACACACTGTGAAATAGATGCTTCAATGATTTTAGGTGTTGTTGCATCACTAATACCATATCCGGAGCATAATTCGTCTCCTAGAATTACAATAGCATCTGCAATGATTAAGCAGTCGATAGGTTTGCCACAGTCAAATTATAGAATAAGAACTGATACAAGAGGACATTTATTACATTATCCGCAGATACCACTAGTAACAACCAAGGTTATGGATTTCATAAAATACAGAAGGAAACCTGCAGGTCAGAACTTTGTTGTAGCAATATTATCATACCATGGCTATAACATGCAGGATGCAATTATAATGAATAAGGCATCAATAGAGCGTGGACTCGGAAGAAGTGATTTCTTCAGGACATATACAGCCGAAGAAAGAAGATATCCTGGTGGACAGGAAGATAAATTTGAGATACCCAGCCATGATGTATTAGGTGCCAGGGCAGAAGAATTTTATAAGAATCTCGATGAAAATGGTGTAATATATCCGGAATCTAAAGTGGAAGGATCCGATGTGCTTATAGGAAAAACATCACCACCAAGATTCTTAGAAGAGGAAAATGCAGATAAATTAGGGCCATTAAGAAGAAGAGAGTCATCTATAACCATGAGACCTACAGAATCAGGTTATGTTGATAACGTGTTTTTAACAGTTTCAGAAAGCAATAGCAGAATAATTAAGGTAAAGGTAAGAAGTGATAGAATACCCCAGCCAGGCGATAAATTTGCATCAAGACACGGGCAGAAAGGAGTTATAGGACATGTTGTGCCACAGGAAGATATGCCATTTACAGAAGAAGGCATAATACCGGATTTATTATTCAATCCACATTCAGTACCCTCAAGAATGACATTAGGGCATGTATTAGAAATGATGGGAGCAAAGGTATCAACAATGAGCGGAGAAAATATAGATTCAACAATATTCGATGGTGAGCCCGAGAAAAGCTTGAGAGAGCAGTTGAAGAAATATGGATTCAGAGAATCAGGAAATGATGTTATGTATGATGGCATAACAGGTAAAAAGTTTAAGGTTGATATATTTATTGGAGTTGTATATTATCAGAAATTACATCATATGGTTGCAAGCAAATTCCATGCAAGGTCAAGAGGGCCGGTACAGATATTAACAAGGCAGCCAACTGAAGGAAGATCAAGGCAGGGAGGACTCCGTTTCGGTGAAATGGAGAGGGATACATTAATTGCACATGGCGCATCCATGGTAATAAAAGACCGTTTATTAGACCAGAGCGATGGAACAATATTATATGTATGTGGGAATCCATCATGCGGCCACATAGCAATTTATGATTTCAGAAAAGGTACTTTAAGATGCCCTGTATGTGGAAATACAGGAAATATATATCCTATAGAAACAAGCTATGCATTCAAATTAATGCGTGATGAGCTTAGTTCTATGGGAATTGTAATGAGATTGGAATTGGGTGATATGAAATGAATTTTAATAATGTTTCAAAAAGAATTGAAAAAATTAAATTTGCCCTATTATCTCCAGATGAGATAAGAAAAATGTCACAGGTCAGGGTAATTACTCCTGACACATATGATGATGATGGTTATCCAATAGAAAGGGGTTTAATGGATTTACATATGGGCGTAATTGAACCCGGATTAAAATGTGCAACATGTGGCGGAAAGGTTGATGAGTGCCCGGGGCATTTTGGGCATATTGAACTTGCAATGCCTGTTGTCCATATAGGTTTTATAAAGGAAATAAAAACAATGCTTGATTCCGCATGCAAATCATGCGGAAGGATAAAATTAACGGATGATGAAATAAATACATATAGGAAAACAGTAAATAATATGGATTTTAAAACTGATGACCCTGAAATAATTGATTTAACGCTGAAAAAGATTACAGAAATTGCTGCACAGAGAAATATATGCCCACACTGCAATGCTGAGAGCCCCAAGGTTATTCTTGATAAGCCAACAACTTTTAGGGAGGGCGGAATAAAAATAACCCCAAAAGAGATAAGGGAAAGATTGGAAAGAATACCGGATGATGATTTACTATTTTTTGGTTTAAACAAGGAAACAGCAAGGCCTGAATGGATGGTTTTAGCTGTACTACCGGTACCTCCTATTGATGTAAGGCCATCAATAACACTGGAAACCGGTGAAAGAAGCGAGGATGATTTAACACATAAATTAGTAGATATTATAAGGATATCACAGAGATTAAGGGAAAGCAGGGATAACGGTTCACCGCAGTTAATTATAGAAGATTTATGGGATTTATTGCAGTATCATACAACGACGTATTTTGATAACCAGACAGCAGGAATACCTCCAGCAAGGCATAGGTCTGGAAGGGCCCTAAAAACTCTGGTTCAGAGGCTAAAGGGCAAGGAAGGAAGATTTAGGGCCAATTTATCAGGCAAAAGGGTTAATTTCTCATCACGTAGTGTTATATCTCCAGAACCATTTTTATCAATGAATGAAGTTGGCATACCCGAAGTTGCGGCGCGTGAGCTTACTGTACCTGTTTTAGTAAATTCATTTAATATAGATAAAATTAAGGAATGGATAAAACGTGGGGCAACCCCAAGGACATCTGATGGAAAATATTTAGCAGGTGTCAATTATTTAATAAGACCCGACGGTAGAAGGATAAAAGTGACAGACCAGAATGCAGAGATAAACAGCGGAAGGGTAGATATAGGCTGGACAATAGAAAGGCAGATGACCGAGGGCGATACTGTTTTATTCAACAGGCAACCATCACTGCATAGAATGTCTATGATGGCGCATACAGTAAGGGTATTACCAGGATTAACATTCAGATTTAATTTGGCAGACTGCACTCCATACAATGCAGATTTTGATGGAGATGAAATGAATTTGCATGTTATACAGGGTGAAGAATCCAGGGCAGAAGCAAGAATAATAATGAAGGTACAGGAACAGATATTATCACCAAGATTTGGAGGACCTATAATAGGGGCAATACATGATCATATAACATCATTATTTTTATTAACTCATAAGAACCCTTTATATACAGAAGATGAAACATTGCATATGATATCATATATAAATATAGATAAAATGCCGGAACCTGTAATAATGAATAATAAGAAATATTATCATGGCAGAGATATATTCTCGTTAATATTGCCAGAAGGCTTAAATATAAAATTTAAAAGCCATTTATGTGCAGGTTCAAATGGGAAATGTGAATATGAGGATACTATTGAAGATTCATATGTTGTTATAAATGATGGCAAGTTAATACATGGAACAATAGATGATGAAGCCGTGGGACCATTTTCCGGAATTATTGTTGATAAAATATTCAGGAAGTTCGGACCTGAAGTAGCAGCAAAGTTTGTAGACAATGTTACAAGGTTAGCAGTAGGATTTTTGAGTTACCGTGGATTCTCCACAGGCATAAAAGATTATGATATACCAAAAGATGCTATTTCAAGAATAGAAGAAATATCAAATGAAACACTGGATAAGATAAATAAACTTGTTGAAGCATTCAGATCAGGGCATCTACAGCAATTGCCAGGGAGATCAATGGATGATACACTGGAAGTGGAAATATTAGGTGAAACAGGATCCGTAAGGGATGAATCCGGTAAGATAGCATCATCATACCTTGGTCTAAATGATCCATCTGTTATAATGGCAAGATCTGGTGCAAGGGCAAAAATGCTTAACATAGCTGAAGTAGCAGGTATGGTAGGCCAGCAATCAGTAAGAGGAGGAAGATTAAATAGAGGCTATGCAAATAGAACACTTTCCCATTTCAGAGAGAACGATCTTGGCGCATATGCAAGGGGATTTATAAAATCATCTTATAGATCAGGATTAAACCCAACGGAATATTTCTTCCATAGTATAGGAGGTAGGGAAGGTTTGGTTGATATAGCAGTGCGTACATCAAGAAGTGGATACATGCAGAGAAGATTAATCAATGCGTTTGAGGATTTAAAGGTGGATCCAGAAAGAAGGGTACAGGACACTATAGGGTCTATTGTGCAGTTCAAATATGGGGAAGATGGCATAGACCCAACAAGAAGCGACGAGGGAGAAACCGTTGATGTTGACTATGTAGTTTACGATGAGTTTGGTGATGAAAAATGAAAGCTTTATTATGGAAAGATACAAAAGCCAATATAGAAAAAATTATCCAGAATGCTCCATGTTATTATGGCATTGATTATATACCGGGCAAAAATGTAAGTTCTGGCTACATAACTACAGATAAAAGCAACTTTGAATATGAGGTAAAAATAAGCTCTATTGAGGAATTTAAAAAATCAGATAAAGTCTTATTAAAGAAAAAAACTGGATTAAAAGCTATAATAAAAATAGAAAACGTAAGAAAAATAGATAAAATTCCTTTAAGTGATTTTAAACTGAATGAAAATTTAAATGAAATTAAAACATTTGCCGAGGGTGAAAGATTCGTAGTCGATTATAAAGAAAAAGATGAGGCATCACTGTCCAATGAACAGAAAGAGGTTATGGATGATGCAGAGTCAAGGGGATATCATATACCATTATCCCTTGCCGATAAACTTATAAAATACAAAAAATCATTGCCTGAAGACAAATATGAGAAGTTGTTGAAAAGAATTGATTCAGAATTAAAAAAACGTGAAATCGATCCATATGAGGCTGTTGGCATTATAGCTGCCCAGAGTATAGGTGAACCTGGAACACAGATGACAATGAGAACTTTCCACTTTGCTGGTGTCGTTGAAATGAATGTTACACTTGGTTTGCCCAGATTAATAGAAATAGTAGATGCCAGAAGAATACCTAGTACACCATCAATGACGATATATTTGAATGATGAATATAAGCATAATGAAGAAAAGGTCAGGGGTTTAATAAAAAACCTTGAAAATACAGCAATAATTGATGTTGCAGATATAATAACCGATGTAGGAGAAATGGATTTAACAATAAAACTGGATAAATTAAAAAGCAATGAAAGATTAGTAACTTTAACGGACATTTTATCAGCACTGGAAAAGATAAAGGGAATAATATATAATCAGATGGATGATGAGAGAATATTAGTAAAATTGCAGCAGGAATCTTTTAAAAAGTTATATCAGACTCAGGAGCAATTAAAAAGCACGCCAATAAAGGGTGTAAATAAGATAAGCAGGGCTATAGCAAGATTAGACCCCAAGGAAGGTGCATGGGTAATATATACACAGGGTTCAAATTTAAAGGATGTTTTGAACATGGAAGGTGTTGATGCAACAAGAACTTATACAAATGATATAATAGAGGTTGAAAATGTTCTTGGAGTTGAGGCAGCAAGGAATGCAATATACAGGGAAGCTGAAAATACATTGAGTGAACAGGGTTTAAATGTAGACAAAAGGCATTTAATGCTAGTATCTGATATGATGACGTTTTCAGGTGCAGTTAGGGCAGTTGGAAGACAGGGAATATCCGGAAGGAAGAGTAGTGTGCTTGCGAGGGCAGCGTTCGAAATTACATCAAAACATTTATTAAAGGCAGGTTTACTTGGAGAAATAGACCCGTTGGCAGGCGTTGCAGAAAATATTATAGTAGGGCAGCCTGTAACTTTAGGTACGGGTGCAATAGACCTTGTATATAAGGGTAATAAAAAATAAGTGATAAAATGAATGAAATAACTGTAGATAACCAGACCATGGGATATATAAAATTATTTGAGAGCTATGCCAGGACAAGTGTATATGAATGCCTTGAAAATGAGGAAATGGTTCTTTTTGTTGTTGGTGAGAGGAAATTAGCGGATATTTTTAAAAAACATGAGAACATAATTGCAGATCTGAAAACTAAAATAAATAAAAGAATTTTAATGGCAGAATTTTCTTCGGATTTACTTACATTTATACATAACTTATTTTACAGGTATGATGTTAAAGAAATAGACCTGATCTGGAAGGATAATATAACAAATGTATTTATAGCAATAGCACCGGAAAATATAGGAAAAGCCATAGGTAAGGATAGTAGAAATATAAAATTAATGAGGGATGCAATAGCCAGATATTTTAAAATTAAAAATGTTATAATAAAACAGAGATAATTATTTTTTAAAAAAATAAAATTTTTAATAAATAAAATTATAAATTTATTTCTTTCCTGCCGAGGTTACAGTTTCATCTTCTGTTATATACTGTGTTCCCGAGTCTATTATATCAGATATTTCTTCTGTTTTATATCCAGCGTGTATTGATAATAGGTAGAATATTATTGCCACCAGGATTACAACTACGAAATCGTATGGATATGGGAAAACATTTGTCCCTCCATAATCTGATTCACCAAGGTATGATAGTATTGTTAGTACTATTATGTATAAAGGTACCCAGTAGCCCGCCTTTATATTCTGTGATGTGAATATATTGTTTACCCTATGTGTTGCAAGCATAACCAGATATATAACTATTCCGAGAAATATGCCTATTGACAGGTAACCTACAGTTGGCCAGCCCGTCCAGTAAACAATTAAAGATGCGCCAATAAATGATATCGGGGCTAAAATTTTTGCATATTTTAATTTAAATGGCCTTTTTAATTCATCGGCTTCCCTTCTAAATACCATTAATGCTGAACCACCTACTATATATGTGAATGCCGTAGCTCCTGTTATTAAACCTACTAAAGCATACCATGATGGGAAAGGTGCTAGAAATATTAAGCCAATAATCACTGATATTATTATGGGATAAACAGGAACCCTTGTTTTCTTGCTTACCTTTGACAGTGCTTGAGGGAAATAACCATTCTCAGCTAACCCAAATAGTGTTCTTGTTGATGTACCTGCATAGACATTTAATGTTCCTGATGGAGATACATAAGCATCGATATATAATATATAAGTTAAAACTATGAGTATAAGTATGCCTGAACTCCTTGCAAGGAATGCAAATGGTGCAGATGAAACTTGGAAAGCATAACCTGATGATGCAGATGATATTACTCCGAAACCACCGGCAGCTGCGAGTTTTGATGGATTAATTGCACCGATGAATATAAGCTGTAATAATACGTAAACTCCGATCCCTGTTAAAACTGAGAATATTGTTGCCCTTGGTATTGATCTCTGCGGTGTTTTTGCCTCGCCTCCATAGTCCAATGCCTGCCTGAAACCAAGGAATGAAAATACTATACCATCAGTTGAAATAGCTTCAAATATATACGATGTATTGCCCTTCAGAAGGAACCCACCAAGAGCAGGGTTATTAAAATTTGAGCTGTGGAATACAAGTGCACCGATTAATATAATTGTACCTATTGGTATTATTAATTTCCACCATGTCATACCTGTATTTGTTTTGCCCATTACTTTGATACCGGCATAATTCAACCCAAAAAATCCTATAATAAGTGCAGCAGCCATCACTATACCTAATCCTGAAAGCAAAATCAGTTTTGGCCCAGAAGGATTTAATGGATCTGTAGCACTCTGTGTTATAGTTATATACTTATCTATATATGAACCTGCATAAGTTATAACTGCTTCAGCCTCTATGGTGGGTACAGATACTGCAGATAAAAAATACGTCCAGCCGAAGAACAGACCAGCAACACCGCCGTGTGAGTAATGGCCATATCTGCTAATGGCCCCCGTCCTTGGTATCATGGATCCAAGTTCTGCATATACTAAAGCTATGAATAAAACAATTACCCCGCCTATGAGCCATGATAATATTGCCGCAGGACCTGTTGTACTTGAAGCAGCGGCTGCTGCGAATAACCATCCTGAACCAATTATACCTCCCAGGCTTAGAAAATATAAATCCCAGGTAGATAAAGATTTTCTTAATCTTTTGTCCTGTTTTAAACTATTTTTTATGGTTTTCTCATTTTTGTTAATAGCCATATGATATCATATATCATGTATATATAAAGTTTTCCTAATAAATATCGTATAACTGTCGACAAACTTGTATCAATAAATATATTTTTAATAGTAATTTATATGCTTTGTATAGTCTATAGTTAAATTTTATTGTATAAACAAAAATTAAAAATTGATTATGTTTATATTAACGTAATGAATTATGTAATTAAATATGAATCAAAAAAATAATTACAATAATGAAGAAAATATTACGAGGGTTATAACCCCTAATAAAAGGAAGGGAGAAATATACGGCATAGTTGAGAAATTATCCGGTGCATCAAGGTTAACGGTTATGTGTGAAGATGGATTAACCAGAAATTGTAGAATACCTGGCAAAATGAAAAAAAGGATGTGGATACGTGAGGGTGATCTTGTAATAGTTAAACCCTGGGATTTCCAGAATGAAAAGGGTGATATAGTATATAGATACACCAGGACACAGGCATCTTATTTAAGCAGAAATAAAATGTTGCCGGAAATAATAGATGTATTTAATGAGAGATAAAAGTGCATTAGAACAGCTAATAGAATCGGACGAATTTTCAAACCGCTTAAACCTTGATAGAAAAACCTATGGACTTGTTTTTGATAAACGAACGTTAAGTTCAGTATATGAAATAATAAAAAAATATAATGTAAATTATATAGATTTCCCAATATCGAGTGGTAAAGAATCTTTGATATTTAAGGTAATAATGGATGATGGAACATCAAGGGTTATGAAAATATATAAAATGTCAACATTAAAATTTTCAAATACGTTTGAATATATAAAAGGCGATTACAGATTTGACAAAGAGAAAATAAATAGAACAAACGTTGTATATGTATGGGCACAGAAAGAATATACAAATCTTGATGCACTGGTTAATTCAAAGGTAAAGGCACCAAAGCCATATGGCTTTTATAAAAATGTTTTATTATTATCATATTTAGGGACAAAAACTGGTCCGGCAAGACAAATTAGGGAGATAGATACGGACTTTAATTTACTGTATAGCAAGCTAAAAATTAATTTATGGAGAATGTACAACGTTGCAAAAATTGTACATGCGGATTTAAGTGAGTACAATGTATTATATTATAGAAAAGAGCCATATATAATAGATGTTGGGCAATCGGTATCCATTAAGCACCCCATGGCCGAAGAATTCCTGAGAAGGGATATAAAAAATATAACCTCATTTTTTATTAAGAAAAATGTAATATGCAATGAAGGTAATCTATATAATTACATAAAAAGTGGTAAAAATGTATGAGATAGGCAATTTAAAGGTACCGTTTAACAGGCTTGGTGCCGTGATAGGGAAAAATGGTTCTGTAAAGGATAAAATAGAAAAATCCGGTGATGTGAAACTGGATATTGATTCGAATAACGGTGTAATAACAGTATTCCAGAAAAATGATGCGGTGAAAGCCATGCTATCATTAAACGTTATACAGGCAATAGCCCGTGGTTTTAATCCCGAGAAAGCCATGCTCCTTTTTGATGAAAATATGCAATTGATAGTAATATCAATAAAAGAATACGCAAATAAAAATTCAAAAAGAATTTCGGAAATAAAAGGAAGGCTAATAGGCAGGGAAGGGCACACAAGAGAAATTATAGAAGAGTTGACAAGAACATATGTTTCTATCAGTGGAAATACAGTCTCTATAATAGGTGATTTTGTTTCAATACAGTATTCTAGAGAGGCTATAAACATGCTACTGCAGGGCAGAAAACACAAAACTGTATATTCTTACCTTGAGAAAAATGCAGGAGAGCTCAAATTTAAAAGAATGGAAGAGTCATTCGGGGATGATTAACTTCTCTTAAAGTTTATATTCTTTTTAGTTATATAGGTATGAAGCGGGGTAGGGTAGTCAGGAGATCCCGACGGGCTCATAACCCGTAGATCAATGGTTCAAATCCATTCCCCGCTATTTTTATCTATTTCTTTGACTGTTTCTTCAAAGTTTGAATTTCCCGTAAAAGTAGTATTATAACCATGTCTTATTACTGTTTCCTCTGTTATTTTCCCTATTGCGAAGATATTTTTATGGATTTTATTATTTTTCAATATATTAAAAAATATATCAGCTTCCAGCGATGATGTAAATAATATTCCTATGCAATTGCTACTGTTTAATAAATTAATAATTTTAGTGTCATATATATTCTCAATATCATAAATATAATATTCATAAAATGTGTAATTATTGCTTTTTAAATAATTGTTTAATATATTATTTGATTTTTTGCTTCTAAATAATGCAATTTTTTTATTTTTATAATTTTTTATTATGTTTATTATTCCATATGAATCCTTTTCATCTGGAATAAGATAATTATCTGTGTATTTTCTTATTACATCTAAAGTTTTATCGCCTATGGGTATAAAAGTGGCTTCTTTTATATATCTATAATAATTATTAAAAAATATTTCTGCACCATATGAACTTGTTAGTATTATTATATCATAGTTGTTGTTTTTTATTTCGTTTATGCATTTTTCATCCAATTTTATATCAACTATTTTTGTTAGAGGGAAATTTATAATATTTATGTTTTCAGTATGTATCTTATTAAATTTAATTTCAGGCCTTGTTGTTAGAAGATATTTTGTATCCATAATCCCTTATTTCCTCCATTGTTATATTTATAATATCATTAATGTTCTCGTTTAAGTCAAAATGCATATCCTTATATTCCTCAGAGTTGAGTGAGTAAAATCTCATCCTTATGCTATTATCATGTACTATAATCCCTACAGGCATTGAACATCCAAGATTTAGGGCCTCTACTATAGACCGTTCATATTTCATTTCATTAAATGTTTTTTTATTATTTATTTTTTTTATAATTTTTGATATATCAGAATTCTTTTTTGATACAATAGCTATTATTCCCTGGTTCGGTGCGGGTATAAAATCATCCTCATCCAGTACAGTGTAGTTTAAATCCAAATTCATGCGGTCATATGCAGCTTTTGCCATGATAATGCCATCATATTCCTTATTATTATATTTTGATAATCTTGTATCTATATTTCCTCTTATATCCTTTATTATTATATTTTTATTCAAAGTTTTTAATTCCTTAATTCTTCTCATACTTGATGTGCCTATAACTTTATTATTTAAGGAATTTATATCATAAATTGAAATTAAAATATCATGGTAATCATCTCTTTTCAGTACACCTGAAATTTCAAGCCGGTCATCAATTTTTGATGGGATATCCTTTGCACTGTGAACCGCAAAATCTATTTCATTGTTTATTATTAAATTATTTAACTCATCAACAAAAACACCGGTGGATCCAATTTTATATAAGGGCATTGAATTGATTGAGTCACCCCTTGATGTATACCCCTTAATATTTATATTATAGCCCTCCAGTGCGTCTTTAACCATTTTAGCCTGGATCATTGCCAATTTGCTTTCCCTTGTTCCTAGAATTAAAGACATTTTAATACCCTTGAAAATGCATTTACAGTATTATTTAAATCATCATTGTTATGTGCAAAGCTGATAAACTCGGTTTCAAACTGGCTTGGAGGCAAATATATATTCTCTTTTAATAGCAATTCAAACATTTTTTTGAATTTGCCTGCATCCGATAATCTGGCTATATTATAACTATTAACCTTTTTATCATTGAAAAATAACTGGAACATAGAATAGCATTTGTTTATATTTGCATTTATTTTATTTTCCTCTATTATTTCGTTTAAACCATTTACCAATTTATCCGCATAATTATTTATGTAATCATAATTTTTATTTTTTAATATGTTCATTGTTGCAATTCCCGCACTCATTGTTAATGGATTGCCTGAGAATGTACCTGCCTCATAAACATTACCCCCCGGGCTTATCTTATCCATTATATCCTCACGACCACCGAACATACCTACAGGAGCACCCCCGCCTATTATTTTACCTAGTGTTGTAATATCAGGTATAACATTTATTATATCCTGGTATCCCTTAAATGCGAATCTAAATCCTGTTATAACCTCATCAAAAATTAATAATGATGAATATTTAATTGTAATTTCTCTTAAAAATTTTAAAAAGTCATTTCCAGGATTTATTACACCTATATTTCCAAGAACGGGCTCTGTTATTACTGCAGCTATATCATTTCCAAATTCCTTAAACAACTTTTCTATGCTTTCCTTATCATTATACTGACCAACAAGAACTGTTTTTGAAACCTCATCGGGAACACCGGCAGATGATGGTACACCAAAAGTCATTGTTCCACTTCCTGATTTTATAAGTGCATAATCGTGGGACCCGTGATATCCACCCTCCATTTTTAATATGTATTTTTTTCCAGTATATCCCCTTGCAAGCCTTATTGCATGCATTGTTGCCTCTGTTCCGGAATTTGTGAACCTCATTTTATTTATTGATTTTATTGCATTTTTAATTATTTTGCCCAATTCAATTTCATTTTCTGTTATTGATCCAAATAATATACCATTATCAAGCTGATCTTTTATTTTTGATATTACATTATCATTGGCATGGCCAAGTATCATTGGACCGAAACCAAGGGAGTAATCAATATATTCATTGCCATCGACATCCATTATTTTTGAACCCTTCCCTTGAGAAAACATTACCGGCACTGGAGAATAGTATCTAACGGGCGAATTAACCCCCATTGGAAACAATTTTAAAGCCTCATTAAATAATTCTTCTGATTTCATTATTGATAATTATTTTTAAGGATTTATCCTTTTATATTTTTATATTATTTTAATAAAAAATTAAAATAGGAATACTTAAATACTGTAATATAATATCTATATTAGATATCATTAAAAGATATCTAGTGATAAAAATGTATGGAAAAAGATGTTTAGATAGCAATGAATACTATAGAGAAGGCAACAGATATGAAAATAATAACCATGATAGGGGATGCAATAAAGATAATAGAATGTGCCATGAATACCGTGGTCCAATGCATGGTTACAGGAAATGCCACAGTGATGAACACAGATGCCATGGAGGATATTAGGTGATTAATATGTTCGGACCAAGGGGCAGATACATGCACGGAATGCATCATATGCAAGGAATGCGTGGCTTTGGATTAAAGTACTGGATACTTGGAATAGCATCAGAGAATGAGGTTACCGGCGCAGATATAGCTAACAGAATAGCAGAGATGACAAATGGAAACTGGGTGCCGTCGCCCGGAATAATATATCCAACATTAACATCGTTATATAATGAGAAATATCTTGACCTTAAAGAAAAGGACAATAAAAAATATTATAGAACTACAGATGAGGGCAAAAAGCTTTTAAATGATTCATACTTTCCATGGGATGAAATTACAGGTAAAAACAATGATATTGATGATGTTATAAATAAAATGGATGACTATTCACAGTATTTAATAGATAATTCAGAAAATTTAAATGATGAGGAAAAAAATAAAATAAAAGATATTGTAAACAATTTGAATAAAATTAATTAATTTTATTCACTTAATTTTTCTATTAAAAATGGAATTGATTCTTCATATCTTGTGGTGTTGTAGAAATGGCCTCCTTTAAATTCTTCGTATTTATGTTCTATGCCATTTTTTTCCATTTTTTTATGCAGTGTGCCCATTCCTATAAATAGGCTATATTCATCCTCTATACCAACATCCAAATATATTGCCTTTAATTTTTTTAAATTGTTTATGTAGTTTACAACATTCTTTGCAGGGTCATATTTTATCCATTTATTCCATATATCGGGTTTAAATGAACCGGTATCGCGTTCGAATGGCAGATCAAATTTTAGCTCTGAATTTTCATTATATGAATAAAAAGCAGACATACCTATAATATTCAATGCCCTTATTTCGTTATCAGTTAAGTCATCTTTTTTGGATTTTTCTATTAAATAATCGTTTATATTTTTATTATATAATTCCTTATATGTTACCGGAATATCAGGGATATAAACGTATTCAAAACAGCTATCTCCAAAATGGTCGGCGAAACCACTTATAATATCAGGATGATTTACAGCCAGTGTATATGCACCAAAACCACCTGATGATTTTCCGAATAAGCCAACGTTTTTTGTGTGGTATAACTCTGACATATATGGAATTATTTCATTTATTATAAAATCTTCATAATTGCCTGCTGCAGGTGAATTTATATACTGATTTACATGATATTTTGTTGAAAAGTTTGGATTTATTATTATTGCATTTTTTAATAAATCCTTTTTATATAATTTATTTAATACCTGCGAAAATCTATTATTTAATTTTGGCGTGCCGTTTAAACCTGCCAGTTCAATTAATAATGGCGCATTGTCAACAATTTTATCTGGACTGAATACCAGTATCTCTCTTTCGACAGGGTCATTTAAATAATTATTTTCAAGTGCTTTGCTTTTAATTTTTATTATTGTTTGATTCAATGACATAATATATAATTGCAGGAAAATATTTATTATTAATTATATATCATTTAAAAATTAAATTATATAATGCAATTATCCTTAATGAGAAAATACTGCATTAAGGTTAAAAGGAGCTGTGGAGATAATATGATTAAAAAACTTAATAGCAAGAACCTTGTGGATAATAACTATATTATACATCATAATAAAAAATATGTATACATACCATTAAAAAATTATACTGATGGTTCGGTTATATTTAATTTTAAAAGGAAAAATAATCCGGTAGAAAATATTAAAAAAAGGCTAAATAAGCACAAAATCTTTGATATGCCCAAGTATATACGATATGAAAACTCAATAATACTAAAATCTGAGTTAAAAAATAAATACATGGCAAAAGTATTTTCTGAGGAATTTAATGTAAAAAATGTTTATATAGAAAATGGAAAAATAATTGGAGACATGAGAATACCGTCATTGGAATTGTTATACGGCAATGGCGGAGATGATATTATTATAGAGGATAATGTAAAATATATGCTTAATCCTAAAAAAATAATGTTTTCACAAGGAAATATAAACATAAGAAGTAATATGAAAAAAGAGAATTTAAATAATAAGATAGTTATGGATATGTTCTGTGGCATAGGATACTTTTCATTGCCTTTAATGAAATATAATAAACTAAAAACAATATTTTTATGCGATATTAATGTTAATTCTATATATTATCTTAAAAAAAATATAGAATTAAATAAAATAGAGAATAATATTGAGATTTATAATGGCGATTCAAGGATGGAACTACCATATATAAAAGCAGATTATATAATTATGGGCAATTTTAAATCGGTGAATTATTTAGCTGCTGCGCTGGTAAGGTCAAAAAAGGGGACTATAATATCCATGCATTATTTGACCGCAACAGAAAACATTAATAATTATTATGAAAAAATAATAAATAATGCAAGGAAATTGGGATACATAATTAATAGTATAGAAAATTTAAAGGTTAAATCTGTTGGGCCTAACTACTGGCATATAAAATCAAAATTTATAGTTTTAAATTTAGAATAATAACATAAATATATTAAATGCAAATATATGGGCATCAGACAATGGGAAACAGTACAAAAAACATAGACAATAAACTTATAATAATTATCTCATCCATAATCAGAATTGCACTGATTATAGCGTTTGCAGGGGTTATAATACATATGCTTATTGGCATGTTTGATATAATTATTGAAATTATAAAAACACCTGCAAATACTGAAAATCTTATATATTCACTAATAGATATAATTGTTGAGGATTCACTGCTAACAGTTGTCATTTTTGAAATTTATGAAAGCATAATTGATTTTTTTAATGGCAAGGATAGAACAATTTCAGATATAATAAACGCTGCAATATCGTTTGTTGCCAGAGAAATAATTTTAATTATTTTCACTGTTCATATATATAATAATGTGGACACCTATCATATAATTGCATTATCCATTTTAATTGTTGCACTGGCATTAACGCATTACATTTTATCACTGACCAATAATAAATAATAAATTTTTATGCGATTTCATAAAAGTTATTATATTATTTTCTAATACAGTTTTTACTGATAATAAGATTATTATCTGGATGGTGAAATTGTATGGTTAATAATAAAACAACATATGCTGTAAAACCTATGGAAACGTTAAAAAATTCATTGGAAAAAAATATAATGATAGATGTAAAGGGCAGAAGAACATATTCAGGTATACTTGAGGGTTACGATGTTTACATGAATCTTGTTTTAAAAAATGTTTCTGAAACAATAAATGATGAGAATAAGGGAACATTTAATATGATGTTGTTAAGAGGAGATAATATAATATTTATTTCTCCTTCAGGGGGTGAATAAAAATGAGTAATGGAACAGCTTCAATGGGAAAGCACAACAAACACAAAGTGCATATAAGATGCAGGAGATGCGGGCACAACAGTTATAATTTAAGGGAAAAAAGGTGTTCATACTGTGGATTTCCATCACCAAGAATCAGGCATTACAACTGGGCAAAAGCTAAATGAGGACTGCGCTGTTGCAGGATATATAGGCAACAGCACATTTACCAATATAATTTTTTTATTAAAAGCTTTACAGCACAGAGGCCAGGAAAGCTCAGGCATAGCCACATACGATGGCAAAATCCATATAAAGAAGGGTATGGGACTCGTTTCAGAGGTCTTTTTAAATGAAATTTTGCCAGGCAATATAGGCATAGGACATAACAGATACTCGACATCCGGGTCTAAAGGACTTGAAAATGCAGGTCCATTTATAATATCTTCCTCACTTGGTTATATAGGCATTTCACATAACGGAGAAATAACAAATGCGCATTCACTCAGGGAAGAATTAAAGAATAAGGGCTATATTTTCTTCAGTTCAAGCGATACAGAGGTAATGTTGGTAGAGATAATAAATGAAATAAACAAATATGGCATATACGATGGTATAAAAAAGGCCATGCTTAAATTAAAAGGGTCATATGCATGTTCTATTATGATAAACGATAAATTATATGCATTGAGGGACCCATTTGGCTTCAGGCCATTAATTTTTGGCAGGAATGATGACGGTTATATAATAGCATCTGAAAGCGCCGCAATAGATTCAGTTTCCGGCAAAGTTATAAGGGATGTAAAACCAGGTGAATTAATAGAAATTAATAAGTATGGATATAAAAGCATATTCGTGGTAAATCATGAAATAGCACACTGTATGTTTGAATATGTATATTTTGCCAGGCCGGATAGTGTAATAGATGGAAAAGAGGTATTTAATGTAAGATACAATCTTGGAGTAAAACTTGCACAGGAGTATCCATGCAATGCCGATGTTGTAATACCGGTTCCAGATTCAGGAAGGTCTCAGGCTCTAGGATATTCCATTTATTCAAAAATACCCTACAGTGAAGGATTAATAAAAAATAGATATTCCGATAGAACCTTTATACTGCCTGATCAGAAATCCAGGTATAATGCAATTAAAATAAAGTTGAATACAATAAAATCGGTGATAAAAAATAAAAGTATAGTTTTGGTGGATGATAGCATCGTCCGTGGAAATACAATGAAATATATAATATCGTTATTAAAGAAAGATGGTGCAAAAGAAGTTCATGTAAGGATTGGGTCACCTGAAATAATTGCACCATGCTATTTCGGTGTTGACATGAAAACAAAGGAGGACTTTATTGCACTTGGAAAAACTGTTGAAGATATAAGGGAAGAAATAAATGCAGATTCTTTAGGCTATGTATCCATAGATGGCTTAAAGGAAAGCATAGGCATAAATGATTTGTGCCTTGGCTGCCTAACAGATAATTACCCGGATATAATACCTGAGGGAGCAAAAGCAAACTATACTTAATTTTTCATTTTATTTTCTATAATGTTTTTCATTGAATCGATATCGCCATCTCTTTTATAATAATCCATTTTTACAGTTATTGCCATTTTATTTGCAATTGTCCTTGCAACTTTGCCCCTTTTATTTGGCGGTAATGCAGATAATCCTGGATAATTAAATATAATTCCGTGCTTTGGCATTGGCGTTCCTTTTCTCATATGATTAAAAAATGCATTTTCTGCACCCAATATCTGCAGTGTGCTTGATGGATATTTTATTAAATTTTTTAAACCACCACTTTTTAATAAAAATTCCAAGGTTAATGTATAACCTATTAATTTTATTGTATTTGGCATATAATTGTTTAATTCATTATTTAAATAATTATCCAGATATGATCTGAAATTGCATAATTCATGGCCCATCGAGGCAATTTTTGTTTCAACTTCCGTTAAATTCATATTTTTTAATTTAAAAAAATATGTGCATGGGTCATTATTGTATTTTATATCTAACAGTGAATAAATTGACATTAATTTCTCCAGATATAAATTTATAATTTCATTTAATCCATTTTCCACAGAATATATCTTTATTATATACTGGTCTCCAGAAAACTCTTCATTTATTCTTTCCTTTTCGAAGGTTAGGAGCATTGTTCTTAGTTCCGGTATAACCTCCGAAGGTTCTTCTTCTATTTCCGGTATTTTTCCGTTTCTCAGCATTGCGAATATTTCCATGTAATTTTTTTCCAGGTTTTTGTATCTGTATATTTTTCCGTTCATTACTTTTCCGAACCACATTATTTTTTCCATAGCTATCACCCAATACACCAGTTATATCTATAACCTTTAAATCGTTTATTTCATCTACTAACATTTTTCCATAGGCTATTAATTCATTATTATCGGTATATACTGCAACTAAATCTCCTTTTTTTGGATTTCCTATAACTGTTTTAATGCCCTGTGGAAATATATCTGAACCATTTTCTATATTTTTTACAGCTGTATTTTTTACTATAATTTTTGGTTTATCTTTAAAAACAAAATCCATAGGCATAAATATATTTTCAAATTTTGATTGGTCACCGCTATTCTTTAAAACTATTGCATCACTTAATTCCTGCAATGTATGCATATTATTTTCATTAAAATCGCCCGTGGATAACCGCCTTAAATCTGCCATCTGGGCACCCGTGCCAATAACATAGCCCATGTCCGTACATAATGTCCTGATATATGTTCCAGATTCACATTTAACGGAGAATAATATTAATTTATCCTTTATTTCTAATATATCCATATTATATATTTTTCTTTCACGCAGTTCTCTTGCAACCGCTGACCTTACCGGTGGCAACTGATATATTTTATCAGTAAATTCTTTAAAAACATTATTTATTATATCTTTACCGGCATATGTATATAACCTCATAACTGCTACATACTCCTTTGGTTTTTCATGTATAATGTCTATTAATTTTGTTGCCTTCCCAAGTGCCATTACAAGAACACCAGAAACATTTGGATCGAGAGTGCCTGCATGGCCTACCCTAGTTTCTCCGGTTAGATCACGAACCCAGGAATCAATTTGATGGCTTGTTGGACCTACTGGTTTATCTATCACTATAAAACCATTTAATTCATTTTTATCTAAACTATCCATAATTAATACTCTATTATAAAACTGATTTTAACTTTTCTTTTTAAATAATTTTTATATTTAAATGTTTTTATCTTTTAATCTTTTAATAATGATTTCTGAAATTTCCGCTGGTTTATATTTATCAGTGTTTATTATTAAATCATAATACGAAAAATCCTTATAATTAATACCATAAAAAATCATATATCTTTTTAATTCAGACCTGCCTCTCCTTATTATATCGGATTTATCTATATTTTTATCCCTTAATTTTAATCGGTTAATCCTTTCATTTTCAGATACAAATAAATATATTTTATATGCATTTATATTATTTTTATATGATAAATAACCTGATAATCTTGATTCAATTATAATATTATCATTGCTTTTAATAAAATTTAATAGCATAGTATCTTCTTCATGGTCTATTTCCTGATGTTTTTCTGCATATTTACTAAAATTAATTAAATCCATATTGTATTCTTTTGCTTTTTCCCTGAAAAAGTAACCACCAGAAATAAATTTATAATTCATTAAATTGGATAATAATTTTCCTACAGTAGTTTTGCCTGACCCTGATTCTCCACTAATAGTTATAATCATATTGATTTCGCTTCGTCTTCATCAATTTTTCTTATTTTATAGGTAAAATCAACATATTTCATTATCATGGTTACAAAATAACCAACTGCAAGATTGCCAAGTGTATATAAACCCATCCATAATGGCATTATGTATATACGTGCAGTTACAATATTAAGATTAAGGTTCCATGGCATTGAAACATACTGATAATGCAATGATAGCATGAAAACATATAGCCATATAAATATCAGGAAGAAAAATACTTCTGTTACCATTAATGGTTTCATTGTATTCATTGACATTGCAGCCTGATCCATCTGCCTCTGCATGGACATTTTCTGCAATTTCTGTTGCTTTACACGATCTCCGTTTCTCATGGCCTCCCTCATTGCCTTGGAATATGCACGGCTTACCATCTGTGTTTTTCCCATTTTAATCCAGTCCGTAAAGAAATACCTTGGTATTGAGGATATTAACCCCAGTAGAATTCCTGTTAACATTAACGTAAGTACCGGTGATGTATAATGGAATCCTAATAATGGCAGTAATACTACATTTAAAGCACTACCTATAGGATTCCTTATAGACGGGTCACTTATAATAAATATTAATATAAGACCTGCAAACATAAAGACGAACTCAATCATCATAAATTTAGTCATCTGTGGGTTTGCCTGTGGCCTATTTTGTTGCATGATTTAACCTCATAACTATATTATCTGCTGCTATTTCAGGATTTCCCTCTGGGTTGTCAATAAAATTTACAGTTGCACCAGAATATATAGAATACGCTGCTGCATAGTACCTATTTATTTCCTGGTGCTCTTTTATATCATCCAATGTATCATCGTCCCTTAATCTGGTTTCATCATTTTTTCTTCTTTCCCTTATTTCATCGGGCTTTGATTCTATTAAAAAGAATGAGGAAACATTGAGCTCATTTAAAACCCATTCTGGCAATCCCGGTAAATATCCGTATGGGGATTTTATTGACATATGTGTATCTATTATGATATTGTCCATTTTGCCTAGTACGTTAGATGTAAATTTTTGAATATTTTTTTGAAGTTCTATATTCAACTTTCTTATATCATCACGGCTATTTACCAAACCTTCTTTTTTTGCAATATCAAACATTAATGAACCGAAGTTTATTATTTTATAATCTACTTTTTTTGATACAGAATCCAGTATGGTAGATTTCCCTACCCCTGGAATACCTGAAATTACAACTCTCATATTATCATCCCATAAAGAACTGCCTTATCAATGGATGCATTTCCATTAACTGTTCCCTTCCCATAGCTTCATAGAACTGAATGACTATTCCAACTGCCAGCAATAAGCCTGTACCACTGGTATCACCTACAGTTCCGATAAGATCTGCAGCTCCGGCAAGAATACCTACTATGGCACCGCTGAATATTGTTATTGCTGGTATATACTTGCTTAAAACTCTTTCCATTACTCTTGGGTCCCTTCTGAAACCAGGTATTTGCATACCGCTAGATCTTATCTGTTTTGCCACTGCACCGGCACCCATGTTTGTTGTTTCTATCCAGAATTTTGCGAAGAGTATACTGAAACCCACTAAAAATGCCATAAAAGCAAGAACGTGGATAAGTTCCTCAATAGGTGTGTGCCCCAACAGCACATCCTGCGACACCCCTGGTTGCAATATTGGGAACAACCAGTCTGATAAGCCATTTGGCGTATATAGATAAAATGCCAGACCGCTGGTAGGCGTGGTGTTTGATATGCCAAGGGCAGTGATCTGGGCTGAAGTCGCATAAGAACCCAGAAGAGGATTATGGCCCAGAAGCGGTATCCTGCTTAAAGTTGGGCTACTCCAGAACAATAATGTCCACATGGATATGTTTGCTAATAATGCTGTTGCCAATATAACCGGTATATTTGATGCATATAATAACTGCAGTGGATATCTTCCCCTTGCACCCCTTACCCTTTCATGTGCTATGGGCAATTCTATCTTGCTGCTCTGGAAGAATGCAACTATAAAGAATATTAATAATGTGCCTATCAGTGCGATCATTGGATTTGGCTGTGCAAATAGTATCTGTTCCATACCTGTACTTGTTAAATATGAACCTGGTGCATTTAAAAATAGGTATATTGCTTTCGGTATTGCACCACCCGGTGGGTTAGCTAAAGATAATGGTGATGTTATTGTGGATGGAATCCAGCTAAATGTTCCTGTAAATAACTGCTGGGATACACCTGCAGCTATGAATAATGATATGCCTGAACCTATTCCATATTTTGAAACAACCTCATCCATTAAAAATACTAAATATGAACCAAAGAATAATTGCAGTATAATTATTGACTGTGCTAAAAACTCACCGTATCCTGGTGCAAACCTGTTTAAACCGGTAACAAGACCTGCATCCGGTACAAGGAATCCAAATGCCTGTGGTATAGCTTCAACAAATATCATTATAATAACCAGCAGCTTCTGTGTTCCTTGATATATAGCCTTATCCGAAGAATCTGTTAAATCTATATTGAATATTTTTGCACCGGCAAATAACTGCATTACTATACTTGCGGTTACAATCGGGCCTATACCTAAATCCATTAATGACCCGGATGCACCTGCAAATATAGCCCTGAATGATGCAAAGACATCAACAGTTTTTGATGTGTTTAAACCATATATGTATATATTTGTCAATGCAAAATATATTAATACAACTATGGCAGTCCACATTATTTTATATTTAAATGGAACATGCCCCTTGGCTTTCTTTACCGCCGGCAATTTTGCCGTTAGGGTTTCCAAGCCATATAACTTACTCTTTTTTGGCCCTTTATAACTTACAAGCAGATATGCTATTAAAAATAAAGGTGATGACAAAAGGGCTACAATAAATAATTTAAGACCTGTATAGTGGTAAAAATAATAAAATATAAGTATATAAAGAGCGAAAACAAATACTATTGGAATTGCTGTTCCCTTATTCCTTTGTATCTCAGTCATTTTCTATCGTGATACCATAATGTGAAAGCTTATTAATAGATTTTTCGGTAGCTTTTGGAACTTTAATTTTACATTTTATTTCAAAACTTCCTGTACCAAGCAATTTTGTATATCCTGCGCTTTCAAGGTCAATCACATCATTTTCAACGTAACCATCATTTTTTAAGTTTTCATATATGTTGTTCAACTGTTTTAACGTTATTGGCTTTTCATAGGTTTTTGAATGGCTTGTAAAACCATGGACTCCATAATAATTTTTATCATGTAATATTAACCATGTTTTCCTGTGGGCTCCGAAGCCAGCATTTCCATTTCCACCTTTCTTGCCCTTTCCTCTTCCAGATTTCATTCCCCTGCCGTAATGGCCTCCTCTTAATTTTTTAGTTTTTGTTCTCACCATTTAAATCAACTCCTGGAATAATCATTTTTTTAATTAAATTATTAATTTTATCTCCCCTATAACCAGAGGAACCTTTTTCATGGAACGGTTTCTGTATTGCTTCATATCCTCCTTTTGGCGGGTTTAATCTTATCACAGGTATCAGGTCTTTAACATTTTTTATTTTTGTTTTATTATTTATAAGTGCATCAGCCAGATCCTCAAAGGAGTTATATCCTAAATTACTTATATAATCATCAGTAATTTTCTTCCTGCCCTGTAATAATGCCCTATTTTTCAATATTAATGTCAAAGTTTCCTTATTAACTTCTCCCCATGTTACGTAATCTTTTACCCTTTTAAGCATGCCATTTATACTATCATTCTCATTGAATAATACCATATGATTTATCCTGTTAAGATTTAACAGTTCTGCCGTTTTTTCAGCTACAGGTTTTATTCCTGTGCTGCCCCTAATTCTGATTATTGCTATCATGTTCTATACCTCCTACATATATAGGTGTTGTAAGATTTATTTTCGGGTTTATTTTCATTGAAACTGTTTTTTTAATTGCATCGAATGTTGCAAGTGCATAATTTACGGTTGTTTTTGTATGCCCCGATGCAAAACCCCATGCATCTTCTATGCCCGCCATTTTTAATATAACTTTTACTACATCACCAACTGCAAGCCCTACGCCCTGGGGCGCAGGTTTTAATTTAACAATAACCGATCCGGATTTACCGATTATTTGAAATGGTAGTGAATGTGGCCTTCCACAGCCACACTCCCATGAACCACAACCTCTCTTTATTTCTATTATATTTACCTTTGCATTATTTATTGCCTTCCTTATTGCAGGCGCAGCTTCCTTTGCTTTACCACGCCCTATGCCTATATATCCATTTCCATTGCCTACTACAGCTGTAATGGAATAATTCATTCTTCTGCCTGAATCGGTCATTCTCTGTGCTCTTTCTATATTGATTACCTCGTCCTTTAAATCAGGTATAAGGTAATCAACTATCTGATATTCCTTTAAAGGCAATTTTGTATGTAATGCTTCTCCCATAGTTTTTATTTCATCGTTTGCTACTAATCTCCCGAGTTCAGTTTTCGGAATCCATTCTTCATCCATTTTATTCACCTTTAATATATTTATTAATATCTACTTTATTTTTTAAATGGTCACCATTTAATCTTGAATCATCAGGAAAAACATCTTCGTTTACAGGTATATCAATGCCGGAATCCTTAATGCCTTTTAATGCTGCAGCCAGCCTTCCACCATGTATAAATTTATATCTCCCCGTATCAAATATTGCTGATCCTATATTCTTTTCTATGGCCTTTTTGCCTGCTAAATAACCGCCAAGGTAGTACATCTGTATATTATTCCCTGTTACACCATAAACCTTTTTCAATGTGATGTTTGTCACTGTTACCAGTACTTTATCCCCTTCTGGATTATAATCTATAAATTCTATTATAAAACCTTTATTGCTGGGTCTTACTGTTGCTCTTGTTATACCTGATTTCAATAAATTATATCTTTTATGGTAATCAGTTATTCCTTCCTTTCTACGTTTAAGAACTGGTATTGTTTTCATTTTCATCCTCCTTTATTAATGATGCGCCCTTTAAATGTGATACAAGCTGTGACCTTGAAACATAGGACCCACTTTTTATTACTCTATAATACTTGCGGTAAGTTTTATTGTCTATTTTATTCTCTTCCTTTAATGTTTTTAATTCTGACCTCAATGCCCTTATAAGTGTTATCCATCTTCTTTTTCTCGGGTATCTAGCATATTTTGTTCCCCTTACAGATCCCGGCCCTCTTCTTCTACCTTTTTTTAACTGGTTTATTCTTTTCTTTAATCTGTTATTTGAATTTGTTTTTTTATCTTTTCTCTGTATTATGTGCAGAGCTATAAGTTTCCTTATATCTTCACGTGATGTCGCATCCAGAATCTTTTCAGTACTGTTTGTATCGATCCATACTCTTGATGTACCTATTTTCAATTCATCTGATGCTATTTCCTTTACACTGGACATTTTCATTTTACCACCCTATTGAATACGTGAATTCCAAGGTTATCTGCTTCAGATTCTATATCCATTCTTTTCTTATAACCAACGGTTGAGGCTATTCTCGCACCTTCTAAATCGGGATTAACTTTTCTTAATTCATCAACATTGTGGATTAATACTTCCTTAAAACCCGATGGATGTAACCCCCTTACTGCTTTTGGCGTTCTGTATCCGGGATTCACCATGGGTATTCTATAACCTATATGCTTCCTTAATTTTGAATGCTTCCCCCTTGGTTTTCTCCATGAATCGTCAAATTTTTTATATCTGAACCATTCCTGCCTGTGAAATTCTACTCTTCTTCTATTTACCTCATTCTTCTTTTTTAATAATACTTTCTGTTCTTTCGTTAATAATGGTTTATAGCTCATCTGGATTCACCCCCTTCAAAAGATATATTCCATCCTGGAAAACCCTTGAATCGAAATGTTTTATGTATGTTGCCTTTTCTATGTTTGCCGCCGTATCGCCCATATCTCTTTTGTCTATTCCTTCTATAAACACACGGTCTCCTTTCACTGAAACTTTGCAATTTTTTATTTTTGCGGTCCTTGGAGCTTTGCCACCAAGGAAATTTTCTATATATAATAAATTACCACGAACGGAAACCCTCATAGGGAAATGGGTGAAATCTATTTTCATTTCATATTTAAATCCCTCAGTTACACCCTTGAATACAAGATTTAATTCAGAATACCATGTGCCTATTATACCATTAGTAAATTTATTTTCTTTGCTTACTGCTATAATCAATGAATTGTCCTTTTTATAGACCTTTGCGTATTTATCCTTGAAGTTCCTTGATGTTTCTCCAAGTTTACCCTTTATCGTTATCAGGTATTCATTAACATTTACCTGAATACCATCAGGTATTTTTAATTCCATTTTATCTTTCCAGTTTATCATTTTATTTACACCTCAATACACATAGGCAAGAAGCTTCCCGCCTATTCCAAATTTCCTTGCCTCAAGATGGCTCATTACGCCTTTGGTTGTTGTTAATATTATTATTCCAAAATCCTGGGCTGGAAGATATCTTGATTCGTATTTTTCTATATTTGACTTTTTAACTGATAACCTTGGCTTGATAACACCACAATTGTTTATTGTATCGCTTAAAGTAACCTTGAATTTTCCACCACGTTCTTCTTCAACTACTTCAAAGCTTTTTATATAATTATAATCCTGCATTACTTTTAATACCCTTCCTATTATTATAGATGCTGGATTTATAAATATCTCGTTTTTGCCGATTCTCGAAGCCATTTTTATTGTATTTATTACATCATTTAAAGGATCACTTTTCATTTAAATCACCTCAACTATATTTCCTGAAACCAATCTTCTCTGCTGTTTCTCTAAAGCATTGTCTGCACAGTCTTATACCATATCTTCTTACTAATCCTCTTTTTCTTCCACAGCGGACACATCCCTGAGAATGCCCGAAATTCTTTTTTGGCTGTAATTTTACCTGCATAATATCACCTTATAATTTTAACATTAAAGTTTTCTTCAAGAAACTTTATTGATTCATCCTTTTTAACCCTTATTTTTGAGGGTACACTTTTACGGTTTATCCTTCTTTTTGATATTCTATATCCACCTGCTTTTTTCAATATTATCGCTATATCCATACCAAAGATACCTATATCCGGATCATACTTCATTCCCTTGAAATCTGTATAATCTGTTATTCCAAAATATGCATTTCCCTGTTTATCAAATGAATAAACCGGCAATTTATAATCCTTTGCAAAGAAAGCCTCCTTGAGGAATTTATATGCATCATCTTTTCTTAATGTAACCTTTACACCTATGCTTAACCCCTTCCTTATATTGAAATCCCTTATGGTTTTTTCTGCACGTGTAAATACAGGTTTGTGCTTTGTTAATAATTCTATTACCTTTGCTGCCTTCGTTAATCTTTCACCTGCAGCGCCAACACCTATGTTTATTACTACCTTATCGATAACAATTTCTGTCATAGGATTTTTCATTTTTTCACTCATCATTTATGATCACCTCTTTTTCAGGGATTTTGAATGTGTATCTAGGATTCCCAATAATAAAAATATAGTCTTTTATTGTTGAGAAACCGTCATTAAGGTTTACCATATTATGCCCTGATGATTTTTTAACCTCTATTGATTTTATTGTAGCAATTTCACCAACATGGGAACCACCCGTAATAAAGGCCTTATTGCCTCCTTCCATTTTTATGACATCTGTAATTTCAAGATCTGGAATTTTCATTAATACAACATCGGAAGTTTTTATATCTTTTTTATCTGTTATTATAGTTTTGCCATCATGAAAACCTAACTGTAGTTTCCCGTTATTTATTACAGTCTTTTTTGTTACCTTTAATAATTTAATACCCTTATTCTCATCAGGGTTTGTTGCGGTTATAAGCTTGCCTTTATTATCATATAATATTATAAAATCATGGTCAAAAGTGTCTATTGAGAGCACATCCATGAAACCTAATGGGAATCTTCTATCCTTTACTATTTTGCCATCAACTTTAACATGGTTTGTGTTCAATAATCTTGTTATTTCCCTTTCCTTATCTCCTATTTTTAAATAATCCCTTAATACTATAAGTAAGGGTATCGAATCCTCTTTTTTATGTGTTGCTGGAGTTGGAGTAGTAGACCAGAAATTTGTCTTTCTTGGTATTTTTAATTTCCTTGACGCCATCATAATTTTAGTTTTCATTATTATCACCATTATCTTTTATATCATCATCGTCTGAATTATCTTCTTTATTGTCATTGTCCTCAGATACTTCATCATCTGAATTGTCGCGATCATCAATGATTTGCTGTTCTGTTTCTTCTGTAGTTTCTTCTGTAGTTTCTTCTGTAGTTTCTTCTGTAGTTTCAGTGCTTTCCTTTGGTTCTTCAGGTACTTCTGGTTCGGGAGTGGGCAAATTACGCCTTGCTGTTATGTCTTTAATTTTATTATACCTGCCGGGCCTTGATAGATCAAGTTTTGTTATAACTAAATTACTATGGTCTATGTAATATTCCACCTGCTTTCCGTCTGCCTTTGATATTGTTACACCCTCTATGGATATTTTCTTTGACTTGTGGCTTACGTCAATTACCTTGCCACCCTCGCCTTTTCTTGATCCTGAAATAATTTTTACAATATCTCCTTTAACTATGGGAAATTGCCTTATTCCATATTTTTTACGTAAATCCTTATTTATTGATACATTTATTTTACTTTCTAACATAATACACCTCATACTATTGTTGACGCTATTGATGCAATTCTTGGCCATCTTTCTGCGGCTTCCCTTGCAACGGGACCCTTAATTTCAGAACCACGGACTTCTCCTTCTGGAGTAACAAGAACTGCAGCATTATCCTCAAATTCTATAAGATTACCATCTGATCTGCGGTACGGCCTCTTTTGTCTTACTATTACCGCATATACAACTTTTGCCCTCATTTCTGGTGTTCCTTTCTTAACACTGGCAATAAATAAATCACCGATACCTGCAGCAGGTATTCTCCTCGCAACTGTATGTAAGTCCTTTACACCAATAAGGCTTATTATTTTAGCACCTGTGTTGTCTACACAAGGTATTACCGCACCTAAGGGTAAACCCCTTGATTCATTCCCTGAAATTCCTTTCATTTAAGCCACCTTTTCTATAACTACAAAACTTATAGTTTTTGCAAGTTTTCTGCATTCACTAATTTTCACAATGTCTCCTGGCCTCACATCAATGCAGTCCGGCAAATGTGCATGATATTTTTTTAATTTTGTTTTATACCTTTCATATTTTTTCATGTATTCTCTTGTTTCTCTCTGAATTACTATACTGCGTTCCATCTTTACAGATAAAACCTTACCTGTAATAATCTGGCCCCTAACAGGCAAACTACCGTGAAATGGGCAGTTTATATCGCTACATTCTTTTTCCGGTGGTTTAACATCTATTCCTATACTTTTCATTTTTACCTACTCCTTAACCTTTTATATATTTTCCTTTTATCTTTTGTTCTATCTTCCGGGCGTATTATTATCATATCGCCGTTCACATCATACAAACAATTCCCATACTTTATGGTAAATATTGTTTTATGTTTTTGTATTTTCATGATTTTATTACCATTCTTAATGAACATCATATTTTTTGTTTCATTTATTAATTTACCGTGAATGCTTACATTATTTACATTTGATGATTTTTTTACACTTATTTCATTACCGATAAGTTCAGAAATATATATATTGTCTGAATTCATATTAACTGAACCTTGAAACCCATGCTTTCCAGTTCCTTTTTAATAACGTCGCGATGGTCCCCCTGTAATTCTATTGACCTTCCATCCTTCACTGTTCCACCTGATGCAGCTTTTTTCTTTAATACCTTTGCAATATCATTGATATTTTCTGATTTAGGGTCTATTCCATCTATAACTGTGACCATCTTGCCATATCTTCTTTTATCAACTCCAATCTTTACCAGTTCATTATCACGATTGAAGCCTTCCCATGGCTGAAGTTCCTTTGGCATACCGGTAAAATTTTTATCCTTCATTGCTTGATTTCCCCCATTACAGTTAATATCCTTGCTATCTGCCTTCTAAGTGACCTTGTTTTACCAGGGCTTGCAGGTGCACCACCCATTGCTACTGCAGATCTTTCCCTTAATAATGATTCCTTTAATGATTTTAATTTTTCATTTAATTCATCATTATTCATATTTCTTAAATCCTTAGTTTTTAGTTCCATTATCCTCAACCTCATTATTTGAATTATTGTCTATTCTTACATTATCCGGTATTACATTATTGTTGATATCGATTTCATCAGGTAATCTATAATTGGTTTTAAGGAGTCTAACGTAAACTCCAATAACGCCAGTTTTAAGTGTAGCAACTGAGTAACCACCTGCTACACCAGATCTTGCTGGTTCTCCAGAATATTTTATTTCTCCGTACATGAATTTCTGGGTACGTGCCCTTTCACCGGATATTTTTCCGCTTATCCTGATTAAAACTCCACGTGCATGCTGATCCATTATTCTTCTTAATGTCGTTGTGCCGGCCTTTCTATAATTCCAGCCTTTTTCAAGGAATAGTGCAATTTTCTTTGATACAATCTGTGGATTTAAATCCGGGTTATCTACCTCCTTAACCTCTATCTGTGGGGCCTCTAAACCGTATTTTGTTTCCAGTGTTGATGTCATTTCCTTTATTTTTGATCCATGACGACCTATCACTAATCCAGGTCTGTTTACATATAATGTTATATTTGTTCCAAATGGAGTTCTTTTCATTTCCATTCCACCAAATCCAGCATTGTCATTCTCTGTTCTTAAGTATTCGGTAACCAGCAATTTTTTAATATTATCACTTACAAATTTTTTCTCTTTCATATAATCACTCCTTTTCATTTTCAGTTACTACTATTTCAAGATTTATCAAATCTTTAAAGAAAGCGCCTGCCCTTCCATATGCCTTTGGGGTGAATTTTTTTACCATTCTGCCTTTGGATGCCGATATATGAAAGATTTTTAAATCGTCTGATAAGCCTTTGAATTCTGCATTTGCGGATGCATCATCTAATAACTTTTTAAACTCTTTTGCTGCCTTTATTGGAAATCTTCCAGGTCCTGATGCCCTCCTATGCGAAACGGAATCTAAATATCTGAAATACGGTACAGGTGTTTTCTTCTCTATAACACCATCTATAACGTTTTTTGCAGATTCAACACTCATACCTCTGAGAAAATGGGCTATATTAACCGCATCTTTCATGGATATATCTGTTTCTTTAACCCTTGCCTTCGCATATTTTTCCGGTAATTTATCTATATTATATCCTTTCATAAATATCACTTCAACGGTAAGAATTTGGATGATCTTGTAGCTCCAACTCCCGGTCCTGAATGTTTTACTTCCTTTCTTGTAGGTGCAAATTCACCTAAATAATGACCTATCATTTCCGGCCTTATTTCAAATTTAAGGTATGAATTGCCATTGTAAAGTTCTATTGTTTTACCTATAAATTGCGGTAAAATTATAATATCCCTCACGTGTGTTTTTATATGCTCTTTATCGCTTAATAAATCATCAAACACCTTTTTTTGTTCGTGATTCATTTCTCTGCTATAAGATCTCCTTATCCTTGCAGGGAAAAGTTCCAGTAACTGTGGCAATTCCATATCCTGCAATTCTTCAACTGTATGGCCACGGTATAAAAATTCTCTGGCCCTCCCTGTAATAGCTCTTTGGGCTTTCCTTGATCTTCTTTTTATTGATTTTACCGATGCCTGTCTTCTAACTACCATTTCTTATTCCTCCTTTTTGGTGATAATCTTCCCACCTTTGCTCCAGGTGGTGCTCCTCTAGCAACTGTGCTAGGCCCTCCAACATGCTGATGATTTCCTCCTCCATGGGGATGATTAACAGCATTCATTGCAACTCCTCTCACAGTATATGGTTTCTTTGCCTTGCTCTTTAAATATTTTATATGGCTGCCTGCTTTTAGTACTGGTATGTCCCTGGCACCTGATCCGGCAACTACACCTATTGTAGCCCTGCAACCGGGATTAAATTCCTTTGTTGTTCCGGACGGTAATTTTATTGAAACTGAATTGCCATGACTTATTATAAGTCCAGAAGACCCTGCAGTTCTGCAGAATTTTCCACCGTCTCCAGGCATGCTTTCTATATTATATACAAATGACCCATCCGGTATTTTAGATAGATACATTGTTGTACCGGTGGTTGAATTGCCTTCAGGCCCTATTTTTAGGGTCTGGCCTATGTAAGCTCCGTTAAACGCAAGCATATAATTCGTTTCATTTTTTTCATTTTTTAATAACAATAGAGGTGCATTCCTTCCAGGCGCCTGAATTATATCATCAATTTTATAATTCCCGTCTCTTGGATGTTTTATATCTGTTATGTGCCTGTGGCTTGGGCTCCTATATGTTAACGAACCGTGACCTCTTCTCTGTGCTACTATATGTTTTCCCATCTCATTCACCTCAGAATATTCCTATTCTACCTCCTATTTCTTCGGCAGAAAAATCTTTTGATAATTTTGCTATTGCCTTTTTGCCTTTTTTTGTTATCAATATGTTTAATGAAACTACCTTTACATTAAATCTTTCTTCGATTTCTTTTTTTATATCTTCCTTTTTACCCCTGCGATCTACCATAAATGTAAGCTTATTTTCCTTTTCCATCATCAATGTAGTTTTTTCTGTAACAACTGGAGTTATAACATAATCCATTTAATTCACCCCTTCAAGTTCTTTTATTGCAGTTTCCGTATATAATGTTAACCTCCCGGGAATCCCACCTGGAGCCAGTTTGGTTATGCTTAAACTGTTTAATGAAGCTGTATCAACACCAGGCAATGATGAAAATGCCCTTAATTTTTCATTTGAAGATCCTACAATGAGTATACTTTTTGGCTGTTTATATGTCCTGTTCCTCATTTTTCCCCTTCCTGGCCTTATTTTTTTGCCGTTTTTAGATCTTATAATATCGTCGTAAATTCCGATATCTGATAATATTTTTACTGCATCCTTTGCTTTTGTTATATTTTCCATATCGTCTTCTACTATAACAGGGAATGTTAAGGTATCCATTACGTTCTCTGAGATTTTATGGCCTCTTTTTAATACATAATCCCTATTCGCAGTAAAAGCTATTGCACTTAGTTTAGCTAATCTTCTTTCTTTTTTATTTATCTTCTTATATAATACCTTATCACTTCTCGGTGATAATGCGCTTCTGCCACCTACCATGCTTGCCAGCAGTACTCCCTTGGAGCCACCGGCTAACCTTGGTATCCTTGATATGCCGTGATTCGGGCCAAGATTATGGCCTACCCTTCTGGTTCCTGCTAATGGGCTTGAACCATAAGGTTGCCTCAGTGATAATGATATAGCTTTAAATGCCTTATGAACAAGGTCTTCTCTTGTGTCTATACTAAATACTGCAGGCAACTCTATTTCCTTTTTTACTTCGCCATTAATTGAATAAACATTTGCCTTCATTTTAATCACCCTGTTTTGATTCTTTTGATATATATGTTATTTCTACCTTTTCTGCTTTAACTACCTTCTGCCTTGCAGGATCCCTTAATTTAATTAACCTTTTTGCAGGTCCCGATATTGAACCATATAAAAGAACATAATCATTTTTTACAAGTCCATAGTTAAGAAATCCACCCTTAACGTTGATATCATTGATATCTTCCTTTTTGCCGTATTTTACTACCCTTATGTTATGCAATGTCCTCTGATGCAAACCTACCTGGCCTGCTTGTGGAACAGTATTTCTTACCCAGTCAGGATGCCATGGACCTAATGTGCCTATCATCCTCCTGTGTTTCCTGTTCTTTTTTGGCAATAATTTTACTCCGAATCTTTTTACGACGCCCTGGAAACCTTTTCCTTTTGTAACAGATATTGCATCAATAAATGCACCATCAGAAGTAAAGTCTGTGAAATGTAATTCCTTGCCCAGCTTTTCTTCGGCAAGTTTTATTCTATCTTCTATTGTTGATCCACCTATTCTTATTTCAAATATTTCAGGTGTTTTTGATGGTATTCCAGGAACAAGCTTAGGATTTGTATGTACTAATAATCTTACATCTGAAACGTCTTTTAATTCGATTTCCTTTGAATTCTTATTTTTAATTTCAGGTATTCTTTTAAATACTTCTTTATCTATATTGTCTGCCCTTTTCTCTGCAAATATTTTTAAGCCATTGTCTCCATCCTCATAATATCTTATTGCCATTACCTTCAATGGAGGCACTTCTACAACAGTTACAGGTGCCATTATAGTTTTTCCTGCGGTTACACTAGTTTTTCTATAGTCTGTCATCTGTATATGTGTCATACCAACTTTATAGCCTGCGAATGCCTGAATCTTCGCATTGCCTTCTATTTCAGGCCATGAACGAATATCAGCCCCAATTTTTTTAGCGCGTACTCTGGGATAATACGCCATTGATCCCCTACGGGAATGATGCGGTGTCGCCATTTTTTATCACCAACCGTTACACTTTCTATATCGCCAATAAATTACGATATAACGGGATGCGTATAGCATTGCCCATTGTGTATGGTTAAATATAGTAGAGGTTTATCGATTTAATATTTATTAAGTTTGTTATTTTTATTAAATAATTTAGAAATCATTACATTCATTGTTTCTGCCATTTAAATTGCATTACATGATAATATGCATATAATGTTACTAATAACCCAGGAAAATATAACTATTAATTTATGCCACGGACTATATTTTATAATATACTAATTACATGACAATATAATTTTTAAATTTAATATATTAAAATAATTTTAATTTTTATTGACATTTTTATAATTCAATAAAGTAATTATTAACTGTGCATGTGACCATATTAATGGTGAAACTGATAATGGTTTTTCTGTTACAGGATCTATCTGTTCGGATAAAACTCCGGATTCTTCACTATGATTAATGACCCAGTTAATTAACTCATTTGCTTTATCTAGATTATTAATTTTTATATAATAATCGGCAAGCCATAGTGTTGTTATTATCCAGGGATTGCCCGTTATATCTGGATTAGCTTCTTTCCTCTGATAAAAATCATTACTATATCTTGCAATACCACCAGAATTTTTGACCCATAAGTATTCATTAATTTTTTCAACTGATGATTTTATTTTTGGGTCATTTACATCCTTTACATCAAGATTAACTAATGATAATATTGATGAATCCAGTGTAAAATCCATTTTACCATTATAATAATTTCTACCATAGTATCCTGTTAAATCTGAATAGAATATCTCATCGAATGTTTTAATCATCATATCTGCCTTATCAGAATACTTCTGTGATAAATCCATATCATTAAATATTTTAGCAAAGTATGATGCATATTTTAATGCTTTATATACTGTAGCTACAGTATATGTATGTATGCCATATCTTTCCTCCCACAAATCAAAGGATTCCCTAGGCAAACCATTGTCATATGTGTAATTATATAAAAATTCTGCTATTTTTTTAATTAGTTTTTCATATATGTATGAAATATATTCAACATCCTTATTTATTGAGTAATAATACCATACCGCTATTATTACCAGTGCGGATTCATCTTCCTGTATTGGCAGTATTTCATGATTATCCATAAAATATGGTAGCCAGCTACTTGCTATTTTGCCGTCCGGATTGTATTTATGGTAAAAATAACCTTGATCAGATATTGTGTTAATGCAGAAATCAAAAAATAATTTTGCAGGGTCACTATGCCCTGATAAAATTATTGATATTGCCGCGTATGCAGAATCTCGTGGCCATGAATAATAATATGAATCCATATTGCTTCTCAATATATCACTATCACTTGATGCCATTATTGCACCTATATCATTTATGTGTGACCTGACTATAAACAATGATTTTTTAAATATATCATTATAGTTATTAATATTTAATGGATATTTAGAAACCCATAATTCCCAGAAATGCTCTGTTCTATTAAGCATTTTTCCCATATTATCAATATTCATAGATTTTGAATTTTCAAACAGATTTAACCGATCCCTTGAGCATAAGATATAATAAAATAATTCCATTGAAGAATCTGGCTCCATTTTGATATGATGCCTTATAACAGAATCAACTGACCCTGTTGCAATTGTATTCATTGACAATTCATTATCCTCTGCATCTTTCCATGTACCGGCCAAACCATTAAAATCCTTTATTCCTATAGCATATTCATCAAATGAATTTTTATTGTCTATAGTTGATATCATAAAGTATCTTCTGCCCTTATAATGGACTATTGAATTATTTTCTGGATAATAAAAAGCGGTATCACCTATATTATTACCATATATGGAAAAATTTTGATGGAAGAACAGTTTTATATCAATTTTATTATTTGTTCCATTTATTAATTTTATTTTTTTTATATATACATCTTTATAAATATCTACAAAGTTCTGGTCTTCGAAATTTATATTATTAACTTTATACTTAACTATGCCTATCATTGTATGGTCGAAATAATCCTTCGAGATAATATTTGATTTATTAACCCATGTAAAATTATTATCAATAGAAATACCATATTTAAATGGTTTGCCACCACTATGGTTTTCTGCCATATCCCTTGAAAAATAAAAATCTGTGAGATTATAATCCTCATTAAAACTTACTAATAATCTACCATTGCCTATTGGTATGTATCTTACCATAAAAAGAGATATAATTAAGTTCTATATAAAAGAATTTATATTTAATATTATTATTGAGTAAAAATTATAACCATATATAAAGCTATATTAATTTATAAGGTTCACCGTGTGATGGATATATTGTTATTGGTTTCATGCTTTTTATTTTTTCCATAGACACTTCTGCAGATTTTATATCCTGTGTAAACATTTTATCTATTTTTATTTTATTTCTTTTAACTGTTAATGCATCTCCAACAAAAATTGCACTGCCAAGCTCATAATAAATGGAAATGTTTGTTTTTGTGTATCCAGGAGTGTCTATAATTTTTAGAAAATCTAGATTAAATCTATTATATGATGAAATATTTTTTACACCATCAAATTTTATACCTTTACCTTCAACTTCCATAATTCCCTTTAATTCCGGGCCATTTATCATTGCATCCATTTCCCTTTTATTTACAAATATTTTTGGTTTATATTTATCATACAATTCTTTTAATGCACCAACGTGAATGTAATCAACAGATGTTATTAAAATATAATCAGGGCCCTCATTTTTTTCATCATAAAAATCATAAATTTTATTTACATCGTTTTTTATGCCTGCGTCTATTTGAATAATAGTATTTTCATGATTTATAACATATATATTTACAGCAGTTTTACCTCTAATTTTGTTTATATTATCCGGGTATTCAAAATTATTTTTCATTGTAATCACTAAATTATAAAAATGGATATAATATTATAACAACAAGTAAAATAAAAAGATACATGTTAGATAAGCCAAATGCGCTCCTGAAGTATTTTTTATTATAGTCATGCAGGAGGGGTTTAAGTACATAATACAGTAATATAATATCCATTATTACAGCTATCGGTATGTACACAAAGCCTAACTTTATCTGTGGTACCAGTAGTGGAATCATAGAATAAAATATAAGAATTACAGTATTAACAATAATCCAGAATTCAGTTTTTTTAATTCCCACTACTGCAGGTAACATCGGTACGTTGCTTTTTTTATAATCATCAACGTTATTTACAGAAAGATTCCAGAAGTGTGTAGGTGTCCACATAAACACAAGAAATGCTACAAATAACGATGTCAATGATACCGAGTTGGTTAATGCTGCCCATCCTGCCAATGCGGGAAAACCTCCTGCTATACCACCTATAACAATGTTTAATGATGTCCTTCTTTTTAATATAATTGTGTATAAAAGTACATAACTTAAAAACCCTGCGAATATGAAAACCGCAGTTAATAAATTAATAAATGTATAACTTATAGCAAAAGATAAAATTATCATTACTGTTGATATTAAAAATATTTTATTTCTTGTTTCTGGATTTAATGTACTTGACCTTGATTTTGTTCTTTTCATTTTTATATCTATATCCATATCATAAATATTATTAAATATACTTGCTGACATTGATGCCAGAGTTCCGCTTAATAGTAAAAGGAATAAAATTAAAGGATATTTTATACTTCCAGGTACAAGCATAAAGCCTGCAACGGCAACTAAATCAATAAGAATCGTAATTTCCATTTTTGTAATTTTCATGAAATTTGAAAGTTTTGACATACAATCTCACCTTGTTAAGTTTTAAAATTTATAAAAAATAAAAATTTATTTAATCTCCAGCTGATGGTGGTGCTGCTGGTATACCATTATCATAATCTGTTGGACCATAGTTATATGTTACACCGTGATAAACAAATGTTTCATTCATTTCTCCGGGTTTCTGCTGATTTTCCCATTTTGTGAAGTTCTGCGGTGTTAAAACAAATGCCTGACCTCTCATATGTGCATGTCCTAATCCACAGAGTTCTACACATTCGAAGTAGAATAAGCCTGTTTGTGTTATATTTGTCCATATATAGTTGTAATGCCCAGGGAATGCATCCACCTTTGTTACATTAATTAGATAGAACGAATGCATTACGTCAACACTAGTAACATTAAACTGTATCGGCGTATCGTCTGGTAGTACTGCATAGTGCCTTGTTGATGACCCGTTTGGATATATGAATATCCACTGCCACTGATAACCGACTACATCAATGTCCATATAATGATGGGCATCTGTGGGTGCACTTGGTGCTGCTCCGGCAACCCTTATCCCATATGCTGGTGGTAAATCATAAACCAGTAATGACAACAATATAAGAACAACGAATAGAACGAACAATTTGAATATAGTTTTATTGCCACGTTCTATTTCTTCTATTCTGCCTGGTCTCATATCCTCTTTTGGATTGTAATGTTCGTTTATGAAATTATCTGATTCTTTTTTATGATAACTCCTTATGAATACAAATACATACCAGAAGGCAAAACCTCCACCAATAACTATTCCTGGCAGTATGTATGCCAGAAATATTGATGTTATTTCAGCACCGGTTATGGAACCTGTAGGTATTAAATGATATACATCAGGAATTATATTATATATATTTTCTAACATTTTTTATCACCTTATTTTATTGTGTAATATGGAACAGTTACACTGCTGCTCACTATCACGAATGCGTACATGCCTGCTTCAGCGTGTGTAGTTAAACCACATACGACCCAATAGTTACCGGGTATTGTATTGTTCCACCATATTGCCCTGTAATGTGCGGTATTTCCATACCATATTGGGAGTATTGTGCCCGTACTGACTATGACCTTCTCAACATGAACACTGGTATGTGCCCATATAGGTCCACGTGCCCACTGATATGAATATGGCAATTCAAATTTCAGTGTGTGTGGCTTTACCTCATAATTTGTCATATTTGCATGTATATATGCGTGTGCCGGTAAATATATTGTCATTGCACCGTAGGATGTACCGTTAAAGTTAAATGGATATGCATCTGGATGACCATTTCCCTGACCCCATGCAGCAAGTGAAAGATTTACCACCTCATGGGTTCCAGTTGCATTTGTTACATTATAATATGGTATATCCCTATGTGCTACTGCACCCTGATCTGACATTATGGTATTCATGGGTTCGTAGGATGCAACTGTTATACCTATTGCCGCAATCAGTATGACCGCCACTATCAATACGGCAAATGCAGCTTTTGTTAATGTCTTCAAGAGAACCACCTGCCCATAAATACATTCATGAATAGCCATAAGGTAAACCATATAGCTATTACAATTACGGCAAGTGCATATGGATTTTTCCATATAGTGACTTCATTGTATTCAAAGTCGTCATCACCAAGTGTCATCTCAACATCTGCATAGTCATATGATTTTTTTACTTCGTTTTTATTTACATTTTTATTTATATTTTCAGCTCTTTCATTATTTTCAACCATTTTTATCACCTCACACTACAAATGCTATTGTAGTAAACACACTTGTAAGGAATACAAATGCAATAAACCACATTAGTATATCTGCGCTTGTAGCAGTTCTTCCCCATAATATTCTCTTACTTTTCTTTATCTGTACCATGTATCTTATCATTACGGCTATTACACCTACTGCAAACAATGCATCCATTAATGATATTATCCAGAACATGGATGATACTGGATTTGTACCAATGTTTGATAGGTTCATTGCACTGTATGAATTTATTACCACAAATGATAATAACGATGTTATAAGGTATATTATTGCAAATACTGTTGCTATTAGCATATGATTGAATGATTTGTTTCTGTTTTTATTTATTGCACCGTATAGTGAAAACCATGAGAATAAAGCCGCTATTCCTATAGTTATTATTGATACTGCTATATATACAGATGCCAGTGATGGGAAGAAGAATGTTGTTGGGTCATTCCCTTCCACATAGGGTGAAACTGCCTGTAATTTTAACCATTCTACCATTCCATAGAACGTTGCCATCCATATCATGTCACCTGCAAGGAATATTAACATTCCAAGCCTCATGTTGTTGAAACCCTTTGTAACAGGGTCTTTTTTATATGTGGGTGGTACGTTTGGTGATTTTAATTTGTAATCATCATACATCCATCTTAAGCATCCCCATACAAATAATGCTAGTGCGAATGCAACTATTGCATAACCAAGATATGCATATAATGCCCCAAATGCGTATGGTTTATGTCCCATTAATGCTATAACAGCACCAAAGAATGCCAGTGTAACTCCTCCACCTATAAGCAATGGTGAATATGATAGCTCCACTTTTGATGGTTTTATTGGATGATTCTGATCCATTAATAAATCTCTATGGTCTTCTCCACCAACATATGGCTCATAGTCAAAGTTATAGTATTTTGGAGGGTTTGTTGTGAACCATACAAATCCAGCCGTTGCCTTGTATGGATTTGTTTCTGTTAATGGTTTATGTTTCTTTAATGAATAACCGAAGTTTGCAAACATTATAAGGAATGATAAACCGAATATAAATGCACCCGCTGTTGAGATCTCATTAAATATTGTATAACCAAATCCGGACTGGTATGTATAAACCCTTCTGGGTAAATCATACAGGAAGAACATTGGGAAGTATAATGTGTTTACACCTATGTATGCAATTGCCCAGTGGATTCTTCCAAGTGTTTCATTATACATTTTCCCCGTAAATTTTGGGAAGTAATAGTATAAATTACCCATTAATCCCATTACGGCAACTCCTACCATAAAATAATGGAAGTGCGCCACTACATAATAATCTCCATGAACTATTGTATCTATAGCTAATGATGACTGTGTTACCCCTGTTACACCCCCTATCATAAATGATGTTGAGGCTGCAAGCGCAAATAATATTGGTGTCTGGAATTTATGCTTTGCACCCAGTAACGTTGCTATTAGACCTACTATAAGCATTGATGTGGGTATAGATATTGTCTCTGTAAATATACTAGTTGCCATTAACCATGCAAATACTATGCCCGTCATAAATGTATGATGCAAGAACACCATTACACTATCTACGGATATTGCACCCATTGCAGCTATCATCCATTTTTTCAGGTAAGGTGCCTTATGACCTAGATTCGATAAATAATCGAACATTGCGCCTGTTCCAGGCAATAGCAATAGATAAACCTCGGGGTGACCGAAATACCAGAACAGGTTTTCCCACATTAACGCACCGCCATATGTTGATATATATGCTGAAAAACCAAATACATTTGATATAACTAGTATAAAGAACATTGCAGTTATTTCGGGGAAAACAAACCAGGATATCATTGCAACCCATAATACTGCCCATGCAAATAATGGTAGATTCATTAATCTGAAACCTCTTGCCCTTGCTTTGAATACCGTTGCTATGACCTCTGTAGAAGCTATTATAGTACCAAGTCCTCTAACCACCACAGCGGCAGCAGCAGTATCTGCTCCAAGATATGGTGTGAATTTAAATGAGGATAATGGCTCATATACTGTCCATCCTGTATCCAAATTGCCACCAGGTAAGAAGAAACCAATCCATAATAATATTCCGCTGAATAGAAATAACCAGTAACCCAATGCATTTATTCTTGGATAGATCATATCTCTTGACCCTATTGCCAGCGGTATTAAATATATACCAAAACCAAAACCCAACGGTCCAAGGAACCATATTAACATTGTTAATCCATGTATTGTCACAAGTTGATTGTATTGTAGTGCATCAAGGAATCTTCCTGAGAATAAACTGAAATTAACAAGGTCATACCTTGGTATCGCTAGCTGTACTCTCATTAGTAATGCAAGAACTCCACCTCCAATGAAAAAAGTCAGTGACGTTAGTATGTACAATAAACCTACCTGTTTGTGATTGGTTGTAAAGATCCAACCTTTCACGGAATTGTAAATCTTATTATTCTCTTCGTATACTTTATTATCTTTACTTTCCATGGATATAATATTTTTATTCTGGATATAAGTGTAATTATAGAATATTTTCAAATCCATTATTATTTTATACGTATAATTATTTTAAGGTCATAATGATTCATTTAAATTAAATTTAGATTTATTTTTTATAATGCTAAATAACAATATAATGATATAATACATATAAAATTTTTATCTAAAAATACTATCAATAAAAAATGATATATATCAAATTGAAATTTTGCTATATGGCAAAGGAGAGAAATATAAGCTACAAATTATTAGCTTTTTTTATAATTTTCTTCGTAATTATTGCATTTCTTGGTATATATGGTGCATATCATTATAATCCATCAGATGAAACTATAGAACTTGAACAGTATTGTAAAGTAAGTACATCAGATTTAATAAAAAATAATAGCAATGACCATATTTATTTTGTTTCATGGGATGGAAGCCCATTTGGCGATGCGAGCTCATGGGCCATATATTCGCTTTTAAATGAAAGCCATGTTAGCCATATAAAATATAATTGTACAGAATCCTCGGAAAAATTTCAGTATAATAACACACCGGGATTAATTTTATACAACAATACATATAATTTCACATATAATACTCATAAGGTTACATTGCAAACAATTTATTTGTATGGAGAGAACCTTTCCAATAATAGCCACGAAATAAAATTAGGACTTAATGAATTGAAAAATATGGTACCTGAAAGCATATATAACGAAATAGAGATATATACAACTGAAGCGATAGTGGACGGTACAAGTAATACCAGCGCAAATATAAGTAGCATACCGCATATAAATACGGTTACATTAATAACGGGCAAAACCGGGGCTTATTTATTAAATGGCTATCTTTTAAGCCCAAGCGATTTTGAGAAATCCAATAAGCCATTGGCACCGGAAGTTGTAATGGAAAATATAAATGGTATATCAAATAGGTATCCATCAATTACAAGTGCAGTAAAAACGTCTAGAGAGGGCATAGAAAGTACATTAAAAGATGTCCAATAAATTATATAAAACTAAATTTTTTAAAAATTTTTAATTATAAAATAATTAATTTAAGCTTTATGCTTTCCCTTTAATTTATATATTATAAGAACTGAAACAAATGCTATTCCTACAACCAGCATAAACAAGTCTACGGCATATCCATCTGCGTAAAAACCCCCAATTATAGAACTTGTAGAGTCCGGTGTTATAACTTTTGTTGTACCTATCAACGGCAATAGTGCCATATTCCTTAATTTTCTTATTCCGTATCTATGCATCATAATACATTAATTTGAAAAAATATATAAGTCTTATTATAAAATATGTTTATAACATTAATGTAAATAAAATATATTTAATCGTTTATCTGCTTATTCCCGTCGTTATTATTATTGTTCTTATCCGAACTAACCGAATTTTTTAATGAAAATTTAACAACGGCCAGTGCAGTTGTGACTAAACCAATTATGTATAAACCAGCCCCAAGTATCCCTATATATGCACTAAATGGTATCAATGAGAATAGAGATACTATAAACAGTCCGAAACCTCCTCCAATTAAAATCAAACCTATTGCCAATCTTTTCCACATATCAATCATAATTATCACTATTAATGATTATATATTATTTTAATATATAATTCTTATTGTAGACATTGTATATATGTTATCCCAAATCTAATTCCTATTTAAAGGTTATTTAATGGTTAGAGTCATTTCATATTAAACAAAACTAAAGAAATAGAAATATGCAGAATTATTGCCGGTGATTCAATATTTATTTAAGGCCATTTTAAATTAAATATTCAATTTAATATAAAATTTAAAAAATTCATTTTATAAATATTTTTTATCTCTTCAATCCAAATTTTGCTATAGATAAAGAGCATATCCAAATATGTTTAATTATACACATCATAAAAGTCTTAAAATACAGATTTTAATTGACATAATAATTATAATAGAAAGTTAATATATAATTTTAGTCCAGTTTAATGATCAATATCAAACATCACAACTTCAATACAATATTTTATTATTAGTATAATGAATATATTCACTAATTAATTTTTTATATATAGTTACAATAGATATTTATGATAAGTGAAATAATAATGAATGCAATTGTGGTGCACCCAGCAGCATATAATCCAAATACAGAGTTTTTTTTCCTGGAGATTATTATGGGTTTAAGTGGCCTCATAGCTATAGGTGCAACAATATTTACAAAATTGTTTATAATGAGAAATACAACATAAGCACATTTTTATATTAATTTTATAAACAAAAAAATAAAATTTTTATTCATTAAATGTTTTTGGATTTCTCTTTTTGTTTTTTATTACATATGGTTCTTCAGGTATTGAATATTGATACATTGTATCTATTGTACTTAGCCACATAAATGGCAATGCAACCCCCCATAGTATAGCGGAAAAGTATATCTGTTGTGTTACCCCGTATAATGGATATAATGTAGTTACGTTTATAAGTGATATGTAGAATATTATAAGTGCTGTCATACTGAACATCATTGAGTTGAACTCAACGTATGCCCTTTTAAGTTGATATAAATTAATATAAACAGTATAGGTTATCAATCCAGATACTAATGAGAATATGTTCATAAGTAAATAAAATGTATAATATGTATAGGCATAATAGGCTATTGATGGAATAAACCATATAAACATTAACAGTGAGGCTACTATAACCAGAGTTATCTTTATTTTATTATTAATAATAGTTGGCTTTATGCCTATTTTTGTCAGTACGTAAACAAGGAATATTCCTGCAACAAACATTAAAATGTTAATGCCGTAGAAAAATAGCAATGATGTAAATTCTAGATGGAAAGCAATGCCTATAGTTTCTGCCACGGGCGTAATAATTATAAAGAATATTGCTAATAAGGGAAATACATTACTGTTTCTAATATCCTTTATATTGGATACAATTTTAAGCCTTGACCTTTTAGTAAGGAAAACAGTAAGCATAAAATTACTGAATAAAAGCAACGCTATGCTTTCCGATAATAGAGCGGTGCTTACAGTAGTCGCAATTACAGCGGCCACTGTTGGCAAGGTTGCAGTTAAACCCTCACACTGGCAGCTCAGTACAGAAATACCACCACTTATTGTCGGGCTTATTAAGTCCTTTGCATTGTTTCCTTTTCTATTCTTTTCTTTACGAATTTCTCCTGTACCGCCCTTTACTATGCCGAAGATTAAAAAATAGTTCTCAGTTAATAATGCTGCGAGTATTATATAAAGTATTATTGACTGTATCCCAATAGTAAAATTTAGGTAATTTACTCTCATTATAATACCATAATAGAAAAAGAAGGGGACCTTAGATGATGGGAAATCAGCATAAATTGAGTCTACAACAATTTTTGTCGGCTCTATAGGGACAGTTATTGCAAGAAATCTCGATATAAACAGCATTATAAATAGTATAAGTATAAATGCAGCACCACGATAGAAAAGTTTTCTATCTTTCCTGAAATATGTTATATCTATTATATCTGTGTAAAAAGCGAGGGTAAACAGAACTAAAACTTCTATTAATGGATAAACTATGTATGTAAATAAGAGTATAATAAAGGTTACAAGCCCTATAAATAGAAAATATGCATATATTCTATTTATTATAGAATTTTTTCTGAAAAAAACAAGAAATGGAAATATAACATATGGTAAAAGTATGAATAGGAATTGATATGATGCTGGATATAATCTAGCTGAATATACAACGAAAACCCCGGTAACGTAAGAGTAAAAAAATAGATATATTGTGAATATAGATACTAATATACTTTCTATAGCTTCTCTTTTCATGATGTTAGATATTTATAACTATGAATAAGGTTAATTATAGAATAATGTCTACAAACAAATAGTAATATAATAATATAATTAGATAAACAGATGGGTAATCTTACATTAATTTTAGGATTAATTACGATAATTATAATGGTTACATACATAATACTTGTATTTTCATATGTGCTTAGACATAAATATGATATATCATTTGTAAGAGTAGCCGTAATAGGCATATTTACAGCTATGATGGCAAGTATGCTTGATGCATTATTATTTTATATTACAACAGAAAAAAATTTCCTTGATACAACCCTTTCATTTTCATTTGGAATGATTTTAATGACGCAGCCAATTGTTGCAACGTTTGTTGGAGTAATGCATGGTGGATTATATAGAAAAGGTATTACAAAGGCAAATTCAATAGCTTTTACCGGACTTATAGTATGGAATGAAGTATCTATGGGATTATTTCTATATTATCTTTTCCATCCAACTATAATAAATTTTAATTACTATCATGCATTTTATTCACTTGATTTTGTATACGCCTTAAGCAATGGAATAAATACATTATATTTTCTTATACCAATGAGTGTTGAGATGATTGCACTGTTCTTTGTTTACAAACCGAAGGGTATGCATAAGTATGCGGCAATATCAATATTTACCATGGATTTATTTTCACCTACAATACTCGGAAATGATAAATTTGTTTTTATAGGAGGTGTCGGGGAAACAGCCGTTATGATAATATTTATGATAATTTTCTTTGAGTTTATAGCATCGCATAAAATGGTATTACCAAAAGAGGATGCATATCATATAAAAATGATTTTTATAGATTATGGCATGATGGCAACTGGAACTTTTCTTGGTACAATAATGTTAAAACCATTTGGACTTGTATGGATATTCTATGCCATGGCTATAATATTTGGTATGTGGTACTATTTTCAGAGCATGTTTTCTATAACAATAAATACCACCACAGAAACAACCAAGAATAATATTATCATAAAAAGAAAAAAAACTGTGTCAAAACCAGCTTATCTAATTTTCTTTGTACTTGTAATATCCTTTGTGTCTGAGCTTTTGATGGCAGGTTCAATGGATTTCGCAACCTATGTTTATCTACCATTTTATAGGGCTATAGATACAGTACCTTATTACAATAATGTGTCAGTTGCCTCTTTTTATGCAAAGGACGTTTTAAAGGAATTTGTTTCACCATTTGTCCCTGCCACGGTAGGTGTTAAAAATTTTCTTGTCCTGTATGATATGGTTGGCGGCGTTTATAAATTTACACCGATATCAACATTTATAGAAGTATTATATATTATCGGTTATATTACTGATTCTCCAACATTTTTAATTATAATGGGTATAGAGATGGGTGCCTTGGTAATATCACAGATGAGAAAATTAAAGGATAAGGGCAAAAAGATTAATTTAGCATTTGCATTGACAGCCTACGTTTTATATACTACAGTAGGTCCGAACTTCCTTGACCCTTTATGGTATAATAAATTGCCCTTATGGGCAAATACAGGTTCACAGGCTGCATTGTATCCCTACCTTGTGATACCCTTGCTTGGGTCATATGCATTGTATGCATTACTTGCATTATTATTTGGCAGGAGATCATATTGCTCAACTTTATGCCCTTCTGCAGTAATGTATGGAGGCACATTAGGGCAATCAATGATAAAGTACAATTATGATACAAAAATAAGTAAAAAAATGCGAGGAAGTAAATTTACAGATTCAATAATGTTTATAGCAACTGGTAGCTGGCTATGGGCCATATTAGCATCATTATTCTCATATTATTATGCAAGTACAGGCAATTTATCATTCAGCATTTATGGCATAGACCCATCAGTATTTTATTCATATTTTATATGGAATTTATTATGGTATGTCTTCTTCTTTTCAATACCATTTATTGGTATGAGCCCGTGCCGTAAATATGGATGGTGTTCTACGGGCACTTTAGTGGGATTTTTCAGTGTTTTAGGATTCTTCAAACTTAAGGTAAAGGATAAAAATGTATGCAAAACGTGTAAAACAAAGGACTGCGCAAAATCATGCGAGGTTGGATTATCCACAATGCCAGGGTCATTTATAAAGAATGGTTCTTTCAAGAGCATTAAATGTGTTGGTTCAGGAGATTGTATAAGAGCCTGCCCATATGATAACATATATTTTTATGATGTGAGGAATTATCTGGGTGAAAAACTCATGCATAAAAAAATAAATAAAAATGAGGAAATAACAAAATTTAAAGAAAATACAGAGATAAGAAAATAATTGGTGAATGAAATGAACGTAATATTATATTATTATTTTATATTCCAGGTAATTCTTGCATTTGGAATAGTCATAGTTGGTGGTACTGTTGAGGGTTATGGCTATGGTTTATCCTTAGGTACAAACTGGCCGTATACAAAGGATATGCCATTAAAGGCAAAGGCAGGGGACCCTGAAGTATGGCACAGAATACTTGCAACACTACTTGGAATTGATGCAGTTATAATGGTTGTATTAATACACGGGGCACTTGAAATTACAGGGCTTATATTAATTATACTCACGGCTTTGCTTGGCATGGCAACATTGTATACCCTTGCTGGCAAGGCCCCATCTGTTGTACAGGGATTGCATGATGTGCTTGCGTATTCCACTGCAATTACATATTTATTAGTAGTTACCGGATCATATCCTAACGAAATATCGTTAATAATTCATAATATACCGTTGCTATTCTTTTTTATAGTAATTTACATGGGGGGCATGACTACAGGAGAGAGAGGGTATCAGAAATCAATAGGATATTTTAAATTTCCAAAAACGAAGCCACAGTGGATCTGGACAATACATGGTATAAGTGTGATAATATTTTTATTCGCTTTAATATTATTCTTTTACAGATATAATATAGCTTTAATAATAATAGCATTCCAGATAATAGTGGGTATAATAGTGTTTATATCGGTTAACAAATCCGCATCAAAACCAGGATTTATAATACCAATGCATCAATTTTTTACAATATTAATAGTTGTATCAATAATACTCCGGCTAAGTATATTTAAATAAAAATTAAATAAATTTTATTTCACATTTTCGTGTATTATCTGTTTTATTTCCCTTCTTATTAATAAATCAAGGGTTGTCTGGGGTATCCCCAGTACGGATGACAATTCCCTGAGACCAATTTTTTTAGGAACATCAAAATATCCCCTTTCATAGGCTTCTTTCAATATATATTCTGATTTTATATCTATGTGCCTGCCGATGGAAACTTTAATGCTGGTTGATTCTATATCAAATTTATCTCTTAAAGTATCGTCTATCTGCTGTATTTTATTATAGCTCTTAACATCCATTTCTAACTTAATATTACCTGAATAATCAATTCTTTCTAAATTCATTTTGTTATTATTATTTACTAATTTTTTTCTTATAATATCCATGACAGGACATTTCAGTGCCGATATTTTAATTAAAACACAGTTTTTATTTTTTTCAAGTACCGATATGTTATTATCTATACAGCTATAATTATTAAGATAGTCAATAGTTTTATCTATTAACTCCGGTGAATTTGAATATATAGACAATGTTTCACTCATAACATTATCATCAAAATTCTGGTCTATTACCTTCATTCTCACATTAAAATTATGTACCAGGTCAGATGCAAAGCATTTATCATATTTAAATGAGTACAGGACTTTCATTGTAGGTCATTATCTATAATATATAATATATATTAAACTTTGCGATTTAAAATATAATTGTTAAAAGAAAATAGTAATTTTATTAATTAAAATATTATATTATAACGAATATCGACTATGTAGTAATATAAAATAATATTTATTAATACGTATAATAATAAAATGTATAAAACGATAGTATAATATTTAAAATAGTAAATAATATAATAAATAATAAAATATCGAATTATATGATGAAACTATTTGATAAAAAGCAATTTAGAATTTTATCACTTGTATCACTCACAATAGGTATGAGAACACTTGGATTGTTTATGGTTCTTCCAATATTTTCATTATATGGTGAAAAGTTTACAGATTCATACTTATTAATAGGATTGGCTCTAGGGGCATACGGTATTACAATGGCCATATTCCAGACACCACTTGGAAGGTTATCAGATAGATATGGAAGGAAATTAATAATGTCTATAGGTATTATTACATTTATAATAGGGAATATTATATGTGCTGATCCGGTAAATATATATGGATTAATTTTAGGAAGGCTGGTAGAGGGTGCAGGTGCGGTAAGTTCCGCTGGCATAGCCCTTGTTCATGAAAATGTTCCAGTTAATACAAGAAATATATCGGATGCAATAATAGGCATAGCAATAGGATTTTCTTTTATGCTGGGTGTTATTGTTGGGCCATTGTTAAGCGTTGTTGTAAGCTATTCAACGCTGTTTATAATAGTTGCAATAATAGGTGTATTATCATTTATACCATTATTAACAATAAAGGAAAAAAGAAAGGAGTATGCTTTTGAAACAAAATCAAGAATAGATTTTAAACTTGCCATGATATCAATAATAAGTTTCTTCATATATTTTTATATGATAGTATTTTATTTCTATTTGCCGTTCTTTTCACTAAAATATTTCAGCGTAAGCCATTTTTATGAATTTTTAATACCCGTTGTAGTTATAGCAGGAATTATAGGATTAGCAATAGCAAGACCTGCAGATAAAAATAAAACTGTATTGTTTTCTCTGATTTCATTGATAATATTGCTTATAAGTATTCCAATATTCTTTTTAAATAGCAAAGTAAACGATGTGACATATTTTGGGTTAAGTGTAACAGCTTTTTACTCCGGTTATATAATAAGTGAAACTGTATTCCCAACACTGATTACAAGATTAGCAAGAGAGGATAGTTATGGTGGCAATCTTGGATTTTATACATCAATGCAGCACGCAGGAGTTTTTGTTGGCGCGGTTTTTGCCGGATTACTATTAATAAAGATAAACAATGACCTGTCAATTATGATTTTACTTGCTATTTCCTTTGCCTTTAGTATATTTTTATTGTATATTTTAACAAAATTTAAGGAGATATACATAAAAAAATGATTTATTTTTTAAATATAAAAATTCATTTATAGAATATGTTAAACAATATCTGATATAAACAATAAATAGCTTCATGATATTATAATGAAAAAATGGATTCTTGCTATAGGAATAGTTTTGCTTCTTATTGGCGTTGCATTATATGGCTACGAAGGTCTTGAAAAGCCGGGGATAACTATGAATAAGTTTACGTATAATAATGGTAAATATATATCAGGCAATATGTCTGTTAAAACAAATAATTATATAATATCTGTTAAAAATCCATCAAGTGATTCAGGGCTTGTTCCTGCAAGGGACGTTAAATACATAAACAATAAAACAGAGCTTGGAAAATACATGTGCCCAACAGATTACAGTTTTGGAAATATAAAGGAATATAAAAATATAACACCTGGAGCCTATGCATTTGTAGAATTTGCGGGATATAATCATGATACAAGCATTACATATGGTCCATTTGGCTCCCTTGTTTATATAGGGTATGCCGGTGATTTCGGTGCATTTTTAATAGTAATAGGGATAATAGTAATAATACCGGGAATAGTTTTAAGAAAGGATTATAAAATAAAAAACTTTTTGTAAATTAATAATTTTAAAAATTCAAAATTTTTACTTACAGAAAATGAATTTATGAAAATTAAATTTAAAAAGTTAAAATACTATTTAGCAATTATGTACTTGAAACCTCTGGGTCCGTAGCTCAGCTAGGTAGAGCGATGGACTCTTAATCCATCGGTCAGGGGTCCAAATCCCCTCGGACCCGTTATAGATATCCTTATTATAACTGTGTTAAGTCTAATTATATTATGCTATGAATGATTTAGTATTATAATAAAATGATGAGTTTAAAAATATACGTAGCATTTAAGTGAAGCCACTTTACTATTAAGCCCCCGCATTTCAAAAACCTAACTCAGTATCGTAAAAAATATATAAAAAGATCAGTTATTAGAGATGTATTTATTATATAAATTTAATAGAAAAATGCGTTTTGTTTTATTTCATAAGAGGGCCCAATAAAGAAATAATACACAGTGTTATGAAAGTTATTATTAAAAAAAGATGTTTTATAGACTTAAATTTTAATATATGATTCCTACAGGATATAAAATTATACTGTAGACATTATAATAATAGAAATCGTTACATATGGTGCTGCTGTTAGTATTTAAAGAGAGGCCAGGATTATATAGTAAATTTATGATAATTTCATTGAATAATGTATAATTATTGAACCAAATAAAAATTTTTTTATTTTTATTATCTTGAAGTTATTATTTATTAGAATATCTGATATATATTTATAAGAATGAAAATTTTTAACTGAATCAGAGAAATATGTGAAACTATCACTTTTCGTTATTTTATTCCCAAAATATTTCAAAATTATATGAAAATATATATCAAATAGCAATTTAAAATATTTATTTTCTGGTTCATAAATTTCCATTATTATAAAATTTTTATTTTTCTTTAGTATTCTATTCATTTCATTAAAATAATCATTTATACTATTTTTTAATGGCCTTATAAGAAATGATGATACAATTAAATCGAAATAATTATCATTAAAACCTGTATCTGTAACATCAGAATTTATTTTTATAATTTTATTATTTTTAATATTTTCCATCATTTTTTGACTTTTATCCACAGCATATATATTACAGTTATTGAATTTTTTATATAGTATATCAGTAAGTTTTCCTGTCCCGGACCCTGAATCAAGTATTTTTGAATTCTTATCCAGCTTTATGTCCCTTATCATATATTTTCTCCAGTAATTGTCCATGCCAAATGTTTCAAGTGTTGTTATTTTATCATATAGTAAACTTATTTTATCAAAATTATACATTTCAGTTATATATAAATTAAGGTTATAATATTATATCCATAATTGCAATATGATTATATGGAACCAGAAATATTTATAAATTTTAAGCATTATGAAAATGCAGTAGGTGAAAGCTGTGAAAGCCTTTTAAACCAGTTTAATACGGTAAAAAATAATAAGATATATTACTGTTTATCATATATTGATTTAAGGCTTAATTCAAAGTTTCCTGATTTGAATATAATTTCACAGAGTGTCGACTTAAATGGTTATGGCGCCTTTACAGGGTCTATTTCTATTGAATCATTAATGAGCATAGGCATTAAAGGCTCGTTATTAAATCATTCCGAAAAAAGAATAGAAAAAAACAATATAGTTGAAACAGTAAAAAAGGCAAAGGAAAATAATTTTAAAATTGTATTATGCGTAGAAAATATTGAAGAAATAAAAAATTATTCAGAGCTTGAACCTGATTATATAGCATATGAACCACCAGAATTAATAGGTGGCAACATATCTGTGTCAAGTTCAAAGCCAGAAATAATAGAGAAAGCGTCAAAAATATGTGAAAATAAAACAAAATTACTTGTTGGTGCCGGAGTAAAAGCAAAAAAAGACATAGACAAATCAATGGATTTGGGTGCACAGGGAGTTTTAATTGCATCAGGAATTATCAGAGACCCGAAACCAATAAATAAGTTAATTTCATTAACTGGTAAAAGGTAAATTTATGGTTAACCCTAAAAAGAATGAAGAACCTATATTTGAAGAACCAAAATTCGATAAAAGAGAATACCTATCATATGAAAGAGAAAGGGCTAAATCAATAATACTTGTTTTTATAACCGGTGCTATAGTTGGTTTGCTTTCAGGTTATCTGGAAATATTTGGCTACTGGTATATTGCGATCTTGCTTATTATAGCTATAATGTATCTTCTGGGAAGAATTATAAAATTATTTAAAATAACAATGCCTAAGAGAACTTCACATAAATTCTTAATTTATGCCGAGCTTATTCTTACATGGTTTGTATTCTGGATAATCGCATTAAACCCACCGTTGCATGTTGCATCGGGCCCGGAAGTTATAGATTTATCTGTGTATCATAGTGGTGCTTGGAAAGCTGTTACAGAATCAAATGGCCGTTATGATATACCACTTAATTCTTCTGCAGTTGATGAAATGCGTTATTTCACTGAATATAAATTCAGCATAACATGGATAAATATAACCGAAAATGGTAAAGCAGTGCTGTACCATTATAATAGAACAAGTGGATACGTTTATTTCAATGTTACTGGATTAAGTTCCGAGGGTTTAGAAACACTTACAATATCAGAATATTCAACACATGTAACGACAACAAAAACATTTATATTATATTCTTAATCTTTATAAATTACACAAATATTTTTATAAATTTAGAATAATTTTAGTTGTTGATAAATAGAAAAATACATTAATTAATTTGTAATATATGTTTAAGCAGGTGTGGTGTAGCCTGGTAGCACGGAAGCCTTCCAAGCTTTCGACTCGGGTCCAAATCCCGACACCTGCATAGATACAAAAGTTTAATGCATAAACATACAATATTAATATTCATCTGACCATATTTTATTCTACAATTAATTTTTTATTGTTTGATATAAACATAATATTGACTGTAATTAATAATTTTTATTCATTTATATTCTTAATAATATTTCTTATATTCTTATCATTTTCCTTAAACGTTATGATAGAAACTATTGAGCTATATTTAAAGGTATAATTTTGGTATCTTCTCCATGTATTAAAATAGTGCTTCTAGTTTTTATTGATTAAGTCTCCACTGACATAAATTCTGGGAGTTATTAACTTAGATTTAAACTATTGTTTTTACAAATCAGGATTATGATAATATTATATATCAATAGAAGCATAAAATTAAATAGTTATAAATGATGATATTAAATGGTAAACTCTAACACCGATAGTTTAATCCCAAGGCTATACAGGATAATACTTCCAGTAAACAACATAGAAAAAGCCCAGATATTTTATTCAAACTTATTAAATCTGGAGGGAAAACGTGTATCTTCAGGAAGACATTATTTCAACTGTGGAGTTACAATACTGGCCTGTTTTGATCCAAGAATAGATGGAGATAATTTTGATCTTCCTCCCAATCCAGACCACATATATTTCTCCGTTAAAAATATCAACGATATATATTTAAGAGCGAAACATTCTGGGGCGGAAATATTGGATGGCATAGCTAAGAGACCATGGGGAGAAATATCATTCTACCTGAAGGACCCTTTTGGAAACAAAATATGTTTCGTTCAAGAGGAAACTGTATTTACTGGAGAATAGGAATTTATATTACTCTAGACCCTAGTGAAAAGCAAAATTATAGGAAAAGATACAATTTCTAGCATTTAAGCCTAGGAGTTTATTCCCCAATTTTTGCAGTGCTATTCAGTTTGAAGTCGTAAATATGACTTTATGCTGACGTATTTGTTAATACAATTATTATATTAATATTTAGTTACCTATATATCTTAAAATATGATTATTTCCAAAATATAAACATATAATCCATCAGATCTTTAAATAGTTGTAAGAGCGTTTAAAAATAGGTTAAAAATTCGTGAATGCCTATATTCCGCTATTATAGATATGTTTCAGGGTCAAGATGATGTTCTAAAGATATCCCATTTACTATTTTTATTATTTCCACCATTTCTCTTGCCCGTTTACTTACATATGGCATTTTATTATCATTAAATCTAATATATTATATCTATATATTAAATATTTTAAATTTTATATTAACTTATATTAAAAGTTATTAAAAATAATGTTAAAAAATTAATTAAAAAATAAAAATTGATTAATTAAAAATTTATACAACCATGTATATATACCCTTCCTGAATTTTCTTTGCTATTTCCTTAAAGCTTGCTGGAACATATACAACTCCCGGGGCAAGCTCCTCCTTCATTATATTATGTGCTGTCATGGATGTCCCGCATGCCACGACCTTTACCTTCTCATTTTTTAATAATGGCTCTATTCTAGTTTTTTCAACAACTGCAGCTATTGCACCGGCAAGATAAACAATTTCAACTTCCTCTGTCTCAGGCATTTCTGACATATGTGTTCCCGCCGTAATAGACATGGCTATATCCTCTTCTCTTGGTACCTCAAATAATATTTTCATAGTGACTAATTTGTATAATTTATTTAAAGATTTCGTTATAAAATAATTTAATTAAAATAGTTACAATAAAATATAATATAACGAATATCGTTATATATAATATGTTTAATAAAAACGAAAAGTATATATTACTGATGCAATTTAGTTTTTATGGAGCCTTTTTATTTTAAAAGTTATGATAAAATTTTAGCTACAGCAAATAATGTAAATGAATTGCTGGCTGCAATGGAAAAATTATTAAAAGAGAATCCTGAAAGTTTAAAATATCATTTAAATAATAAAGATATCTATGCATGGCTTAACTATACCGGTGAGAAAAAGCTTGCATCAAAATTAAAAAATATAGAAGACCCTGAAAATGCTATATCATCAATAAAAAGTTATTTAAACCCTAAACCAAAAAGAAAAAAGTGATTATAACTGCAGATATGAATAACCTTCAGCCTGTTTTTTAACTATTTCTTCAACACCCGCATCGACAAAACCTATTCCAATGGATGTATCCACATCATCTTTTGATAAATTCATTTCCTTTAACGTGTTTATACATGCGTTCATTTTAACTCCGGAATCTATTATTTCCCTTATTTTGTCCCTATATTCAGAGTTTTTTAATAATGCTTTAACAGCAGACCTTGTAAATACAACCTCTATTTCAGAATCAGGCATAGAATTTTTCAAATTTTTTATCTGCTTTAATATCATATCCATTGTTTTTATGTCATTTCCATTTACTATTGTCCTATACATACTTAGTAATTAATTAAAAATATATTTATTTAACTTTTATAGGTTATAAAAATAATTTAATATAATTGTTAAATACTGGATATAAAATGATTAATATTAAAATTAAAAAAGGAGAGAAATTCAACAATATAGTTCCTGAAAAGCTTAAAGATAAAATAATTGCAACAAGAATTAATGATAAATTATATGATTTATATGACGAGGCTCCGGAAGATGGTGAAGCTGAATTAATTGATATATATTCAGCGGAAGGAGAAAAAATTTTATTGCACAGTGCAGCTCATTTACTGGCAAATGCAGTTACAGACATATATAAAAATGCTCTGCCAAACACAAGCAATGAGGATGAGAATACATTTTACTATGATTTTAAAATGGATCCGGTTTCTATTGAAGATTTTCCCATAATAGAGAAAAAAATGGAAGAAATTGCAAAAAATAATATAAAAATAGAAAAAATAATTTTAAGTAAGGAGGAAATATTAAAAATATTTAAAAATAATAAATATAAAATCGATAAAATAAATGATAATTTAAAGGATAATATGGAATCGTCGGTATATAAGCAGGGAGATTATATGGAATTCTGCAGGGGCCCACATGTACCATCAACCGGATATATAAAAGCATTTAAATTATTATCTGTTTCAAGTACAAATTACGAGGGCGATATAAACAAAGAAAAAATGATAAGGATATATGGCACTGCTTTTCCGGACAAAAAATTATTGAATAGTTTTTTGGCCAAAAGGGAAGAGGCCATGAAAAGGGACCATAGGAGAATAGGTGCAGAGATGGATTTATTCATGTTCGACAATGAAAGGGCCCCAGGAATGCCTTTTTATACACCTAACGGTGCTATTATAAGAAATGAATTAATAAATTATATGAAAGAAATCAATAAAAGCCATGGCTGGGAAGAAGTATGGACTGCACATGTTTTTAAGGATATAATATGGAAGCAATCCGGGCATTATGATAAATATAAAAATGATATGTTTTTATTTGAACTGCAGAATGGTGATCACTATGGGCTAAAACCAATGAATTGCCCCGGCCATATAACAATATTCCAGAGAAATGCATACAGTTACAGGGATATGCCGGTAAAATATTCAGAGCCAGGAACTGTATATAGATATGAAAAATCTGGTGAAATGGGAGGGTTAACAAGGCCCAGGGGCTTTACAATAGATGATGGCCATGGATTTGTTAGGCCAGATCAGGTTTTGGAGGAAACTATATCATTATTAAAAATGGTTCCTGAGATTTTTAGAACAATATTAGGGACAGAGGAAATATCATACGATTTAAGTGTAATAGACAAAGACCATCCTGAAAATTATTTGGTATCGTATATATGCAATAATTGCAGTACAAAATTTGAAATGCGTGCAGTTTCAAAGGAATTAAAGTGCCCTAACTGCGGATCCTTTGATTTAAAGGTAGATTTTTCGATGTGGGACAATGCCACAGATAGCCTTAGGGAAGCATTAAAAACTTTAAACCTAAAATATACAGAATACCCTGGTGAAGCTGCCTTTTATGGACCCAAAATAGATATACACATTAAAGATGCACTTGGCAGATTATGGCAACTGTCGACGATACAGCTGGATTTCTTCATGCCAATAAATTTTGATTTGTCTTATATAGACAGGGATGATAAAAAGGTAAGGCCCATAATAATACACAGAGCTATATACGGAAGCTATGAAAGGTTTATAGCAATATTGTTAGAGCATTTCAATGGCAAACTGCCCACATGGCTATCACCACTACAAACATATGTTATACCGGTGTCGGATAATTATAATGACTATGCATCTAATATAAATAAAATATTAACAGAAAATAATATAAGGTCAAAGGCAGATTTATCTGGTGAAACATTATCAAAGAAAATAAAGCTTATAAGAAAAATGCGGCCTTCGTATATAATAGTTGTGGGTGAGAAGGAGCAAAATGCAAATACAATTTCTGTTCGTAATAGAAAGGATAAAATGGAAATATTTGAAATAAATAAATTTATAGACTACATAAAAAAAGAAATAGAAAATCATAAAATAGATCAAATATTTTAAAAATTTATTACAAATCTATTTACAAGAAAGGAAGTTACTAAGGTAGTTGGCAATATTACTATTTCCAATATTTTTTTAATAAACCCTATATCAAGGTATCACCATATTTACCTTTATAATACTCATTTTCCTTTAATATGCCCTCAAGTTTAAAATTTGATTTTTCATATAATTTTATTGCCATTTTATTTTCGCTCCATGTATCCAGCTGAATCCTGTTGAGATTTAATCTATTAAATAAAAAATCTATTAACAACTCCATGGCATTAAAACTATATTCATGTCCCTGAAATTGTTTATCTATTACTATGCCTATTACCGCGGACCTTGTTATACGGTTGATATCCCTAGAATCACATAATCCTATTAATTCCTCATTTAAATATATACAGAATTCATAACTATTTATCATATTACCACGCTCAATATTTTTTGAAAGCAGTTTGCCTCTTCTTCATTAATATATTGATATTATGAATTAGATGCACTCGTAAATTTTGCTATTCCAATCACACTGATAGTTCAGTATAGCAAACAACGTTGCCAAAATAGGAATAACAGATTTTGGACGGCAACAATTAACAGGTATCATTTATATATGCATAAAATAAATGATATTAAAAGGTAGGTAATACATCATTGACAATAGAATAATTTAAATCTGCAGAGGATGTTTATTACCAAGTAAATGGAAAGGTAATTGAAATAAATAATGAATTAGACAATAAGCCAGAACTTGTAAATTTGTATTGTTATAGATACTGGTTAATAAAAATAGGATTACTGAATAATGAATTTGATCTAGACGAATTTATAAAAAATATTAAGGATAAAATAAAGGAGCATAAAATTGATCTGATCTTTTAATTTTATTATTTATATGAATATTTATTGCATGTTAAAAACTTATTTATTAAAATTGTTAATATACCGATATGAAAGAATATGATGTTATAACTATTGGTGCAGGTGGTGCAGCCTATCCTGCGGCCTTTAAATTAAAGAAATCGGGTTACAGTGTTTTAATGATAGATGAAAAAGGCATTATGTCAGGAAATTGTTTATCAGAGGGCTGTGTCCCATCAAAAACAATTATAGAAACAGTGCATAATTATAGAAGAATCAGTGATTTTTATAAATTTAAAATAGATTATAATGATATTATAAAAAGGAAGGATAAAGTTCAGGAGATAAGGTATAAAAACCATGCAAAGGAAATGAGGGATGCAGATTTAGAATTATTAAAGGGGACAGCATCCATAATAGATAGAAATACCGTAGAGGTAAATATAAATAATGATACAGGGAAAAGAGAAAAAATTGGTTTTAAATATTTGATAATAGGCTCTGGTGCAGTTACATCTGTGCCTAAAATAGATGGCCATGAGTACTGCATTACCAGCAAAGATTTATATGATTATAAAAATTCAATAAATAAATTGCCGGAATCAATAGCAATTATTGGTGCGGGCTATATTGGTGTTGAAACTGCATCGTTTTTATCTATTCTCGGTGTAAGGGTGGAATTAATAGAAAGGGAAGATAGAATATTAACAGATATGGATACAGAGGCCGTAAATAAATTACTGCCATTGCTGCCAGAAATGAAGGTTCATTTAAATAATAATGTAACCTCAGTAGAAAAACATGGTGATAAATTTAAGGTAAATATAATAGACAACAATAATAAAAATGACAATATAGTTGCTGATACTGTTTTAATGGCAACAGGAAGAATACCATTAATACCTGAGGGTGTTAGGGAATTAGGGATAGAATATGATAGAAAAGGAATAAAGGTAAACTCAGGAATGCAGACTAATATTGAAAATATATACGCAACAGGCGATGTTAATGGCATTGCACCGTTGTTCCATGCTGCAAGAAGGCAATCCATAGTTGCAGCAAATAATATAATAAATAACAAATTGGCTGACTATTTTAATCCATTGGCGGTGCCATTTACATTATTTACCATACCACAGATGGCATTTACTGGCCTATTGCCTGACGAATTAAACAAAAAAGGCATAAAATATGTAAGAACAACGTATTATATGAAAAATGATACACTTGCAGAGGCATTTAACGAAATGTATGGTGAAATAAATCTATTTTTTGATGAAAATTCAATGACAATTTTAGGAGGATATGTAATAGGCAATGATGCTGGAAATATAATAAATGAAATAGCACTTGGCGTACAGAAAGGCTTAACTGCAAGGGATTTTGCGGAAGTATCACACCAGCACCCGATGACATTTGAGGGCATAGATGAAGCGGCAAGGAAGTTATATTAATAACAAATTAAAAATTGTAAAACACACTATTTTTATATTAAGTTTTTATATACAGTTATGTCTATAATACCTGAAAATTTAAATTATACGAAAAGCCACGAATGGTTTATTATAAAGGATAATGTAGCCACAATAGGAATAACAGATTTTGCACAGAATCAATTAACAGATATAGTATATATTGATATGCCAAAAATAGGCGATACAAAAAAAATTAAGGGCATACTTTTAACAATAGAATCAGTTAAATCAGCCGAGGATGTATATTCTCCGGTAAATGGAAAGGTGGTGGAAATAAATAATGATTTAAATGAGAAACCTGAACTTGTCAATTCCGACCCATATAAATACTGGTTAGTAAAAATAGAATTAAGCGATAATAATTTTGAATCCATGGATTATAAAAAATATAAGGAATATATAGGAGAATAATTTTATAAAAATGATAACATGGATAGAAAAGATAAATATTACATAAAGGCAAAGAGAGAAAAATATAGAAGCAGGGCAGCGTTTAAATTAATAGAAATAGAAGAAAAGTATAATATCATAAATAAAAACGATTATGTCCTTGAGTTCGGGGCCTCTCCGGGTGGCTGGACACAGATTATAAAGGAGTATACAGATATGCCTGTGGTTTCAGTTGATTTAAGTAAAATGGTGCCAATAGACAATGTAATCTTTATTCAGGGAAATATCAATGATGTATCACTGCATGGTAAAATAAATGAAATAATGGCTTCTAATAATATAAAATTATTTAATGCAATAGTATCAGATGCTATGGTAAAAACCAGTGACAATGGTGAGAGAGACCATTATCAATCATACCAGCTATGTGAAAACGTAATGGAATTATCAATAGATTTGTTATCTAAAAACGGAAATATGCTATTAAAGCAATTTCAGGGCGATATGACAGATGAGTTTTTAAATAAATGGAAAAGCAAGTTTGGTTTTTATAAAATAACAAAACCTCATGCCTCAAGGCCACACAGCAAGGAAATATATATTTTATTTAAAAATAAGCGTTAATCATTAAATGATTCAACAATATCCTTATAAAAGTCATAATCAGATATGCATATTATTTTTTTGTTATTATTCTCATTTATTTCTTCTTTCAATTTTTTTATGATATAAGCCACCCTCTCATGGTTTAACTGCTTATAATGCTTTAAATCTGCAATCCTGTTCCACGAATCAACAAAGTCTTCAGGCGTTTCATTTTCAAATTTTATTTTGCTTATTTTCTTTTTTCTTAATGAATGCCTTAATAAATCTCCAGTTTTTATGTGCTTTCTGTATATTGTCTGATATGTGTTTTCATCCATGTCCAAACCTATCATTGGTATATCATTTTCCATGGAATATTTTGTTGCCTCTATGTATATTGGTGGCGGTGTCATTACCTCCCCGTATTTTAACAGATTAATCCCATATATTATCTCATAATCCGATAAGCTTATTTCAAAAGGGTCCTTGATAAAGGATTTCATGCCATCAACTTCCTCAGGTGCTATTGTTATTAAAATAATATCCGGCCTTTCATATAATAATTCCTTACGTAATTCATTACCATCACGTACTAACCCTTTTATGCCTCCGAATATTAATATATTATTATTAACACGATGCATCATAGGCGTTTTTCCAGCATTCTTTTGAATTTGTCCCCATCATACATATTTTTTAACTCTTTTATATTTATAACAGGGCAGCCATATAAATTCTCCTTCTCTGTATTTTCCCTATTTATAATTACCGGGGTATCATCTAATATTTCACTTATCTTTTTTATTGATATTATTCTATTAGCATTGCTATTTATATCGGTAAATGCGCCTACAATTAGAAATGATTTTAAATCGTAGGACAACCCATCAAATGGATTCCTGCTTATATATTCAGATACGTAGCCAAAATTATTCATTATGTTAAATACCTCCTTTATAAAATCATTTTCAGAGTATTCCTGTTTTATATTAATATTATCCCTAGTAATATTTATATTTAGATTTTTACTGACATCACAGTTTAATATTTTTTCAAGTTTAAAATATATATCTATTGTTGCAGAACTGCCTGATTCATATAATGATACAGATCTCCTTGATACGCCAAGTTTCTGTGATATATAGCCTATAGAGTATTTCTTTTTTTCCCTGATCTCCCGCATCTTTTTCCCATCTATCTGGACATAAAAGCCCCCTGGTGCAGAGTAGATATAAGGGTCCTGCCCCTTTATATATTCAATAAATGTTTCTAAGGACATTATGGGTACACCATGCCTGAAATATAATACATAATTCTCAAGTTTTCCATTACCTGCCTTTTCACCTATTATTATGGCTATTGAATCTGTCAGCACACCCATTTTTATTAATGGTGTAACACTTATTTTACTGAATGTATCAATATTGTATAATACTTTTATTATATATTTTTTCTCATGACTTTTACAGATTAAATCGAAGGTGACCAGTCCATATAGATCTGGCTCAGAAACTTTAAACTCATTTTTTTTAAGGAAGTCGTATACCTTTTTTATTAATTCCCTTCTTTCATCCACGGAGTAATATCAGTATACATATATATATACTTTTATAATATATAACTAATAATATATTTAATATTATATAGTATTTCTCTGAATTTCTGATGACAATTTATGTTTACATACCTTTACCTCGCATTTATCACATAAAACGTTTATTTTTTCCGGTGAATTTATTATTATTTTATTTATACCTGGAACATTGTTAAGTTCTTTAAATATATAATCGTTTATTTTATTGTAAAATATAACCCTTATAAAATTGCCATCACGGTCAGAGTTCATTGAATATATTTCTTTTATATAAGAAGAATACTTCTTTGTAATAGACATAAACTCCCATAATACCCTGGAAAATGAACCCATGTTTATATAAATAGTAACAATCTCATACCCCATCATTAGAGATACTCTTGACTCATCAGTTATTACTGAAATATTTTCCATTATTTCCCTTACAACATTATTTTTATTTATGAATTTTATTGTTTCGTATAACGTTCTTCTATTTACATTAATTGCGTTTGCAATACTGCTTAATGATATTTCTATATTGTTTAAGAAAAACTTATCATTGATAATTGATATCCCATTCTTGTATAGCATTTCTACTATTTTTTTCTTTACAGGATAATTCTTAAAATATTCATCAAATATTAACTGCATGTATATGATAAATTTCAAATCATATAAAAACTTTATATTGTTACTTTTTATACACAACAGTATTTTAATAAAAAATACGTATTTTATTTTTATTTTTAAACCATAAATAATTAATAATAATGAATTATATAACGGATAAAGAAATTTTTATAAATAATAATAACATTAAGTTGCATGGATAGAAAAATATTAATATGTGATCCTGTAGATAATGTTTTAATAGATAAATTAAAAGATAAATTTGATATAGATTATAAACCAGAAATATTAAAGGATGAATTATTAAATATTATAAATAAATATAATGTTGTTGTAGTAAGGAGCAGAACAAAAATAAATAAAGAAATCATTGACCGTGGAAAAAATCTTAAAATTATAGCAAGGGCAGGCATAGGTGTTGATAATATAGATACAGATTATGCTGAGGAAAAGAAAATAAAAATTGTTTATGCCCCGGGTTCATCCACAGAAAGTGTTGTTGAGATTACCATTGCAATGATGGTAATGGGTGCAAGAAATCTTGTAAAAGGCGTAGAAAACACAAAAGATAACAAGTTTAAAAAATTAATGGGCTTTGAACTATCAGGAAAAACATTGGGCATATTAGGATTTGGCAGAATTGGCAAGTCAATAGCAGAAGCGGCAAGAATATTCAATATGAACTTTATAGCATATGATCCAATGCCAGTTGAGTATCCTGATTATGTAAAAAAGGTATCTTTAGAAGAATTATTAAAAAATTCAGATTTAATATCAATAAATGTAACGATGAGAAAGGATTCACCGTACATATTAAATGATAGGGAATTATCAATGTTAAAGAATAATGTAATAATAGTAAACACATCAAGGGCAAGGGCAATAAACGGCAGTGATATGTTAAAATATTTAAAAAATGGAAAAATTTCAGCCTTTGTAAGTGATGTATTCTGGGATGAACCGGCAAAGGAAGATTATGAATTGGAAATGTTAAAATTGGATAATGTTTTAATAACACCGCATCTGGGTGCACAGACATACGAAGCACAGAAAAGAATAGCAATAATGACTGCTGATAACATCATAAATGAGTGGTAAAATGTTATTGATCCCGGGTCCTGTGGAAGTACCATTCAGCGTTTCGAATGCAGGTAGCCTTGTAATAAATCATAGGTCAGATGAATTCAGGAATATTGTAAAAGAAAATCAGGAATTGCTAAATAAATTTTCAGGTGCATTTAAATCAGTTGTTATAACAGGTTCAGGCACATTGGCAGTTGAAACAATGGTTTTTTCATTAATAAATCAAAAACAGAAGGTTCTATCAATAAGTTACGGCAACTTTGGTGAAAGATTAATAGATTCCATAAAAAGAAAAACAAAAAACATTGAATATATAAATTATGATAAATTAAATATAAATAAACTTATTGATGATATAAAGGAGAAAGATTTTGATTTATTATTCCTTGTTCACAATGAAACATCCAACGGCACTGCAATAAGAGAGTTGAAGGAAATAATAAAAATAGTTAAAAATAAGGGGGCAAAATTATTAATCGACGACGTTTCGGGTTTTGGTGGCTATAATATAAGCATGGATGGCATATATGCTATGGTTACTGGAAGCCAGAAAAATATAGCTGCTATTCCCGGTACTGGTGTTATATTTCTTTCAGAGGAGGCGTATAATGATTTAATAAATGATGATACTGGCAATGTACCGTTTTATCTTGATTTAAAAACATCGTTAAAATTTTTAAGCAAAAACGAAACGGCATTTACACCATCAACGGGGGGTTTCAATTCATTAAATGTTGCATTAAAAATACTGGATAGAGAGGGCTTCAGTAACAGAGTTAAAAGAATAGAAAAATCATCGGAGTTTATAAGGGAAAAATTAATGGAGAATAATATAGAAATATTTGGTGATAAAAATACATATTCAAATACTGTTGTATGTTTTTATAACAACGATAAGGATTTAATTAAAAAATTAAATTCAAATGGTATAATAGTATCTAAGGGCATGGGAAATATAGCAGAAAAAACAATAAGAATAGGTACAATGGGAGTTATTAACAGTATTTATATAAAAAAATTCTTAGATGCATATTTTAAAATTTCAGGCATAAATGAAAAAATAGATGAAGATGAAATACCTGAAGAAACAGTGATACCGGATTTTATTTTAAATGATATCAATTTAGTTTAAAACTTAACCTTTTATGACCCTTGCCCTTATTTTCTATTTTTAATATTTCAATATTTCCAACTTCCTTCGTATTTTTAACATGTGTTCCACCATCTGCCTGGTAATCAAAGTTTTCTATCTCTATTATCCTTACATTGTCCAGCCTTTTTATTAATTCCCTTCCGGGCTCAGTTCTTGAAAGACCCGGTATTTTTAAAGCCTCATCCCGTGTTACCTCTCTTTGGAACACATTTAACTCCTTATTTATTATATCATTTGATTTTTTTATTATTACGTTTATTAGGTCTTTGTCTATTACATCAAAGCTGAAATCAACCCTGGCATGGTCATCGTATATCTGCCCACCCGTTAATAACCCATTTTCATATTCATTGTTTACAACTCCATCAATTATATGTACCGCTGTATGGTATCTCATGTGTATATATCTTTTATCCCAGTCTATTATTCCATGTATTTTATCTCCTGACTTTATCCCACTGGCATCATCTGCTATATGTAGAATATTATCATTATCCTTTTTTACATCTATTATTCTTATATTTTTATCATTAAATTTTATAACACCGGTATCGTTAGGCTGGCCACCACTTGTAGGATAAAATAAAGTCTGGTCTAATATTATATTGTTATCATATACATCTATTACAGTTGCATCAAACTCCTTTTTATACATTTCTGTAAAATATAATTGCACAGTCATAATAAATATATGCAAAAACAATATATTAATTTGATTAAATTTAAACTATAACGCACATATCTGTGCAGTAATATTTATATATAGCATTGGTATATCAAAATGATAAAAATGGCATTGATAAGGGATGAAGATAAGAAATATTTAACCGATGAGTTCAATAAAAAATTAAAGGATAACGTAGACGTGGTTGTTTTCACTTCAAACAATAGTGATTGCAAATACTGCAAGGAAACATTAGAACTTGTCGACGAACTTGCTGCATTAAATGATAAAATAAATGTAGTAAAATATGTTTTTGAAGATAATAAAGATATGGTGGAAAAATATGGCGTTGAGAAATATCCTGCAACTATAGTTGCACCTAAAGGAGCTTTAGATGGAAGAATTGTATACTATGGCATTCCATCAGGATATGAATTCGGATCATTAATAGAAGATATAGAAAATGTATCGATAAACGATGCTGATGTATCAAAGAAAGCCATTGACCTTTTATCAAAGATCGATAAACCAGTAACAATAAAGGTATATGTAACGCCTACATGCCAGTATTGTCCAAGGGCAGTTGGAACAGCACATAAATTCGCATTATTGAACAAAAATATAAAAAGTGAAATGATAGAATCATTAGAATTCGATAAGGAAGCATCTGATGTTGGTGTATCAGCAGTTCCACATATAGTAATAAATGATGATGTTACATTTGTTGGTGCATATCCGGATGACCAATTCGCGGAATATGTAATGGAAGCTTTTAACCACGAAGAATGAATAATTAATAATTTTTTTTATTTTAAACAACTGGAAATTTTATATAATAATTTAATATACAGTATATAACGCCATCGTAGCTCAGCTAGGTAGAGCGGCTGATTTGTAATCAGCAGGTCGGGGGATCGAATCCCTCCGATGGCTTATTTTGCTGTATTGAAAAACTGACCAAGTCCTTTAAAAGAATTTTTTACAAATCAACATACCAGAAAGAAAGTCACTGAGTTTACGGTGTGGATGAATTTCTGGAATTATATAGTACAAATAAAAATTTCATCTCCTCAAACATTCAATAAATAATTAATATTTGGTATATTTTCAGAATTCACGAATGGTATAATTTCTAAAATAACAATAAATTAAATATTTTTAGAATAAATATTATGCAGCAATTTAAAGAGAAATTTTATATATAGTTAAATCATTATAATTATATACATGGAATATAAAACCACTTATAAATTCAGAATATACCCTGATAAAACACAGATAAATAAAATAGATTATATTCTAGATTTATCACATAAATTATATAATGCAATGTTGGAACAGAGAAA
>JAJZZM010000014.1 GCA_021797555.1 Thermoplasmata archaeon
ACTCGTTTCGTAAAACATCATTAAATATTATATTGTAAATACTCTCAGTATTCATTTCATTTTTAAGTATCCTCTCCCTAAAAAATTTAAATAGATTTTCATCGTATAACTTGCCAAAAACATCATTACCATTTTCATCTATTATGCCAGATTTTCCAGTTATTATATTTTCTATATAATTTATTATTATTTCTTTATCAGAATCTATGATCCATTGCATAAAATTTATAACATTATAAATATCTGATTCGATTCTTTTATCAGTGATATTTACCTTGCTTCCAACAAACATCCATAATGGCTTTTCAATATTATAATAATTCATATCCCCTTTGTATTTATTGTAAATATATATCTGCTCAGCATAGGATATTGCATTGGCAAGTAGCATAATGTTTCGTTGCTTTAACTCATCAAATTTATTTGGATCTGTATTTATGACGAAAAATTCTTTACCATAGCCATCAGTGTAAAAATATTTATATGAATAATCAAAAATAATTGCCCTGGAATATACATCTATTAAACCATCATCAGCCGATAGGGCTTGCCCAAAGGTTGCGCTGTATTCATATGTAAAGCCATCTTCTGCAAGGCTGTTCCTTACATTAAGCCACTTCTTTTCATCAGATTTATATCCCTTATGGCCCTCATCCACCATTATTAAATTATGTGAACCAAATGAGTTTATATCTATTGAAACGCCAGACCCTTTTTTATCATCAGTTAATTTGTTTATGTCTATTACTTTTATAGGGTTACTAAAGTTTTCTAAAGAGTTTACAGAAAATTGAATTGCACTTATACCGCTTTTATTGAATTCATCTAAATGCTGTTTAGTTAAGTATTCTGATGGTGTAATTAAAATATAATTATCTATTTTAATAGCATTATTGTATTTTTTATTATAATAAATAAACTGCAGATAATTAATATGCATAATTATTGTTTTTCCACTTCCTGTTGCCATCCAATAAGCAATTTTTGGGCTCTTTAAAAAGTTCTGATAGGTATAATAATCTTGATGGTTAATATTATTTTCATTAATATAATTATTTAATTCCTTCATAAATTCCTTTTTCCTTGACGTTGTGTCACTAAAATATTTATCAAGAAATATCTCATTGAATAATACAGCTAAATACTGATAATATTTTAATTTAAAATTATCACTGCGCTTTACTTTATTAACATAATTTTTTATATTGTTATTATAGTCTTCTAATTCCTTATCTTTTATAATTCTATTTTCCCTTGACAGTATAGTTTCATAATAAGAATTGATATCACTATAGTACGCATCATCACTATTTTTTAAGTCATTAAATAGATTATCAATATTATTATAACCGAGCAAAGATGCTATATATCCTGGAAGTGCCAAATTTCTACCCAGATCATTATTTTTCAATTTAATCTTTTTTTTGACCATTTATTTACCACCAAATATTAATTTGTTTAGCAGTGGGTCAAGGGATTTGCCACCGTTTTTAATTCTGCTGTCATCTATTATATTATTCCCATTTGTAAATACTGTATCTATAATTATATCATGAAAATATTCATCTATAATTTTATAAATGAAATCCTTATCATCTCTATAATCTATATTATTTAATTGCCTCCAGACAATTAACAAATTTTCGTCATCCTTTGTTCCGTAGACGAAGATATAATTTTTATCATTGAATGATAATATTTTATCCACATTAACATTGTACAGATAATCAAAAGTTTCAACTAAATCCATATTAACTGATTTTTCTTCTCCATTATTGATAATTTTTAATGTATAGTTAAATGGATCTTCTAACATATTAGCATTTAAAAATATTTTAGAATTATCTGTTTCATAATCAAGCATATATTTGATCTCATAATCCGGTATACTTTGTAATACTTTTGAATTGGACATTTCTTGCTTATTTTCAATGTTATTTAAAGAGTCTTCATACTGCTCTAAATCAAAGTATCTGAAAAATCCTCCAGCATTGTTCTCATTGTATTTTTCCTTTACATCCTTCTCTTTTGATATGCCTGATTTGTCGTAATACAAAACGGTTTTCATTCTGCGTAAATCTACACTGTTAAAATGATCTCCCATTTCAATCCCAACCCATTTTCTTTTGAGTTTATGTGCTACTGCTGCAGTTGTTCCAGATCCAAGGAAAAAATCTAAAATTAAATCGCCTTCGTTCGAGGTGGATTCGATAACACGCTTTAGAAGTATTTCAGAATTTTCAGTTCTAAAATTCCACCCACTTGAATAGCCCGGTATATCTAACCAGTTATTATCTAGTAAAACGCTCTCCTTTTGTGATACCCAATATTGAATAGTATCATTATGCCTTCGTACGAATTCCTTTATTCCCGTTCTATCGGAATATTGCTCTAAAGTTTCTCCTGCTGTTTTTGATTCTTGCAAATAAGTTGTGTAATTCTCCACAGCTTTAAAGGCTTTTTCTTTGCTCCACATCCACTGTCCTTTATCAAGATTTATACCTAAAATTTCATACCTCATAGTTGGTCTATCATAAATTTTCTTAAAACTTGCCCAATACCCATCAGTTTTATTCAATAATTTTTTAATAAAACCGGAATAACCTGCATGTGGATAATTTGAAAACCAATAAATATTATCATACATAACACCAATTGATTTTAATTTCTCAAATTGCAAAAATAATCCTGCTTTTGGTGAACCTCTTTTTACCACCATCTCATTCCTAAAATTCTCTCCACCAAAAATCTTGTTCATTAAAAGCTTTACATACATATTGCCATTGTAATCACACCTGACAAAAATACTACCTTGTTCACCTAGATAGCTCCTAGCTAATCTAATTCTGTTTTCCAGTAATGTTATCCATGTAGCATCTTTATATTTAACATTATACAAATAATCGGCGTTTTGATCTTTGTTGAAGGGGGGATCAATATAAATTGTCTGTATTTTATCCTTAAATTTTCCTAAAATTGTATTTAATCCCTGATAATTTTCTGAATGTACTAATACTCCATCTAACTGTTCATCTAAATTATCAAATAATGATAATATTTCATATTTTAATTCATTAAAATATTTTGTATCTATTGGCAGGAACTTATAATGAGAATTGACTTCCTCAGTAAGATTGCTTTTAATTATATTCTCCTTTATGAAAGTATCATCTATTAATTCAAGATCTTTCCACTCACTTATTTGTTTTTCTATTCCTGGACTATTTATTATTTTTTTAATTAAGTTCATGCCATTCCTATTTTCTATTTTATCTAATGTAATTACATAGTTTACATTGTAAATAAACTTCTTTTTCTCCCACAATTTTTTTTCAAAGTCCTCAATCTGAGACAGGAATTCAATAATTTTTATTGATATACCATTTATTTTTTTGATTTTTTCATATGATTGTTCAATATTATCTATATCAAGTACTTCTTCCTTTAAATAGAATTCAAGCTCATTGAATAAAAATTCTTTCAAATTTTTGTGTATAAACATACCAGTTTCCAATATTTATACCTGATCATTTGCAATTTCATAAAAATAACATCATTTTACATAGTGTTTCCATGATAATTATTATCGAGCAATGGAATTATAATTAAAATTCTCTGATTGTT
>JAJZZM010000022.1 GCA_021797555.1 Thermoplasmata archaeon
ATAAACTAAAATCAATGTCGGAGAACACATTTAAATTAAAGGAAAAAATTTTAGCCACTGAGAGTTCATTTACTGCATATGAAATAATATCAAAAGAATATGAAAAGTGGAAGTCCGGGCATTAACTTAATAACAACCGGTCCAAATTATATATAGAATAATTATATTTAATCCACATTTAATTATTTTTTGCATATTTACCCGGGATGATGCAATAGCAGCCGTTATCCCGGATGCCAACACGTATAAGTGGTTTAATATTCGTGTTTCTGGACCGCTAATACCGCCAATATAATGAAATGCTATAACATAAGATTCCAGTAGAATAAGTTTTTTTAATATACATGAGCCAAACTCATAATGTAATAGAGAACACGGCAGGCACTCATTGTCTGACATGTACCTATAGAAAGAATTATATTTGTGTACAGATTATTGTTTTGATATTATGGATATTACAATAAGTAAATATAAAATCAAGAAAATAGTGGCAGATGTATTTGATATAACCGTAAATAATATACATAAAAACTATGAAATACAGGGCAAAATTATCCCTCACAAATTTGATTATGTTGCCCTGAATGATGCATATATTCCTATTAAAATTATTAATGAACCGGACGCAGTACATGATTTGATGGGATTTTATGCTGAGCTGGAAGATTGCAATATTAAAAACAGTATAGCAATTACTGACAGGGAATTAAATGACGATGAACAGAAAATCTTAAAGGCTTATAATATAAAAGCTGTCGATTATAGGAATTATATGGATCTTGACGATCGTTATAGTTTTGGAATACATAAATTGGACATGGCTATTTCAGGTGGCCTTCGTCCGGGTTTTGTTTATTTAATATCAGGGAAAACAGGTTCAGGAAAAACAACACTATCAAGCATTTTTCTTGCCGAAGGTGCAAAAAATGGCGAGAAAGGCCTTATTATTTTAACAGATACATTTCCTGAGGCGTTTGTTGAAAATATACGGACAATGGATATAAATTTCTATGAAAGCTATAAAAACGACATGATAGAAATTATGGAAATCTCTGACAAGACAAAATCATTGAAACTGGAGAATATGAAAAATAAAGCAGATTATAGAGAATTTATCACAAAAGTTATTTCCGGCTTAAAAAAAGTTATAGTGGCAAATAACATTAAAAGGGTAGTTATAGATATGGTAATGCCATTACTGATACCGGATGATGATTATATTAATTTATTTATAAATAGCCTTTCCATGGAAGGTGTAGTGGTAATCATAACAAGCATTTTACGGAATTCCGATTTAAGTGTTTATGGCTCTGAAGAGAATTACGTAGCTGGCATAATAAAACTGGACTATAAATTAAGCACTAAAGGCATTGATCGGACAATGATAATACCTAAAATGCCCGTTCCACTGAACAATACTATGCCAATGCATTTTGCTATAACTTCCAGTGGAATAGAAATAACATCAAAGGCAAGTTACATAGTTAATCAAAATAAGCTAAAAGTTACCAATCAGGTCGATGGCCTGAATAATTATACTAAGAAGGAGGAACCTGTTAATGAATATGCCTTTTTTAAATCATTTAAGTGAGGGCATATGAAAAAGTACTCTTTTTTAATGAATATAATCACATTATTGTCCATTATTTTCATATTTATCGGCATATTTTCGCTGGGTTACTCTATTATAATATTACATTATAGCAGAAGCATTATAACTTTTTTATTTTCATTTTACTTCTGGCTTGCAACCTTATTTTTCGGAATACAGAGTTTAGCGCTCATGCTTTCGTACAGGAGGAGCAAATACAAATATAGTAATACAGTGCCAAAGTCAAACATTTTTTTAAGATCACATGTAAAGAAAATAGCAGTTCTTGTCCCCATATATAATGAGGATAAAGATATGGTAGCAAGGAATTTAATGGCGATACATAGTAGTGCATCGCAAATGGTTACTTTATATATTTTAGATGATTCAACAAATAACAGTTCGGAAGCAATAAAAGAAATAGCTAATAGGATCGGTGCAGTTTATATACACAGAACGGACAGGTCGGGATATAAAGCCGGTGCCCTGAATAATGCATTAAAAAATTTTGTAAATGAGGAATATGTATCTGTAATAGATATAGACCAGATGCCATCACATGATTTTATAAAGGAAGTTGTCGCGTTGCTTGATAATAATGAAGATGTAGCCTTTGTCCAGCTCCCACAGTATTATGCAAATACAGATGCAAACGTTTTAGCTGAAATGGCACAGGCGCAGCAGTTTATGTTTTATGAAATATTGACTGAGGGTAAAAGTATTTCCGGTTCATTATTCTCATGCGGCACAAATGTTATATACAGAAAATCTGCACTGGCAGCAGTAAATTATTTCGATGAAACCAACCTTATAGAGGATATGGCAACATCGATTAATATGATTTCCATGGGATATAGAGGCTTATATTATAATAAAAAGCTGGTTTATGGAAGGGCACCTGTAACAATGGAAGGCTATGTTAACCAGCAATATAGATGGGCTGCCGGTTCCATAGGGTTGATAAAGAGAATTTTTAAAAACATTCTATTTAAAAGGAAATATAGTCTGGCAATGAAAATAGATTGGCTGGCCACTTCCCTGTGGTATTTATTTGGCTGGTTTTATCTAATATTCTTGCTTTCCCCACTGTTTAACATTTTCGGAATATATGTATCAGCACTGAACATTTATGTATATTTGCTGGCATGGATACTCTATCCACTGATTTTAACCATGACTTTTGTGCTGGTATATATGGATAGAGGAGCGCCCTTAAAATCAGTCTTTTATAATTTAGCTGCAAATTTAATACTATTTCCAATCAGTATATCCGCTACTTTTGGAGTCATCTTCAAAGGAGGCAGGTCTTTTAAAACTGCAAGGACCGGTGGCAAATTGCCATGGTATAAATTTTCACCACAGATAATAATAATGATAGTCCTATTTGTTGCATCATCAATGCTCGTGTATAAAGGCGGGATATTAGATATTATAACGGCATTCTGGGGATTCTACCAGTTTGTGCTGTTGACGCCAGTATTTGTATTAAACAGAGCCTCTAAGGAGTCCTCACTAGATTCATCAGTACTTAAAACCTCACCTAAATTTATAAACGATATTAAGGCTGGAAAGGATTATGCCAGGGGCTACAAGAATAATAATTATCCGGGCAATCAAAACATCCATGCAAATAAAATAGATTCCATCACGGATGATGAATTATTTACAAGATTTAAATGAAGAAATATGGATAGACATATTTTTTTAATGCAGAGCCATATATTCCTATATTTATTAATACTCCCCGGTCCGGTAGCAGATTATAAAGAATATGGGATTGGCCCGGCATAAATATAATAGCTCCAGGCCTATACATTAAATTTATTTATAATCTGCCGATTACAACAGGATGATAATTCATAATACACTTGGCCAGAAAGATGAGGATTTCAAACCTATGCATCCAGGCAGAATTAATATGTTTGTTTGCGGACCC
>JAJZZM010000012.1:0-5764 GCA_021797555.1 Thermoplasmata archaeon
TGAATACCGGGTCTGAATTAAAATCTGGAAGGCAGGCCCAGTCAATGGTTCCATCGGCTCCTATCAATGCCGATGTCCTGTTATTGAATATTGCACCATGGTTCTCTATTTTAATGTAATTATCCTTCTGAATTTCAGATAAATTCCTAATTCTATTTATCACATGTATTAATTAATACTACTATTAATATTTTTAACATTAAGATATAGTAATATTATAAAACTGAAACAAAAATATATTATAATGATATTATGCTTTATGAATAAAATAGAGAAAACAATAAACAATAATAACATAAAAATATACATAGATAATAACCTTGAAGATAAGATAAATTGTAAAATAAATAAATACAGCGATAATATTTCCTTCATTATAAAAAACCTGAAAAGAAATTATAAAAATAAATTAAGTAATATAAATTCAAATAAAATTTATGTAGATGACGGTGAAAAGATAAAGAGCAGCTTATATTTTAATATGGTGATAAAAAAATTATTATCAAGGGGGATAGAGCGTGACGGTATAATATCATATTTTGGTGGTGGCACATTGGGAGATTTAATAGGCTATACATCATCAGTTTATAAAAGAGGTATAAAATTCATTGCTGTACCCACAACACTATTATCCCAGGTTGATAGCTCTATTGGGGGCAAAACCGCAATAAATTTTATGGGAGTAAAAAATGCTATAGGATCATTTTATAATCCAGAAATAATATTTGATGATGTTGATTTCCTTGTAAATTCAGATATAAACCTACTGAAGGAGGGCATGTCAGAGGTAATAAAAATGGCACTGATATACGATAAACAATTTTTTGAATATCTGGATAATAATAGTTTAAATACAGTATATAACAGCGAATCATTAAAAAACATTATACATAAAAGTATTAATATAAAATTAGATGTGGTTTCAAGGGATTTCTATGATTTAAAGAAAATACGATATTTATTGAATTTTGGTCACTCCATAGGACATGCAATAGAGTCCTATACAGATAATAAAATTTCACATGGTGTTGCAGTTGCCAATGGCATGGTAATGGAAAGTTACATAGCATATAAATCCGGTTACTCAAAGAAACTGTATGATACAATAAAAAACATAATAAAAAAATATAATATAGATTTAATAAATTTCAATACAATGGATACAGAAAAATTAATATTATATATGAAAAATGATAAAAAGATGGAGGATAATATTTTAAATATGGTAATGATAGACGATATAGGCAAATCTGGTATAATGAAAATAGATTTAAATTCAGTAAGAAGATACATAAATTTATATAGGGATGAAAATAAATGATGGCATCTGCATTAATAGGAAAACCGGTTTCACATTCAATCGGACAGTATATATACAATAGACTGTTTGATGTGTATAATATTGACTCTATATATTTATCAATAGATATCGATGAAAATAATATAAAAAAATTTATAGAGTATTCTAGGAGAAATTTTATTGGGTTTAATGTTACAGCACCATATAAGGAAGTAATAATGAAATATTTGAATGATATAGATTTAACGGCAAAAAACATAGGGTCTGTAAATCTTGTTAAAAATCTATATGGAAAATTATATGGCTATAATTCTGATTATAATGGATTTTTATTTTTACTGAAAAACAATAATGTAGATTTAAATGGCAAAAATGTTTTAATTTTAGGCACAGGTGGCATAGCAAAAACTATAATTTATGCAATAAAAAATAATTATAATTCCAGTATTACAGCTGCCACAAGAAATATTAATAATAAAAAATTAGGTATAAAAACAATAAAATACGATGATATAAATGGTTATGATGTTGTAATTAACTGCACTCCGGTAGGTACTGACCCTGATGTCAATATGCCTCTAAATGAAAGCAAAATAAATGATAACATTACAGGCATAGATGTTATATATAATCCTTTAGAGACAGAATTTTTAAGAGCAGTAAAAAACAAAAATGGAATAGCAGTAAATGGTTCAGATCTTTTTATAGGGCAGGGCATTGAAACATTGAAAAAATTATACAGTATTGACATAAGATATGATGAATTTAAAGCATTTTTTATGAAAAAAATAAATAATGCAATACATTTTAAGTAATTATGATAATCAAAGTTAATGGCGGTTTATCAATATTAACTGCCTTTATAAATGGCCACGGTTCCGCAATATCGATAGATTTGCCTATGTATACCTATATAGACAGATCGGATAAAGATTGCTTTGATAACAATGAGATTACGGATACCGTTAATTTTATAAGAAAAAAATATAACATAAATGATAGGTATAATATAAAAATAAAAAGCAAAATACCTGCGGCCATGGGATTGAAAAGCAGTAGTGCAATGACATTATCAATAATATATGGAATAATAAGTATGAACAATATAAATATAAATGAAAAAGACTTACTAAAAATTGCAGCAAAAGCTTCTATATATAATAGAACGTCCATTACAGGGGCAATAGATGATATTGCGTCATGTTACTATGGCGGGCTATGCATAACAGACAATAATAAAAATAAATTATTAACAAGGAGTAAAATAAAAGATAATTATTTATTAATTGCATATAATAATGATATAAGAAAAACATATGATTACAAAAACTATGATTTTACAATTTATAAAAAATTCTATAAAAATATAGAGAGATTATTGAATGATAATTTTATTTATGAGGCAATGGTATTGAATGGCTATTTGTTTGGAACAATATTCGGTTATAATAATGATTTAATAAACTACTTTTTAAAAAATGGATCAATATATGCAGGCCAGAGTGGGAAGGGCCCGGCATTTTTTTCAGTGTATAGTTCATTAAAGGATAGAGATATAGCATATAATAATTTCAGAATGGACAATTATAAATTAATAAAAAGTAGATTTAATAATGATGGAATAAATATAATAGACAATGGAAATTAAGGTTGAGGCATGTGAGATTAGAGGAAATATAAATGCACCATCATCAAAAAGTTATACACAGAGGTATGTTCTATATTCTGCATTTTCGGATAAAAAAATAAAATTAAATAACATATCTTTCTGTGATGACGAATTAATTGCAATTGATATTGCCAGAAAATGTAACGCATCTATAAAATACGATAAAAAAAATATTACAATAGAACCTGATTTTAAATGCCCGGAAAATCTATATTTTGGAGAATCAGGAACATCTTACAGACTTTCCATAGGATTAATTTCAGGTAAAAAATGCTATACCACAACATCGGGTGAAAAAAACCTTTCATTAAGGCCAGTTCAGTCTCTAATTGATAGTCTATCATTATTAAATGTAAAATTTAATTTAATGGAGACTAATTTTTATAAAATCGATGCAAAAAATTCATTAAATAAGTATATCCATATTGATGGAAGCAAAAGTTCACAATTTATAAGTTCGATGCTTTTTTATTATTCATTCCATAAAAATGCAAAATTCCATGGTGATAACATTGTTTCCAAAAACTATATAGATGTTACAGTAAAATGCTTAAATGATTTTGGTGTTAATGTTAATAATAATAACGGTGAGTTTACAATAAGCAGTAATGATTATAATGAAAAATCAGTAGATATAGAGGGAGATTATTCATCTATTTCATATTTTATTATATTATCATTATTTACAGGTAAAACAAAAATATATAATTTATACAATAAATCATTGCAGCCAGATAAAAAAATAATAAATTTAATAAATAATGCATGCAATGCCATAAAAATTTATGATAATTATATAGAAATAGAGAAAATAAAAAGTATAAATGAAATAGATGTTGATGTTTCCGAGGTGCCTGATCTTGCTCCGGCAATATCTGTAATTGGCATATTCTCTTATAACGGTGTTAAAATAAAAAATTATAAAAGATTAGAATTTAAGGAATCTGATAGGTTAAATGGAATAATAGATATGGTCTCAAAATTTGGGGCAGATGTAATAAAAAACGATGAATTTATATTTATACGCAAAAAAGAAATAAAAAGACCGCCCATTATAGATTATAATGACCATAGAATGATTATGAGCTCAATAATAGCGGGATTAATTTCCAATTCTAATACAGTTTACAGGAATATTGAAAAAATAAACAAAAGTTATCCTAATTTTTTGAATGATTTGAAAAAATTGGGATGTGGAATAGAATTTACATATAATTATAATAAAAATTAAATGAAAATATTAATTGCTTATATAACTATATAAATAAAGGTTATATAAAAAAATAAAATTAGAAATATATAAAACAAAAATATTTAATATTATTTTATAAAATTATAAAAATTGAAAATGCTTATATATTGCTACGTAATTAAGAATAGTCAACAAATACCAATCTTAAGCTAATAGATGGATATATACATATAATGTATGAATGAAATCTATAATCCAGGGTTGGGATAGATGAAGTTCTCATCATTAGATGAGTTCCGATATGTAAGGCAAAGCCGCTAATTTCTTAACATTAAGTTTGGAGGTGGGATTAACTCCGGTTGATCCTGCCGGCGGCCACCGCTATCAAGTTCTGACTAAGCCATGCGAGTCAAGGTATCGTAAGATGCCGGCATACTGCTCAGTAACACGTGGATAATCTAACCTTGAATAAGGGATAACTTCGGGAAACTGAGGATAATACCTTATAATTGCTTAAAACTGGAATGTTTAGGCAATAAAAGCTCCGGCGTTCAAGGATGAATCTGCGACCTATCAGGTAGTAGGTGGTGTAACGGACCACCTAGCCTCAGACGGGTACGGGCCCTGGGAGGGGTAGCCCGGAGATGGACTCTGAGACATAAGTCCAGGCCCTACGGGGCGCAGCAGGCGCGAAAACTGTGCAATGCGCGAAAGCGCGACACGGGGAGCTTGAGTGTCTTGGCATAGCCAAGACTTTTCTTATGCCTAAAAAGCATGAGGAATAAGTGCTGGGTAAGACGGGTGCCAGCCGCCGCGGTAACACCCGCAGCACAAGTGGTGGTCACTTTTATTGAGCCTAAAGCGTTCGTAGCCGGTTTTGTAAATCTCCAGATAAAGACTGAAGCTTAACTCCAGAAAGTCTGAAGAGACTGCAAGACTTGAGATCGGGTGAGGTTAAACGTACTTTTAGGGTAGGGGTAAAATCCTGTAATCCTGGAAGGACGACCAGTGGTGAAAACGTTTAACTAGAACGAATCTGACGGTAAGGAACGAAGGCTAGGGTAGCAAACCGGATTAGATACCCGGGTAGTCCTAGCTGTAAACTCTGCCCACTTGATGTTGCTTTCCCGATAAGGGAAGGCAGTGTCGTAGCGAAGGTGTTAAGTGGGCCGCTTGGGAAGTATGGTCGCAAGACTGAAACTTAAAGGAATTGGCGGGGGAGCACTGCAACGGGAGGAATGTGCGGTTTAATTGGATTCAACGCCGGAAAACTCACCGGGAACGACCTGTGAATGAGAGCCAACCTGACGAATTTGCTCGATAGCAGGAGAGGTGGTGCATGGCCGTCGTCAGCTCGTACCGTAGGGCGTTCACTTAAGTGTGATAACGAGCAAGACCCACATCTCTAATTGCAAATGTATATGAGAATATGCAAGCACTTTAGAGAGACCGCCAGCGCTAAGCTGGAGGAAGGAGCGGTCGACGGCAGGTCAGTACGCCCCGAATTTCCCGGGCTACACGCGCATTACAAAGAACGGGACAATACGTTGCAACCTCGAAAGAGGAAGCCAATCGCGAAACCCGTCCATAGTTAGGATTGAGG
>JAJZZM010000012.1:5774-180614 GCA_021797555.1 Thermoplasmata archaeon
CTGTAACTCGCCCTCATGAATCTGGATTCCGTAGTAATCGCGGGTCAACAACCCGCGGTGAACATGCCCCTGCTCCTTGCACACACCGCCCGTCAAACCATCCGAGTTGGTGTTGGATGAGGTTTAGTTCGAGAGGGTTAAATCAAATCTGATGTCGGTGAGGAGGGTTAAGTCGTAACAAGGTATCCGTAGGGGAACCTGCGGATGGATCACCTCCAAGTATAGGCAGCTTTGCCTTACATTTTTTTATTTTTTAATTTATATGATAATTTTGGAATATTTTAGCTTCAGTATATTTATTTATCAAAATAATTATATTTGGAATTTAGATATATATAATTTATTTTATTTTCCTTTTTATTAGTAGTTATCATACTGCTGTTTGATGGATAATTTAAATTTAGTAAAACACCGAATTTAGATAGTATATATTTTAATTTACCAGTTTTGCCACAAATATATACGTATTTATTTTATAATGCCTCTGCAATATCGGAGTGATAAGATATGTTGAAATATATATTAAAACGAAATTAATTATAAGTATAAAAATAAAATTTTTTAAATAAAGTTTGAATTCATGAAGTTATAAATTTTAATTCATTGTGAGAAATACTGTATAATTTTTTCTTATGTGCTTCTAAACTTAATACCGGCCAGGATAATCATATTATAGTATTAGTGCATTATATCTTTTATCAAACTGAGCCTTTGTTATATTCATTAATTTATTTACTGTTTTTACATTTTATATTAATATATATTATAACGCCATTCAATCCTGTATTATGATACGTATTTCATGCATATAATAATATTCTTAATTTGCTAAAAATTATATGAAATAGTGTACTGCAATACACCCTAAATGGATAAGTGCCGGGAATATTGAGGAAGAAATTAGAATGCTCCCGAATTAAACTCTGAAAACTTAAAAATATTATTGGAAGAAAATATAAACAATTTAGAAAAGATTTTATTTTATGTTTATCTTATCTATATAATGGATAAAAGCGTTCAGGATAAATTAGTTGAGCAACAGGATAAAATCGAAAGAAAATTTCAGGGCATAGGCAAAGGCAAATATGCCAGAATATTAAAAATGGCAAAAAAACCTAATGGCGATGAATATGCAAAAGTTGTATTAATCGCAGGATCCGGTATAGTACTTCTTGGATTAATAGGATTTATTATATATTATATAATGCAGATAGTATTTTAAGGTGAATTAGAAATGATGGAATATGATTGGTTAAAATGTGATATAAAAGATTTGATAAAGGCAGGCTGTAATAAGAAAATTAAGAAGATAAATGAAAAGGATATAAATTCCGATATTATACCTGTAAATGTAAGTATTAAGAATATCCAGAATACAAAAAGAAAATTTAATATAAATTTAAAGTTTGAGTTCAATCAGAAGGACCCTTTAATAGAGTGGAGGGTCATATTAAAAAATGATTATAATATTTCACCCAAAGATAATAAGGAAATAACTGAAGAATTGGATATTGATGGAAATAGATCAAAGGACCTGGATTTCGAAATAGACACACCCATGGGTGGCTATATAAATGATGAATTAATAGCAACACTTAAAATAGATTCTGATGATAATATAAATAGCTTTGAAAAAAGATTTACAGTAAGATTATCCCCGGTTATAATAATAGCAAAATGTACAATAAGCAAGGAACTGGATATAGCAATAGATTTATCAAATCATGGTGAAAAGGATAAAGAGGAAAGAAAAACCAAAAATAGTTATGCTGAAAATGAGGTAATGGCAGTAATGTCACCCTATGAAATAAAGGGCTATTTCTTTATAGAAACCATGCATGTGGATAGAATAGAAGTATTATCAAAGGATATACGTGGCTTTAAAGGCCTTGTAAAGGGCGATATAGGAATATCTGAAATAGAGAAATATCTAACACCAAAACCTGCAGTAACTGGCCTGGAAATGGGAACTCTTGTTGAAATAGTTGAGGGGCCATTTAAGGGAGAAAGGGCAAAGATCACGGCAATAGATGCCGCCAAGGAAGAGGTAACAGTCCAGTTAATTGAGTCAATGGTACCTATACCAGTAACTGTTAAGGCAGAGGCTATAAGAAATCTTGATAAGACATGAAAATAAAAACAAATTCAAGGGAAAGCGAAAAAGCATTTATAAATAATATTAAACAATTTTTTGAAGACCCGTATGTAATTTTACCAGAATGTACAGATAGTTGCCTTCTATGCCCTATAAAAGGATATAAAAAGAAAATAGACAAAATGAAGGAGAGCGATAGATATAATAAATATTATAATTCAGCAGACCAGTTTTTAAGCAGCATATCAGAAACATATAAAATATTAAAGGATGAAACAGCACCTGTTATGGGATTAATCAAAACAAATTATGGTAGTGTTGGCTACTGTAAAAGGGGGAATACAGATGAAACAATAATGTCAGGTGTCCAGAATTATAATAATGATATATACAGGCTATTGGCATTTACAAATACCGTAAAATTTAAGAAAATAAGTGTTTTTTCTACAAAAAATTATTTTGCTGCAACATGCAAGGAAAAAATATCCATAGAATTCTTAAAGGATTTATTCACAGAGGAAAATATTGATTTCAACGTTGATGAAAATATTATATTAGGGAGTGGTGGAAATAAATTAACATTAAAAATATATGATAAAACAATAGATGTTTATGAGGATTTTGAAAAAAATATAATATTTATTCTATTAAAACACATGCTTATACCTGATATGAAATTTAATGTAACTACAGATTTCATGGAATATATACCTGATGATAAATCATTAATAGATAATTATATTAATAATAAATTAAATACAAAACAGTTTATCAGTAAAACCAGAAATTATAAAATTAACTATGCCATAAAAAACAAATACTATATAATAGATAATAAAAGTTATAGCGTAGATGATTTTATAAATATACTTAATTTTGATGAAAAGATAAAGCCATTTATAAAAGAAAAATTATTGGAAAGAGATACGGGATTCTACCTTGAGAATATAAGCCAGAGAAAAATTCTTGAATATTTATTTCCTAAATATAAAAATGAAATAATAAAAATAATGTATGGATTAAATGAAAATGAGATAAAAAAACTGCACGGTAATCCACTGGAAATAATGGAAAATGCAAAACTAGAAAAAAACAAGAAAAATATAACCTCAGAAATTATGAAACCATGGTCGGAAAATTCAGAATATCTAATAAATTTAATAACGGACTATTTCAATTATGGTAAAAACGATGCAATAACGAATGGAAGAAAAAATATGAAGAATGATATACAGAAATCTATTTATTATGCATTTTTAGAGGCTTTGGGAGAAAATGATGCGTGGTTATTCACAGATAATGAAAAACTATTGGGAGAAAGATTTAAGCCCCATATAAAAGATATAATAAATAACAATAACAATATTAATAACCACCTGGAAGAAATTAAAACTCTGTTGTGATAAAAATGTCAAGGCATATAATATCAAGGAAGGATTACAAAAATTTAAAAGAGAAGTTATTAAAATATAATGTAGATATATCAAAACTAGAAAATATTGAAATTGATAATACTAAAAAAAATGAAATATATTATTTTTCAGGAAAACCAATTTTTTATAATAATATACCAACATTATATTTAATAAATTATTTAAAGGTAAATACTAAAACAATTACGGTTGATGATGGCGCCGTTCCACATATAGAAAATGGGTCAAATTTATTTGCCCCGGGAATAATAGATATGGATAAAACAATAAAAAAAGGTGATATGGTATTCATAAAAGATAAAAATAACCTTTTTATCGCTACAGGCATAGCAAATGAGGATTATGGTAATATAATGGAATCAAAGAAGGGGGAAGCAGTAAAAATAATACATTACTTCAACGATAAAATTATGGAATTATAATAAATTATTTACAAAATTTTAAACAAAACTATTATTTATGGAATTATAATATATAATTATGGAATTATTAAATGTAGGTGATGATGCACCTGATTTTGAAGCTGTTGACCAGGATGGAAAAAAGGTTAAGTTAAGCGATTACAAAGACGATGTTGTTGTTTTATATTTTTATCCTAAAGACAATACACCGGGATGCACAATGGAAGCAAAGAATTTCAGGGACAATATAGATCTTTTCAAAGAAAAAAACATAAAGGTTTTAGGTGTTAGCGTTGACTCTGAGGAATCACATAAAAAATTCGAAAATAAGTTAAGCCTTAACTTCACACTGGTAAGCGATAAACCTAAAGAAATTACCAGAAAATATGGTGTCCTTGGACTTGCAGTTGCTAAAAGGGTTACTTATATAATAGATAAGGGAAAAATAGTATATGTATATCCTAAGGTAAGCCCAAAAGAGCATGCAAAAGAAGTATATGATAAAATAGTTGAATTAAAACTTTTAAAATAGATTTATTTTAAATTTTTATGAATTTACCAGATTATTTTTTGTATCGGCAGTTATCAATGTTAATGTTAATGATGCTATAAGCCATATAATTGATACAAGTAGAAGAAAGGTATCAAAGATCACAATTGATATTACAAAAAATGCTAATGGTAAAACAAATTTAATAACTGACCAGAAATATTGATAAAAATCCATAATACACCAAAAATATAAAAAAAATATTTATCCGAAAAGAGATCCGAGACCAGCCATTGCGTCTGAATCCGTTTCTTCTTTCTTTGCTTCCTTCTTTTCTTCCTTTTTCTCTGCTTTCTTTTCTTCCTTTGCAGGTGCTGCTGCTACTGGTGCTGCTGAAGCATTTTTAAGGACTTCATCTATATTTACCCCCTTCATGCTCTCCAGCAAAGATTTTAATCTTGCATCATCTGCATTTACACCGGCATCTGTTAACACTTTTTTCAAATTTTCTTCATCTATTTCTTTTCCTGCTGAGTGGAGTAACAATGCTCCATATATATATTCCATTTTATTTCACCTCATCCAAATAAGGACCCAAGTCCTGAAGCTGCATCGTCTTCATTACCCTTATCCTCTTTCTTTTCTTCCTTACCTTCTTTTTTATCCTCTATGTTTTCATTATTTAAATCTTTATTTATTAATGAATTTATAGTTGTAGCATTTATTGCAGCCTTCCTTATAAAAATATCTATGTTCTTTTCGTCAACAAAGTTTGTATTAAATGCAAGTGATTGTGCTTCTAAATATGCTTTTGATAATAGTTCAGGCAGTATTTCCGGTACTAAATATGATATATTTAATGCAAGACCTTTGGCCTTAAGGAAAGCATTTGCCATATCATTCTTTATCTGATCTAATGTTATTGATAGTGCTTCAACGCTGTATACAAGGTTATCACTATATGCTGCTATAATATTCAACCCCACCGTAACTGGAAGAATTTCAAGTTTTTCCAGTACCTGGGCCTTGCTCTTTGGTATAACCTCACCTTTCTTAACAAATGTTACTTCATCCTTTATTACGATTTTCCCGCGTTCTATTCCTGCTGGTATTCCGGCTTTCTGAAATACGGATATCATTGGCCCAGGTGGAAATGATGTTTCCTTGGGTTCTATTATTATATCATCCTCTGCTATTTCACCACCACGCGCTGCTGCTTTTGTCCTCTTTGATATGAGGATATCGTAAATGCTTTTCGGTGATTCCGATGTTGTTATTAATGCCACCTGGCCATTTGATAAATCTATTAGTTTCTCTATATTTTCTTTTTTTGACCTTTCAAGTGCCATTTTAAGCAAAAGTGTTCTGATTACCCTTATTTTAGCCTTGCCTCTTATGTCATTCCTTATTTTCTGAAATTCTTTATTTCTCAGTCCACTGATACTTACAATTGCTATTACCGGACTTTTTTTTATTTCATCTGTAATGTTATTTACAAAATCAACCTTCCACTGTGCCGGTGCTCTTTTTGTTTCCATCATTCTATATCACCCAGATTTATTTTTATTGCCTTGCTCATTGTTGTTTTGATGTATGCCGATAATATGTTTCCTTTACCCTTGTCCAACCTTGATATAACTCTTTTTAATATTGTATTTATATTTGAATATAAATCGTCGTTGCTCATGTTTAATGTACCGAACGCTACCTGGAACGTTTTTTTATCCCTGCTTCTTATCCTTACACTTTTTTTAAGATTGTCTATAAGAACACTTGGATCCTGGCCGGGGGGTACCGGCTTTGGTATTTTCCCTCTTGGTCCAAGAATTATACCAAGATTCTTACCTATTGATGCCATCATTGATGATTCGGCAACAAAGAAATCTATGTTTTTAACTATTTTCTTGAATGATTTTTTATCATCTGAAAAATTATTTAAATCCTCTAAACTGTATAAAAAATCGGCATTTTTTGCTTTTCCTAACATTTCTTCACTTGCTATTATTGCCACTTTTATATCCTTGCCTCTTCCATTTGGCAGTATAATTTCCTCGGTAATCCTATTTTTGGGGTCTACCATATCAATATCTTTTAAGGTTACCCCGAGTTCAAAACTTTCTACAAAATTTCTTTTTTTGAAATTTTTTAATTCTTCTATATTTTTTATAATGCTATTATCCATTCCTATTCACCTATTTCTATTTCGCCATTCTTTATTTTATTTTGAATTTCTCTTGGATTTTGCTTATCAACTGTTATTCCAAGTGATAATGCAGTACCGAGAACTTCAAGAACAGCTCCTTTCATATTATATGAAAGTAAAGATGGTTTCTTCTGCTCTGCCACTTTTTTTATCTGGTCTAATGTTGCATTGCCAGCTACAGCACCCTTGGCCTTTGATCCTCTTTCTATGCCTATTTCCTTCTTCAGCAATGCGGATGTTGGAGGCACCCCTATTAATATTTCGTATTTTTTTGTTGTCGGGTCTATAACGTTCACTGTGACAGGAACCTGCATTCCCGCAAAAGACTTTGTTTTTTCGTTTATATCCTTTATAACCTGGCCAAGATTTAATCCTAACGGACCCAGTGCAGGGCCAAGTGGGGGACCGGTTGTGGCTTTGCCACCTTCTACCATTGTTTTAACTGCAACCATTTATTACACCTTTGATTATACCATATTTCTAACTTATTTTTAATATTTTTCTTTTTTTAAGAAACTATAAAAATTTATTTATTTTAAAAATAAAAAATAACTTATATAGATATACTATAATAGATAAATGATAATTAATATTATTGATGGCAGGAAAGAAAAAAAATTTGATGACTCCATAAAGGTTTTAATAGATGTTTTTAGATCAACAACGACACTCCCATTAATGTTATACAGGAAGGCTGAATATATAATGCCTGTGAGAACCATAACAGAAACTAGGAGATTAAAGGAAAAAAATCATGAATATGTTACAAGTGGGGAAAGGTATGGGATAAGAATACCGGGATTTAATTATGATAATTCACCATATGCTATATTAAACTCTGATTTAAGCAATAAAATAGTATTATTTACATCAACGAATGGCATAAAAGTTTTGTATAAGATAATGAATTACCCTGGAAAAATTTATATCTCTTCATTTATAAATTTTAATGCAACATACAATGCCATAAAAAATTATAATAAAATATCATTAATAGTGTCAAACAGGCCCGATGGTAAATCTGACGAGGATTATATATATGCTGATATGCTTGAAAATAAGCTTAAGGGATATGATATAGATATTGATGAATATAAAAACAGGATAAGAAACAGCCATGGTTCGAAAAGATTGAAAATAATGGGGGCGTCAAGAGACATAGAAGCGTCATTAAACGTTGATATGTATAATTATCCAGTTATATTCAGTGATGGAAAAATAATTGCAGAAAAATGAATTATATTTCTATAATATTATTCTCCTTAAAATTAGATCCACGCCTGTTTGCAAGAATTTTCAATAAATATTTTGCCCATTCTAATTTCCTTTTTTTGAATATGATGTCATTTTCTGCATAATAGTTTTTTATACTTACATTATCGAAATCGAATCCTAAAAGTATTATTTCCCGTGCATCCAAATAATCTGAGATGTATGCAGACCTATCTCCATCTGAAAAACCACCAAAATTATAAATATTATAAAACGGTATATTCTGTGTTGTCGCAATGCCATTATTAAAATAATTTGAGTATAAATCTATTTTATTTATATTATCACCGTGTGAATGGAGAATTATATCTGTACCATTATCATATGATTTTTTAATTAGATTGATGTCACCATCCAGGTCTGTAACTATAATATCTGGATTTTTATAAAAATTTATATATGTATTTAATGCTGAATCTGCAACAACTATTATACCATTGGATACCACGTTTATATTGTCTATCAAATTTTTTCCGTTGCCTATAATAAAAAATCTTTTATTCCTGTATTTATTTAAAATTTGTATATCATTTTTTATGTGTCTTGATAGATGCAGTGATGATATATAGTCATAATTCCTATTAATGTGCAAATCATCTGTTATCCTAATATACAATGGAAGCCACTCATAATAATTCATTTTATCTCCATTATATTTTTATCCCTGTTTTTTAATGAGGAATAATATTTATGCACTAATGATGACGATAATGCAACAACTATACCTGCTATCATATATGCAACGTATAAAATTACTGATGAAAACTTTACAAATCCAACTATATATCTTACGTAATTCATCATGCCGTAGAATATAAATAATATGGCAAGTGAGAATGATATTCCATACCATATCTTTGATATGCCCTTTGACTTATTAATTGACAGTTCGAATGCATTGAATAACTCAATGGAAACATATGAACCATAAACCCACCATGCCAGTAAAGTAATGAATACAAGCAATTTATTCATCAGTGGTACAACCTTTAATGTATATTCATATGAATATGCTATTCCAATAACAACTATAAAAAATGATACTAAATATGATAACATGGATATTTTAGTTTCCTGTGAATATTCTTTAAACTTTGTTGATATGGCTATAGTCACTCCCTTTATGTCCACGGCCTTTGCTAAAAAGTATAAACCAAGAACTATTGCAACAAGCATTATTGCACCGGTTGATGGCACTATTAGAAAGGACCTGGTTATATACATGGAATATACTGTAAAACCCAATAAAGAAACACCATAACTAAGCAATAATAAACCTATGGGTATTGTAAATTTTCTTGCTATTTTTTTATCCTTTACCCCCCTTACTATATAATAATACAATGATTCTATATTTTCATTATGCCTTACTATTATATGCTTGACATATCTTATTTTTATCCTTGATGATATAATAGGTATTATATAATCGTCCTCGGCACCGTCGGATATTAAAATTAAATTATCGTAATGATCAGCCGTCAAAACATCATCTAACTGGCCACTTAAAATTTCATCGGATTTTTCACCTACATCATCATCCCCTGTTATCAGGGCTATTTCCACGGATTCGTTTTTCTTTTTTAAATCCTCATAATGTTTTATTGCCCCAAATAAAGCATTGGCATCAGAATCTTCAGGATCAACGGATATTAATTTCAATGCTGCGTTATAGCACTCACCGTAGCCTATAACAGGTCCTTCTATACCCGCCTTTATACCGTAATCGTTATCCCTGTCTACGTTTAATATAAGAGTTGACATTATTATATTTATAATAATCAATAGGACTATTTAAATTTTTTATTAAAAAAATAATAAATAAAGTATTTATAAAAATTACATATCATTTGGAAATAAAATATCCCGCACTTTTCTGCCTGGCAACCCTTTTAACCAGCTTTTTATCCATTAATTCCTTTAAACCGGCATTTACAATTGATTTGCCTACACTGGATTTTTTCATAATATCATCCGCCGTTTTTAACTTATTTTCAGATATTGCTCCCAATGTCTTCATTGCATCATAAACTTTCTGTGCGCCGGGAGATAATTCATCCATCATAATCACTAGATGTTAATTTTAAATAGATATATAAATATTATTAAATAATTTTTATTATCATGGATAAAAAAATATATATGGTTATAATAAACCAGTATGCTTAATTTTTACATGATCTCATCAGGCAGCAAGGGCAATTCAACAGTAATCTGGGACGAGGATGATTTAATAATAATAGATTGCGGTATTACAATGAAAAAATTTTCAGAGAAAACAGAAAAATTTGATTTAACAGATGTTGACAAATCCATATTTATAAGCCATGAACATTCAGACCATTCAAAGGGTGTTAAAACCATATCAAAAAATATAAATGCAGATGTATATTCAAAGGGCAAAACACTTGAAAGATTAAAAATAAATGGCTATAATATAAATGGTGAAACCGCAATAGGTAATTTTAATATTATACCTGTAAGCGTGAGCCATGATGCTGCTGATCCTGTGGTATATATAATTAAAAATAGGGGAATAAAAATATCTGTTGTTTCCGACTTAGGCAAGGTTAATGAGAGTTTAATAAATGAAATGAAAAATTCCAATATTATGGCAATAGAGGCAAACTATGATATTGATATGCTTTTAAATGGTAAATATCCCTTGAATTTAAAGAACAGAATAAAAAGTGACCACGGGCATTTATCAAATGAACAGAGTGCTGAAGCTATATGCGAGGCATTAACTGAAAATACAAGCATAGTATTAACACATTTAAGCGAAAACAATAATAATCCGGATACTGCATTAAGCACTGTAACAACATACTTAAAAAACAGGGATAAGAAATATAAGTCAATAGAATGTGCATCACAGTATTATGGAAGTTCATATTATAAATTTTAAAATTTTAGGTATTATATAAATACTAAACTTTTTGTATTATTTACTTATGTAGATAATATGAACGACTATGAATTGGTTATAATAGGTGCAGGGCCTACGGGTTTATTTGCTACATTTCTTTCAGGATTAAGAGATATAAAATCAATAACCCTTGAAGCTTTAGATTACACAGGAGGGCAGATACCGGAACTATATCCTGAAAAAACTGTGTATGATGTACAGGGAATACCAAGAATAAATGCCATGGAATTGCGTGACAAGATGTATGAACAGGCAAAAATGTTTAATAATGAAATAGCTTTAAATAGCAAGGTAACCGATATAATACAGTCCAGCGATGGATTTATAATAGAGGTAAATGGGGAGAAAAAATATACATGCAGGGCAGTTTTAATATGTACAGGGATAGGTGATTTCGAACCAAGGAAGATTGGATGCCCCGGAGAAAATGAATTCTACCATAAGGGTGTTGATTATACCGTAAAGGATATAAAAAGGTTTTCAGATAAAACAGTTGCGGTAATAGGCGGCGGGGATGCGGCACTTGATTATGCAAATGAACTGGCAGATTATGCGAAGAAAATATATGTAATACACCATAGTGAAAAGTTTAAGGCAGCGGAAAAAACATTAAAAAATGCACTGTCGAATAATAAAATTCAGGTTATAATGAATACATCTGTCACAAAAATATCCGGTGATAACTATATAAAAAATATAACATTAAAAAATGAAATAGACAAAACTGAAAAAAATATGGATATAGATGAAATGGTAATAGCAATAGGGCATATAGGAAAAGCAAATGTATTTAAATCTGTAAAACTCGAAACAAATGCAACCGGAAGAAATATAATGGTAAGCCAGGGATATGAAACAAATATAAAAGGCATATATGCTGTCGGTGATATAGCCACTATAGAAGGCGAGGCCATACATCCCTTAATAGCTGTTGATGGAGGAGATGCATATAATGCAATAAATTACATAAAGAAGTTTCTGACACCAAACGCGTCAATTTTTGGTGGACATAGTTCAAACCTTAATATTTAAATTATAATATGCAATTAGTTCCTGTGGAAATTGATAGTGCCATTAATAAATTAAAAGATATGAATGCGAGGAAAATATTACTGCAGTTGCCGGATGGCTTAAAGCCAGAATCATTTAGTATTTTTAATAAATTTTCAAGATATTTCAATGTTATAATAAGTTCCGGTGCATTTTATGGTGCATGTGATATAGGCAATATGGAGGTTTATAACAGTGTTGATTGCATAGTCCAGTTTGGCCACAGTGAAATACCTAATATAAAATACCCAAAACCTGTAATATTTATAGAGTATATGTATAACCAGATAGAACTAGATGATAGTATATTTAATACATTAAAGGAAAATAATATAAAAAATATAGGCTTATTGTCATCAGTACAGTACTATAATGAAATGTTATATGTAGAAAATAAATTAAAAAATATGGGGTATAATGTTATCATAGGCAGAAACGATAAAAGATTGAAATACCCTGGTCAGGTCCTTGGATGCAATTTTAGTTCAGCACATTCCATATCATTGTATGTGGATGCCTATTTACTTGTAAGCACAGGATTATTTCATGGCATCGGTGCACAATTAGCTTCGGATAAGCCTGTTTATATTCTTGATTTAAACGATAAGAACATAAAAAATATTAAAAATGACGTTGATAAATTTTTAAGAAAGAGGTATGCCAGAATAGAAAAGGCGTATGATGCAAAGAAATTCTGTGTTGTTATAGATACAAAGGTAGGGCAGTACAGAAAGAAATTGGCATATGATATATACAATAAGATAAAATCATTAAATAAAGATGCCATTATTATTACATCGGACAATGTAAATCCCTCGGATTTTGAGAATATAATGTGCGACGCAGTTGTTTTTACTGGCTGCCCAAGGGTATCTATAGATGATGGGGACAAATTCAAAATGCCGGTATTAACCCCAATAGAGTTTGAACAGTTATTCAAATTTAAAAATAATGATAGATATGTTATGGATGAAATAGTAAATGTAGATTACTCTCCAATTAAATAATTATTTCCGTGTGATATAATTTTACAGTATAAAGTATCATATTTTTTATATTTGCTGCTTAAAATAACAGGCCTGTAATTATCATCACGGGCTACCATTGTATTATTTTTGCCTTCCTCCGTTACAATGACCCTTTCTTCTTTTCCTATAAATTTATCTAATTTTTTATTTAAAATTTCATTATGAAGATCGATTAATTCCCTTGACCACTGCTTTAACTCATTTGAATTTAAAGGCTTTTTATTGTAATCAGGTGTATATGGCCTGGGGGAGAATCTGGTCACATTTATTATATCTGGTCTATATTTTTCTATAAATTTAAAGGTTTTTTCAAAGCTTGTTTTATCATCATTGTAATATCCTAAAATGATATCCGTTGCTATATTCATATCCTCAAAATTATTCTTAAATTGACCTATTACCCTTTCAGCTTCTTCTATTGTGTATTCCCTGTTCATGGCAATTAATATCCTGTTATCTGCATTCTGGACTGGCAGATGCAAAAATTTGAATACTTTATCATTTTTATATGAATTTATTAATTTGTCTAATATATCATATGTATTTCTTGGCTCCATCATGCCTACCCTTAACTTAAAATTATCGTTTATTCCTGTGATATTATTTATTAATTCAGCTAGATCAGTGTTTATGTCCTTCCCATATGCAGCGGTATCCAGTGATGAAATCCTTATTTCTTTTATGTTGCGGCTTAACTCCATTTTAACCTGGCTTACTATTTTATTTATATTTCTTGATAATAATTTTCCCCTGGCTATATGTGAGATGCAAAAATTGCAGTGGCCTGTGCATCCCTGATTTATTGGTATGCCGTCATATACATCCGAATTTATTGTCACATCATCAAAATAGCCTTTATAAAAATTCCTGAATTCATCAGGCTTTAACACTTCTATATTTTTAGACTCTAATGTATTGCCATTTACGGTGCTTAAGCAGCCCAAAACTTTAACCTTTTCCGATTTTTTAGATAGATCTGAAATACGCCTTATCATTTTATCTTCTGTGTGCTTTATAACAACACATGTGCCTATTACACTTAAATCTGCATCTTCTGGTTTATCAACTAATTTATTATTTTTATCCATTAATAATTTATTTAAATATAATGATGATTCGGATTTTTCCAATGTACATCCATATGATTCGAAATATATTTTCATGCCTTTAAATTGCAATAATGTTTATAACCATTTTTATATTGGGTTTATATATTATCTGTGTAAATATATATTATAATAAATTTAAACTTATAGATATTCACTATTATGAAATCGTTAAATTTAAAATGTAATAAAACATAAAAAAATAATAAAAGTTATATATTGCTTTAAAATATAATTTTATGACAGAAGAAAATAACATTAAGAAAGATGATAAAAGTTATGAGTGCGATTTGTCAGTAAGATGGAGTCATATTGATTCATCAATTTTGCCATTTGATGATCTTGATAAGGAAATTATGTGCTTTTTAAGATACAATGCAAGAATGTCAAATGCTGAAATAGCAAAGATGTTAAATACCAGTGAGGCAACAGTAAGAAGAAGGATAAATGAACTTGTAAGAAAAAAAATTATTACGGGCTTTTCCGCTTTGGTTGATTTGCATACAATAGAAAATAGTATAAAGGTCTGTGTAAGAATAGATGTCGAGGGTGATAAACTTGACGAAATAGCAAAATTATTATCAGAAAATCCTAATGTATTATCACTGTACCGCAGAAGGGGGCAGAATCAATTATTGCTGCAGGGATTGTTTTTGAATCTCGAGGCAATACAGGAATTTGAAGATAATTTAGCCGGTATGGGAGGAATAGTAAAATACGATACTATGGTTGTATCAAAAGCATTCAAAAAAGACCCGTGGGTTGGAATATAAAAATTATTTTAGAAAACTGAATATTTCATTATATTTTTTTTCATCAATTTTGCCTGTTGCAAGAACAAGCTCTTTTATGCTTTTACCTGTTTCAAGTGCATCCTCAACAATTTTTGCCATTGTATCATAACCCAGATAAGGATTTAATAATGCTGCTGAACCAAAGCTCCTCTCGATGTTTTCCCGTATTTTGTTTAAATCGGGTTTTATTCCTGCTACAGCTTTTTCGTTCAGCATTTTTATTCCGTTTGATAGTCTATCTATTGACTTCGATATTTCGTAGTCAATATGTGGCATCATAACATTTAATTCTAATTGCCCTGATTTAACCGATAAATTAACTGCTTCCTGTGATCCAATGATTGAATTACATATCATATTCATTGCCTCGGCAATTGATGGGTTTATTTTCCCTGGCATTATTGAAGACCCCTGCTGTACCGCGGGCAGTACTATTTCATGCAATCCTGATCCTGGACCTGAATATAATAATCTTAGATCATCAGAGATTTTACTTAAATCTAAAGATAAATCTGACAATGCATTCATTACCCTGGAGAAATCAGTCATAAACTGCATTAATCCCATTGTATTTTCACTTACCCTGAAATTAAAATCTGTTTCCTCGGATATTTTCTTTACGGCATTTTCCTTATAATTTTCCGGTGTGTTTGCACCATTGCCAACTGCGGTACCGCCTATATTTAATTCCAGTACATAATCCAGTGACTGCTTTAATTCCATTAAATCCCTTTTGATTGCATATTTATATGCGTTGAATTCATCTCCAAGTGTTACCCTTATAGCATCCTGTAGATGTGTTCTTCCACTCTTGTATATGTCCTTAAATTCATTATGTTTTTTATCCAGTGTATCTATTAAATCATCTATATTTTTTATTAAATTTGTGGATTTTAACATTATATTTACCCTTATCATTGTCGGGTAAACATCATTTGTTGACTGACTCATATTTATTATATCGTTAGGATGGGCATATTTATATTCGCCCTTTTTATGCTCCAATGATTCTAAAACAATATTTGCTAAAATTTCATTTGTGTTCATATTAAATGATGTACCTGCACCTGCCTGGAAAACATCAACAACAAACTGGTCATTAAAATCTCCTTTAATTAGCCTATCACATGCCTTTGATATAGCATTATACAGTTCTTCTGATAGTTTTTTTGCCCTGAAATTTGCATATGCTGCTGATTTTTTAACTATTGCCATTGCCTTTATATGATCTACATCATTTGATTTTATGCCGGATATATTAAAATTATTTTTTGCCCTGTACGTATTTATACCATAATATATGTTGTCATCTATTTTGACTTCTCCTATAACATCTCTCTCTATTCTCATATGTTATAATCATTAAAAGGTATAAAAATATTTTAATTAACACATTAAAAAATATTATATTCTATAATGCATGATGTGATTATGTATATTGAATTTAATGATGATGGCATGAAAATACCGGATAACCTTACAGTGGGATATATAGAGGGTGAGGGTATAGGCCATGAAATAACAGCGGAGATGATTAAGGTAATAAATTCATCAATAGAACTTGCATATTCAGGCGATAAATCTATAGAATGGAAAAAAATTTTAATAGGAAGGGATGCGTATGAAAGATATAATAAATATATACCTGATGAATCAATAGAAGAAATAAGAAAATGTGCAGTAACAATGAAATCCACATTAAACCTGCTCCCTGATAAAAATGATATAAATACATTATTAAGAAAAAAATTAGGATTATATGCAAATATAAGAATAATAAAGTATTTGCCGGGAATAAACGTAAACATTAAAAGCTTTGATAAAATAAATATAACAATAATAAGAGATTCCATAAATGGAAATTATTCATTTTATCATTCAATGGACAATACAAAGGATTTAATCGCCTATATATCAGAAAATTATGATATAAACATAAATGAGGATTCCGAAATAACTATGATAACGCAGAGCAAATTTAGAACAAAAAAAATTATTAAGAAAATTATAGATTTTTATAAAATTAACAGGAATAGAAAAATTACAGTAGTTTACAGTGATTTAAACCCTGAATTCCTGGACTGGTGTGAGGAGGAATTAAAAAAAGTTAGGGATGTCCCATATGAATCTTTGAAATTTAATGACTTTATTAAAAGGCTTATAAATAATCCGGAGGATTTTGATCTTGTATTTCTTGATAATATAATAAATAGGACTGTTATAAATTATATTATAAATATAATAAATGTTGAATACGGATACAGCATTGGCGATCAGTGCATACTTTTTGAGGCAATACAGAGTTCATCACCCGATGAGGCAGGGTATGATATTGCCGATCCATTGCCATTTATTTTATCAGGGTCATCAATGCTTAGATATGTGGGATGGAATGAGGCATCCAGGATCATAGAAAATGCAGTACAGCAGGCTTTTATGGATAATAAAATGCCTAAAAATTACATAAATATAGAAAAAGCAGAGCCGTTAAAATGTTCGCAATTTGCTGATGAAGTAATAAAGAGAATGAAAAAACAATAAAAATTAATCAATAAATAAATGTTGCCTTATATGTACATATTAATATTGGATGTTGATACCATGTAACCAGTACATTATCGCCTGTATTGTATAATTATGCTAAAAAAGCTGTAAAATCATAAAATATCCAATATATGAAAGAACCGTGTATAAGAATATGCGAAACAGTACTCATGAATGTTTCAGTTATTATACTGCGATTTTTGATTCAGTGATAAATATATGAAATGTCGGAATACCGCAAAAATTGCATAATATTGCTAGGTATGGTTGATGGAATAATAAAAGGCAGTTACGCTATATGATGAAATAGGAAAAATGCCATTAAGGTAAATACCAAAAAATAAAATATCCTACTTTGACAAGGATACATATAGGTGTGAGTGCAGTAATATAAAATAAATATCATGTTGTACCAATAATGTTATGACATATAGAATATAAATATTTTAGTTTTTAATATTTATTATAACTATACCTGCATAACCATGACTATAAAACATGATTTCCCAGGTTCCGGCATTTTTTGATAGCAAATTTAGTGTAAATGGCCTGCCTGAGTTTATCGTTACCGGTGATCCAAAAATATAATGGCTATTTGTTATATTTAAAGAGCCTGAATTTGCATAAACATATGTATACATATTATTCGCTATTGAAATTATTTTCATTACCATTGGTGTATTACTACTATTTACATAGGAAACTGACAAGTTAAATGGTGTGTTTACTGTTTCGTTTATAATATACGGGTTATTATTATTGAATGTTATTGAAGATGTTACGTTTACATAATAAATATTTATATATTCACTATATTTTTTTTCACCGGTATTTACGGTAAGGTCGTAAGTAATTTTACCAGAATAATTACTGTTAGTTATTATTTCCATGATATATATAGTTTCATTTTTAAGCCTGTGATCCGAGTTTATCTCTAATTTTCCACGATTCATTGAGAATACCGGTTCAATATTATTCCCATTATTACGAACTGTGACGTTAAATGTTACGTTGTGTGGTTCTGCTGTGTTTACAATATAACAGTTGTTGTTTAATGAAATATTCTCATTGCCGTTAACCGGATGCACGGGTAATGGCACAAAACCGAGTAAAATAATTACAAAAACAAATATCCCAAGATATTTTATTCCCTTTGATTTTATAATATTATTCAACGGTAATGGCCCATTTAAACCTATTAATAGAATTATTATTGCTAAAATTATAAAATAAATGTATACAAAACTCATAATTAATAATATTAATACTGATAAATATGAGAAATATTTGAATTTATTTTTCAGTACGCCTGAAAAAACAAGTCCACCGTCCAAAAAACCCAGTGGCAGAGCATTTATTGATGTTATAACAAGGCCTGCATAACCTGCAAGCTCTAGTGGGTCTGGCAATAATGTTGCAGGGAACACATGATTTATTAATATAATATATAGAACCGGAAAGTTTAACCTGATTAATGGTGAATTTATAGCTGGATTGTATATTGTATTTAATGGCGTTATAGAGGCACCGACAACTATAAAAATAAGTGAGGCTATAAATCCAAAAAATATCGAATAACTCCCAACCATTATCATTGATTTTTTTGTTTTAAACTGGTTTTTGTTTGAATTTATCATACCTAATGTACCCAAGCCAGGTGATGGTATAAAAATGGGAAAATAATATTTCATATGGTTTCTTTTTAATGCTATATATTTCCCATATTCACGCAAAAACATTATTGATATTAATGGTATGAAAAATAAAACAATACCAAAAAATAAATTTTTGAAGAAATTATGTGAATAATAGTAAAATGAATAATATTGATATCCTGTGTAAACCATTGCGATAATGGTAAGTGCAAACAAAAATACTTTAATCCCAATTTTTTCTTTTGATATACTGTAATTGTTTATTGCTATTATCCGGTTATCAGGGTAATCATCTGTAAATGCTGTTACACCGATTAAATTTAAATTATCTACAAGCAATGAAAATGATTTTTCATCGCTTAAATTATCAACGTGGAATATGATTGAATATTCTGTTTTTTCCTCCTTCGTGATTTTATAATATTTTTTTATAATATTTTCTATTTCACCCGAATTTATCATATCCTTACATTTACTAAAATCTCCTTTATTAAGTTTTCACTTATTTTTGTTTCCGAGATAGCGGAATACATTTTACTATTATTTATTTTTTCATGCAGTTTTAAATTTTTATTTAATTCATTAATTATACTTTTTAATCCCTTAATCCCAATAATTATTATTTCGTTATTGTTTATAATTAAGGATGTTTTATTTATTTTGTGCAATCCCTGTATAAGCAGGTTTAATTCCCTTTCATCCAGATCTGTATTATATACATTTATATCATTATATTCGGCATTATTGTTTATAATGTATTCAATTTTCTCCTTTAATAGTTTATCAAGTTCCTTTTTGATTTCTATGTTATTCTTTAATAAATTATAGGAATAATCATATAGTTTACTTTCATCGACCTTCATGAATTCCTCTTCTTTTGATATAATATTATATAATGACTGCGTATAATTTAAGGCAGCCAGACCTGCTGAAAATATTATTCTCTGTATTCCCTCCTGAAGCGTTTCGGCTTTTATTATTTTTATAAAACCTATATGTATTGTGCTGTCCAGATGTGTACCGCCACAGCCCTCTGAATCAATATCCTCTACTGTAACAACCCTGATTCTATCTGATAGTGGAAATCCACCCTCAAATAGCCTGAAACCATAATTTTTTATTGCATCATTCCATTTTATGGATGCAACATCTATTTTTTTATTTTCCTGTATTGCTTTAAAACATAAGTCTTCAATGTTTTTTATATCGTTTAAGTTTATTTTATTATAATGTGTTATATCTAATCTCGATTCATTTATATCTTTTTTTACACCGCTCTGCCATACATGCTCGCCGAAATATTTTCTTAAAATACCAAGCAGTAAATGTGTTGCCGAATGATGCACCATTAACTGGTATCTTCTAGTATAATCAATAAAACCTTTTATTCTTGCATTTACAGGTATATCGCTATCAAGGAAATGCACTATGGCGTTATTATACTTCTGAACGTTTGAAACATTTACCTTTTTGCCATTATAAATAAAATAGCCTAAATCACATGGCTGGCCACCACCCTCCGGATAAAATGCAGTCTGGTTCACAATTATTTTTTTATCGCCTGAATATAAAACTATTGCAGTAAATTCTTTTATTTTCGTATTGTCATAATATAACGGCCTTGTATTTATATCAGGATAATCCTCTTCTTTTTTATTCTTTTTAATAATTTTTTCGTGCTTTGCTATTAATAATTCATTAAAGTTATCCGGCATTTTTAAGGTTTTTCCCGTTATATCATTATATATATCAGATATTAAATCCTCATTCAGTCCATCCGATTCGTACAATTTTATTATATCATCCATTTTTAATTCATTGTTTTTTATATATTTTTTTACTTTATTATAAGCATTTTTATTTATTGTATCATATTTCTCCTTTTCTATTGATATTATATTGTTTATAAAATTGATATCAAAATTTTTTATAATTTGATTAAGGGTTTTATATTGATATTCTAATAGATAATTTAAATCGTATTTGAATTTTATTTCATCAATAAATTTAAAGCACCTTCTTATTAATGTTCTTGCAAGGTAACCCACCTTCACATTTGATGGTATTACATAATCGGAAAACATTAGTAATAATGTTTTTGTATGATCCGCCAATGAATAAACATCCCTTATGCTTTTAAGGCTGTTAAAGAAATCATTGCTTATGCTATAGTTATTTTCATCCATGAATTCTTTTAATTTTCCCATCAATTTATCCTCACTGTAAGGGTCTATTAACGCAGCATATTCTGAAATTTTCTGCAGTAATTGATCATCTATTTTTTTTGCTTCAGAATTATTTAAAATAAAATTTATTGTATTATTAAATATTGATTCGTATATCGTTGGTGTTGCATTTGATAGCCATACCAGCCTTTCCAAGCCGTACCCGGTGTCAACAATTTTTAATGGCATGCGTGAATATTTTGTATTTTCTATAACTATTGAACCATTATCATCTTCCTTTAAATCCATAAAAACTAATGTTGCCACTTCAAGGCCACGGACAAAAACTTCAACTGCGTTGCCTGCATTCCCACCTCCGAACCATGGTTTTTCCTTATATGTTATTAAATATGGGTTAATTTTTAATTTTTCCGTTAAAAATCTAAATGAATATTTTATTGTTTCATTTTTCCAGTAAATATATTTATTTTCATAATTGAATGAATCGTGGCATAGCATTTCAAATGATGTTGAATGCCTTCCAGTTTTGCCCACAAGATCAAGGTCCAACATTCTTATGCTTGGCTGTGACATTACAATAGGATTTCCTGGTGGAGGTACCCTGCCTGAGGTAACCTGTGGCTGGAAGTCATATATTGATGCATTTACTAACAGTACATCATTTCTCCATCTCGGGACAACAGGGTATGGTTCTAAAAATTTATGTTTTAATTCGTCATTTTTAAAAAAATTTATAAACTCATCCCTCATTTCATCTATTGTATATTTTTTATAAACTGGAGAATTACCAATAAATGAGTAACTCTCACATGCAGGGTCTCCACATGTATTTTTATTCTTATCCAATGTCCAGAAATATGATTTGCATATAATGCACTGCTTTCTTGTAAAATTTAAATCCTTAAAGAAATCTATATCAAAAGCCGTATTTTCCATTATTAACTATAATACTTTTGAATAAATATAATTATCTTTTTTTATCAATTATAAATATGAAATGTTATAACATATATTAAATAATATTTATATTTATTGCATATATGTCTATTCATGGAAGAAATGAAGAGGCCATCATGGGACCAGTATTTCATGAGGATGGCATATCTTGCTGCATCACGATCTAACTGTACAAGAAGAAAAGTTGGTGCGGTAATAGTACGTGATAACAACGTTCTTGCCACAGGATACAATGGACCTCCTGCACATACGGTAAACTGTGATATAACAGGATGTATCAGAGATGAAATGCATGTAATGTCTGGGGAAAGACAGGAGTTATGCCGTGGCCTGCATGCAGAACAGAATGCGATTATACAGGCTGCAGTGAATGGATCGGGTATTAAAGGATCAAAGATATATATTACAACACACCCGTGCTCTATATGCTCAAAAATGATAATGAACGCTCAGATCACAGAGATAATATTTGCCGAGGGATATCCTGATGACCTGGCAAAATTAATGCTTCTTGAAAGCAATGTGGAAATAAGAAGGTTCACATTACCAGATATTGAAGTAAAATCTATGATAGGGGAATTTTATCTGCACAAAACAGGAGAAGATTAATCTATTTTTTTATTTATAAAAATATATTTTTATACTTATAATATAAATCTTTAAATAGTACTATATAATACATAGTTAACAACTAATGGTTGTTAACTGAGGTGAGAATAATGACAACAAGAAGAGATGATGATTGGGATGATATATTTGACGATTTGTATAATGAGTTTGGCTTTGATATGAAAAAAGTCAACAGTGAAATAGCAAAATTCTGGGAATCTATAATGAAAGGAGAAAACGAGGATAAAATACTTGGACCATACGTATATGGATTCAGCTATAAAGTAGGCCCTGATGGCAAACCCGTGTTCCAGGAATTTGGAAATGTACCTAAGGGCAGGTCCAGATTAGGGTCAAGCACCATGGAAGGAAACTACAGGGAACCATTAACGGACATAAACGAGGATAATAATAACATATATGTTACATATGAATTGCCAGGAATTGACAAAAATAACATAAAATTAACCGTAAATGAAAATAATATAGAATTAAAGGTAGATAAGGAACCAAGAAAATATTATAAAAACATTGAGTTAAATGTTCCTGTAGACCCTGATAGCACAGTAGCAAAGTTCACAAACGGAATACTGGATATAACATTGAAAAAAATAAATAATAAAAATAATGGTAAAACAGTAAGAATAGATTAAATTTTTATTTTTAAATATTTTAATTTTAAAATTACAATTATGGTGGTTTCATGGACGATGAACTGTGGGAAATATTAATGGCACTGGAAAACAGCACAAGGAGGGAAATGCTAAAAACACTTGCAAATGATAATTCATATGCCCTTGAATTGAGTAAATTAATAGGTGTATCACAGCAGGCAATAAATAAACAGCTTGATTTGCTGGAGAAACTTGGTTTAATCTCATCAGCAGGCATAAAAATCTCAACAATAGGCCCCCCAAGGAAGGTATATAAATCAAGTGGATTTTCAACAATAATTATAGATTATTCAAAAAATTTTATGAGCATAAAAAAAATGGATATAAAATATGATGACAACATTATTTCAGGGAATAACAGTGAATTACTGGATAAACTGGAAGACATAAATAAAAACATAGATAATATTGATAAAAAAAGGAATGAGTTAATAAAAACAAAGGATCAAATTATAGGGAAGTTAAGGGAGAATTTAGATAAATACGATGAGTTTTACAGAAAAATAATAAACGGTTACATAGAAACGCTGGATATAAAAGCTGTAGCGGATAATACCGGCCTGCCAGAAGAAATAATAGAACACATAATATCTGCATTTGTTTCCAATTAGTATTAAATATTTTATTGTTATAATAGTTCATGAAGGTATCGTTTAAATTTGATAATAAAATAGGTTTTGTTTCGGATGATGAAAAATATGAAGTAAAAATAAAAAATTCCGTTGTGAACAATGATGAATACCATTCACCAACAGAATTATTATTAATTGCAATGGGAGGATGCACCAGTGATGATGTTTTAAATATTTTAATAAAAATGAAAAAAAATGTAAAATCTTACAGGTGCGAGGTAGAGGGTGAAAAGAGGGAGGAGCATCCAAGATTCTTGGAATATGCAAAAATACATTATATTTTTGAGGGTGACATGTCGCCTGAGGATATAAAAAAGGCAGTCGAATTATCATTAAATAAATACTGCTCCGTATCATTAACCGTAAAAAATGCAGGAATACCGGTTTCGTATGATTATACATTAAATGGGAAAATTTATAATTAATTTTTTAATCCATTTCCTGTTAATATTAATAATGATTTACCGGTGAAATTGAATTTACTGTATGCTGCAAATACAGTTGCCGAGCTATATTCTGTATATATACCTTTCAATGCCAGTTCTTCCCTCGATCTTATTATTTCATCTTCTGAAACTGATATGCATCTTCCATTTTCTCTTATAATTTTTAACATTTTTGTCATTAATATAGGTCTCTTTGATACAAGGGCATCTGCTATTGATGTTAAATTATTATCGGGATTATAATTGTAATTATTTATTTGAGAACATAATGGTGATATATTTTCGGGCTGCACGGCAACAATTTCCGGTATTTTATCTATTTCATTATTATCATATAAATGTTTTAATCCAGAATATAAACCTGACATTAATGTGCCCGCAGAAACAGGTATAAAAATATGGTCCGGCATTTTATTAAATTGTTTAAAAATTTCATAGGATAATGTCCTTATGCCATCCCGGAACTCGGGATTTAAAATGTGTGATGCATAAAAACCATTATAATGCTCTGCGGCTTTCTGAACATCATCCCTTGACCCTTTAATTCTGATTATATTGGCACCATATGCCTTTATCTGCCTTAGTTTCGATTCGTTTGCATTTTCCGGTGTGAATATATTTACAGAAAAACCAGCTTTTTTACCATAAGCTGCTATTGAGGCACCTGCATTTCCAGAGGAATCTTCATTTACAGATTTTGTTTTGTTGTCTGAGCATAAATATGATATTAGATTTTTTGACCCTCTATCCTTGTATGAGAATGTGGGTGAAAAATAATCTAATTTAAAATATAAATTATTATTTTCTTTTACCACAGGTGTTTCAACTTCCCCTAATGAAATGAAATTTGTTATATAATCAAAATTTTTTATTATATTATCATTATATTTTTTATCGTATAAAATTTCAAAGGGTTCGTTGCATATATTACAGTATAACTCATCATTTTTCCTTTCATGCCCGTTAAAACATAAATATTTCATAAATTGTAAATACATTGTAAAATAAAAATTTAATTAAAAATTAACCTTATAAAAATATTTAAAAATTAAAGGGAAGAATAATATGCTTCATCGTATGGTTCTGGCTTTAATCCTTTCCTCTCCCTTATTTTTGCAACTATTCCGGCCTGCAATTCATATGGTACCCTCTGGTAACCAGAGTTTTCTGAACTCCATATGGCCTTTCCACCAGTTGCACTTCTTATTGCAGATGCAAACCCTATCATGCCTGATACAGGCACAGTTGCTATTACAGTTATTTCTTCGCCATTCTGCTGCATATCCTCAACGACACCACGCCTCTGCTGCAATTCACTTGTAACGGGGCCCATTAATTCCTGTGGTACACTGATATATACTTTCTGCATCGGTTCTAATAATACCCTGCCAGCCTGGCACATTGCACCGTATATTGAATTTCTGCCTGCCGGTATAACCTGCGCTGGACCCCTGTGAATACTATCTTCATGCAGTTTTGCATCCATTAAACTTACCTTTAAACCATAAACTCTTTCATTTGCCAATGGCCCCTTATCTAATGATTCATTGAATGATTCTATTAATAATTCCATTGTTTCGTCCAAATACTGTATACCTTTTGTCATATCAAGCATGATGTTCGTACCATGTATTGATACAAGACCACGTGCCTCATCATGGCTTAAACCAGCCTCTTCAAGTGTTGCCATAACAGCTTTTTTATCCTTTATTTTTGAACCGTCAGGAACTTTTCCATCCAGTATCGCCTGAACAACTCCTTCAGGCAACCTTTCTACCTTGAAATAGAATCTGTTATGTTTATTAGGTGATTTACCTTCAAATGGGCCACCTGTTTTATCAACAGTTTCCCTGTAAACTACTAATGGTGCTGAGGTAATAACGTCTACGTGATAATCATTTTTAATTCTGTATAATGTTATTTCTAAATGCAATTCTCCCATTCCAGATATTAAATGCTCTCCTGTTTCCTGATTTATATCAACCTGTATTGATGGATCTGCCTTTGAAACAGACCTTAATACATCTATTAATTTTGGCAAATCAGATGTATGCTTTGCTTCTATAGCCAGTGTAACCACTGGTTCTGAATAATGTGACATTGGCTCAAAATCTTCCATATCGGGTAATGATGATATAGTTGAACCAGCTATTGCACCTTTTAATCCAACAACTGCAGCTATATTTCCTGCTGCTATGTCATCTATTGATATTCTATCCGGACCAACCATCATAGATAATAACTGTACTTTAGATTTCCCTGCTCCGGTTACATATAATTCTGTACCCTTGCGTATCATGCCCGAAAACAATCTTCCAACTGCAATTTCACCTGCATGCGGGTCAATTAATATTTTTGTGATCATCATACTTACAGGGCCATTATCATCACATTTTAACATGGCTTTTCCTATTTCGGAATTTAAATCACCATGCCATATCTGTGGTATTCTATATTCCTGTGCAACTGCCGGATTAGGTAGGTTCTTTATAACCATATCAAGCACTACTTTATGCAATGGCGCTTTTTTTGCTAATTCTTTCTGCTTGCCGGAGCTTACAAGGTCTGTAATGTCCCTGAATGTAACCTTGAAAATATTCATTGCAGGAACTGACAATGCCCAGTTGTTATATGCTGATCCAAATGCTACGGTTCCATTCTGTACATTGACCAACCATGATTTCCTAAATTCTTCAGGCGCATATTTTACTATTAACCTGTTTACATCGGAAATTACCTTAACAAAACGCTTCTGCATTTCTTCTCCATTTAATTTTAATTCATTAATTAATCTGTCAACTTTATTTATAAATAATACTGGTTTAACCTTTTCCCTTAGGGCTTGCCTTACCACAGTTTCGGTCTGTGGCATAACTCCTTCCACAGAGTCAACAACAATTACTGTACCATCAACTGCCCTCATTGCCCTTGTGACATCCCCGCCAAAATCGACATGCCCCGGAGTATCTATTAAGTTAATTAAATATTCTTTACCTTCAACCTCATGAACCATTGAGGCATTTGCGGCATTTATTGTAATTCCCCTTGCCTGCTCCTGTTCATCATAATCCAGTAATAATTGTTTTCCTGCCAATTCTTCACTCATCATTCCAGCACCGGCAATCAGATTATCACTCAGGGTAGTTTTACCATGATCTATATGGGCTGCTATATCTATATTCCTGATCAATTCAGGATGTTCAACTAATTTCATTGCCTTTGCAACATTATCTTCTTTTCTTCCCATCAATAACACCGTTTAAATTTTATAAATTCTATATTAAAAATCATTATTTAATTATTATCAAAATTTATTAAAAAAGTAAAAATAATTTTAACTCTTTATCTGTATCTCTATTCTTACACCATCAGGTATGGATATCCTCATCAATTGCCTTAAAGTCCTTTCGTCTGCATCCACATCTATTAATCTTTTATGAACTCTCATTTCCCAGCGATCCCATGTAGGTGATCCTTCACCATCCGGGCTCTTTCTTACCGGTACCTTCAATCTTTTTGTTGGTAATGGTACCGGACCGTGTACTTCAACTCCGGTTCTTTTTGCAATTGACTTTATTTCTTCACAGACTACATCCACTATTTTGTTTTCAGTGCCACTCAATGAAATCCTTGCCCTATATGCCATTAATATCACGCTACTGTTGCTTTTTCAAGGTCTATGCACTGACCTGCCGCAACTGTCATTCCCATATCTCTTATTGCAAATCTTCCAAGCTGCGGGAATTCTGATACCTTTTCCACAACCAATGGTTTGTCTGGAACTACCTTTACAACTGCTATATCACCGGCCTTGATGAAATCTGGCTTGTCCTTTAATGTTGTTCCATCCTTTGGGTTTATTGTTCTTATTATCTCATCTATTCTGCATGCAACCTGTGCTGTATGTACATGGAATACGGGTTTATATCCTGCTGCAATTACACTTGGATGCTGTAATACTACAATCTGTGCGGTAAATGATTTTACTACTGTTGGCGGGTTGCTTACATTGCCGCACACATCGCCTCTCTTTAAGTCGTTCTTTGCTATTCCCCTTACATTGAAACCTACATTATCTCCAGGTTCAGCTCTTGGCATTGTTGTGTGATGCTCCTCTATTGATTTAACTTCTCCTGTTTTGTTTGCCGGTAAAAATATTACCTTATCATTTACCTTTAATACGCCTGTTTCTACTCTACCTACAGGAACTGTACCTATACCTGTAATTGAATAGACATCTTCTACTGGCAATCTTAACGGTTTGTCTGTTGGTTTTGCTGGTACCTTTAAATTATTTAATGCATCCATAATTGTAGGTCCTTTCCACCATGGTAAATTCTGGCTTGCTTTCATTATGTTATCGCCTTTATAACCGCTCATGGGTATTATGGGCACATCCCTGAAACCTATAGGTGTCAGTAGTTTTGTTACCTGTTCCTTAACTTCATTAAATCTTTTTTCACTGTAAGCCGGCTGTGTTGAATCCATTTTGTTTACTGCTACAATTATTTGTGGAACGCCAAGTGTCCTTGCCAGGAAAGCGTGTTCCCTTGTCTGTGCCATTACTCCCTCTCCTTCTCTTGCAGATACAACTAAAACTGCTGCATCTGCCTGGCTTGTCCCTGTTATCATGTTCTTTACGAAATCCCTGTGTCCCGGAGCATCTATTATTGTAAAATAATATTTGTCTGTTTCAAATTTCCTATGTGTTAGATCTATTGTAACTCCTCTTTCTCTCTCTTCCTTAAAACGATCCATGACCCATGCAAATTCGAATGTTGCCTTTCCTTTCTCTTCTGATTCCTTCTTATATTCATCTATAATATGCTGTGGAATTTCTCCATGCTCATATAGCAACCTACCCACGAATGTGGATTTTCCATGATCGACATGCCCTATTATTACTAAATTCATATGTGGTAACTCTGCCATTTCTTTCACCTTTAATAAGGATAAATCCTTTACTTACCATATAATACTTTAATATTTAAATATCTTTCTTTCTTTAATAGATATAAATAAATTTATTAGGAATTTATATATTTATCATTATGCTAAATCATGTATATATAATGCCGCATGGCGATGAAATTATAGATGTGCCAAATGAAGAAAGTATTAAAATGAGTAATACTATAAAAGATGTAACAGAAAATGATGGCCCAATAAAAATAATAATATCACCACATGGCTTAAGATTGAGTGATAAAATAGGAATATATATGAGCTATATTTTAGGGGCTATTATAAAACAATAAGTAATGTTATAAGAAATAATTACAAAAACGAAATTGATTTATCAAATAATATATACAAAAAAACAAATAAAATTTCTGAGGGGATAAATTATATTACTTCGGGAGGAAACCCATATTTATTCCTGGATTTTGGAACTCTGGTGCCATTAAAATTTTTGGTAAAAGCAACATAGTGGTTATAGGTCAATAAAGATTCGACAATAAAGGAATTTTAATAAATTTCGGGTCTGATATTTATAATATAATAAATAGTTATAATAAAAAAATATCACTGATAATAAGTACTGACCAGGCGAATACACATAGCAAAACCGGACCATATGGATATTCGCCTATGGCAAAAAAATACGATGAAATAGTAAGGAACTGAATTATAAATAATGATAATTCAATAGTAAACATTGATAATAATTTTATAAATGATGCAAAACCTGATAGTTACTGGAATATGCTGATTTTATATGGATTTATTAAAGCATCAGGAATTGGGTTAACATTTGATTATTATTATGTACAGGAATACTTTGGAATGCTTTGTGCCCATTATTGATATAAATATAGCGCCTTATAATAACCTATAATTTATAAATTTCACCTATAAGTAAAATAAATGACCGACTACAAGTATAGCGCATAATGCACTAAAACATAATTTTGGCACCATTGTGCATATTAAGGATAAAAATATATACCTATTTAAAATAAGGAAATATGGACTCTAAATTTAATATTATATCAAAGGAAAAGGATTCAATTAAATTAGAAATGCTAAATTATGATAATACATTATTAAGACCGTTAGCAGAAGAAATTTTAAAGGATGACAAGGTAGAAACCGTACATTATTATATAAAACATCCAGATATCGATAACCCACAGATATATGTAAAGGTAAACAGCGGCAAGCCACAGGCAGCAATAAAGAGAACAATAAGAAGGCTTAATAAATTATATGAAACCATGTATTCAGAACTTGAAAAAGAGAAGCAGAATAAAATTGAAAAATGAATAAGTATATTATTGAAACCTCAAGAGAAAATATTGATATAGCATATACTGAAATAAATTCCATTATGGAAACTTATAGGGATTTCGATATATTATTTTCAGATGATAATTATATAGTAATATCGGGCAATTATAAAGAATTAAAAGGATCTGCATTTATAAATTATATATCCTTAATAATTGATGAAAAGGATGATTATAATAATTTTAATAAAAATATACCTGAAGGCAAGTTTTTTGTCAGGGTCTCCGGTAGAAGCAAAAAAGAAACAGAATATTTTGAAAATGAAATAGGTAAATTATTAAATGGCTATGGAAGAATATCGTTCAAAAACCCGGATTTCGTAATAAGGTCTATATATATAGATAAATGGTATTTATGCATATTAAAATATGAAAGGAATAAAAAGGAATTGGAATCCAGAAGAGCACCTTTAAGGCCTTTCTTTTCACCTGTATCATTGCATCCAAAATATGCAAAATATTTAATAAATACATCATATACAAAACCAGGTGATATTATATTAGACCCGTTCTGCGGTACCGGCGGAATATTAATAGAGGCAGCTTTAATGAAGAGAAAAATTATAGGAAATGATTCCTCATTGAATATGATAATGGGAACCAAATTAAATTTAAAATATTTTGATATTAAGGATTATGAAATTTATAACTGTGACATATCAGATTTAGATATAAATAAAAAGGTAAATGCCATTGTAACCGATATGCCCTATGGCAGAAGCTCTGGCATAGACAATCATGAAATAAATGAACTTTATAAGGAAGCATTTAAAAAATTTAATGATGTTTTAATAGAAAATGGCAAATGCTCAATAATAATTAATGATAAAAATTTTTTAAGATATGCAGATGATTATTTTGATATAATAAAAATAGCACCTGTATACCAGCATAAATCACTTATAAGGCAGTTTATTATATTAAATAAAATTAATTGATTTTTTCTATTTTTATTCCTATTTTTTTATCATCTATATCCCAGTACTTATAATCTTTAGCATTGTCATTTATTATTTTATCTGTTAATGTTTCCTTCATTATCATGGATGAAAACTTTTTTATTGCATCCGATAGATCATCACCTGAATCTATGTAAATATTTATTTTATCTGAATAGCCTAGGTCCAGATCCTTTCTCATAACCTGTATCCTTCTTATTATTTCTCTGGCATAACCTGTTAATTTAAGATTTTCATCTATATCCTTATTTATAAATAACTCTATCCTGGATTTTGGATCGGATGAATACGTGTAATTTTCGTATGGCATTTCTGTTATTTCAAGCATGTCCCTTCCGAATTCATTATCATCAAATTTTATTTTATCTGTTTTTAAAAGTTCATCGTAAACATTATTTTTGTTTAAATAATCAACGAAATCATTTGTTTTTGATTTTAATACCGGTGCAACTTTTGAAAATACGGGTTTTATTAGATGTTTTACGGGTTTTTCATTTTCCTTTATGAATTTTATTTTCTGTGAATTAAGTTCAGGGGATATTATATCCAGTAATTCGCTGCTTAAATTCATATCACTGTAAATTAATATTTCCTTTACTGTCTGCCTTCCCTTAATATTTGATTCCTGTCTTGACCTTCTTGATAATTCCATTATCGATATTGCATAATTAAACTGATTTTCCAGGTCCTTATTTATGTAATATTCATCAGCCTTGGGATAACTTTCCATGTGAACAGTTTTCTCGGACCCTGATAGTTTTAAATATAAATAATCAGAAAAGAATGGAGCCAGTGGCGCTATTAATTTTATTATATTTATTAATGCATAATATAATGTTTCGTATGCCCTCTTCTTTTCACTGTTTAAATCACCTTCCCAGAATCTCTTTCTTGACAACCTTAAATAATAATTTGAAAAGTCATTGATTAAATCCATTATAGACCTTAAGGCTATATGTATGTTATAATTATCCATATTATTTTTTACATCCAGTATTGTTGAATTTAATCTTGATAATAACCATTTATCCAGCAAATTTTCAGACCTTTCAAGGTTTTCATAGATAAAATTATCAAGATTCGCATTGGAAACAAAGAATGAATATATATTAGATAGTGTGTTAAAAACCTTTCTTGTTGTATCGTTTATTAGCTTTTTATCTATTGATTTAGAATTCCATGGCGCACCTGAGAAGAAGAATAACCTTGCTGCATCAGCACCATATTCATTTATAAAATCCTTTGCGGTTACAAAATTTCCCTTGCTTTTACTCATTTTCTGCCCGTGTTCATCTAATATAAAACTAATTGACATTACATTTTTATATGCATTCCTTTTAAACAGTAATGATGATATTACGTGCAAAGTATAGAACCACCCTCTTGTCTGATCTATTGCCTCAGAAATAAAATCTACGGGTATATTTTCTGTATTAAAATCTTTATTAAATGGATAATGCATTGCTGCATATGTTGCACTGCCGGAATCAAACCATGTATCTATAACATAAGGTTCCCTTGCCATTTCTCCCTTGCATTCTGGGCATTTTAATTTAACACTGTCAATAAACGGCCTATGTAAATCTTCAGGTACATTGCCACCATATTTTATTAAATCATCTTTACTGCCTATGGCAATATAATGATTGTTTTCGCATTTCCAGATTGGTAAAGGAGTTCCCCAGTAACGGTCACGGCTTAATGCCCAGTCCTTTGCTTCCGATAGGAAATTGCCGAATCTACCATTCTTTAAATAATCTGGATACCAGTTTATTTTTTCATTGTTTTCTTCAAGCAATTTTCTTATCTCCGATACCATGATAAACCATGCATCCAGAGGATAGTATAATAACCTTGTACCGCAGCGGTAACAGAATGGATATGTATGTTTTATTTTCTGGCTTTTGAATAATAATTTATTTTCCTTCAGATATCCTATAATTTCACTATTTGCATCTACTACGAATTTACCCTTCCATGGTACCTCGTCATTAAATTTTCCATCAAGACCTACAGGATTTAATACCTGCACCTTTAAAGCTTTCCCTATTTCGAAATCGTCTGCACCGAATGCAGGTGCCGCATGAACTATACCTGTACCATCATCCTGGGTTACAAAACTGCCGGCAACAACCTTCATTGTATTTTCAGGCGCTTTCAGAAAGGGCATTAACTGTTCATATTCTATTCCTTCAAGGTCTTTTCCCGTAAATTTTGCTATCAGTTTATAATCATCAAATAATTTATCAACAACAGAGGATAATAAATAATACTCATTGCCATTATTCTCTATTAATGAGTATTCGAATTCCGGATTTACAACTAAAAATTCATTTGATTGTAGTGTCCATGGTGTTGTTGTCCATGCTATAAAATATCTGTTTTTATGTCCTTTTACAGAAAATTTGACGTATACTGATGGATCATCAACATTTTTATAACCCTGTGCAACTTCATGTGAACTTAAGGATGTACCGCATCTCGGGCAGTATGGAACAATTTTATAATTCTTAACCAGCATATTCCCGTCAAATAATGTTTTTAATGCATGCCACTCACTTTCCATGTAATCATTTCTCAATGTTACATATGAATTTTCTTCATCGATCCAGTATCCTATTAAATTATCGATTTCATTCCATTCATCTATATATCTAAAAACACTATCCCTGCAGTATTCATTGAATTTTTCTATGCCAAAATTTTCTATATCCTTTTTGCTGTTAAAGCCAAAATGCTTTTCAGCCTCAAGTTCAACTGGAAGACCGTGGCAATCCCAGCCACCTGTTCTTCTAAGTATATCATAGCCCATCATGTATTTATATCTCATTACAGTATCTTTTACTGTCCTTGTCATTAAATGGCCTACATGTGGCCTGCCATTTGCTGTTGGTGGTCCTTCAAGAAATGTAAAATTTTTATTTCCTCTTCTGCTTTTAATAATAATATCCTGAATATTGTTTTTCTTCCAGTAATTGAGTATCTCCTTATCCATATCAACTATCGACTTATTTACATCTATATTTTCATAAAGTCCCTGATTCATTTAATACTTCAGTAATAAAATGTATATATTATTTTTTATTATATATTTTATATTATGATATTAGGGCATCCCGCATTTTAACAAGTGATGATTTTCATTGTTTTTCCTGTACCATCTTCAAGTTTCATATTTTATATTACAGTGAGATTGTATGCAATGGCCTTGAAACCGATCGCATTGTCATAATACCTGTTATGAATATGCCGTATATTCTCTTAATTCATTATCTCTTCAAATACGGGTATGCATAATTGTATATGCCATTATTATTCACAGTATTTTTTCTCCATTATAAATTATAAATACTGTAAATATAAATAGAACAAGAACTATGAAGTATAAAGACCTGATAAGATTTATCCTGCTAATAATTAAAACATTATGTTGTATGATATTTTTATATTGAATTTATTGATATTATTTTTATAAAATGGAACTTATAATAACTAAACATAATTGACAATATTATAAAAATTCTGTGGTTTATAAATTTTAATATCCAGATAAATAAGCATTATAATATTCTAACTTATTTTCTGGCATATTTTCAGGTTTACTCATCTTCATTATCTGAATTTTCCTGCTTTGTTTCTTTTTCATTATGTTTGTTTTGCATTTTTGTTTCTTTTTCATCGTTTGAATTCTGCTGCTTTGTTTCTTTTTCATTATTTGAATTCTGTAACTTTTCTTCTTTTTCATCGTTTTTATTTTTATCTTTTTCATTCATTTCTGTGTAGCTCATTTTTTCATCTCTAACTACTCTATGTAGTATGTACATATTAATACCGTCGAAGTAATCATACGGCAGATGTTATATATTTCTATGTTAATAGCTATATATTATAGTTTTAAATTTATTTGATCTTGGGGAAATTTTAAAAAGATAAAATTAACCAGTATAACATAGAAAATAAGTGTAATTAATACCTTTCCTTAAAATTATTCTGGCAACCTATTACCATTTAACCCATGACATATGATAATTATTATTGGAATATACTATATAGCCATGCCTTATTATGCCCATTAATTCCATTATCGTGTTTGCAATAATATATGTTACCATATAAGGGAATATTGCAATCCTCAAATATAATCCATTATTCATTTTAAATCATTTCATGCCATTTACTGTTCTGGCTTCATAATAAACATTAATAAAAATTAGAAAATTAAATATTACCTATATTTACTATAATTATATAATAGGTCTATTAGATTTTTTTCCATACTATCATTTATTGTTCCATCATTTTTTTTACCGATAATATAATCTTTCGCATCTTTTATGCCTTTTTTAGATGCAATGGAGTATATGCCGCCCCTTAAAGCCCCTCTCAAACTATCTGGGATGTCTTTAAGTATTGTGCCTAGCATATAATTAAATTCTTCTTCCCTTCGCATATCTAATTTTTTAATGCTTTTTTCACCATTATTAACCCTATAATTCTTATTTGTTCTTTTTCCATTTTTACCATATTTATTTCTATTGTACTTTCCCATCTGTTGTTTATAGGTCAAATGAATATATAATACTTTTTAATTTTAGGTTTATAATGCATGGAAATTGGGTGATAGAATTAATTCTAGAAGCCTGGAAACCATATATGTGTTTTGATGATTGCCAGCTATTAAACAGATAGTTAAATCATTTATTTTTATTTTTTTTTAGATGTCTAAAAAAGATTTATGTATGGAGCCTAAATGTTATTTAGACAATATATAGGTAATCATCAAAAACCCAAATAAGGAAAATGAAACAGTTTTTAATAATATAAACTATTCTGGAATAATGGTATTTATATCACAGCTGCCCTTAATATAAACATTAACAGAGAATACCCTATCCCCATAAATAATAGTTATGTTTTTATTCCATGATTAAATAATAAATTATTAACAGAATTTACATTATTGTAAAAATGTTATATATAAGTAAAAAATATAGTTAAAAGGTGTAAATTATGAAAATGCCAAAACAGATAAAAACTTACTGTCCATATTGTAAAAAGCATACTCTTCATGATGTGGAAAGAGTGCGTAAAAGGAAAGCCAGTGAATTAAAAGCTGGTCAGAGAAGGTTCAGGAGGGTAACTTCAGGTTACGGTGGTTTTCCGAGACCCAGATATGAAGGCAGAGAGAAACCTACAAAGAGAGTTGCATTAAGGTTAAAATGTACCGTATGCAAGAAGTCAATTACTCCACCGACACAGAGAGCTAAGAAATTTGAAATAATAGAGGCGTGAAAATGGAAGAAGAATTCAAAAAATTAAGGAATGTTGGAAATAATTTTCTTAAAATAAAATGTAAAAACTGCGGCAATGAACAGATAATATACTCTAAAATTTCATCGACTGTTACATGCAGTATCTGCGGGTCAGTAATTGCTAAACCCACAGGGGCAACACTTGCAACATCAGGTGAACTGATAGAAAAGGTCAAATTGTAAGGTGTATATGTATAAGGAAGTGCCGGAAGTAGGTGATTTAGTAGTTGTAACTGTAAAAGAAGTTCAGAACTTCGGTGCTATAGTTGAATTAGATGAATATCCTGGTTATTCCGGATTCATACATATAGCTGAGGTTGCAACTGGCTGGATAAGGCATATAAGAGATTTTGTCAGGCCTAATCAGAGAACAGTATGCAAAGTATTGAATGTTGATGCAAATAGAAGGCATGTTGATTTATCATTAAAAAGGGTAAATGACCACCAGAAAAGAGAAAAAATAGAAGAATGGAAAAATGACCAGAAAGCATATAAACTATTTCAAATGATTATGTCTGAGGCAAAAATAAACGATAAAAATAAAATTATGGAAGTAGAAGATTATTTAGTTACAGAATATGGAAGTTTATACAACGCTTTATATGATGCTGCTGCGGATAAAGATTTTATGGCGGATATTAAGGAACCGTGGAGGGATGCATTTATTAAAATCGCAGGTGATAATATATCAATACCACTTATAAAAATAGGCGGTGTTATAGAAATGTACTCGATTGCACCTAATGGCATAGAACTAATAAAAGATGTATTAACAGAAGTTGATAATAAAAATATAAATGTATCATATATGGGGGCACCAAAATATAGAATTACAATACTAGATGAAGATTATAAATCAGCAGAAGAAAAATTAAAGAAAAATCTTGAATTTATGGAAGATAAATGTAAAGAATATGATATTGAATATAGCTTTTCAAGGGATGACCAATGAGAACTTTAATAAGGAAATGCAATTACTGCAAAATTTATACCATGGATGAAATATGCCCTAAGTGCGGGAATAAAACTGTAATGGCAATACCCATGAGATATTCTCCAGCAGATAAATTCCAGAAATATAGATTAAGGTTAATAAAAGATGATGAAAATGGAAAAAATAATTATTAAAAATTATGAAGAACCAGAGCTTAAGGACCCTATATTCATAGGAGGGCTGCCGGGAATAGGCAACGTTGGCAAAATAACTGCAGATTATTTTATAGACAAATTAAAAATGAAGAAGATGGCGGACATATATTCCGAATATTTGCCGCCACAGGTTTTTATAAATAATAGTATAATACATCTTGTAAGAGATTCGTTATATTATATGAAAACAAATAAAAAAAATGATTTAATATTTTTATCAGGAGATTTTCAGGGAACAACGCAGGAAGGACAGTATGAACTGTCATATAAAACACTTGAATTGCTAAAAAAATATAATATTTCCAGAATTTATACATTGGGTGGTTACAGTATAGGCAAAATTGCTGAAAAACCTAAAGTTTTAGGGGCTGTCAGTGATAAAAAAATTATACAAACGCTTGAAAAAGCCGGTGTTACATTTCCTAATGGTGAGCCGAGCGGAGGTATAGTTGGATCTGCAGGTTTACTTCTCGGCATGGGCAAGGAGTTATTCAACATAGATGGCGCATGCCTTATGGGTGAAACATCTGGTTACTTTGCAGATCCCAAAGGTGCCAGAGAGATAATAAACATATTAATAAAAATACTTAAAATCAAAATTGATTTAAAGGACATAGATGAAAAAACAAAGCAATTAGAAGAAATAACAGAAAAAATGAAAGAGGAAACAAAAAATAAATCATCAAAGGAAGACCTGAATTATTTTGGATAATTTTTATTTTAATATATTATAATTTAAATTTTTTTATATCTGTAAATTATTATGAACTATGAAAGCGAAAGTTATAAAAAAATCTAATTTAAAGAAAATCAAGAAGGATTTTGATAATTTCCCAGACAATAAGAAAATTATTTTTTCTGCAGTAATAAAATTATTTGAAATATTTGATGATAAAATAATACTTATAAAGATTTACGAGGGCAATGACATAGATTTAAAAATAAAATTGAATAGTAATGAATATAAATATGTAAAAATACTGCATTCTGTTGATGATAAATTTGGAATAATGAATTTAAATATGCATGAAAGGAAAATCGGTAAAAATAATTTATATAATATGATAAACAACGATATAAATTATGAGAATAAACTATCTAAGGAAACAAGAAATGAAATATTGAGATATATAGATTTCAACAGAAATAGAAAAAAATTGCTGTACATATTAATTGACAATAATAATTACTATATTATGAAAGAACAGACAATAAAGGGTATAATATTAAAAGATGTTGAGTATATGTATAAAAAAGATTCTTCATATAAAATTTATAATGGGAATATACCTGTAAATTTTATCAACGATTACTGGAATTCCTACTTAAAGGCAAAGAAAAAATCAGAACTTGATGTGTGGAAACTTGTAATGAAGGGCTGATGCCAATAAACAAAATAATTATATAGTTAAATATTCCAATAACTTTTTATACTTCTAATATTGTATGTTATTATTTTTTTTAATATAACTGAATTTTTAAATTTGGTCGTGTACAATTTTGAATGCTATAAGAGATTAACCTATATCCTAGAAATGATACTGGATAGCCGGTATAGATATGGGGAGGGGGAGTATATTTACACTATGGATTGTGATCCATTTAATTTTGAATCTCCCCTGATCATGATTGCTGATAGGCATTCTCTTTCCAGGAGGGAAAGTAATAGGTGTCTGCACAGATGATCATTTCTCCCTTATGGATATGGCAGGAGCAGATATAAAATGATGTACGCAGGAATTGATACGCACTTGAAAGTGCACAGCATTGAAATACAGAACAGCACAGGAAAGGCAATGTGGAGGGGCAATATTAAAAATGACATGGAGGGCTTTAATTTTTTAAAGGATAAGTTGAGGGCAGTGGAAAGTAGCAATAATGATACCATTGAAGCAATATTCATGAATCCAACTGGAAATTACCATATGCCGGTAAAGTACTTTTTAGAGAGAATTGGCTACAGGGTGATATTAGTAGATTCTAGAATATCTGAACATATAAGGATAACAAGCAATCTGGGAAAGGAGAAATCAGATGCGGCCGATGCATCAGTGCTTGCATCAACTGCAAGGGTTAAACCCGATATAATGGAATCCAATGGCCATGAAAGGGATAATTTATCAGGCATTACAAGACTTTTAACAATTGTTAAAAGCAATATGTCAAGGATAATCAATCAGGTTAAATCAGACATTGCCGCAGTATTCCCTGAATATCCATTATATAACCCTATAGATTCAAAAACATCACTGGCACTTCTGGAGAAATACCCCACTGCTGAATTACTAAGGGATGCCAAAATAGAAGAAGTGTTTGACCTTATCAGCATTGCAAGCAGGAAACACTATAAAATAGAGGATGCAATCAATTTTATCCAGATAGCAAAAAGCAGCATAGGAATTGATGATAGTGATGGTATATATGCATACAGAATACGAATGAATGTTAAAAGGTTGAAAGAAGAGAAAGGCAATTTAAATGAAATAGAAAATTATATTATTAAAAGATCCGAAAACAGCAGTGATATTAAAAATATAGCTGGTATTAAGGGAATAGGTGTTATTGCATCTACTGTTATTGTATCTGAAATAGGCGATATAAAACAGTTCGACAGCAAGGAGAAGCTCCAGGCATACGGGGGCAAGGCACCGAATATTAAGGGGTCGGGCGGCAAGATTCATGCAGCAGGTGTCACAAAGATAAGGAATCCATATCTTTCCAGTGCCGTGTATGAATGTGCAATAACACTGGTTATGCATAAAAATCCTGAATTCCTGGAGTTATTCAACAGAGAGACAGGGAAAGGGAAAAAGAATGTGCAGGCATATATTGTTGTTGGCAAGAGATTTCTTTCACATATTTATTCAATTATGAAGAATAATAAGCCTTACAAGAGCAAATTATCAGGTGATAATATAATGTAAAGACACGAAACATCTTATAGGTGTGTAAATATAAACCCCCTGTTAATAATGAAATGATCATTAAATAACAGGGAGAAATACCTCTTTTGAAGTCAGGAGGTAATAAAATATGGAATATAACAATATAAACATATCGGATATAGAGGATATAATAGCACAGACAGTTAAAGAGCAGATTGAAAAGTTAATGAAGATAGAACAGGATCAGTATTTGGAAGAGAACACAGGTATAAAGAACGGCCATTACAAAAGGAATTTAAGGACAAAGTACGGTGAATTGAAGGAATTAAAGGTACCGAGAAACAGGGATAATAAATTCCACAGTGCTATAATATAATAAAACAATAGAATTGGAAGAATTAATAACATCATTATACTCCAATGGTGTATCCACAAGTAAGATATCTAAAATATTAAATGGTTATGGTCATTTTATGTTAAACAAAGTTAAAGAGATATAAATAATGCATATAAAATATAAATATGGAGAATTATTGCATTTAATCCAGTATTTATTTAAGGCTCTTTTAAATTAAATATTCAATTTAATATAAAATTTAAAAATTTATTCTCTAAATATTTTTTATCCCTTAAACCTAAATTTCTGTAAAGATAAGGATCATATAAAAATATGGCAAATTATACACACCATGAAAGTCTTAAAATACAGCTTTTAATTTATATAATAATTATAATAGAATGTGGATATATATCCTTTTAATCCTGTTTAATGATCACTATTCAACATCAGTAAATACATTGTAAAGGATGTTTTGCTCATACTGTCAAGAATTAATATTCGCAGGATGGAGAACGGTGAAATCATGAACGAGATAACGAAGAAGGCAAAGGAGTTCATTTCTGATATGAATATTGACATGGCATATTACGTAAAAAGGACTGAGTTAAGGATTAGAATAATATTTTTTTAGTTTCCATATTTTACTTGATTTGAATTTAACTATGTAGAAATGTTTTTAAACCAATCAATAGTTTTTTCAATTCCGTCATTATATTCTGTATGTCTAAATAATTTATATTCATTCAAAAATTTTTCATCATCGATAATATATGGATATTTATATTCATAAATAAGCTCAATTAGCTCATTTATATTTGAATTAAAATGCGCCAGAAATTTTAAATTTGATTCGGATATTATTTTTAATTTTGTTTTTAAATTTAATTTATTATATATTTTATTTATAAATTCCCTTGCAGTTATAATCTCACCGGATATGTGGTATGTTTTTCCATATGAATCTGGATTCTCAAGCAATAATAATGTTGCCGTGGCAGCATCATCTATATATGTAAAATTATGTGGTAAATCGGCATTTAACGGCCATATTGCCTTTTTATTTTTAATTGCATTTATGAACATTGCACCGTATAGATCATTTGTTACATTTGGTCCATAAAAATCAGCAAATCTTGGTATTAAAAGTCCTATTTTATCCTTTTTATAATATTCAAATAAAAGCCTTTCTATATTATTCCTTAAAATTCCCTTTCTGCTTTTAGCATTTAATGGGTGCTTTTCATCAACCGGCATATAATCAAATTTTCCATAGCCATAAACATTTCCAGGAAAAACTATTATTGAATGAGATATTTTCGCACCGCTTAAAATATTTTCAGTGGACTTATAAAAATTTGTCCAGTCTTTATATGGAAAATTATTTGCAATATATATTACCGATGCATCACCTAAATTTTTTATCATCTCATCTCTGTTAAAAATATCAGATTTAACAATTTCAAGATTGTTTGGAAATAATTTTAATGCCTTTTCCTTATCTCTAACTATTGCTCTTGTATTTATCTTATTTTTTAAAAGCATTTTTGTTATTGCGTATCCATAGGAACCTGTTGCACCAATAACAACATGCAAACCATTATTTATATTATACTCATTATTCATAAAACTAAATGAATAGTTAGTATTAAAACTTATTCTTTAGCAATTATTTAATATTATTATTTAATACATCATAATGCCAAAAGTAATTCCAGGTTATAAGGAAATGGCAAAAGAGAAGATCGTTGATTCGGCATCAAAATTATTTTTTCAAATGGGTTATAATAATGCAGGCATGGAAGACATAGCCAAAAATATAGGCGTAACAAAGGGCACATTATATTTATATTTTAAAAATAAGGAAGAGCTTTTAAATAAAACATGCGAAACCAATATGGATTTACTTGAAAAAAATTTAAAAAATTTAGTTTCAAAAGATATAATTACCGGAATAGAAAAATTTTTTGAGGAGGAAATGAAATTGCCAGATTATAAAAAATTTTACTGGATATTTGCATTAAACGAAATAAATATAGATAATAATATAAAGAAAATAATAGAAAACAGTTATAATAAATATGTAAAATATATATCTGATTTAATTGAAAATTTAAAAAAAGATGGGAATATACTTGAAAATATTAATTCCACAGATCTTGCCAGAATTTTAATAGCATTTCATAATGGCGTTTTAATTAGCATTATGCAGGGCCTTGATGTTATTACAGCAATATCTATATTTAAGTCTGGGATAAGAAGTTTAATTGGTAATTTAAATAATTTGTAATAATGAATATTATTACAATATAATTTTATTGATAATATAATTATTTTACTATAAATTCAGATGACCCTTTGCAATGTCAAAATGAGGTAAACAAAATGAAAAAGAATTAATAAAGCTTTTCATAGAGGACAGGATAGAAGGTAAAAAATAATTCATTACATGGTTTTTAAACAATGTAATGAATGAGGAAGCTATTGAACAGTTAAATGCAGAAAATCTTCATATTGATTTGTAAAAAAATTATTAAACATGATAATTATATATTAAAATGGATTATGATGTGGATGTTGCAATAGTTGGCGGTGGCTTATCCGGTATTTCAGCCGCAATTATTGCTGCGAAAAATGGTTTATCTGTAATAGTTCTTGAGCGCGGTGAGTATTCCGGCTCAAAAAATGTAAGTGGTGGAAGGATGTATATCCATTCCTTAAAAAGACTTATGGGCAATAAATTTAAGGATGCCCCACTGGAATTGCCTATAAAGAAGGAAACTTTTGAGATATACAATAAGGGAAGAAAAACAACATTTTCCTTTGAAAATAAGGAAAAAGAAGATAGTTATTCAATACTGAGGTCAAAATTTGACCGCTGGCTTGCATCTGAAGCCGAGAATAACGGTGTTACTATATCGTATTCAACATTAGTAACAAATGTAAGGAGAGAAAATGGAATAATGGTGGTGGAGAGCAATAGAGGTGATATAAGAACTCCATTAGTAATAGAAAGCGATGGTGCTGCATCATTTGTATCACGATATATGGGATTATCAAAACTGGATATGAATTATAAAATGGAAAATATAAAAAATATATCAAAAAATGATAATTTTATACCTAAAAATTTTATGTTGGGTATAAAGGAAATAATAGATAAAAAACCTGAAAATGAAATGGGCGAGGCAAAAACAGTTTTAGGCTTAAGCGGCGATATAAAAGGCGGCGGTTTTGTTTATACAAATAAGGATAGTTATTCAATTGGATTAACATTAAAGATAGACTCTATTGAAACAAATGATATAAAATCATATGATATAATGGAGGATTACAGGGAAAAACTTGGAATAGATGGAAAAATTCTTGAGTATTCTGCACATTTAATCCCTTTTTATAAATATGATTATCTACCTAAAAGGTATGATGATAATCTCATAGTAACAGGAGATGCCGCTGGATTTTTATTAAACGATGGCTTTACAATACGTGGCATGGACCTTGCAATAGAATCAGGAATGATAGCCGGGAATGCAGCAAAGAAAATAATTGATTCTAAGGATTACAGTGACACTTATATATACGAAAAAATGCTTGAGGATAGCTTTGTACTTAAGGATTTAAAAACAGCATCAAGAATATCTTCATTATTCGGCAACGAAAGAACATTCAATGTATATCCATCAATGATTTCTAATTTAATAGACACAATGTTTACGGTTACAGACAATCCGAGGAAAAATATTAAGTATGCATTAATGGACGAAATAAAAAATAATAATATAAGTTATTTTACAGTAATTAATGATTTGTTAAAGGTGATATAAATGGAATTGATAAAAAGATTGGGTTTAAATAAAAATGAAGTTGGAAATGAAAGCCATATAACGGTTAATTTGGATATATGCAAAAATTGTATAGATAAACCATGCACAAAGGTATGCCCTGCAGGTACATATGAGGCGGATAAGGAGAAAATACTTATTGTGCACTATGAGAGGTGTGTTGAATGCGGTGCAGCATTATTTGCATGCCCCTATGGTTCATTAAAATTTAAATACCCTGAAAAGGGCATAAGTTATATGTATGGATAATTTTTAATTTTAAAATAATTATACCTTATAAATAATTAAATTTATTAATAAAATAATAGTAATATAAAAAATGCTATATTTTAAAATTTTTATTCTATTATATGAATAATTATAGATAAAAATATTTTGACTAGTTGATAAATTTAATATTAATTAAAATAATATATTCATTTCCTTATATTTACATTACCGGTTATGTCCTTTTAATTATCTCCATTTTGCAGCTGCAGTTCTTATATGGGCATGAATTTATTGTAAACTCCGGACATAAATCGAGCATCTCCGGATTTTTATTTTTCAATGCATCACTTATATCGTTTATTTTTTGATTGCACAGGCCTATTATTTTATTTATATCAAATTTTATATCATGAACGACGATTTTATTGCCTAATTTAGGATAAACAACTATGACTATTCCATTATCTATATTTCTCCTTGCACATGTTATTGCCAGTTCAGAATAATACGTTTCAGGAATTTTGCCTATAAATTTTGAATTGTTTATTTTTAAAATAAATGGTATTATTGAATTCTCGTCATAAATGTTTTTTATGATGTATTTATCGTCTCCGTATAAGTTTATTTTATTTTCCTTATTCTTTTCTGCTCGTTCATAACCATTTACATCTAAAATAGAGGAATTGATTATATCAAGTATGAAAAATTTTATATTATTCTTCTCATAATCAAATGATGAATTATTATTATTATTTTCAAGTATTATTTCATCCTTCATCATTTTATGATAATATTTCCTTGGATATATAAGATCATAGAACCTTAAATCTATGTTATTTTCATTGTTTTTATATATATTGTATAATTCATTTTCAAATTCTGTATCTTCTTCTATTTTTATTGAATCCTTAATCCATGAGCTGTCCTTATTGTTTAATTTATTGCATGAACATATATTGTTTTCCTTAAATTTGCAGCCATATAAATAATATGAACATCTTGGCATTGAAGTTATATCGTTATTTAATAAGCTTCTTTTTATTGAGCTTATACGGTATAGAATTTCGTTTTTTATTACCTCGGAATCATTTATGTTTACTTTATACACGTAGAATTTTTCATTTACATAGAATACTAGATAATTGTTTTTATCAAAATTTTTATTTATAACCGAATAAAATAAAAGCTGTTCCAGATCAGATAAATAAACATTAAACAAATTATCAATTGAAACATTATCATTATTTTTAGTTTTAAATTCTATTATTGAATCGTATACCATAAAATCTGACCTACCAATTATATTTACATTTATATTGCTACCATTTAAAACAATCTCAGAACCTGAAAAGCCATCAATTTTCTCAAACCATTGCCTTGCAATGAAATGTGTTTCCTCACCATTTTTCATTCTTTCAAAGATTTTTTCAGGTGTTTCTATTTCAGGGTATTTTCTTGAATAGTACGAATAAACAGGATTTATAATATCTGTAACGTATAAATAATCAGGTATATCAAAGTTTTTTTTGTTAATATTATCTGTTAAAACCCTTGATACGTAATCATTGATATCCTCTGAAATTATTGATGATTTAATATCCTTTAACAAGCTCATAAATATATATTAATTCATATATTAAAAATTATTTTAATTTATAATTAAAATTAAATTAATTCATAAATATCATCATTATTTTTTATTAAGTTTAATTTAGATATATTGTTCATAACCTTTTTGAAATTTGTGTCATCAACGTTTAGGCCGTAATTTGATTTTAATAATTCCTTTAATTCATCAATTTTTAATGGTTTATCCATAAACTTCTTTGATAAATTGTATGTATCCTCATATACATTCCAGGGAAAGATAAACCATGCCCATTTTTCCCTTGATATGCCCTCTCCATAATAATCAGGAACATAACTTGAACTGTTTACATATAGCATTGATGATGTTTTAACTTCTGCTGGATTCAGTGTTTTTATATAATCATATGCTAATTTTATGCTTTCCCCTGTATCTGTTATATCATCAACAATCAATACTTTTTTATTGCCAATGTCATAATTTAATTTCCCCTTTAATACAGCCTTGCCATCCATTGATGCGGTTAAACCCCAGTGCTCTGTTTTTACTGTTAATAAATCCTTTATAAATAAATAATCAGACATCATTCTTGCAGGTATCAGGCCACCCCTGGCTATGCCTATAACAATATCGGGCTTATAATTATCAGATATTAACATATTTAGCATACCCTCTGACCATCTTTCTATATCATTCCATGAAACATATGTAGCTTTGAATTCCATTACTATCAATAGATAAGTGGTTATTATTATTTTAAATTTATTTAATATTTAATTTTAATCTAAATCCGCTTCATTTAATTTTAACGCTTTTCTTTTTGATAATATAACGGGCGATAATGCAAATGCTATTAACACTATCAATACTGATGGAATTATACCGTAAATTGCAGTGCCCATGGTGGCAAATTCCGCACCGATAAAAACAGGTATTATTGCAACGCCCACATTTGTTGCAACACTGTACATTGATGTTGCAAAACCTGCCTTTGCCGGGTCATTAACATAGTTTATTATTGAATTCAGTGCCATAACCCAGAATGCATTTCCGAAGAAACCGAAAACAAAGAATGATAATATTATTAGTGAGGATATATTTGTATATACCAGTGAAAATAAAAGTATAATAGAAAATAAAAATGCCATTGATCCCGATATAACAGTTCCTGTTTTTATAAAATGGGACCTTTCAAAAATAAATGGAAGTATTAAAGCGCCAAGTGCAGACCCTAAAAATTCAAGGCCACTTAATAAACCTGATAATTTTAATGCAAAAATTGCACTGAAGTGAAAACCAAGTGCTGTTGATGCTATGCCTCCAAATAATATGGAAATAGATGCCATTGCAAGGCCTATATACCAGTTTTTTATCATGCCTTTTTTAAAAACGCCCTTTAATGATTTGCCCTTATATTTTTTTGGATATTTTGGCAAATACATTGCAAGCCATAATGATGCTATAACTGCAATTATAGCAGGCAAAATAAGTGTCCCGAATAATGAGAATGATAAATATATGTATGGCCCTATTAATGAACCAAAGGACATACCAAGAAATAAAAATCCAATGCTTAATCCTGCTATTGTTGCAGATTTATTTTTATCCATGGATTCTGCTATGCTCCCAACGGGTGCCAGTGCAAGTGGGTATGCACTTGCGGCAAGCAATGAAAATATTAAAAATTCTATATAATTTGATGAAAATGACCTTGCAAATAATCCTAATACTGATAACACCATTGCTAAATACAATGTTATTTTCATTGTAAATTTTGCTGATAATAATCCTGCAATTAAACCTATAATTGCCATTGTGTATCCATATGCAGATAGTATTAGCAGTATTGATGACAAATTCGCAGACAAATGTTTGCTTAATTCAGGTACAATAGGTGCAAGGATAAACCATCCAAACCCTATTGTAAATACAAAAAACCAGTACGGCATGAGTTTTTTAATATTATCCATGATAGTTAATATCTATCATGTATATAAATTTATTTTTAATATTTATATTCCATTAGAAATATTTAATAATAAATTTATAATAAAACATTATGGATTTTTCTTTTAGTGATGGACAGAATATATTAAGGGAAACATAAAAAAATTTCTTAACATAAATCTAAAATCATATGTTAAAATTATTGATGAAAATGAAAAGATGCCGGAAAGTTTTTTTACTGAAGCAGGCAAAAATGGTATAATATCACTGTTAATTAAAAACTAATTTGACGGCCCAGAATTATCATTTATTGATTCATCAACTGAACCTTCATGAGGAAGTGACGTTGCAAATATAAATATATCAGGAGAAATAAAAAATCATAAATTAATAATAAATGGTGAAAAATATATATAAGGCAGGATGGGAATATTAACATGCTAAATTAGATATAACAATATTGGGATGTCTGAGGGGAATATTATAAGAAAAATAAATAATGATTTTAATCATGCAAGGATCCTTGTGACAGCTGCATGCAATGGTTTACCAGATAAAATGCTGGAAACAGGAATAGATTACATAAATAGTAGAAAGGCTTTTGAGAAAAAATTAAGCGATTTTCAATCCATTGCTTTTGATGCACCAGATTTAAAAACATATATTGAAATGGCAAAATTATTAACATATAAATCGGCATATTTAGCAGATACAAATAGCAGTGATTTATATATACAGTGCAATGTCAAAATTAAAATCACCACAAATAGCAATGGAAACAGTAAAAAATGTAATGATGTGGTATGGTGCATACAGCTATGCAAAGGATGCGGGAATTGAGAAAAGCGCAAGAGGGATATTCTCATATCTGGTTGGTGCCGAGGGTGCATTAAATATAATAAAATTAATAATATCAAAAGCAATACCAGGATGATTATTCCTGAATTAAACCAATAACATTGTTAAATGGAGAAATTAACTGGCATACATATGATCCATCTATGCCTTTTATTTTTTCCCTGTAGATTTTAAAATTGTATGATAATAAATATTTTATGGCCTCATCTATATTTTCAACAGAAAAATATGGAACTGTGTTTCCTTTTAATGATTTTTCATCAGATTGATGCAAACCTATGTTAATAAAACCTGTATTAAATAAAACAAAATAATCGCTTTTGAATATCGGTTCACCAAAAATATTTTTATAATATTCTGATACATTTATTACATTATCTACAAAAAATGTAATTTCTTTTAAATTCTTAAATATAGTTTTCATTTTATCTTATAACATTATTTTATTTAAACGTTATAAAATTTTTATGTTTATGTTTTTTTCCTTTTAATCATGTTAATGCCCTATTTTTAGCTTATTTATTATAGTTAATATTTATAATATTGAAAAATTTATTTTTAATATTTATATTCCATTAGAAATATTTAATAATAAATTTATAATAAAACATTATGGATTTTTCATTCAGTGATGAGGAAAATATTTTAAGGGATAATGTAAAGAAATTTTTAGAAATTAATTTAAAACCATATCTAAACGATATAGATAAAAATGAAAAAATACCCATTAATTTTTTTAAAAAAGCAGGTGATAATGGAATAATATCTCCATTAATAAAAGATGAATATAATGGTTCTGGGTTATCCTTTATTGATGCGGCAATAATATCTGAAGAAATTGCAAAAATAGATACAAGCATGGCAACATCTGTATATTATTTATTAAATACGTCATGGGCATATATACTGCAGAAATATGGAAACAACAAATTAAAAAAGGAACTATTGCCGGAAATAGCAAATGGAAATAAATTTATAGGAATATCATCAACTGAACCTTCAGGAGGCAGTGATGTTGCAAACATAAAAACCTCAGGTGAAATTATAGATGATAATATTATAATAAATGGAGAAAAATTATATATTAGCGGTGCAGTAGAGGCTAAAAATAACCATGGTGGCCATTTAACACTGGTTAAAACTGATAAAAACAAAGGCCACAAGGGTATAACAATGGTATATGTACCTGCAGATTACGATGGAATTGAGATAAATAAACTTGACAATATGGGCAGGATGGGCATATCCACAACATCAATAAAATACAACAATGTTAAGATAAATAAGAATAATATTATAGGTGAAATTAACAGGGGCTTTTATTATTCAATGGATGGATTTAACCATGCAAGAATATTAGTTGCGGCAGCATGCAATGGTTTATCTGAAAAAATATTAAATGATGGCATTGAATATATAAATAACAGGGATGCATTTGGCAACAAATTAAGTGATTTTGAATCGATAGCATTTGAGGCTGCAGATTTAAGGACTGATATTGAAATGGTTAAATTATTAACATATAAGGCCGCATATTTGGCCGATATTAATTCGAATGACTTATATTTATATTCTGCAATGTCTAAATTAAGGGCACCCCAGATATCGATGGATACAGTAAAGAAAATAATGATGTGGTATGGCGCATACAGTTATACAAAGGATGCGGGAATTGAGAAAAGTGCAAGGGGGATATTCTCATATCTGGTTGGTGCCGAGGGTGCATTAAATATAATGAAATTAATTATATCAAAATCTGTTTTAAAATAATTCAATTATATAAATTGTGTACTTTTATTTACTGTTAATTTATTTCAACAATTTATTTTCCAATCATCATAATTATATTGTTTCATTATATATTCATTAATGTTTAAAAACGATTTGCTTAAAAATAAAAATATAATTATAACTGGTGGCGGCACTGGACTGGGCAAACAGATGGCAAAAACGTTTCTTGAACACGGTGCTGATGTTTCAATACTGAGCAGAAATGCTGAACACCTTGATGCCGCAAAAAAAGAAATGAAGGATTATGGTTATAATATAAAAACCGAAATATGTGATATCAGAGACCCTGAAGAAATCAAAAAAGCCGTGGATAGTATAGAGAATAATAATAAAATAAATGTTTTAATAAACAATGCGGCAGGGAATTTTATAAGCAAAACTGAGGATTTAACACCAAAGGCATTCGACACTGTTTTAAAGATCGTGCTTAATGGAACATCATATTTTTCACTTGAAATGGGAAAAAGGTGGATAGAGAATCATATCAATGGGGTAATATTGAATGTTGTTGCAACGTATGCGTGGACAGGGTCCGGATATGTTGTCCCCTCTGCAATTGCCAAGGCAGGAGTACTTGCATTAACAAGGTCATTGGCATCTGAATGGGGACATTATGGCATAAGGTCTGTGGCAGTAGCACCAGGTGCATTTAAAACTGAGGGTGCATGGTCAAGACTGTTGCCGGATGAATCGTATGAAAATGCAATTACATCAAGGAATCCTATGAGGAGGCTTGCAACAAAGGATGAAATAGCAAATGTAGCATCATTTTTAATATCTGATATGTCATCATATATCAATGGTGAGGTATTAACTGTTGACGGAGGAGACTGGTTATATGGTTCAAGCATGTTTAATATGATGGAAAAATTGCCAGATGATGTATGGAAAATTATGAGAAGAAGATAATTATTATAGTTTTTAAATTTTATATATAATAAAGCTTTAATATAAATTTATAGTTGTGGTAATAATGTCCAATGTAAGATATTTAATGGTGAAATTAGGTTCTATTATAACAATATTAACAGGTTTAATAACTTTAATAGGTGTTTTTATTTCTGGCCTTGCCGGGATAGGGTCATTAGTATTATTCAACCCAGCTGGATTTCCGATTATAGCTGGTTCATTATTGGGTGCTATTGTGGCAATAATCTGGATAGTACTGGCATATATATCATACTCAATAGCTAAAGGTCATAGAAAAAAGGATAGAGTACTGAATGGAATTATAATTATTTTCCTTGGATTAATAATACTCGTAATGGGTGGTGGATTTGTCATAGGGCCTTTATTGGCAATATTAGGAGGATTTTTATTATTTCTGTAAATACTTTTATTAATTTATTGCGGAGTGAAATAATGATTTATTCTAAATTTTAAATTAAAACTGTAAAAAAGCAATATTATATAGAATCCTGCAGGTTTACTGATTTTCTTTATAAACTACTCAAAATCAGTTAGGTTAAGATTTCTGTTAACAGTGTTAACATCAATCTTTGGAAATTGCCGTCTTTAATAATTTAAATATGCTTAAACTTTCAGGATTAACCTTTAACCCCGCTATCCCGTTAAATGCATCCGGGAATGCCTTTTTTATAATATTGTATGAACCATTAATATCTGCATTTATTAAAATACCTTTTGCGGATTTGAATAATCTATTATGTAATTATTTATCGAATGCAGGAATCCCGGTGTTATTTAGATATGTGAGTATATAACGATAACAATTTCCTGTTATATTCTATTTTCAATATTTTCTTATTTGGTTTATAGCTCAATAACCTATCTATAAAATGGAAAAATTTATTAGAAGTTATATTTTAACGCTTTATGAACTTACCTGTTTTTTTATCACATAACAATAGCGAAGATTTAATGATTTCTGAACTTATTTCAGGCTATAAAAGGCAGTATGGAGAAAATCCACCTATAGAGCAAATTGCTGTATGGAAAAGCCTGAATAGAACTATTAAAAAGGTGTCCGGCAAATATCCTTTACTGGCGGAATTGCCAATTTTTTCCACTGAAAGGGCGGATTATATTATTGTTGATACCGTCAGATCACTCGTAATTGAGGCAAAAGGCTGGCATAACGTAAAACAATTGGATAATCGTGTTGTAATAGCAGATGGCAAAGAACATATTGATCCATGCTACCAGCTTATAGGTTATTTATCCAAACTTAGATATTTTCATTCCAGTGCTGACCATATGGAGTATAATGGAATTGTGTATATGTACAATAATAATACGTATAAATCGGATAAATGCATGGTAGTTAACACACTTGATCAGCTTAAGGAGGAAATTGAAAGAATTGGCCAACCGGGCAATGATCAAATTGCAGAAAATATTATTAATGGCACTTTTCATATAAATGAGGATTTAATAAGCTTATTAAAAGAAAACAGTAAAGAACTTTTAAATAATATATCAAACATTCTTCTTAGTAGGGGATACGGCCTTACAGAAGAACAAACATTGCTTGTAAGTAAGGTTATGGAAGCCTTGAAATCAAACCAGGATAAAACATTTCTGGTTCATGGTGAATCCGGATCCGGAAAAACTCTTGTTGCAGTACAGCTTCTAATTGAGGCGGTAGGCAGGCATTATGGGGCTATTCTTGGTTACAGGAATAACAGGCTTCTAAATACTTTAAGGCAGGTACTTGAAATAAAAAATGGATCTGTAAACCTTAGCTCATTAATTAGATTTTATTCAACGGGCTGGAGGGGCACAGGCATAGGTGAGGAAAAATTTGATACTAAAAGCTTTAAAGATATAGATTTAATCATTTATGATGAAGCACAGAGAATGACAGAATCTGTTATAGAAACCACAAAGAAAAGATCCAGGGTAAAGGTCTATTTTTATGATGATGAACAGATTTTAATAGGCGATGAGCAGGGAACCAGAGATAAATTTATAAAATATAATAGCAATGCTATTGAAATAGGATTAAAATCAGCCTTCAGGGTACCTGGAGAATATCTTGAATTTGTTAATTATCTTATTTCCGATGGAGCTAAACCGGAAGACCTTGAGTATAATATTAAAATTTATGATGACATATTAAATTTTCTGGATGACCTTAAATCAAAATATAAAAAAGGTAAAAAGGTAGCTTTGTTATGCGCTTTTACAGAATCAAGCGGGGACAGGGAAAATCCAAAAGGGATTAAGAATTTAAGAATAGGCTATCCGTTGCAATCCGGTTTTGATCTTTATAAAGGAAGAGATATTAATATTCCATGGCTGATGAATGAAAAAACTGAATATCCACAATACTGGCAGGGAAAAATTGAACCGTTATCACATTGCGCATCAGTTTATGGAACCCAGGGATTTGAAACAGATTATTCTGGACTTGTCTGGGGCAGGGACTTTGTATGGAGAGATGGGTGGAAAATCCAGTGGGAATACATAACGGATACAATAGGAAATAATAATTCCATAAAAAGCCTTGCAAAATCAGGAAATATTAGGGCATATGACCTTATGAGGAATAGATACTATGTATTATTAACCAGAGGTATACTCGGGCAGAGATTGTTTTTTGAGGATAAACTTACAGGAGAGCATGTAAAAGATATTATAAACGATATAAATAGATAAACCTAAATTTTTCATGGAAACGGTGATGCTCAATACCTGTATAGTTACACCATTGATGATCTTAATAGCATGATATTTTCTGGGCGCTGGTCATTCTAGGTTCTGGGATGGCGGTCGTAACCACTACAGGAAAGAACCTATCTGGATATGTAGGTTTTATTTGCAGTTTACTTTGAATTACATATAGCAATACATAATTTTAATATAAATATAAAATATTATATAGTATGAAAATTCATACCACGGTATCCGCAAAGATCTCAGAGGAGGAAAGGGAAGAATTAAAGAAATTAGGATTAAATCCAACAGAAATTATCAGAAAGGCAGTAAAGGAGGAAATCAGAAAAGCGCATAATAAAGCCTTAATAGAGAAAATGAAGAGTGTGACTCCCATTATATCAAAATTGAACATGGATGAAATAGTTTCAGACATAAGGGAGGATAGAGAAAGATGAATCTACTCGATACTTCTTCAATTTTTAACCTATTTCAGCGAGGCAAGTATAATGAACTTATTACCGGGGGCAACGAATCAGCTTGCCAGATACGAGATAGGTAAAGTTCTGTGGAGAAGCTATAAAATTCGAAATGAAATTTCAAAGAAAGAGGCAATGGAATTGGGTAATGTTATATTTGGATTAATTGATTCTATGGGGCAGATAAAACCATCACCGGATTCTGTACTTAAACTCTCAATAGAGGAGGGGATTACATTCTATGATTCATCCTATCTGGTATCTGCTATTGAATCAGGTTACAATTTTGTTACCGATGATTTAAAACTGTACAGGATTGTAAGATCTAAAGTAATTACACGAAAGAGGTCTGAACTTTAATGAGCATATTTTCGCAGATTTTACATGTGAGCGATGTATAACAGCATTCTTCTGCTAGCTGTTATTTGATTAGAGTTTGTAATAAATTTTTGCTTATAGTTCAGAAAATTACATCGTTACATTATGAAAACTAAATACTTTTCAATTTTTACAAATAGATCTACCAGAAAGAAAGCCACTGAGTTTACAATGAATTTTTGGAATAAAAATTAATATATTTTAATAAATGTTATAATAAGAGGATATGGACCGGTAGGATTTGATTAATATTTTAAGCGAATACCATGAAATATGATTTTCAGACGAACAATATAGTGCATTTGTAAAGTGGAGTGTTTGAACTGTAGTCATAATACACTTGACCGTTAAATGTTTATATGGTATTTGCATTAGTATTCATGGTCAAAACCACTATCAACCTGGACAAAGAAATCTACGCTGAAATCGTCAAAGAATCCATAGAAAGGTATGGCAGTACAAAGAATATCTCGAAGATCATTAACCAACGCCTCAGAAACAGGGCAAACACTACGGGAAAACGTATACGGAGAATTACTTTCAGGGTAAGTGAGAGTCTTTCATCAAAGGATGCGGACATTGAGATAAAAGCGGGATGGGGGGAAAGAAGCAAATGACAGTGCTTGTTGACACCAATGTTCTGGTATATGATGCAATAGAGAATTCTCCCCACCATGAGAAGGCAAGTGTCCTTATCGACGAGTCGTAAGACCCCATAATAAATTCACTTTCTATTGTTGAACTTGGTTTTGTGCTTCCCAGGTATGGAATAGATAATGAAAATGTTAGAAAGAAGATTGAGGAATTATTGCATAGTGAATATTTCACGGTCTCCTGGCTTTCTGGAAAGATAATGGAAAAGGTATCCGCGTTCATGGTTGAAAACAAGCTAAGTTTCAGAGATTTCAATGACTGGATAATAGCATATGATGCACATTCGAGAAAAGTACCTTTGATCACATTTGACAAAATACTGTATAATAAATGCAAGAAGCTTGGCATTCAAGTTATTGAGATATAGTTTGATTAATGTTTTAAACGAATACGAAGTTCTAGGAAGTTAAATCAATCCAACTATGAGTAAATATCAGATCCTGTGACTCATTATTTAATCTACTATACAATTAACCAATCTACAATACCCTACCTAAGTATATATTAAATTCTTCTAGTTCCACAATAAATTTATTAACATCTTCTTGTGGCAACGGCGATAATTCTTTCTATTATGCCTTTTTCGATAATCGGTACCTCCAGGGACTTAAATAGTATTGCTCTTGCTTTGGCTGTATCTTCGTCACTGCCCACTATGTTGAATGCTAGTGACTCATCTATTACCACAACACATCCCTGACTAGAAGTTTGTTCGAATCCGCCGGCAATTTTGGCATCGTGTTCATCTAATTTTCCACTCTTAACGATACTCAATTTGATCGATCTATACTCAATTAATTTGATACGATCCTTAGAATTTGGAGGTTCTTCAGTAGGTTTTAGCATGCTGACTAACCTAACGCCCACTCCTTTTTTAGTGATATTCTTTGCCATCAATGCTACATGCTCAATATATGAATTCTGGTACCCGCCGAACATAAAAATACTGGTGGACGCGAAATTTGCTAAATTCAAGAGCTGTATCATTATGGCACCTCTCCCACGAACAATCCAAGCTAGTACATCATCTTTCTCTGTGCTTTCCTGAATCTGTGATTTGTAAAACTGTACTACTATTTCAACAGACTTTCTTTTTTCCTCGACAATCAATGAAAGGATTTTTTTCTATATCGTTTAGCTTAAACAATACAGGCCTCCCTGGCTAAAGTTCAACAAATCCTGAATTAGCGAGTCTTTCCATAGTTTCATATATTTTATTTCTTGGAATATGCGTTTCGTGGTGAATATCAGATGCACCCACAACGCCAATGGTGATCAGACATTCTATGATCTTTACCTCATTTTCGGACAAACATCTTTTTAAGAGATGATCTCGTATATCTGTCATTGTTACCTCTAAGGTAACGAAATTATAATAAGATATCTAAAACATAACTGTAAGAAACAATTGGATGATAAAAATGAAGAATAACGTGGAGGAACCAACAGAATTGATCAAACATGGAAAAACAAACCATATTGTGGAAATACGAAACGTAACCTTTCTCCTTCTTAGCCTTTTGATCGTACAGTTCTGGATGGAAATGACCATTAATCTCGAGGTGAACATACCAGTGAAACACCTTGGAGCAATTCAGTCAATAATATATTTTGGAAGTCACTTTGATTTTGTTCTGGTACATATCATTAATGGATTTGCCATTTTGTTAGCATCTCTAGTATTCCTTATCCTTAGCTTTAAAACTCAGCTATTGTCATTAAGAATATTTGCTATCGTAATCATTGCCGGAGTGATTGATGCAATAACAAACGGAACCTTGTTATTAATGTCTGGGCAATTCTTCGGCTGGTTGATAGGAATGACAATGAGTGCTGTCAGCGTCCTGATAGTTTCTGCGATCAGTCTATATTTCATAGGAGAGAATATAAAAAGGGAATTGGCATAAGAATAAAAATCAAGACAACTATTAGCATGTTGCCTGCCTCGAAATGGATAGGTAGTGGCGTTGTTAAAATATTAAACGGATCCTTAGGCTCCGAGGACGTTGGGCAATTTTAACTTTACCTGTCTAAAAGTATAAATAATGTTTAAACATAAACATATATTATGTCAAAAACTATAACCATTAAGAAAGCAGTTTATGACGAACTAATAGGGTTTAAAAAAGAGAACGAAAGTTTCAGTGAACTTCTGGACAGACTTGTTAAATCACAGAGCAAGAAGGAAATGCTTTTGACTCTACGTGGGAGCATGGAATTTGAAAACAAGGATGAATTCCTGGCCGGAATAAAAGATAAACGGTGGGAGAAGAGAAATTGATTCTTCTGGACACCGACATTATCATAGAAGTAATGGATAAGAAGTCAAGCAGAGGCCAGGGATTCATGCTTAAAATTATGAACAGTGGAGAAGAATATTGCACGAGCTCAGTCAACATGCATGAGTTGCTTTACGGTATAGAAAAATACTCAAAGGATTCTCGTTTAGTCTTGCAGATGGCAACATTAGAATATACTAAAAAAGATAGTGAACTGTCTGCCTTTTTAGAACTAGACGCGGAAAGAAGAGGAAAAGCAGTTCCAAGAATGGATGCTATTATTGCATCCATAGCAATTAATAACGGCTGCTCACTTTATACCTTGGATAAGCATTTTAAAATTTTTATTGAGAACGGCCTCAAGCTGTTCAAATAAAGTTAGAATGGACCGGTCGGGATTTGAACCCGAGCCCTCTTGCTTGCGAAGCAAGCGATCTACCCCTGATCTACCGGCCCTAGTTTACCTCACTACCAATATAGGCTAATTTTGCAAGCAATGCATCCATCTGTATATTGTCGGTTCCACCCTCAACTATTCTGAATTCTGCCTCTGCGAGTGCCATAATTACCTCAAGTTTCTGTTTTGGCGCTATCTGCTCTTTCCTTATAGATGAGTGCATTCCCTTTATTATATCTATTCCTGATAAACCATACTCTATTAACATTTTATCTAAATAATTTCTTGCATCGTTGAAATTCCCGTCCAGTGCCATGGTTATAAGACTTTTATACTGATCCTTGTTTACCTCGCCGGATATTTCATATATTGATACCGGTGTTATTTTTCCTGATGAGTGAACTGCCTGTAAAATATTTATTGCCTTTCTCATATCACCATCAGAAATTTCATATATTGCATCTAAAGAATCAGTATCAATATCAAAATTTTCATTTTTTGCTATGTATGATAATCTATCTTCCATACCTTCCTTATCAACTGGTTTGAACCTTAAAACAACACATCTTGACTGTATTGGCGGTATTATCTTTGATGAATAATTGCATGAAAAAATAAATCTCGTTGTATTATAAAACATTTCCATCGTTCTTCTTAATGCAGCCTGTGCATCCCCAGTTAAATGGTCTGCTTCATCTAAAAATATGATTTTAAATCCTAAATCATTTGATGGCCTGATCTTTGCAAAATTTTTGATATTATCCCTTATAACATCTATACCCCTATCATTTGATGCGTTTAATTCCAAAAAGTTATCCTTCCATGAATCACCGAATAATTCCATTGCAAGTACAATCGCGGTTGAAGTTTTGCCTGTACCCTGTGAACCTGCAAAAATTAAATGTGGTATATTTTTTTCCTTTACATATGCATTTAATCTGTTTATATTTGCGGTTTCACCTATTACATCTGATAATTTTGATGGCCTGTATTTTTCTGTCCATATATTTAACATATCATTTTTAATAATTACAATCTTTATTTAAAATTATTGAATTTTTTATTTACTTTTTATATAAAATTAATTTCCGATATAAAGTTTAATAAAAACATTGCAATAACTTTTCATGAAAAAAATTATAGTTATTGCATCAGGCAATGGAACAAACTTTCAGGCAATAGTTGATGCAATTAATAATGGGGAAATAGATGATGCAAAAATAAGCAAATTGATATGCAATAATAAGAGGGCAAATGTAATGCAGAGGGCAAGGGATAATGGCATACTGCCGGTATTAATTGAATCAAATGGCAATACTTATAATAATACAATATCAGAAATAATATCCGGAGATGATCCTGATTTAATAGTTTTAGATGGGTATATGAGAATACTGCCCGACTTTATTATAAACAAATTTTTGTATAAAATAATAAATATACATCCATCATTACTCCCATTATTCGGAGGAAAAGGATATTATGGCAGGAAAGTCCATGAGGCCGTTATAAATTCAGGTACAAGGTTTTCAGGGCCCACAGTGCACTTTGCAACAAATGATGTAGATAGTGGACCAATTATAGACCAGAGAATTGTAGCTGTGGATGATTTTGAAACAGTTGAAACTTTAGAGGAAAAAATACATGCCGAGGAGCACAAGGCATTGATATTCTCAATAAATTTAATATTAAAAAATAACTATGAAATAAAGGGAAAAAGGGTTATAAGAAAATTATAATTCCGGAATATAAAATGTACATGGCAAATATAAATATTATTAATGCCGAAACAATTTTAATATATTTCCCATATTTATAGCCAAATCTATTAATTGCATAGGGAAATGAAAATATCCAGATTATTATTCCAGAAAATAAGCCTACTATAGAAAATATTGACAATTCCTTTAATAAAAAAAATCCTACAGTAAGCCACCATAATATCTGAAATGGATTTGTTAATCCCATGGATAGGCCTATGAAATAATTTCCTTTTTTTGATTTTGATGGCATTTTTGATTTTAATATTGCAATACCAAGATAAAGCATAAACAATCCACCAATTATATAAATAAATTTCAATATGCTTATATTGATATAAGCCCTTAAAAAATAGACTATTAAAAAAAATGTAAAATCTGCACTCATTGCTCCAAAACCGACACTTGTACCATGTAATTTTGATTTTAAGGATTCATTTGCTATTATTGAATTCACTGCGCCCGGAGGACCTGCCAATGATAGCCCTAGAACTATGCCCAGTAAATAATAATATAATATCACTATAGTTTATATAATAAATATATTTTAAATTATTTTACTAATTTCATATTCCTTAAAACAATATATCCTGCTGCTATATCTTCTAGTCCAATTCCCATGGACTTAAAAACTGTTTTATCTGCATTGTATTTATCTTTATTTATTATGAAATCCTTTAATTCTATTATTTTATTTTTATCTTTTATCTCAATTATTTCTGATGATTCCTTCATTGACTGTTCTAAATGCTCCGATATTACAAGGTCTGAATTATCCAGTACATCGTTTGCAGCTTCCCTTCTTCCTATTAAATTTGACCCCACCAGATTTATATGGTAATGGTCTGGAAGCATTGAATAATTAAATATAGGTTCATTAGAATTTGTTACTGATGTTATAACATCTGCTTCCTTTAATACCGATAAATCCTTTGCCGGCTTTATATTCAAATCAAATTTCTTTGAAAAATTCAATGCATGTCCATAATTTTTAGAATAAACATATACATTATTGAAATTATATATTGATGACATTGCCTTTAACTGTGTTTCTGCCTGGAATCCTGAACCTATCAATGCAAAGTTTATATCGTTTTTATTTATTAAAAGAGATGTAACCATTGCAGATAAAGCCCCTGTTCTGATCTGGCCAAGAGTATTTGCATCAAATATGTATAATTTTTCAGGATTTGAAGTATCAAATATTATTACAATAAACCTTACTCCGTTTTTTGATGCAACATATGTTTTTAACCCTGCTATATTATATTTTTCATAGTATGCAGGCATTGTATTAAGTATCATATTATTTTTAAAAATTTTATCCCTTGCACTGGCATCTGATTTTTTATTCCCGTAGGAAATAAATGCATCTTTTAATTCGTCTATGCATTCATTCATATTTAGATATTTTTTTACATCCCCATCTGTGATATAATGAATCATAGTTAACAATTAATTTATCATTATTAAATTTTTATAGTTTGAACATATATTATAATAATGATAAGAATAGGATTAATTGTACCTGCAAACAATGTTGCAATGGAATACGATTTATATAAATTAGCACCTGAAGGTATAAGCTTTCATTCAACAAGGATGAAACCGTCCAAAGGCTGTGAGCCAAAATACCCGGGTCAATTTAAAAAGGAGTTAAAGGAAACATATAATTTATTAAAAAATATATCAGGCATAATAGTTTATGGCAGGACATATGGAACACATAAAAACATTGATATTATAAAAAATGTAATAAATAAAAAATTAATAATACCGGAAATTGCAGTTATGGATTATTTAAATGATAATAATATAAATAAAATGTTTATAGGAACCCCATATATAAAAGAAAGAAGTATTGAGGAATCGAAATATTTTATGGATAATAATTTTGATGTTACCGGTTATGATGGATTAAATAAGGTATACGGCCTTGACATATCAAATACAGAGGAAAATGAAATAATGGATTTATTAAATAGGAATAATGATAAAATAAAAGATTCTAATGCAATATATTTGGCATGCACAGCACTGCCAACATATAATATTTTAAATAAAATAAGATCAAAATATAATAAGAATGTTATATCAGAAAATTCTGCAATATTGTATGAAATATCAAAAATATTAAATTATAAATTTTTTATTCCGGGAATAAATTAATTTAATCTAAATTTATAACCATATTCTATTACACCATTTGTCCCATCTTCCCTAATTTTTCTGAATACCATATGTACTTTTTTGCCTGTATTCACTTCATCGGGGTCACAATCAACGATCTGTGCTGTTATTACTGGCCCCTCATCCAATTTTACTAAAGCAAGTGTATATGGAACCTGCCTTTTAAATGCCGGTGGTGCATCATGAACTGTTGTGTACGATAAAATTTCACCATTTCCTGAAAATTTTACCTTTTCCATTTTTCCTATTGATTCCCTGTGGCAATAAGGGCATATATCCCTTGGGGGGAAATACGATCTTCCACAGTTATTGCATTTAAATCCGATTAGATTATATCTATATTCGGTTTCTCTCCATATCCTTGATAATTCCGTCATTTTACTCACCCAATATATGTACTATTGATGATGCACCGGTACCTGCCATATTATGCAACAGTGCATACCTTGCATTTTTTATCTGCCCTTCCCCGGCTTTTTCCATTAATTGCTTATATGCATCTACAACCTGTCCTATGCCCACAGCACCGTATGGATCACCCTTTGCCTTTAAGCCACCTGATGGATTTACAGGCAATCTTCCATTTAATTTAATATCATCATATACCATATTTTTAGCCTTTCCCTTTTCTGCAAAACCTAAATCCTCCAGTTCAAGTAAACCATAAATTGAAAATGAATCATGCACCTCTAAAAATGATATATCATCCCTTTTTATTCCAGCCTTTTTGAACGCCTTCTCCGCCGCAAGTTTTGCCGAATTCAATGTATATATGGATTCTCTTGAACCAACGGATAAATAATCTTCGGCAACAGCCGAACTTAAAATTTTTACCCCTTCCTTTTTATTCTTTTTAACAAAATTTTCCGATGCAAGGACTATGGCTGCCGCACCATCACTTATAGGCGAACAGTCCATCATATTTAATGGGTCTGCTATTGGAGTTGCTCCCATAGCCTGTTCCAGTGTTAGTTTGTTCCTGTACTGTGCATCCGGATTTTTTGACGCATTTAAATGGTCATTTACAGAAAACATGGATAATGCTTCCTTCTCAACATTGAAATCATTCATGTATTTCCTTGCTATTAGTGCGGCCATTGCAGCCGGTGTTGCACCAAAAAATGCTTCCCATTCACGGTCTAAAATTGATGACATCTTTTCAAGTATGCTTGAACCATGGATATCTGTCATTTTTTCGACTCCACCAACAACAACCAAATCGTATTCCCCTGATTTTATTGATAAATAGGCTTCACGGACTGCAGCTGCTCCTGAGGCCGTTGATGCCTCAACTCTTAAAGCAGGTATACCTTCATTTGATAATCCAGAGAAATCTGCTATTAATGCACCTATATTTTCCTGTTCATTAATAGTTCCGGCTAAGCCGTTAGCGCCATATATGGCATCTATATCCTTTGAATATACACCTGCATTTTCTATTGCCTTTAAACCTGCTTCCACAGCAAGATTTCTCAATGATTTATCCCACAATTCTCCAAATTTTGTCTCTCCTGCACCAATAATATAAACATTATTCAACACTATCACCTGTAATTATTATTTTTCTGAATTTTGTGTACATACCATAATCTATAAATTTGACCTTTTCAATCAATTTCTTTACAGTAGGTGCATTATCCCTTTTATAATCCTTCATTTTATCTGTTACTGTAATATCAAAGGCATCTGAACCTGCTCCGGAACCGAATGATACTGCCAGTATTCTATCACCTGGCTTCGATTCATCCAGAACTGCAGATAAGCCTGTCATCATTGAACCTGAATAGGTATTTCCGATATATGGAGTTAATAATCCTGTTTTGTACTGTTCCTCTGTAAATCCAAGGATTTTTGCTGCCCTCGTCGGAAATTTACCATTTGGCTGATGGAATACAGCATAATCATAATCTGAATTTTTCATATCATTTCTTTCCATTATAGCCTTTGATGCTGCTATAACGTGCTTAAAATATCCTGGTTCCCCTGTGAATCGCTCTCCGTGCTTTGGATAGGGTTCACCTTCCCTTCTCCAGAAATCTGGTGTATCCGTTGAAACGGATAATGTATCATTTATTTCAGCTATTACATTATCTTTGCCGATAAGCATAGCAGTGCCTCCAGCAGATGCTGTGTATTCTAAAGCATCACCGGGTGCTCCCTGTGATGTATCGGATCCTATGGCAAAGCCGTATTTAATATAATTTGAATCTACCATTGCCTTTACATTTTGCATGCCTGCTGTACCTGCCTTGCATGCAAATTCATAATCTGCGGCAAAATATTCAAGTGGCATGCCTATTGCTGCGGCAACAATTGTTGCCGTTGGTTTAACTGCGTATGGATGTGACTCCGAACCTACATATATTGCGCCTATTTCCTCAGGGTTTATATCCTTTCTTTTCAATGCATTTCTTGCTGCCTCAACAGATATTGATGCGACATCCTCATCAGGAGATGGAACACTTTTGCTTAAAATAAATAAATTTTTCTTCATTCTTTCAGGTTCATCTCCCCATATTCTTGCAATTTCTTCTGGTTTTATTCTATAATATGGAATATATGAACCATAACTGACTATTCCAGACATAAATAGTTAAGCATTTATCTATATATAAAAATTAACGTTTTACATAACGTCAATTGACTATAATTTATTAATAACGTAAAAATTTGTAAAAAATTTAATAATTTAATAATTTTCCATAATTTTTCAAATAAATAGGGAATGTTTTAACAAAGGTTTAAATATGTCTTTTCATTATTTAATTATGGCAATAAGTGTAGGTTTAGTAGTTTTGATAATAGTAGTTTTAATAGTTGTTGCAATAATATTATCAGGAATTCATATATTGAAAGAATGGCAGAGAGCTCCTGTTCTAACTCTTGGTAGATATACAGGATTAAAGGGGCCGGGACTTGTTTATGTGACGCCAATTATAAGTAAAATAACCGTTGTTTTATCAACAAGGATCCAGGCAGTTGCATTTAAAACAGAGTCAACTTTTACACAGGATAATGTTCCGGTAAATGTTGATGCCGTAATGTATTTTCAGGTTGTGGATGCCGATAAGACTGTTTTAAATGTAGAAAATTATGCAGGTGCAACACAGTTGGCCGCACAGACAACATTAAGGGAAGTTTTAGGAAAATCATCATTTGATGAAATATTATCAGAAAGGGAGAAAATTGGAGAATCGGCAAGGCAGATTATAGATGAGAAAACAGAGCACTGGGGAATAAAAGTATCAGCTGTTGAAATAAGAGATGTTTTGGTTCCACAGACATTACAGGATGCAATGTCAAGGCAGGCAGCTGCAGAGAGGGAGAGAAGGTCCAGGGTTACACTGGCACTGGCAGAAGTTGAAGCTGCTGGTAAAATGGTTGATGCTGCAAAGCAGTATGCAAATAACCCAACAGCTTTCCAGTTAAGATGGATGGATATAGTTTATCAGATAGGACTGGAAGGAAAAGGTTCCTTGATAATGATACCGCAGAATGTACCCGTTGTAGGCGATACTTCACAGTTCTTTACAGCTACTGCATTGAATAATATATTAAGCAGGGATACTAATTCAGGGAATCAAAAACAGTAATTAATTCATTTATATTTAATTCATATGGCCTTTTATCCCCATAAATACCATTATATTTTAATATTGTTGATAATTTTTTTCTTCTCATTGAAAATATTTTTATTAAAAAATTATTAAATTTAATTATATCTATATCACATTTTTTCTTTTTAATTGAAATAACAGATGAGTCAACTTTTGGAACCGGAGAAAAAACATTTCTATTTACATTGAAAAGTATGTGTATTTCAGATCTTGTTCCTGCATTAACAGTTAATCTTGAAAAATCTTTTGTTCCAGGTTTTGCAATTAGCCGCAATGCAAATTCTTTCTGTACCATTAAAACTGAATAATCAAAATCAAAATCAAACAATTTAAAGATAATTGCCGATGATAGATTATATGGTATATTCCCAATAATTTTATTATAGTATGATGGTTCTATTTCAAGAAAGTTTGCCTTTATTAAATTGAATTTTTTTGACTCTATATAATTATTGTATTTTTCTGATAGATATTTATAGAACCTGTGATCAGGTTCTACTGATGTTAAATTTATATTGTATTTTAATAATATATCGGTAAGTATTCCATAGCCAGGACCTATTTCAAGAACATTATCATCATCATTCAAATCTAAGGCCTTGATTTCCTTAACTGCAAGATTTTTATCACTGAGAAATACCTGACCATATTTTTTTGAAAAATTATCATTCATCTTGCTACAAATAATTTATATTTTTCATATCTGTTCTGGAGTTCATCCATTATTCTATTAACAATCATCTTTTTAGGGTTATGAACACTTTTTACCCTTTCACTTAGATCATCAAATGATTTGAATGTTCCTTTTTTCCTTTCATCCAGAATTGCCCACATACTTTTGTTCCCTAAACCGGGTAAAAGCTCAAGTGTGTGCATTCTTGAGTTTATTGCCTCAGCATTATTGAAAAATGCTATAAATTTATCTGAATTTTTATCTATTATTGCCTCTATTGTATATGGCAATTCACTAATTGCCGCGCTTGTTAACTCCTTATATGTAATCCTTCTCTTTATTGATATTACTTTATCACGCAATTCAGGAGATTTACCTATATATATTCTATCGCCCACAGTTAGTACTGCATCAGGTTTAGGCAGTATCTCTAAAAGCTTAAATTCACTTTCTCCTATTGCAAGCACAAGAGGCGATTTTCTGAAATTTTTGTCTTCTGCCCTACCCTGCGGAAGATAATCAAGAATGTATGCATATTCTTCCATTTATATAACCTGCATAAGATCCAGTATTCCATCAAGGGAACTATCGTCAAGGTTAATACTATATGAATTCAATATCGCTATCAATTCTTCCCTTGAATTTGGTTTTATATCAATTATTTTTATTATTGCCTCTTCAGGAATCTTATGAACCTTATTTATATTACTGGCGAGTTCCTTTATATTTATATTTTTATCATATTTTAAAAATTTTTCAACATATGATAATGTATCCGCCTCGCTTTTAGATTTATTTTCTACGTCTATTAACGTATTATAAACTTCAATGTTTGTCTTATATACTATTTTCATTTGGTTAACCTCTTAAGATGGACGGGGGCCGATATAACTTTCCTTTCTGTATTTCCTATTTTAAGTTTAAGCACATAGCAATTGCCCTGCATCCCTGTTATCTTTCCTGTTCTGCCCTGAAAATTATGGAACGGCATACCCTTCTGCACTGCTGGATTTACAACTACTGCTACAGTATCTCCTATTTCAAAGGTTTTTAATAAATCATTTACCTTTGGCATTCCTCTTTCCTTTATCTTTTTCGTTAACTTGCTTCTTGAACCTGATCTGGTTCCATTTGACATTTTCGCCATTTTAATTCACCTTCCTATATACACTACATCCAGACTTATTACCTGCAAATTTGAATTACATATTGAAGATAAACTCGGCACAGTTCTGCCGTTATCTCCATTTATTAATTCTTTTATGTATGTGCCTGATTCTGCACATATTTTTATTCTGGCTATGTTGTTATGTATATCTTCTATATTTATATATTTTATTTCTTTTTTTCTTATTAAATCAGATCTATTGCCTAAAACCCTTAACGGGGTTCTCTGGTCTATTGTTTTATCCTTAAACAATAGAATATATTCCTTAAATCTGTTTATATCAATGCTGTCAGGTAATTCTATACTGGCTATATAAGTTTTATCATATTTTGCTTCCTTTATTTCCTTTATTTTTTCCTTATCTGTAAATTCTAAATTGTAAATAAATACATTTTTCTTTGAATCATTGACTTTCTCAATGAATTCATTTAATGAAATATTTCTTTTTTCGGGGTCTATTATTTCTATAACAAATTCACGACCATTTCCCAACATCATTACATCAACGTCTTCCCTTCCGGATCCGTGTAGTTTATAATTTTTGCCACCTGTTAATTCCTTTAATGGTTCTCCGATTATTGATTCAATAGAGTCGCCATTGCCATGGATCCAACGTGTCTGTGGTATATCCCTTCTTTTTTTAATATATGTTCCATAGATATACAATGATTTTACTGTTATTTTAACATCATCGTATAATGTATTTATCTCAAATAAAATGTCCGGATTTTTTGAAAAGTCCTTTCCTGTTTTTAAACTGAAATATTTACCGAATTCACGATTAAATTCCTTTTTTATGCTTTCGCCCTTATTGCCAAAGCTGTTCTGTATCTTTTCTTCATTTAATAATAGTTCATCATCAAATTTTGATCCTATTAAAAATGTATTATATTCATAATTTTTTATCCTATCGTTTATGATATTATAATATTTATCGAATTCATTGAATATATTGTTGCATAACCAGCATGAATCCTTTATCTCTATATCGCCATAAAAAGATTTGTATGCAAATAATAAAAATTTTCCCCTCTCAATATTTGTTAACCCTGTGTTTACATCTGCAAATATTCTTCCGGTACATCTTAAACATAAATTATTATTAAATAAGTCCTTAAAGTCTTTCATAAAAAATAAAAAAATTTATCTGGCCTTTACAACCTTTTCTATATTTGGCCTTTCCTTTATAAATACTCTAGATCCGCATTCACATTCTATATCTGCTGTTCCGAATGATTTCTCCAGAGGCCTACCGCATCTTATGCACTTATACATTTTTATTTACCTCATTTAATGTTATTTATATCCTTTAACACTTCACTGCTGTATTCAGGAGTGTATGACCCACCTGCAAATTTATATCCACAGTGCCTGCATTCCCAGATACCAGTTGCAACTCTTTTAACTTTCTTTTGCTTGCATGAGGGGCAGGTATAGAAGCTTACTTTCTGTTTATATATTTTGTTCCATTCCTTTCTTACAGTTACACCATACCTTGGACCAAAACGTCCTGAAGCCCCTACCTTTACTGTATGTTTTGTCATTTAATTCACCTTAAATATTTTTCCCTTAATTTATTACCTATATCACTTGATGTTTTTATAGCTTTCTGTATCTCTTCTAAAGAGAATTCCCCAACTTCACCTTTCTGCATTGCATGTATATGGCCATCTTCTGAAATAGTTACGGTTATCCTTCCACTGGAAACCTGCTCTTCTTCTAAATTTGCATCACATATTAATTCGTCACCGAGTTTCCACATAGTTACTGATACAGGAGTAGCATTTACGGGCAACTTGAAATCTTTCTGCCCTATTTTTGATCCTGGTATAACTGCATTTTTTAATGCTGTTACTGCAGCCAGAGTGCATGCATCTATTATATTTCCATCATAGTTCAACACATCAATATCAACAAAGATCATCCAGACAGTTTTGCCTGATTCTATTACCAGTTTTGATGTGTCAATCATTTTGCTTTCCCTGATACCACGATCGACCACCCTTGAATACTCTACTGCCTGCTCACTTGGTGGCCCTGATTCGAATGTTGGAAATGCCATTGGCAGTAATTCTATATTCAACAACATTACACCATTATCAGGGGAATCCTCAAATGGCTCTCCCTGCTCTATTTTTAGGCCTGCCACAACTTTTGTATTCCCAAGCTCAACCATTGCAGAACCTGCTGCCTTAGGTATAAAATTCTCTGTTATCTTTATTTCCCTGTATTCATCCAGGGACCTACCATCAAGCCTTTTGCCATTTTTTATGCTTTCAAGCATGAAATTTTTTCTTATTTCCGAAATAACCGCATTTGAATCCATCGGCATTTTATTCACCTTCCTCTATATTATATTTGTTCATCAAAGCATCTCTCTGAATTTCCGATATTCTCGGCATAGCATTCATCATCATTGATACTGCCTCGTTAAATTCCTCATATGAGACGTTGCCATCAAGCTGCAATAATACAACTTTACCGGTTCTTGGCAGTATTGCCATAGGTATATCCGCATCACCAAAGTTATCCTCATCCTTTGATAAATCTAAAACCATTTTGCCATCAGCTTTGCCTGCGGTGCAACCAACAACTAAATCTCTCATGGGAACTCCTGCATCGGCAACTGCTACTGATGATGCAGTTAAACTTGCTATTCTTGTTCCAGCATCTGCCTCAAGAACCTGTATAAAAACATCTATTTCTGCTCTTGGCAATTTTTCAAGCACTATTGTTGATTCCAGTGCTTCTGTTATTACTTTGGATATTTCCATTGTCCTTCTATCCGGACCTGGACGTTTTCTTTCCTCTACGGAATAACCGGACATATTATATCTTGCCTTTACAATTGCCCTGTCTATATTCTGTGCGTGCTTTGGATAGGCTTCACGTACATAAACTGCTGCAATAATTTTATTTGCCCCCCATTCTATGTATGCGGAACCGTCTGCTTTTTCAATTACACCTGTTTGAATTTTAACTGGCCTCATTTCATTAAATGCCCGTCCATCAAGCCTTAAACCATCGTCTGTTATAAGTTTTATATTGCCTTCCATTAATTTTCACCTTTCAATTTTTTTAAATATTCCGACATTCTATCTGTTAACCCAATAGTATGTGCCTCTTTTTCAACTATTTTTATTGCTCCTATTGCATTTTTTACATTTTCTATGTCCCCGTCTACCCATATGAATCCGTTCTGGCCTACAATTATTTTTGTATCAGTTTCGTTTTTTATCAGATTTATCATATTCCCGCTCTTACCTATTACCCTTGGAACCTTGGGTGGCTTTACCGATATTATTCTTCCGGTTTCAAGTTTTTTTAGGCCATTGTCCCTTAAGGATAACCAGCTTTCTTTTATTTCGTTTGACACAGATATTTTAGCGTATATATAATCGCCTATATTTAAATATCTTGTTAAATCACCTGAATAAACATGCCATGGTGTATCGTTCATATGTAGCAATGAATAATATGGGGAATTAATATCAACGGTCCACATTGTTGCGCCTATATCCATAATTTTGCCTATGATTTTATCATTAACTCTTGGCAGATACGGGCTATTAAATGGAGCAATATCTACAAATTTCTCGCTTTTCTGGACAACGCCAAAATATTCTGAAAAATATTCTGAATTGTTTTCGTACATGCCATTTCTTGGCTTAAGGTCACCTGTATCTATCTTATCACCAGGATAAACTATCTGTTTTGTTTCCAATTATTTTCACCTTTGCTTATTTTTATGAAATATATCTTGTTTGTATATTTATTTTTAGTTTAAAATTGTAAATTAATATATAAAATATTTTTATTATAAGTATCTTATAAATTACTTTAACAATTTTACGTCAACATCGCCGTTAGTTTTCTTATTTAACATATCCATTAAATCTGCCTGCATGCCCGCTGGTATTTCAATTACACACATATATTCACCGCTATTGGACCATTCCTCCTTAAGTATTGACCCCATTCTTGATAAATCACCGTATACCTTGCCATATGCATCACCGGATAGTTTTATGCCTAATCTTGCCTTTTCCATTCTTATGGGTATTAACACCCTTATTGCTTTCAGAACTGCCTGGACCTGGTCTTCAACACTTTTAAACGGATCTATCCTGATCTTCGCCTCATCCATTGCTTCCTCTATCCTTACTGCAGGTATAGGTGTATTTGTCTGTGGATTTATTGCTTCCCTTACAATTTCACTGATTATCTGCTTCCTCTTAGATTCAACCATTTCCTTTCTCTGTTCTGTTGTTAACTGGATCTGACCTTTCTTTAATATCTGTATTGCAATTTCACCGATGTCCGATGTTTTAAATACCTTTTTTAATATTTCCTCATTTGTCCGGTCTCCTTTTTTAGCGTCCTTGAAAACCTCTGGCGTTGCCAAATCTTTTTCTATATCTATTTTGCCTGACCTTATCCTTGATTCAGCATTGGGATCGACAAGTATTTCGAATTTATAACCGCCATATTCATATTTTGCTATTACGGCATCATCAATATTTACCATGAAACATAATTATTTATTTGGATAAATAATTATACATTTGAAACTTTATTTTTTGGAATTGACAGTAATAAAAATGCTATTGCGAATATAGCTGATATTAAAACAAATATAAACGATGTTTCATGGCTTATTATGAACAGTGCAGCGAATACAGCACTGCCAAGGAAACCTGATATGGCTTTGCCTGTATAAAATACCCCATTGTTTGCAGTTGAAAATCTTGATCCGAATACATCTCCAATTAATGAGAAGTACATTGAAATCATGGAACCGCCAAAAAATCCAATTAATATTATTGCAACAACATAAATTCTTAATAATAGAAAGACCGCACCTATTATCGTAAATATATCAATTATTAAAACCATTTTTGTCCTGCCAAGTGAATCCGATATATAGCCTAAAATTGGTCTGCTTACGCCACTTAACAATGGGAACAGTGATACTAAAATTGTAAACTCGAATAATGGCAATGATGACCCAAGATAACCGAAAGATGCCGATATAACAATTAATGGTATTGTTCCAAGTATAAATGACATATATAATATCCAGAACCTTTTATTTTTAAGGTTTTTACCCGTTTTTTCTCCGGTTAATTTTGTATTTTCGGGGTATTTTGCTTTTATTAATAGTAATGGCAGTATTATTATTTCAGTTACCCCGATAATTAACATGGGTTCCCTGAAATTTACGACCCTTGCAATAAAGATATTTGCAACAGCGGCACCAAGACCAAACCCCAGTGAAACAAAGCCAACGGCAAAGCCGCGCCTGCCTGTAAACCATTTTACAGCCATATTTGTTGCAAGGCCATATAATATGCCCTCACCGATGCTACCTATAGACCAGAATATATAGAATAGATATAAATTGTTTATAAATGATGTGCCAATAAAACCGGATGATGCAAGTACTGCAGACAGTATGCCTATATTTCTTGGACCGTTTTTATCTGCAAAATAACCGCCAATTCCCTGAAAACCTGTAGAGAATATTGCAAATAGTGTAAATGCAACCTGAATTTCAACCAAAGTAACATTTAAGCCTGTTTTTAATAATGGCTCAAATGTGTCCCATGAATACTGATACAGAGAGTTAAAGGACATGATAATGATGCCCATTATTAGGTATCCCCTCTTCATCTTTTAATATTATATCCAGTTATAAAAAATTTATTTACAGTTAATAAAATAATATTTATGAAAACCTTAATAATATGCATCTGTTTCAAGGTTAATATATTTCTTTGTAATGAATGCAGTGGGATATAATTTTTCACATTTAATTCTAGATAAATTTAATAATAAAAATTATTTTTAAAAACTGTTAAATATAGATTTTGAATATTTTATTAATGGAAAATATGGAAAAAATAGATGTAAAAAATCCCGGACAGCGTTTTATCAATAACTGGATTATTTACAGTGCATTCGGAAATCCTGAAATAGATGAAAATAAATGGTCCTTAAAGATTTCGGGACTTGTAAAAAAGCCCATGGAATATACATATAAGGAATTAAATGAAATGGAAAATCTGGAATATATTTCTGATTTCAACTGTGTAACAAAGTGGTCTATAAAGGATGTCAAATGGCAGGGGCCTTCATTAAAGGATTTAATATTAAAATCAGAGCCGTTAGACAATGTTAACTGGGTCATGTTTGAATGTGCCGATGGATATGATACACCTATACCGTATGTAGATGCCATCAATGAAAAAAGCATAATAGCATTGAAAATGAATGACAAACCCCTAGAACCCATACATGGATTTCCGGCAAGGCCGTTCATGCCCTCATTATACGGGTGGAAAAGTGCAAAGTGGGTGATTGAAATATTATTAATGGAAAAATACGACGATGGCTACTGGGAAGCCTATGGCTACCATGAACGTGGTAAAATAGAGGAAGAGGAAAGGTTTAAGGGCTTTAAATGGAAATTTGTTAAAAGGAATTCAAAAATAGAAAAATGATAATTTTTTTAATATTTTTAATATTATGAAATAAGTTGCGATATATATTCTGTTTTCGATATTCAATTTAGCCTATGTATTAAATAGATTATTTTATAATTAAATTATTTATTGTATTGTTAAATCTATATTATAATCATTTTTGCAACTATTGCTTTCCTTAAAACATTCCAGCTATAACCACCAGTATTTAATATCTACATCTATCAAATTAAATTTGTATAATGCCTGATTGAACCACCTGTTTAATTCTTCACAACCCGAATCCATTGCAACGTATGTATAACAAAATTTAAAACTTTACCTTTTAAAAACTGAAATGCCGTTGATGAATGTTTCAACAGGTTTGTACATAGATATATCATTTAAATTTTTAAAGAAATTATCATCTAATATTATAAAATCTGCCTTATAATTATCTTCTATTTTGCCCATATAATTTTCTTTTTTTAATAAATATGCAGAACCGTATGTATAGGCTTTAATAGCTTCAAATATATTTATTCTCTGATTATCATATTTGCTATTTATGGCAAAATTTATTCCATAGAATGGATTAAATGGCATGCAATCAGACCCAAAGGCCAAATGCTTTCCTGAATCAAGAATGTATCTAAAAGAATTATTTTTTGATAGCCATTCCTTGCCTAAATTATTTTCATATAGTCCATTGTCATTATTCCATTGCAGGTAATTTGGCTGTGATGATATTACTGTATTATCATTAACATTATTTACTGTATCATTATTCATTAACTCAAAATGTTCTATTGAATTTCTGATTTTTAATGGGCTTTTTGAAAATGCCTTTAGTGTTGTATCAATAGCTATTTCACCTATTGCGTGTACTGCCAGTGGCAGGTTTTTATTCCAGTAATTATATGCTATATTTATTAATGAATTCTCATCCATCTTTAAATTTTTATTATTTACATGTGCGGCTGTGCCTGCACCTATGGAACCGTCCATGAACAACTTTATGCCCCAGTCATTGATATTATTCCCAAAGCCATCAAAATAAAAATTATTATATATTGCCTTATAAACCTCAACATCACTTTCTATATTTTTATATGCATTGTATGTCCTTAGGTCAACAATATCCCTGAATGCAGTTACACCAAATGATCTGGCAATATCAATGGATTTTTTTAATGCATTTATTATCTGTTCTTCATTTGGTTCTGTTATATATTCAATTTTTCTCATTAATTCTTCGTTTATTATTCCATTTTTTGAATCTATATTTAAAAGTTTTAATGCAGATGAATTTAAGGTAGCCATATGCAAATCTATTCTGTATAATATAACAGGCTTTTCTACAATGTCTATATCCTTTTTTGTTATATATTCATGATTTTTCCATAATGATTCGTCCCAGTTGTATCCTATTATTATTTTTTCATCATTGTTTAATGACCTTTTATAAACCATGTCTATTACTGTATTAATATCATTTATATTTTCAAAATTCAACCTACTCTGCTGCAGGCCCAAAGTTAACATATGTGTATGTGAATCAATGAACCCGGGGATTACATATTTTCCTTCTAAATCTACTGTTTTTTTAGATGACCAATTTTCTTTTGTTTTTAATTTAAATGACCCATTTTTTATTCCTACAGAATTTATAAATCCATAATCTGTTAAAATATTTCCATTTATAAGCTTTAAATCATAATCCATAAAATATCAGTTGATTATTGTATAAAAATTTTAGTTTATATAAAAATAAAAAGTGCAGTTAATAATAATATTGCAGATACCATATAGTCAACGTTCCTTGGTGTAATTTTGCTTATTTTATTTTTTATTATTTTACTCAAACTTATTGTTACAAAGAATAATGATAATGCAGATACTATAATAAATAAAACAACCGTAATATAAACGAAATATCTGCCATAAAATATTGCAAGCAATATAAATGGAACTATTGCTGGGTCTGGGATTATGCTTACAAGCAATATTGATTTGGTTATATCTCCATCCTTATTATTTTCATTTTTCTTATTTTCAAAGTATGCATTTACTGTTATATAGATAGCCACAAATATCAATAAGAATATTGAAAATATTTTAACGTAGTATGCAGGAAAAAAATAAATGCCAATAAAAACTATTGCCAGTGATAGCAAAGATGAGAATAAACCATGCATTAATCCAAGCGAGAGAGAAATTAATCCCGTTCTCTTTTTATCTATCCTGTTTTTTATTGAATATGATAATATAGGTGTCCAGTGGTCCGGAGCAAGCATGTGCATAAAGCCTATTATTGCCGATGTCAATAATATTGTTGCTGGCAATAAAATATAAATACTATACATTTAAAAACATATCCAATGATAATATTTATATTTTTTTGAGCATGCTTTTTATTGCTTTTTATAACTGGATTGCGTTCCAGAAATCATATATATTATGCATTTCTTTCCTGCGGTCTCTGAATATTCTCAACAATTACCTGATATGGATGGTAAAAACCATTCTTCATTAAATGCCATGAGGTACTGCCACTCATGGTAAACATGTTACCGCAGAGGTTCAATCACATAAAAGTATTCTATTTTTATTTGTAATTATTGCATGCGCACCCGAATTAAAAAGTAATGAAAAATTAAATTAAATAAGAAGGAATCAAATAAATATTATTTTTTTAACATTTTATTCCTGAAACGATTGAATGCAAAAATTCCCCATACAAATTCAATTACACCAAATGGATAAACGCCGGATAAAAATCCATATGAAGATGAGAACAAACAGGCAATTGCAAATAATAATGTATATTTATAGGATTTTGATTCCAGTATATAAAAAATCATCATTGCGGTTAGCACAGACGATCCATACAGGGTTAATAAGGTTACTATCATATTACATAATTATTATATAATATTAAAATCTATTATCAAAACTGTGTTCAATGATGCTTAATATTTACATTTTTATATTAGTTATATTATATCATAATTAATGAATTATATATAAAATTACTATATGTTCCTTAAAAATAAATTTATAAATTATAATGATTTATGTATATATGGAATATATTTTAACTATTGACCAGGGAACAACAAGCACTAAATCCACTATATATGACACTTCCGGAAATATAATAAGCATATCAAGATGTAGAATAAATCAGTTATATCCTGAAAATGGATGGGTAGAACAGCTGCCAGAAGAAATATGGGGATCTGTAATAAAATCAATTAAAAACTCAATGCATATTGCAAAGATTGATTTTAAATCAGTTAGATCAATAGGAATTACAAATCAGAGAGAGTCCATATTATTGTGGGATAAAAATACAGGAAAACCTGTTTACAGTATAATATCATGGCAGGACAGAAGGAAAAATGATTTAAATAAATTTAAGGAGTATTTTGATATAATTAAAAATAAAACCGGATTGCCCCCAAATGCTTATTTCAGTTTGCCTAAAATCTTATGGATATTAAAAAAAATAAAAAATAAAAATATAGATAATTTATTTGCCGGCACAATAGATTCATGGATAATATGGAAATTAACAGGCGGAAAGATACATGCAACGGATTATACAAATGCATCAAGGACAATGCTTTTTAACATACATACCTTAAACTGGGATTCTGATTTAATAGATATTTTTAAAGTGCCCGAAAATATACTTCCTGATGTTTATCCTTCAGGGCATGTCTTCGGTTATACCGACATAAAATTTATGGGTAAACCAGTAGAGATAAATGCAGTTATGGGTGACCAGAATTCATCAATGCTAGGCCAGAATATTAATACCGGAGACATAAAGAATACATATGGAACCGGTTCTTTTATAATGGCAAATACCGGCAAAGAGATTAAAAAATCATGCAGATTAATAAGCACAGTAGGATATTCGGTATCCAAAAATGATGTTTATTATGCGCTTGAAGGGAGCATTATGAATTCCGGATCTGTTTTTGAATGGTTGAATAGTGCAATAAAAATAAAAAATACTGAAAATTTTAATATATATAATTACAAAAATGATTTGTATTTTGTTCCGGCATTCAGCGGATTAGGGTCTCCATACTGGGACGACAGTGCCAGGGGGCTTATTATAGGGATAACCCGTGAAACAAAACCTGAGGATATATTTTCAGCAGGAATAATGTCTATAGCCTTTCAGACCGCGGATGTAATAAATGAGATTAAAAAAATATTTAATGTAAATAAAATGAAAGTCGACGGCGCGGGTTCAAAAAATGATTATTTAATGAAATTCCAGTCTGATATATTAAATATAAAGATATTTAGATCGGAAAATACAGAAAATACATCTTCCGGGATTTATTATCTATCTGGAATAAAATCAGGCCTCTGGAATATAAACGACATAAAAAATTTCTGGAAATATGATTATACATTTTATCCATCAATTGATGAGAATGCAAGGAACAAACTTTATAAACGCTGGAATAAGGCTGTAAAAAGATCAATGAAATGGTTATGAAAATAGAATAAATAATATATGTATTAATTAATTACATAATATGAAAAATAATGGTATTTCAATAATGCCATTGCATTATGGCCACCCACCAGAATATTTATACAAAAGAATGGTAAATCTTGGTGGGATAATCTCAGACATAATGATAAAAAATTATGATACCAATTTCTTTTTAAATAAACTATCTGATCCATTCTGGTTCCATTCCTTTTCGCTGGCTATAGGATTTGACTGGAATTCCTCGGGTACTACATCAACAACCCTGGGTGCATTAAAGGAATATATAAATAAAAGGGATGATGTAAGAATAATAGGTGGCAAGGGAAAACATTTAAATGATATTAAGAATGAATTCAATGAGGTAATAAATACCGGAAATATAGATGAAAAAACAGTATATAAAATAAAAAATGATGCGAAATTAATTGCAAAAACGGATGAAAAATTTTTGCAGGATAATTTTGATTTATATATGCAGTTCATTATAATGGATTATCATGGCAATTATACAGTAATAAATCAGGGAATGAACAAAAATTATGGATTGGCCAGAAGGTACCACTGGATCAAAAATAATAAAGATTTTTTAAATGATGGCAGGAATGGATTATCAGGATATGAACAGAACAATATTCTTGATCTTTCAACATCCAGAAGTGAGAAAAATAAAAAAGATATAATAGACATAATTAAAGATAACCCTTTGAAATACAGCAAACAGAGGTCATTAGATAATTACATGGAAAATTTGCCTGTATTAAATTTAAATTATAAAATAGACTGGAATAAAATGAGAGATTTGTATGAATATAACCCGGATAATTTTAATGAATTGTTGAATATAAAGGGCTTAAATAAATCTACCATAAGGGCATTGTCGTATATAGGTGAATTAATTTATGGTGATAAGCCATCATTTAATGACCCTGTGAAATATTCCTTCTGCCTTGGTGGAAAGGATGGTGTACCCAAACCCGTAAATGTTTATGATTATGATAAAACAATAGAATTTTATGATGAAATATTAAAAGGAAATCAATATTACAAGGAAATATCTGAAAGGTTGTCAAAAATGAGCTACAGGCTATCTAAATAACTTAATTTGGATTTATTGCCAATATAAGTTTTATAAATAATGCTTATAAGTATTTGGACATACATATCAGATAATTATTGAGAATGTATAGCGACTGCAGGAAAGAAATGCATAATAATGTATAATATTTCAGGAACTGCCGCCATTAGACTATTACAGATATAACGGCAGTTGAAACAATAAAACATGAGATTGCAATGAATAATTTAGACTCTTTGCCAGAAAGCACAAGGTCCCCCATAATCTTTTCATTCTTTCCAATAAACCAGAGTATTATTAAGGGAAAAATAAGCGCAAGAACAAAGAAAACTAAAAGGTATAATACTAATCTTACAAGCATTACCGGATTTATTAAAATAACTGCTACAACAGCGGGCAGACTTTCTAAAACATAAAGGACCCAGTAAGAGTTTTTCTTTAGATTTAATGATTCGGCAACTCCCCATGCACTGCCCATTGAAATTATAATCAATGCAATAAATCCTGCAGCTATCAACCCTATTCCAAAGATATATGGTGACGCACTTCCTGCTATAGGGGTTAAAACCTTGCTGAGTTCTTCAGGCGTTGCAAAAAAGCTTGAATGTGAGGCACCTTTTATTCCGGTAAATGCCATTTCAGCTATTACCATCATTAATTCTGTAACAATAGCACCGACAAAAGTTTCTTTTCTCATTATATTCAATTTCCTTTTTTTAGGTATATTTATTCCATTTTCACTGAGCTCAGCAGATTTTCTTCCTGTTGCGGATGCCTGAAAGAAGATCATGAATGGCATTATTACAGCTCCCGTATTTGCTGCAAGTAAAAAGTAAAAAGTCGGTGTATTTTCTATTAATACAGGATTTCCTATTGGAGACGATACGGAAATAAAACCTCTCATAAATAATGAAATTAATAGAGCTATTATGAGTATCATTGAAATTAAAATTAATGATTTTTCAGCCTGTGAATATTTTCTTTTTGTTACTATTAATATATGTATTACATATATTACGGGTATGCTTAAAATTATAGGTATTCCCATTATTTCTAATCCAATGGCTACGCCAAGATATTCTATTGCATACGTTACCATATCTGTTATTGCCATGGGAAATGATGCAATAGCTGCAATTCTTTTACCGTAGTTTTTCCTTATGACATTGCCAAGACCATCGTTTGTGCTAATGCTTATTCTTCCTGCTAATTCCTGTATAATATACAGAGGTATAATTAAAATAAGCATCAGCCAGATTAAGCCGTAACCAAAAACAGCACCGGTCTCAGCTGCACCTATATATGATGATGCGTCCATATCTGCCATCATTACCAACCAGGCGGGTCCGAACATTAATAAAGTATCCCTGCTAAGTAATCGCCTTTTTAATTGATTATGATCTATGTCCATTGAATCACCATCCTTACACATATTACATATAGGTCTTATATGTAAGGATAACCTGACATTATTAAAGTATATTTAAAAGTTTATATTATAATATTAATTGTATAAAAATTAATAAAAATAACGCATTGCCCGTGATATATATTCAGGTATTATAATTTTATCGAAAATAAGTTTTCCATCAATTTTTTCAACAGTTTTACCTGGTATGATGTTATATTTTCCAAGAAAATTAAGTATATCCTTATTTTCAAAAACTATTCTTGACACTATATATTTATTATTATTTTGTAGGTCTTTGTATTGAATATCATCAGGTTCGGTTACATTTCCATTTTTATCGGGAATCGGATTTCCATGCGGGCATTTACTGCAATTATATTTACTATATACAGACTCCTCTATTTTTTCTGTTATTCCGTGTTCTATCCCCATGGCTTCATCATCAATTTCATTCCATGGCATATCTAAACAGTTATATAAAATAATTTCCGCAATTCTATGTTTCCTTAAAAAAATATTTGCTTCTCTCTCACCTTCCTCTGTCAATACATACTGACCTTTTCCCTTTTTTTCAACAATGTTGCTTTTTATTAATAAATTTATTTCATCATATGCACTCTGCCTTGTTATGTTTAGATAGTTTGATATATCCGTTAATGTTGTATACCCATTATATATCGTATATTCATCTATCAATTTCAGATAATCCTCTGAAGTTATTGACCTCTTTTCCATTATTTATAATAATATATACTATGTATAATATTTTTTACATATATAATTTAATATAATTATAGAATTTAATATCTTTAGGATTTATTTTAACTATATAACTGTTCAATTTTCAATGGATCTATTTTATGTATTCCCTGTTTATCTGCATAATCACGTTATTATAATATTTATAATATTAAAAATGAAAAATATCTATAAAATGATTACCATATTGTTACAGACCAGAAAATATATCCTTTAAGGAAATGCCAAAAATTCAATGTTTCCATAACAAAATTAATAATATAATATTACATATAATTTTATGGTAACAGTTTCTATAGATATAGGTGGTACATTCACAGATATAATAATAATGGATAATGAAAATATAAATTATTATAAGGTACCAACAACACCTAAAAATCCTGAGGAAGGTGTATTAAACGGGTTAAAAAAATATTTAGGAAATAAAAATATAGATGAATTTTTGCATGCAACAACAATTGCAACTAATTCATTATTAGGCCAGTATGGTTTAGAATTGCCAAAAGCAGCCTTATTGACAACAAAGGGTTTTGAGGATGTAATAGAAATTGGCAGGCAGAACAGACCAGAATTATATAATCTAAATTTTCACAGGCCAAAAATACTGGTGCCTGAAAATTTAAGATACGGTGTCAATGAAAGGGCAAATGTACATGGTAATATTATAAAAAAGATTGATGAGGATGAAATATTAAAAATTTCGGAGGAATTAAAGAAAAAAAATGTAAAATCTATAGCAATATCATTTTTACATTCGTACAAAAATCCTGAAAACGAAATTAAAACAAGAAAATTGCTGGAGAATAAATTTAAAAACATATCCATATCATATGATATTTCTCCGGAGCCAAGGGAATATGAAAGAACATCCACAACTGTTGTAAATTCAGTATTATCACCGGTAACATCAAATTATATATCTAACCTTGAAGATGTAATAAAAAATTTTGGGAATCCGGATATAAAAATAATGTCAAATGCAGGTGGCTTAATATTCTCAGATGAGGCAATTAAGAAGCCGGTAAATATTATAGAATCCGGCCCGGCGGCAGGTGTAATCGCTGCGGGTGAGTTATCCAAAATACTTGGAATTAATAATGTTATAAGTTTCGATATGGGCGGAACTACATCCAAAGCAGGAACGGTCATAAACGGGAATATTGAAATTACATCTGAATATGAAGTTGGAGGGTCAACACACCATGGAAGGGTTGTGAAAGGCTCCGGGTATCCAGTAAGATTTCCATTTATAGATTTATCAGAGGTATCATCTGGTGGTGGAACCATAATATGGAATGATAAATCAGGTAGTTTGAATATAGGGCCCATGAGTGCAGGCTCAGACCCGGGTCCAGTATGCTATGACAAGGGTGGCAAATATCCAACCCTTACGGATGCAAACCTTATTCTTGGAATTATCAATGATAAAATGTCAGGTTCGGATTTTAAATTGAGAAAGGATTTATCCATAAAATATCTATCAAAGCTCGGGGATTCTTATGCAATAGCCGAAGCAGCAATTCAACTTGCAACGCTTGAAATGGCCAGGGCTATCAGGCTTGTAACTGTTGAGCGCGGTTTGGACCCCGAAGAATTTACCATATTCGGTTTTGGTGGTGCAGGACCACAGTTCGTATTTAGAATAGCCGATGAATTGAATATTAAAAACGTAATTATACCTCCTGAGCCCGGAGTTTTTAGCGCTTTAGGCTTAATATATTCTGATATGAAATATGAGGCAAGAAAATCTTATCCAGAAAATATTGAGAAGGATTTTATAGACCTTGAAAATAAATTAAAAAGCAAATTAAAAAATCCTGAATTTATTTTATATGCTGACTGCCGTTATAAGGGCCAGGGATCCGAACTAACAATCATAGTTAATGATGTTAATAAAAAGAATATAATGAATTCTTTTATTGAAACACATTATAAAACATTTGGATTCACCATGGATAGAGATGTGGAAATACTTACAATCAGGGCATTTGCCGTTGAGAAAAGGATTAAACCTGATATATTCCAGAAAATTAATGGAAATTCCGGGCATTATAAAAGAAAGGTATATATTAATGGTTCCTGGATAGATATTAATGTTTATAATAGGAATAACCTAAATGAAAATTATGAAATAACAGGCCCTGCAATTATTGAGGAGAATGGATCAAGTACGTTTATTCCGGAACACTGGAAAGCATGCAAAGGTAAATATAATGAGATAAGGGGTGTAAAAATATGAGTTGGGAAATTATCGGAAAGGCAACACAGTTTATAGCAGAAGAAATGGGCGTTGCACTCAAAAGGTCTGCCATATCGCCAAATATACGTGAGAGAATGGACCATAGCTGTGCCGTTCTTGATAAAAATGGAAAAATCATAGCACAGGCAGAACACATACCCGTGCATTTAGGGTCATTTAAAATTGGTTCAAGGAATATTATTGATTATATGTTAAGAAATAATATAAAATTAAAGGAAAATGAAATGCTTATAACAAATGACCCATATATTTCAGGAACACATTTAAATGATGTTACAATTATAGCTCCGGTATATTATAATAATAATATTTTCTGTTATGTCATAAATAAAGCGCATAATGTTGATGTTGGAGGACCTGTATTCGGCAGTTTAAACCCGAGTGCAAAAAATTTATATCAGGAAGGATTGATAATACCTCCAGTTATAATAACAGATGATATAATAAAAATTATTTTGTCGAACTTCAAGGATCCTGAAACTGCATATGGTGATTTAAATGCACAGCAGGCTGCAAATAGAATGGGAATTAACCGTATTAAAGAATTAATTAATAAATATGGTGAAAAGGAAATATTAAATTCATGGGATTTATTATTAAAACATTCAAGGGAATTGGCACTGTTTACACTCAAATCCTGGAAAAAAGGCGTTTACCATGCCGTTGATTATTTGGAGAGGGATAACGAAAAGATAAACATAAATATAGCTTTGAAAATAGATGATAATGGAATTACAGCAGATTTTGATGGAACCCATGATGAAATAGAATACCCAATTAATGCCGTTGAGGGCGTAACATTTTCGGCTGTTGCATATTCAGTAAGAAGTGCCATGAATATTGATATACCAACCAACGACGGTTTTTATTCAATTATTGATGTAAAAGCACCGTACAAATCATTATTAAATCCGGAAAAAAATTATCCTGTTTCAGGGGGGAATGTAGAAACAACACAGAGAATAGCTGATGTTACTTTAAGGGCGCTTGGTGAATTTTTATACTATATACCTGCGGCCTCATCCGGGACCATGATGAATATTATGCTAGGTGGGAAATATGGCGATAAATACTGGTCCTACTATGAAACAATAGGCGGTGGCAATGGTGCAAGGTATGATTCCAATGGAGAATCCGGAATACACAGCAATATGACAAATACATTGAATACACCTGTAGAAATAGCTGAAAAGGAATATCCATTATTTTTCACGGAATATAATCTAAGGAAAAACAGCTATGGGAAAGGAAAATACCATGGCGGGGAAGGCGTAATAAGATCCTTTAGGGTTTTAAATGAAACAGATATATCAGTAATAGCAGATCGTTTTATTATACCTCCCTGGGGGTCTCATGGCGGTGAGGATGCAAAAACCGGGAAAATATACATAGTAAGGGATAAAAAGAAAATGAAGATGAAGGGCAAGTTTTCATATATGCTCAATGAAAATGATGAGGTTATAATAGAAACTCCAGGTGGCGCCGGTTATGGGAGAAAATAATATAATTTTTATATTATACAATTATTACAGTTTATGAAAATTTTATCATGGAACGTCAATGGATTAAGAGCGGCCGTTAAAAATGGAATTATGGATTTTTTAAAAGATGAAAATCCGGATATAATTTTATTCCAGGAGGTTAAGGCAGATAAATTAAATATACCGGAGGAATTACATCATTTAGATTATAAAATATATTTAAATTCTGCAGAAAAAAAGGGATACAGCGGAACAATGGCATTAACAAAAATTGATCCATTGAATCATTCTAACGGCATTGGCGATAAATCATTTGACTCGGAAGGCCGGGTGCAGCTTTTAGAATTTAAAAATTTTTATTTAATTAATGCTTATTTTCCAAATTCACAGCACGGATTAACCAGATTGGACTATAAACTTGATTTCAATAAGAAAGTTCTTGAATATATGGAAAAACTGAGAAAGGAAAAACCGGTAATTATAACAGGTGATTTCAATGTTGCACATGAAGAAATAGATATAGCGAGGCCAAAGGACAATGAGCATAATGCTGGCTTTACAGTAGAGGAAAGAGATTCAATGACAGAAATATTAAACCATGGGTATATAGACACATACAGATATTTCCATAGGGAACCAAATCATTATTCCTGGTGGTCATACCGTTTCAATGCAAGGGAAAAAAATATAGGCTGGAGAATTGATTATTTTGTTGTAACAGATGGTTTTATTGATAATATAAAGGATTCATTGATTCTGGAAAATATAAAAGGGTCTGATCATGCACCGCTGGAATTAATATTAAAATAAAATTTATAAAAACCTGATTTTATTTATAAATTATCTTATTTCAGTTAAACAATATTTTAAAATACTATTTTGTAAATATAGGTATATGAAAGCCAATGATGGTATAATTCTCAGGGTGGCTGAAGCCAATGCCACAGACCCAGGAATGGCAAGGGTGCGTTTAGATGAAATATCACGTTTAAATTTAAATGTTGAAATTGGCGACGTTGTTTCCATAGAAAAGGTAAGGGCTACTGTTGGCAGGGTTTTCCGTGCAAGGCCTGAGGATGAAAATAAGGATATAGTAAGGATTGATAGTGTAATGCGAAATAACTGTGGTTCATCCATAGGGGACAAGGTAAAGGTAAAAAGGGTTGAAGCTGATGAGGCAAAAAAAGTGGTTTTAGCGCCGATAATAAGAAAGGACCAGAGATTAAGGTTCGGCGAAGGCATTGATGATTTTGTCCATAAGGCATTGATAAGGAGGCCATTAATAGAGCAGGATAGTATAAGTGTACCTGGATTAACATTAGCCGGGCATACTGGTTTATTATTTAAAGTGATAAAAACAATTCCAAGCAAGGTCCCCGTTGAAGTGGGGGATTCAACACTGGTAGAAATAAGGGAGGAGCCTGCATCCGAGGTTTTAGAGGAAGTAACAAGGGTAAGCTACGAGGATATCGGTGGTTTATCAGAACAGTTAGGCAGAATAAGAGAAATCATAGAATTGCCACTGAAACATCCTGAATTGTTTGAGAGATTGGGAATAACACCGCCTAAAGGTGTATTATTAAATGGGCCACCGGGAACAGGCAAAACATTAATAGCAAAGGCAGTGGCAAATGAGAGTGGTGCAAACTTCTATTCTATAAACGGCCCGGAAATTATGAGCAAATATTATGGGCAGAGTGAACAGAAATTAAGGGAAATATTCCAGAAAGCCGAAGAATCAGAACCATCAATAATATTTATAGATGAAATAGATTCAATAGCGCCTAAAAGAGAAGATGTACAGGGGGAGGTTGAAAGAAGGGTAGTTGCACAGTTATTAACACTGATGGATGGCTTAAAGGAACGCGGACATGTAATTGTTATAGGTGCAACAAACAGGCTTGATGCAGTAGACCCTGCATTAAGAAGGCCCGGCAGATTTGATAGGGAAATAACAATAGGCGTACCTGATAAAAATGGCAGAATGGAAATACTGGCAATACATACACGCGGAATGCCACTCGGTATGGACGATGAGAGGCGCGAGGAATTCTTTTCAAGAATTGCTGATATAACATATGGCTTTGTCGGTGCTGATTTGGCTGCATTAACACGTGAATCTGCAATGAATGCTTTAAGGAGGTATTTGCCGGAAATAGATTTAGACAAACCCATACCTACTGAAGTTTTAGAAAAAATGATTGTAACTGAAGATGACTTTATGGAGGCATTAAAAACCGTAGAGCCAAGCAGTTTAAGGGAAGTTACGGTTGAAGTGCCAAATATAAAATGGGATGACATAGGCGGGCTTGAAAACGTTAAATCTGAATTAAGGGAAGCTGTTGAACTGCCATTACTAAACCCTGATGTATTTAAAAGGCTGGGCATAAGGGCACCAAAAGGATTTTTATTGTATGGCCCTCCCGGAACAGGCAAAACATTACTTGCCAAGGCTGTAGCAAATGAAAGCAATGCAAATTTTATATCTGTAAAAGGACCGGAGGTTTTATCTAAATGGGTAGGCGAGAGCGAAAAAGCCGTAAGGGAGATATTCAAAAAGGCAAAACAGGTCTCACCCGCAATAATATTCATGGATGAAATAGATTCAATAGCACCAAGGAGAGGTGCATCAATGGATTCAGGCGTAACAGAGAGAATAGTCAACCAGCTTTTAACATCAATGGATGGCGTAGAGGTATTAAACGGTGTGGTGGTAATAGCCGCAACAAACAGACCTGATATAATAGACCCGGCATTATTAAGAGCGGGCAGATTTGATAAAATAATGTACATACCACCTCCGGATGAAGATGGAAGGCTAAAGGTATTAGAGGTTCACACAAAGAAAATGCCTCTTGCAAAGAGCGTAGATTTAAAGGAAATAGCAAGGAAAACAGAAGGCTATGTAGGTGCTGACTTAGAGAACCTGTGCAGGGAAGCAGGAATGATGGCATACAGGTCAAATCCTGATGCAATAGAGGTTAGTCAGGAAGATTTCTTAAAGGCAATGACATCAATAAGACCATCTATCGATAAAAATGTAATAAAATTCTACAGTGACCTGGCAGCAACTATGGGACATGATATAGGCAATAGAAAGAAAACCGAAGATTTAGGCTTATATCAGTAAAACCTTATAAATATATAACTTTCTTCATTTATTTTTTCATTGCTGTTTTTTCTTAAATTTATTTTATCATTTTCCCTGAAACCTAAAACTATTTTATCATTTTTTTCCATTTCTGATATAAACTGGCTATATGTCATGTTTTTATAATTATTATCTATATTTTCCTCCATTATACTTTTTGATGACAACAGTTTATTAAAGAATTCAGGCATGCCCGGAATCATTATAGATGAATATATTAACATTGATGAAACATCGCCCTTTATTATTATATCGTCCATATAATTTATTGCGTGGTTGCGGCTTTCTGGATTTAATATTTCCCCTATTATTCTTATATTATTATTCAATTTTTTTGTTATCATTGCTGCAAGTATTGTTTCTGCATCAATTGCCATTGAATCTTTGTCTTCCAGTTTTGAAAATAATATAATTGATGATGCCTTTTTGATGCCGGCCTTAATCAAATCGTTTTCCCTTAAAAAATTGCCTTTTATAAACGTAAATTCATTTGTCTCTTTTATTTCATTATCGTTTAATATTACTATATCTATCCCATCATTTTTTATTTTTTCAAGGACCTTCTTTGTAGTTTCATTATAATTGCATAAAATTATATGCTTTTTTTCTGTAGCCATTTTATCACCTAACCTTGATGCTAACCTTATATCTATTAAAATACTTGTTAATGCGGCCATTAAATAACCTAATGAGCCTATGCCTAAAACCATTACAATAATTCCATTTACCCTGCCATGAAATCCATAAACCGGTGTATCGCCATAGCCTACAGTTGTAACTGTCTGCATGGTCCACCATAAACTTGTAAATAAATTATGTATGCCACTTGACGGTATCCGGTTTTCAATATAATATTCGCTGAAAACTGAGTATATTATTACAGACAATGCCAGTATCGATGCTTTTATTACATGGTTCCTTGAATATTTTCTGAATCTTTTAAAGAATAAAAAGAATGGGTTCACGGTGACTTATATATTACATATATTTATTTTTTATTAATTTACATTATAGCAATGTATCTTTGAGCTAATTTTCTATTAACAAATTTATTTACCTCTTCTAAAGTTATACATGTTATCTTAAGATGTTGATGATGTAGAATATTTATTTTTAAACATATCTTTTAATATTTCAGATATCCTCATTGTTGATTCCATTGGAGCATAATGAAATTATCAAATATTCAATGTCTAATTTTTATTTGCTTCTATTATGACATTGCGGAATTTATTATCATTGTTCCGTGGAACTTTTATTCCTTTTGTAAATGCATCACCTATAATAATTAATAATAAAAACAGTATTCAAGATAAAATAAATGATAAATTAAGTTTTTTTAATGACTTACCAGTTTCCAATATTAATATATTTCTCTACTGTTCCCCCGGCAACCTATCTTCATTTAATCTATAATCCATGGCAATTATTATCATAGAAAGGCCAATTATCAATCAATTGAGATAATCTAAAGTTTAAATTATGAAAATATCAGAAATTCTTAAATAAAACTTTATAATATTTACTTGCAAGGGCGTAAGGCATTCCCCCTGTGGGGAAAAAGTTATGATAATTGATTAAGCTGTTTTCCTGTGAAATCAAATAAAAACTCACCATCCGCAAAAATATGGGAAGAAACATCATCAGGTGCTAAATTGGTTGGTGTTATTGCACTTGCTGTTGGTGGTCCTAATTGTCCTGAAGCTAGAACAAACACATTTCATATATGCCCTACCATATCTGTAAATGCAAAAAGTGGTTATACAGTAAATAAGATAAAACAGACATTTAGCTACATAAGTAATTCTGAAAATGCTCCGGGAGAAGCCGTACATTTAAAAATTGAGGATTCATATTATCAGAATCATGAATCCTCAAATAATTTAAAAACCGTTGTAAACGCTTTATTTACAGTAGCAAGTGCAATAGCAAGTTTATATGGGATACCAGTAATAAATCCATTTGATTTATTACAGCATGGAACTCCAAACACAAAGTTTGTAAATAGTTTCTCCAAATGCTATAATGAAGGCCAGGAATACAATAAAGGTCTTGGCAGGGAGGTTTACAATACTCTCGGAACAACATATTACAATTGTAATTGGCCATTTGAGCAGTTCCAACAACCATATATGTTTGGATTTATCATTAGAACATGGTTTGGTGGTTCTCCATATTATGACCATCATAATATTAATAACCCTGTAGCAATTAAATTTAAATACTCCGTAAGTTTATATTTAACTAATAAATATGTTCTATTTCATACAACAACAACCATATATTTTAATGCAGGCGAATATAAATGAATAAAAAAATAAAAATAATAATTTCGATATTAATAATATTATTCGTAATATTTTCTTCAATAGAATATATTAATATTCCTAACTATAAAGAAAATGTAACATCAGTGCATAAAAATAGTAATGAGGGTGCATCCATAGAATATTTTAATTCTACATATTCAAATTACAAATCATATTTTATGTTAATTATAGGTAGAGACTATTCTACATGGCATAATGCGGATGAAATGCATTTCTGCATTGGTGTGATTAAAACAAATCAAACACAAAGTTTTCCCTTTACAAATTCATTATTTATAATAAAAAATATAATAATAAATAATAGTAATAATAGCACCATAGCATATACTCATTATTCAAGCACATATGAAAATAATAATACCGTTAATTTTGTTTTTAGAATGTACCCATACTATACATATAAACCACCATTTAATATTTCATTAACAATAAAAGGTGAATATGTTTTATATTCCCTTATCTATCATGTTAAAATAGACAAAACGTTAAATTATAATGTTGAAATTTTATAATACATTTTTAATTTATGGGCATATTTTTTTATTTTATATTTTTATTTAAAAAAATTAATTTATTGATATAACTGTTTTTCAGGTATATATCTTAATATGCCAGCTAAACCACCGAAAGCGGTTTTTAATAGTCTCCCCTCATCACTATCCTCAGAAACGAGTTCTATTTTTGTTCCTGAATTTTCTGCCATTTTATATAAATCCTCTATAAAATCATCCTCTTTTTCAAAGTTCATTGGAGTATTGTCATTGTCACATAGTGGCTGTTCCTCAGGTTCTGTGGTAAATGTTTTCTCTGTATTGCATACCGGGCATCGATAGAAATATTTAATTCGCCTTATACTGTCCGAAACTATTAAAAGATCAAGATTTTTCATCTTTAATGCATTTAATATTGCATTTTCTCCATAAACTCCGAGGCCCCCATCCGATTTTTTAATTTCCATCAGGAATCTGTTTATTATATCCTTTTCCTTTGATATCCTCATATCTTTTATTGACCCGGATGCTTTTTCAACAAGTTCATGCAATCCTGATTCATCTGTATAGCCTATATCAAATAAGTCTTTCATTTTTGCCTTTACTTCATCCCTTAGATACCCTCCATTAAGGAAATATTCCTTTGTAGCCCCAGGCCCTCCAAGGAATATTGCGGTTATATCTTTTATTACCGGTAAAAATGTTGTGTTGCATATTTCACCCATTTTCTTATAAAATTCATTTGCCTTGTTTTCTATTAATCTTTCAAACCTTCGCGATGACTGTCCACCCTGATGATGTTTGCTCGGTACTAATGAATATTCATAGTCTGATACCTCAATTTTTGTTCCCTTTAAAAATCCGATTGTTGCTTCCTTTCGGTCTATTACTATTAGTCCATATAATTCTTTTTCCTTTAACTGATCAGTTAACTGCTCTAAATGAAAATTTGAATCACATTTATATAAAAATGTTTGTATAGGCTGTGGCGGCTCTATAATCTTTGTGTACATTTCTGTCTGGTCACCTCGTGTTGCAATGTGGCCTACAAAGAATACAAGTCCATGCTCCGGTGGCTGTTTGTAATATTTTAGCCTTGACATTATTGATTCTATTGCAGCTAAAACATTTTTTCTTGTTGATTTAGATTTTATATTTGCAGATGTTGAGTATTCATCCCTTAAGTACTGCACAACATCTGATATCTGCTTATCCGGTGGTATATATAATGATATTAATTCTGTCCCCCTTCCAGTTAATTTTGATAATTCTTCCATTGCTTTTTTAAATTCGTATCTTTTATAATCTTCATCATCCATAATAGAAAATTTTATAATAATATTTAACCTTAATGAAAATTAATGAAATATATTGTAATATCTTTGGGCGGTTCGATAATATCAACAGATAAATTAAATCTTGAACTGATGGAAAAGTTTTCAGATACTGTAAGTGATATAAAATCCTATGATAAATTTGGCATTGTTGTTGGTGGTGGCAAACTTGCAAGGTCATACATATCAGATTTGAAAAGGTATAATGTTAATGATAATATTCTGGATGAAATAGGCATAAATGCCACAAGAATAAATGCACTGGCATTAACAACATTTTTTGATGACGCCAATTCAAAAATACCAACAACGATAAATGATGCAACAGAAATGGTACATAATTATAGATATGTGATCATGGGGGGTACAGAACCCGGGCATACCACAGATACTGTGTCAACATTGCTGGCAGAAAGAATAGGTGCAAAAATATTGATAAATGCCACATCTGTTGATGGTGTTTATTCTGATGACCCAAAAAAAAATAAAAATGCAGAAAAATTTAATGAACTTTCATATAACGATGCAATAGACCTATCAATTCGAAATTCTAAAGGGGCAGGAACAAATAATTTTATGGATATAACATCACTCACAATTGCAAGGCGTGCAGGAATTAAAATTTATGTTGTGAATGGCAATAATATGGAAGAATACAGAAATATCCTGTTAAATGGAAAATGCAATGGCACCATAATATCATGAATAAAAGAAGTCAATAAATATTATATTACCATGTATTAATCATGAATGCATGTTCACAGATTAACAAATTTACAGAAAGAGAAAAAAATGTTTGCAACATAATTTGTAGTTCTGATAAGATAAGGTTTACTGATATTAAAAAGAAGAGTGACCTCCATCAGGAAATTCTTTCAAGAACATTGAAAAGAATAAAGGATGACTGCAGTATATCTAAATGCAGTGGTGGTTATAAATGCAATAAAAGTGGTCAATAAATAGCATTAATGCATGCATTGATTAGTGAGAAAAATGGAAGGAAAAGAGGTTGTGCAGAAGAATGATGGTGTTGAAATTATAATGCCAGAAAGTGCAGAGGTCAATGATGTTAACGAGGTTATTAGATCATGTGCTTCAGGCAAAAATTCATGCTGTTCTTCGGATTTTTTAAATGAAAATAAGGTCGGCGTATATGAATTGAATGGACATGCAGTTATAAAAATAACAGGCAATGTCAGAAAGGATGAAATAGAAAAGAAGATAAATAGCTGTTCATGCTTTGATAAATGAAAATTTTAAATTTTTTATTAAATTTTAAAAGTATTTTTATTCCCTTATTTCCTTGTTTGAAACTACATATGTTATAATTAGCATAAACACTGCCAGTGCAAGCAACCCAAGCATATATATCAATACGGTATGGGACTCTGCACCGTTCAGGTTTCCATGTATTATTACAAGTCTTATGGACTGTGCAGACCATGATACTGGATTGTATTTTGCCACATTTGATAACCAGTTTGCCATTAAATCAGGTGGGAACATTGCATAGCTGGCAAACATTAATGGAAGATTTATTAAATTGACAATTCCAAATATTGATTCCATTTTTGTGGTTCTGACAGCTATTATGCTGAAAAGTGATGAAAATATAAATGATATCATCAACACTGCTGATACTATTATAACAATGTCCATGGCAGTTATCCCGTGGTCTATTTTTAATCCATCAGGAATTAGAAGGGCAACCACAAATAAAATAACAATCTGAACGCCTATCCTGGCAACGGATGATAGTATCCTGGAGAATACAATTGATGCCCTGTTTATGGGTGCTATAAGAAATCTCTGAAGTATTCCTAACCTTCTGTCCCATATTATATTAACACCGGAGAACATACCCGTAAATAATCCAATTATTGTAAGTATGCCTCCCATCAGGTATGTTATGTAATCAGGGGCACCCTCAAAAAATGCTGAGGATGCGCCACCGGCAGGCCCGAATTTGGCAATATCGAATGCACTTCCAAACAGTACTATCCAGAATATTGGCTGTATTACACCAACAACTGCCGATACAGGATTTCTATACCATCTCTTTAAATCTCTTATTGTTAAAGGTATTAGGCCACCCATTTTTATCTCCTCCCCATCATTAATTTTGCATAATCAGGCTTTTCCTGCTCAGCGTTTATATTCCTGCCCGTATATTCTATAAATACTTCATCCAGTGATGGTTTTCTTATGTTTATCGAATCCGGTGATATTTGATTCTTTGAAAGAAATCCCATGAGTTCTGGTAAAACTTCATCGGAATTGCTTACCTTTATCCTTATATCCCCGGTTTCTATTTTCTTTATATCTATTGCATCCTTAAATGACTTTAACTTTTCAAATTCAGAATCGTTTTTCAGATGCACAGTAATTATATCACCTTTTAAACTTTTCTTCAGTTCTGGAGAAGTACCGGAAACAAGTATTTTTCCATGGTCTATAATTGAAAGCTCATTTGCCAGTTCATCAACTTCATCAAGATAATGTGATGTTAAAATTATTGTAATTTGAAATTCTTTCTGTATAGAACGTATATATTTCCATAGGTTGCTCCTTGTTGTAACATCAAGCCCCAGTGTCGGTTCATCCAGAAATAATACATCAGGTTTGTTCATCAATCCGCATGCCAGTTCGAGCCTTTTTCTCATTCCACCGGAATATGTTTCCGCATGCCTATCCCTGACATCGTAGAGGTCAACCATATGCAGGAGCAGATCTATACTCTCTAGGGCATCCTTTTTTGGGATATCATACAAATCTGCAACAAGCTTTAAATTTTCTTTGCCGCTTAAATCACCATCTGTTGTTAAATCCTGTGGAACAACGCCGGTAATCCTTCTAATTTTTAATGAATCGTGATTCAAATCGTAGCCCGCAATTTTTGCTGTGCCTGATGTTGGCTTAATTACGCCGGTAAGCATTTTTATCAGTGTAGATTTTCCGGCACCATTCTGGCCTAATAAACCGTAAATCATGCCTTTGCCAATTTTTAGGTTTACATTGTCAACTGCCTTTACTTTACCGTTATATACCTTTGTTAAATTTTCTACTTCTATGCTATTTTCCATTTAATCACCATTTTTTATTTCTTCTGCTATTTTATTTATTTTATTAATTATATTTTCCTGGTTAATTTTTATATAATCCTTGTCTGTATCCTTTATCACATCAAAAAGATTTTTTATTGCTTTTCTAAGGTTATTAAAGAAGATTTTATTATCAATGAAATTTGAAACCATTTTATTATAATTATCATAATTTTCATTAAAATATTTTATGCCACTATCTGTTATTTCATAACCATAATCTGACTTTTTAATATAATAATTAGATAACAACCTTTTTAATGATGGATATATCATTCCCGTGCTTGGTTTATAATCAAAATCGAATTTATTTATTATACCCTTTATTATTGCATATGGCTTTTTCTGACCGTATTTTAATTGCTCAAGTATAAACATATCGGATAGATGGAAATTCATTATTTATTGTATATCTTTTTAGTATTTAGATATATCTTTATTGAAAAAAGATATATTATTTTATAAATAATAATTCCTTTTCTGCATCGGATAAACTATTAATTTTCTCATTAAACTGCTTTATTAAATTATCCCTAGCATTAAAATCATTTATTTTTAATAATTTCATTGCGTTTCCTACTGCAACGTGATAACCGTAAAATATTGTTATATCATTGAATTCACTTTTTAAATAAGTCCTTATGATTTCTGATTGCATAACACCACCTACAGACCCTATTATTACACTATTATCAAAATTTTTTTTCATGCCATATATCATCAATTTGATTTCCTCAAAGGATAGGCGCAAAACCTCTTTGGCAATAAAATCACCTTCCCTTGCTGCATCATTTACTATAATGGCAAGAGATGCCATTAATCTCTTATCAAAATGGCTTTCAAGATTTGACACCAGGTCCCGCAGGGACAATTTAAAATAATCCTCAAATTTATTTATTAAAATGGTATTTTCAATTAATTTATCATAGCTTTTTTCGGACAATTCCAGTGCTTTTCTGGTTATCCAGTATCCTGATGCAACATCGTCTGTCAAGTAACTCCAGCCGCCTATCCTGTTTATATTTCCATTTTTTATATATGCACCTACAGACCCTGTCCCTATTGCGGTAACTATTCCATCATGGCCAAGGGTTATTAAATATGTTGCAGCCTCACCATCATTTGTTATTACTGCATTTTTATTCATTGATTTTATAATAGAATCTAATTCCTCTGTATGGTATTTAGAATCACCGTAGCCTGCTATTCCATATATTGATTTATCTATTTTTTTAACATTTGCCATGGCCTTTGCATTTTTTATTGAACTTAAAATATTTTTTCTTGATGTTATTGCAGTAACACTTCTAACATTGCTAGGACCTGCAACACCTATGCCCCTAACAACCATATTTTTCTCATCTATTATAACCGCAAGTGTCTTTGTACCTCCACCATCAACTGCCAATATCATAACACTTAATGTGTTTTATATAAATGGTTTTTGCGATTTAAATTATATTATTATACGAATTTAGTAAAAATAATACGAAACTTTTATTTATGGGGAAATAATATACTATAGATATAAATGATAGGAATATTAGATTCAACATTAAGAGAAGGTGAACAGACACCCGGAGTTTTATTTAATATGGATCAGAGGGTTAATATTGCAAAACTATTATCAGATGCAGATGTGAAAATGATAGAGGCAGGCCATCCTGTTGTTTCAGAAGATATATTTAATTCAATAAAATATATAATGGAATTAAAAAATTCAGAAACAATAAAATCTGAAATAATTGCACATAGCAGGGCTGTAAACTCAGATATAGATATTGCGTCTTCATTAAATATTGATAGAATAGCTATATTCTATGGCATAAGCGATTTACATCTAAAATATAAAACACATAAAACTAAAGAAGAAGCATTGAATATAATATATAATTCAATAAATTATGCAAAATCATATGGAATAAAAATTAGATTCACCGCAGAGGATGCATCAAGAACAGATATAAACTTTTTAAGAGATGTAATAAAAACTGCAGTTTCAGCAGGTGCTGACAGGATATCAATAGCCGATACTTTAGGCATATTAACACCTGAAAGGACAAAGTATATCTTTAATAATATAAATGATATAAAAAATGTTGAATACGATTTCCACGGGCATAATGACCTTGGCATGGCAGTTGCAAATAGTTTGGCAGCGTTTGAATCAGGAGCAACGGTAATACATGCAACCGTAAACGGCTTAGGTGAACGTGTTGGGATAACACCAACACAGGTAATTGGAACATTATTAAAATACCATTATAATTTAGATGTCATAAATTTGAGTTTATTAAGGGAGTTATCCAGTACTGTTGAAAAGTACAGCAATATACAAATGCCATTAAATGAACCTGTAACCGGAAGCAATGCATTCATACACAAATCAGGTGTGCATGTCAATGGAATAATTAATAATCCTGAAACATATGAATTCATGAATCCTGAAATATTTGGCATACAAAGGAGTTTTACAATAGATAAATATTCTGGAAAACATGCATTGATTCAAAAATTAAATAATTTAAATATAAAACCTGATGAAAATATAATATCATATGCATTAAATGAGATAAAAAACAGCAATAAAATATATAATGATAATGATATAATTTCAATGGTAAATAATATAAAATCATATAATTAACGACACAACATATAATGACAGCAATGTAAAAAATAAAACCGGCAAAGCCAGAATTAATCCGATCTTCATATAATATTTATATGATATTTTTATTGCATCTTTTCTTTCTAAGGTATATAACCATAACATTGTTGCAAGAGACCCTATTGGTGTAAATTTAGGGCCGATATCATTGCCTATTATATTTGAATACATTAATAATCCCGGATTTTTTAATCCAGATATTGCCAGGTCTCCAACCATTACAGATGGCATATTGTTCATTACCGCAGCATTAAACGCAAAGAAGAACCCTGAAAATATAAGTGAAAATGGATTCTTAAATGAAATTATATATTTTAAAATACCTATATATATTGCATTTAAACCCTCATTGCTTAGCCCGAATACTATAATATACATCCCAAGAGAAAATAATACAATCTGCCATGGTGCTATTTTTACTATGTGGTTTGCATCTATCTTGCCGTTTATTCTTGCGTATATATAAAAGAATAATGCAAACGGCATTGCTATAAATGCGATATCTATTTTTATTATGCCTGATAAAAAGTAAAAAACCATTAACAGTATTATCATTGGAAATGCAATTTTAAATATCTTTTTATCCTTTATTAATAAATTAACATCCATATTTTTATCTATTTTATAATTTGTTATCTCCTTTCTATAAAATATATACAGAACGCCTATGCTTGCAATTATGGAAACAATATCTGGAAAGACCATTATTTCAGTGTATTTTATAAACGTAATATTAAAATAGCCTGCTGTTACCAGATTCACTAAATTGCTTACAATAAACGGTATGCTTGAAGTATCTGCTATAAAACCCGTTGCCATTATAAATGGCAGTATCTTATTTTTTGGTGTGTTTGACCTTATTAAAATGGCATAAACAATAGGTGTTAAAATTAATGCTGTCCCATCATTTGCAAATACTGCAGATATGGCAGAACCAAGAAGTATAATGAGAACAAATAATTTTTTCCCGTTGCCTTTCGCATATAGTGCAAGTTTATATGCAATATATTCAAAGAATCCCGCCTCGTCTAAAATAAGTGAAATAATTATTACTGATATAAATGTGAATGTGGCATTCCATACTATATTAAAAACCGTTATTATATCAGTAAATGTTGATATCCCAAGTAATACAGTTATCAATGCCCCTATTAAGGCAGAATAGCCTATTCCTATATTTTTAGGCTTTTTTAATACCAAAATTAATGTTATTATAAATATAATTAATGCTATATAAAATAGGGCCTTCATTCATTACACTCTACACAGTTGCAAATTTTATCTATTTTATTTCCGGCTATTTCTGTAATTTTTATAATGTTGATTAATGATTTATCCGATATTTTATATATAATGTTTTTTCCCGATCTATAGCTTATTAATAATCCATTTTCACGCAATTCCCTTAATTTGTGTGATATTAATGGCTGATCTATATTGAAGTTGTTTATTATATCAGAAACATTTTTCTCGCCGTTTATCAATAATTTTATTATTTTTAGCCTTATTTCATCTGATAACATTTTGTATACATTTAAATCTATAATTTTTTCAGGTTTTTTTTGCATCTGTAGTTAATTATTATTATATATAAAATATTTTTCATATGAATATTTATACATATAATTTATATAATTATGAACAATATATATTGTATGAGGTTGTTTATTATATCGGATATACATGGTAATTACGATGCTCTGAAAACGGCATACGACAATGAAAAATTTGATAAATTAATTTTTCTGGGAGATGCAGTTGATTATGGACCAGAACCTGAAAAGGTCATAGATTTTTTAAAAATGAATTCGGATATAAATATAATGGGGAATCATGATAATGCAGTAATAAATAATACATCGTGCAACTGTTCCTTTGATATGCTTGAATTAAGCGATTTTACAAGAAAAAATATATCAATGAAATTATTATCCAAGGATGACATAAATTTTATGAAAACATTTAGTTTAAATAAGGAATTGGATATAGAAAATAAAAAATTCTATTTAACACATGCCTCGCCATATAACAATCTGGATGGCTATTTATTTGCCAGTGAAGCTGAAAAGGTTTTCAGGGATAAGGATTTTTTTAATAAATATGATTATACTCTTATCGGGCATACGCATTTTATGATGGTATATAGAAATAAAATAATTAATCCGGGAAGCATAGGGCAACCAAGGGATAATAATTATATGCCATCATATGCTATAATGGATACAGGTAGCAATGAAATTTTGTTTAAAAGATTTAAATATGATAATCAAAAAATGTTATTAAAGCTTAAGGAAGTATTAAACAACGATGAAATTTACAATAAACTTAAGAAATATTATTTATAATTAATTTTTATTGTGTTTATTATACTTTACTAAAATACTATTTTCAAATAAATTTATTAACATTGTATTAATTAAGCCCGATATGGATTACCGTGTCAGGGCTGCATTCGTACACGGTGCCAGAGCATTGTATGCGTTAAACTGGATGGATATGGCACCTGCACTTACATATATAAAATCGTATATGAATTTAACAGTAGTTGAACTTGGCTTATTAGTAACCTCATTTTATACAGGTATATCCATATTTCAGATTCTTGGAGGTTATTTATCATCATATATAGGTGATAAAAAAACATCATTAATTGGATTATTACTTGTTGCAGTATTTGCCATAACTTCAGGCATATCAAATAATTTTACTGAATTAATACTCTCAAGGTTTTTTGCAGGATTATCCGCTGCATTATTCTTCTCGCCTGCATTAAGCTTATTGGCCTCGATAGTTCCTGAAGATAAATACGCATTCCATATTGGGATTTATAATGGCGCATTTAATGTTGGTGCAGGTGTTGGTATATTAGGATGGGCATTTTTGGACCAGTATATTGGATATAGAATATCATTTTTAATAGCAGGGATAATAACATTAATACTATTTATCATTTTAACATTATTATTTAAGAATATAAAAAACATTAAAACAGAGAAATCAGATATAATTAAAAGCCTGAAAAAAGTATTTTCATCAAAAATGATAATGTTAATTGCATTTATAGGAATAGGAACAATGGTTGCAGAAACAATTATAGGACAGTTTTTTGTTTATTATCTTGAGACTAAGGGTTTCAGCATTTTATTATCAGGTTCAATATCATCCTTATATTTATTTGTTGGATTCTTTGGTGGAATTATAGGTGGATATCATTTCTCAAGGACAAACCATAAAATATTAGTATTTATATTAATAAATCTTACATTATCATTATTTTTAATATTAATTGGTTTTGTTTATAATTATATATTTATAATAATAATTGCAATAATAATGGGCATGCTTGTTGTTTATGGCTTTTCAGTAACATACACATTTATAAGATATCTATCAAGGAGAGATTTGGTATCATTAAATTTATCCTTTGTTAACCTTATTCAATTATTAATTGCAGCCATAGTACCTGTAATATTTACATTTATGGCTGCACATTATAACTATGAAGTTTCATGGGTCCTAATGGGGATAATATCATTAATGTTTCTGCCTTTAATAATATTTGTAAGCTCGGGGTTAAAAAATACAATAAATAATTATAAAATACAGAAATTATAATGGTCCTCCCAGCAATTTTTTATTTTTTAATATATTTATTATTCCTCCATTGTCTATAATGTCCATCAGGAACTGTGGAAGTGGCTTAAAATTTATTTTTTTATTGTTGCTTTTATTTATTATTTCATTGTTTTTTAAATCTATATATACTATATCCCCTTCAATTACAATATTTGTTATTCCCGGTGCCTGCAGTGCCAGAAATCCTGAATTGACTGAATTCCTTAAGAATAATCCATTAATTGACTCTGCTATTACACACGATATCCCCAAATTTTTAATATTGTCGGCTGCAGGCCTTGATGAACCCGTTCCAAAGTTTCTGCCTGCAACAATGATATCGCCACGGTTTACCATCCTGGACCATCCCGGCCTGTTTGCGGACATTGCATAGAATGGCTTCTCATCCTCATTTAATGTGTAGCATACCTGCGGATACATTAAATCAGTATTGATATCGTCACCGAATAACCATATTTTCCCGTTAATATTATTCATTCAAACCACCTGATATATATCCTTTTATTGCTGATATTGCAACAGTTTTTGCAGATGCCAAATATATTTTTGCATCCTTTGACCCCATCCTTCCCTTGAAGTTCCTTGTTGTTGAACTTATTACGATATCTGTATCGCCAACAACGCCCATATGCCCTCCCAAACATGCACCGCATGTCGGGTTTGTTACAAGGCCGCCTGCCCCTGCAATTTCATCTATGTATCCAAGTTTTAATGCCTCCCGGTATATTTTTGTTGAGGCAGGGGTTACTATAAGCCTTACATTTTTATTTACCCTATTATTATGAAGTATTTCCGCAGCATCCTTTATATCGGATAACCTTCCGTTGGCACATGAGCCTATTATGCATACATTTATTTCTGTTTTATTCATTTCCGATACGGGCCTTATATTGTTTATTATTCTGTCTGGTAGTGCCACCATCGGTTCTGTTTCACCCAGGTCAATATCGTATGTTCTATAATAATATGCATTATTGTCAGGTTTTATAGGATTATAATCGTATACATTGATATTGTCCATATAGCTTTTCAAAACATTATCATATGGAAATACAGAGAACTCGGCACTTAACTCGGCACACATTGTTGATATTGATGACCTTTGATCCATGGTCAGATGCTTTATGCCATCGCCGTGGAATTCAATATTATTATTAGGTATATCTCCTGTAGCTTTTGCAATACTGAAGAATACATCCTTGGATGATGTATTATTTTTTATTTTCCCATTTAAATTTACTTTTATGGTTTCGCCGACCAAAAACCATGTCCTGCCCGTTGCTATTATATTCATAATCTCCGGGGTTCCCAGTCCGCGTCCGATTGTATTGAACGCCCCCACTGCAATTGTATGCGAATCCGTATTTGCTATCAGGCTCCCGGGTTTTAAAAAACCCTTTTCAGCAGCTATAACATGGGATATCCCACTGCTTCCGGAATCATAAAAATCCTTTATGTTCCATAAATTTGCCAGTTTCCTTAATTTATTTATCCTGTTTGAGATTTCAATATTCGGAGGCGGCACAAAATGGTCAAATATTATTGCAATTTTATCGCTGTCAAATGGCCTTAATGGGGGATTGTTAATAAACTCGGGGTGAAGTGCGGCCATATCAGTAATAATTGCCCTATCAACATTTACTGTTATTATATCGCCGGGAGAAACCTCTTTTATATTTTCTGAATGGTTTTTTAATATTTTTTCTATTATGTTCATGAAAGGTAATGATAATATTTTATAAAATTATTACTATTTTAGTATTATATATACGATAATCGTAATTAATATTAACATAACCATAGACCATGGCTAGAATTTACAGTATTTAAAACTATCTTCTATTTTTTCGTAATTCGTTTATTAATATTAATATTATAAATTAATATTTCAATATTTAATATTTTTTATTATTTTATTTAATATTTTATGATTTAAAAAAACTAATACAGTAACATAATGTTTTTCTATATTATATATATGCACAAATAATATGTACTGCCAATATGCCTTAGTATTATTAAAAAATTTTTTAAAGAAATTTAATATATTGAAAAAGTTTTAAACTTTTTATATTACTAAATTATATAATAAAATACAACGTTAAATATTAATTTAAATGATATATAAATAATAATATAAAGAATAATCTATAAATATATAGGACTGCTTAACTAAAATATTATGTATGCAAATAAAAATATTATAAGTAATAAATTAAATTTCAATAAAATATTACCTGTATTTTCATATTCCATCGCAACATTCTTTCTGATGGACTTTGCCTTTTTCATAAATGACATTGTTTCAACACTGCATTTTACATATTTAGAATCGTATATATTGCTTGGAATACCATTTGTAGGTAGAATGGTAACGCCTTTTGTTTACTCATCATTTGGCAGAATAGGTGTTCCAAGGCTGGCATTAACATCCATAACGTTAATGGCAATAATTTCTCTTTTAATGGGGTATGAAACATACTTCTTTGAGTTACTTATAAGCAGATTTGTAATAGGAATATTATTCGGTTTAGCAACATCGGCAGCAATAGAGGTTGCATCTATAACAAGGAGCAGAGTCATTGTTGGTTTAACCATGGGAGGATGGGCAATTGGATGGCTGTTAGGCGCAATATTCTTTGCATTATTAAAATCATGGGAACTTGTTTCTATTGCCGGCATTATTTTTGTTCCTGCAATTTTATTTTCAAAGAAACATAATGTTATTTCGCCTGCTTTAAGGAAATTCCACTTTGATTTTTCATTTAAGGTATTTATAATATTTTTACTTGGATTCACACCTGCATATATTCTTGAAATTGTGCCATCATATCTTGGCAGTGCATCCTTTAAGGAATCTGTAATAGCATATTCAGTCGCAGTTTTTGCATATTTATTATTGCCATATATGCTAACCCGTTTTTCACTGAAAAAAACATTATACCCTTCACTGGTTATTGTTGCAATCAGCGGAATATTATTCTTCCTTACAAAGGATATATTATTGGCTGTGATATTTACAATGGTCGGCCTCGGAATAAATTCGTTACTGCCAATAATAAGCAGGAATTTAAACGTTGAGCCTGATAAAATAGGACCGAGCATGAATTTCTCTGCTATTAGCGGTTTTATTCTGCCCGTTGTGCTTACAATAGGTTATGAATCATTAAATTCATTAGTCACAATAGCAATAGCAATGGTATTATTCTTCGTTTTCATGCATATTGAATTTAGCAATAGGAGTTATGCAAAAAGAATTTATATAATAAATAAAAATTAGAATTGTATATTATCAATATCATATGGGTCATTGCTGGGATGCTTTGGTTCCTTCTTGATTGCTCCGAATATCATTATTATAAGTCCAATTACGCCTAAAATAATTCCAACAACAACAAGTACGCCGCCAACTTCAATTGAAAACCCAGGAGCATTAATATATTTTATTGATGATGTGCTCCCAAATACAACATATGTATAGGCTCCTGATGATAAACCCAAATATATGCTTTCACTACTTATGTGTTCTGAAGGTTTTATTACCATGGATGAAAAATCTGTTGCATTAACCTTACTTAATTCAGAGGTTTTTACAAGGCCTGATGTATTTGTTGCACCTTCTATTATAATATAATATCCTGATTTAACCGTTATGTTACTGGATATGTGCTCATTATTATTTATTAGTGTAAATTCACTATGAGAATAATTTGATAATGTGGTATCTGATGAATATATGCCACCAAAGAACAGCGCTGCACCTACTATTAAAAGTACAAGCCCGATCATAAGTATCTTTTTATTCATGGATGTATAATAATACATATTATATAATATTTCTTTGTTTTATCAAAGTTTATTTACCATTTCAAATTAACTACCTATGAAAAATAATATTGACGATTATATTAAAAATATAATAGGCTCTGCACCATCTGAGGAAATGTATTTTGAGGCCATGCATGACGTATTTAAGGATTTAATAAAAGAATACATACGTAAAAAAATAAATGAAGACGATGAATTGAAAAAACAGATAAGTGAGGTTCTTGAAGAATTTATGGAGGCAAAAATAAAGGAATATGATTCTATGGCCAAAATGGCTAAAGTAACGGCAAAAATAGGGATTACAAGTGCGCCAAATAGCGTAAAGGAGGAGGCAATTAATGATTTTATGAATACATTTAAGAAAGAAATAGATGAGATAATAAAAAGAACATTATAATTTTTTAAAATCCTTTAATACTGTTGTTTTAGAATGGAGATCGAATAATGTCATTATTGAGGGGTTTGGCGAAAAATTCATCATTTTCTGGTATTCCGTCTGTGATTGCCATGTTGATGCATTTATATACCTCACACCCTTATAATTGCCCTGTGAAAAAGAATGTATATGGCCTGTAATAAATATATCAGGCACTTCTGAAATAACATGGTAATCCTTTTTATATGGTATAATAGGTGTTTTTCCTCCATAAACTGGTGCTAAATGCCGCCTTTTTAATAATTCCTCTATTGCGGACCCGACGCTTCCATAACTTGCCCCTGGAACTAATTCAATCATATCATTTAATGCCATCCCGTGATAAATTAAAACATTTTTATCCTCTAACCTTAAGTTATATGGATTTGGCAATAATGTTACATTGTCGTTGAAAAAGGCCCTAATTTTTTTTGAAAACAATGGCTGTGGCTCTGCAAGCCTGACTATATCATGGTTTCCTGGCATTATAAAAATATTTATGTCCTCAGGTATCTGGTTTACATAATCTGCCAGGGTTTCATACTGTTTATATGGATTTAAAACCTCAAGGTCATTTTCCTGGCCAGGGTATACTCCTATACCATCTACAACGTCTCCGCTTAATATTAGATACTTTAATGATTCAGCCTCTTCATTTGACCCTTTAATCCATGAAATCATTTTATTGAAATCATCTTTCCTAAATGTTTTGCTGCCTACGTGTATATCTGATAATGATGCAACATAAACAGGTGGTTTCTTCTCATCGTCAATCATTTTATACGGTATGTCTGGGCGTATGATTTCATCTGCAAATAGCACAGGGTCTTTTCCTGAACTGCTAATTGATCCTATTACACCTATAACCTCATCCTCCAAAATTAATTCATTGTTAAGGCCCTTGCTTTTTAGAAGGAAAACATTTATGTTATCATTTAAATCTTCCAGCAGTAATCTCTTATGGCCATTTTTTGTGGTGCTTATTTCAGATACCATACCAACTATTTTTACCTTGCCTGAGCTTTTCTTTGCTGCTTTTATTGCATATGTGCCCCTCATTTCTGATGACTGTATAATCATTTTGTTTAAACTTTCATATCTGTCAACAAACATTTCCCTGAAATCTTCAACTGAACTGTGGGCCTTAATATCAGGCATGTAAACCTCAAAATCCATTTTTTTCCTTTCAGGCTTTTTTATAAGTTTTTTTACGTCATTTTCTGTTAAATACCCGGAACTCATTACCTCCGGGGAGGCCATTTCATTTAAAAACTGGCCCATGCTGTTGTTTAAAATTATGTCCAGTGCTTCAGGAGAAACAAGTATACCGTGATTACCGAAGTATTCCAGTATTTTCTTCCTATCTTCAAAGAGTTCCATTAAAACATTAATACAAACTTGCATTAATTTTTATTGCTATGTTTAAAAACTATTTAATATAAATATTTAACTTATTATAAAAAATTTTATTTACGCTTATGTACTATTCCACAATGTTTAAAGAGAAATTTAAGGGCGTTATTGAAGGATATACATTTGATGATGTTTTATTAAAACCGTTAAAATCTTTTATAGAGCCAAAAAATGCTGATGTTTCAAGTTATTTTTCAAGGCATATCAGGATAAATATTCCCATTGTTAGCTCTCCAATGGATACAGTTACAGAAGACGGGATGGCAATAGCAATGGCAAGATATGGTGCACTGGGTGTACTGCACAGGAATATGTCAGCAAATGAACAGATAGAAATGGTGAAAAAGGTGAAAAAGGAGGAGAGCATAATAATAAGGGATGTTTTCTCAATAGACCCAGAAACACCAATAAATGTTGCCAGAACTATAATGACAACAAAAAACATTGCAGGATTGCCTGTAGTTTCAGCCGGAAAATTAGTAGGAATTTTAACAAAAAGGGACCTGGAATTTTCAGATTCCAATGGCAGAATAAAGGATATAATGACAAAAAACGTTGTAACGGCAGATGAACATGTTTCAATTGAAGATGCAAAATATATTTTATATAAAAACAGGGTTGAAAAACTGCCACTGGTAGATAAAAACGGCAAATTAATGGGATTGATAACAGCAAAAGATATAAAAACAAGAGAAAAGTTCCCCAACGCATCAAGGGATAAGGAAGGGCAATTAATGGTTGGTGCAGCAATAGGAGCATATGATCTTGACAGGGCAATAAATCTCGAAAAGGCAGGTTCCGATTTTGTTGTTGTTGATACAGCACATGCACATAATGAAAATGTGTTATCATCACTGAAAAAAATAAGGAAAAATCTTGATATAGATATTATAGCTGGAAATATTGCCACGGCGGAAGCAGCTGAAGATTTAATAGCAATAGGTGTTGATGGCCTAAGGGTTGGCATAGGCCCTGGATCAATATGCACAACTAGGATTATTGCAGGTGTTGGAGTACCACAGTTGACTGCAATCTCTGATGTCTCTGATGTGGCTAAAAATAATAATATACCTGTTATAGCAGATGGGGGCATTAGATATTCCGGAGATATGGTAAAGGCATTTGCAGCAGGTGCCTCAACAGTTATGCTTGGATCCCTGTTGGCAGGTACAGAGGAAAGCCCGGGGTCCGAAATAATAATAAATGGCAGGAAGTATAAATCTTACAGGGGAATGGGGTCTATAGGGGCAATAACTGCAGGGAAATCGGATCGTTATGGCAAACTGGGCAACAATGAATTTATAGCTGAGGGTGTGGAGGGATCAGTACCATACCGTGGAAGGGTTTCGGAAAATTTATTCCAGTTCGTCGGAGGCATTAAAACAGGTATGGGATATCTTGGAGCAGAAAATATAAATGAACTGAAAGAAAAATCAGTATTCATAAAAATATCAAATAATGGCTTAAAGGAAAGCCATCCACATGACATAAGAATAGTTTCTGAACCACCAAATTACCAGAATTCAAATATATATTAAAAAGGTATAAATAAAATAATTTTTTTATATATTATGGACAAAGATGATATAATAAAAATTTTAAAAAATAATGAATTAACAGAGGATGAAATTATAAATAAAATAATTGGAAAACCAGATTTAACTGATACAACAAAGGAAGGATATTTAAAACTCGGTGCCCAGATATTAATGGAGAATGAAATAGAATTTATATTGAATGGCCTTTTAAAGAATAATATTATTGGAATAAAAAAGAAAGACAACGGTTTACTTGAAAGAGAATATTATTATTTGAAGTGATTTTTTAAAATGTAATATTTCCCACAAATATAAAGGTTTAAATAGAAAAATTTGCTTTATATAATATGAACAAAAAAATAATAGGTGGCATAGTTATAATAATATTAATCGGACTTGCAATAGCACCGGTTTCATCGGCTTCTACCGTTACAGTACATTTAGATAAAAAAACAAATTCAGGCAATGTTACATATACAACAGATTCATACATAGTTTTTGAGAAGAATACAAGCAGCAATCAAAACAGGGCAAATATGACATTTAATTATATGAGGTTAATGTTCCAGAATAGCAGTTTTAAGGAATCCCTGGTGTTAAACTCTTCTGGCAATGATATGAGATACCAGGAAATGAGATATCTAATAGCACAGAATTCATCCATGAATATAACAGATATCAATGTATCCGTTGAAATGAAATATGTTAATGTCAGCTCAAATGAATTTATAGTGTATTATAATTCAAGCTTACAGTTTAACATAACAAATATATTCCACGGAAATAAGGCAAATATGACATGGAGGGGCTTTGATATGAATGAAAACATGTCCACGGCCGGGAATTACAGTTATCAGAAAACTTACATATCACACTTTAACAACATGAACTATTCTGTATTTGAAAAGTCATTGAACACATGGACAAGAACATATAATGTATCGGCAAACGATACAATGTTTTCATACGATGCTGGAGATACTGTAAATACATATATGAATAATACTGTTCTAGGAATAGATATACATTATGTATCTGACCCATCATATAATATAATAGTGCCGGGACATGCATATGCCAATGGCAATTATATAGTTCTTGGCAATCAGAATGCAGCAAATAATAGCGATATGTACATTGCAGCAGGTGTAGGGGCAATAGCAATAGTATCACTTGCGGGAATAGCAGTAATAAGAAAGAAAAATAAAAACTAAATTTTTATAATTTTAATTTATTTATTATATCAGTTTATAATCTACTTTTATGGATGAAAAATTAATAGGAATCAATAATTATTCTTCAAAATCCGATGGATTTAATGGCAAAATAAAATATGACCCGGAAAGTTTTATAGTAAATGAAATACCATTGAATATAAAAAGAAATGATAATGGAAAATACAGTATTTTAAAAATCAGGTTATATAACTGGGATACAAATAAATTTTTGATATATCTGGCAGATGAATTAAAAATAAGCAAAAAGAGGATTACATATGCAGGCACAAAGGATAAAACAGGAATAACCACACAGTATTTCTGCGTAAATTTATCAGAGAAATACGATATAAAATCACTGAATATCAGGGATGCTGAATTAATTGAATCATTCAGGTCAAATGATATGATAAGGTTAGGCGATTTGAAGGGAAATGAATTTATAATAAAAATTTTATCTGATGAAAATAACAATGATAAAATATTAAACATATATAATGAAATCAATAATAACGGTGGTTTCCCAAATTTTTATGGATACCAGAGGTTTGGAAATATAAGGATAAATACACATAAAATAGGAAAATTAATATTAAAAAATAGATATGAGGATGCAGTTAAACTGTATTTATATGACCCGGAATATGACCATGAAGATTACAGAATTAATTTTAATGAAACTGAAGATGCTAAAAAAGCATTGAATGAGTTCCCTAAATATTTATCGTTCGAAAGATCATTATTGGGTTATATATCTGAAAATAATACATATAAAAATGCATTCAGTGTTTTCCCTAAAAATTTAACAATGCTGTTTATACATGCTTATCAATCATATTTATTTAATAGAATATTATCTGAAAGAATGGAGTCTATGGATAATTTATATGAAGTATTAGAAGGAGATTTGTTATACAGCATAGATGATTATTTTAACCCGGATAAAAGAGAAATTATACATGCAAATAAATACAATTTAGAAAAATTAAATAAAATATCGAAAGAAAATAAAATAAGAACTGCCATACCATTAATAGGCTATAAAACTGAATTATCTTCAGGCATTGAAGGAGAAATAGAAAAGAAGATATTAAATGAGGAAAATATAAATATAAATGATTTTAATATTAAAAATAATAAAGATTTAAGCTCCTCTGGAGATTATAGAATCATATCTGTGGTACCGTATAATTTTAAGATAATAGACGAAAATAAAATAAATTTTATTCTTGGTAAGGGCATTTATGCAACGTCCTTTGTAAGGGAATTTTTAAAAAATGGTCTTATATGAGACCAACTTTCTGCAATTCCTTTTTTACTTTTATTACTGCCTGCTCTATTTCACTTTCTTCCTTTGCACCGGTACATACAACCTTACCGGAACCAAATAATAATAATACGACCTTTGGCTCCTCTACACGGTAAACTAAACCAGGAAACTGCTCGGGCTCATATTCAACGTTCTCAAGTCCAAGTGACATTGCAATATCTGTTAAATTTAAATCCGATTCCAAATCATATACTGCAACAATATTCTGAACTATTATATCTGGATTGTCCGTTACTTCTATTCCGGCTTTTTTCATCTTGTCTATTATAATATCTATCGTTTTCTTAACATTTTCAAGATTTTTTGCACCTGTACAGTTTACCTTGCCACTTCTGAAAATTAAAACCGCTGTTTTAGGATCCTTTAATCTATAAATTAAACCCGGGAATTGCTCAGGTTCATATTCTGAACCTTCAAGTGCCAGTGCAATTTTGCTTAAATCCAGGTGTTCTGCTAATGATGTGGATGCTACTATATTTTCTATTGTTATTTTTTCCATTTCACTCATATATATCATTCTCTTTATATATAAAGGGTATATAAAGGTTTTAATTTATTTAAAAATTATATTGCATTGTAATTAAATTAGAAAATAAAATTTATACATAATTACGTGCAATATACATAGCATAACTTGGTTATAATTAAAATGCGAAAATTAATAAAATTTATAACACGGAAATAAATGAGTTTTTAAACATATAAAAATTAATTAAATTAGTACATATTTAACTGTTCCCTTGCATAGTCAGTCATCATGTCGGGATTCCACTGTGGGTCCCATACCAGTTCTATATCTGCTGCCTCAACATCTGCAAGATTCTCAACTTCCTTCTGCGCTTCGGATAAAATCCATGGCGTCACCGGGCACGTTGGTGCGGTCATTGTCATTTTTATATATACATCATTGCCGTTTATCTGAACATCGTAGACTAAACCTAAATTAACAACATCCATGCCTATTTCAGGATCTGATACATTTTTTAATACTTCTAAAACTTCTTCTTTAGTTACCATAATTAAATTAATAATAATTGATTATTTAAACATTATTAATATATTTTATAATTTATTTTATTACATGTTGAATGTATCCTCTACAGGATTTTTTGGCTCTTTTTTCCTCAGTACAAGACCCACGATAAGAACTATAAATCCGATAAATGCTGCTATTGCACCTATTATAAGCAATGCGCCACCAAGTTCGATTGTTGTCAATGGTGCATATTCATATCCAATTACTGGTGTGGAAGTATTAAATGCAACAAACAGATATGTACCCGCAGCCAGGCCGGTATATACATGGTCATCCGCTGCCGATGTTGTCGGAGTTATTACATAATGTGCTAAAGTGGTGTTATTGTTTACCTTTGATAGATCAGATGATTTTATTAAACCCTCATGTGTATAATTTGATATAACTATTAACTCATAACCGGAAGATATACTCATATTACCTGTTATATACTCATTGTCCGTTGTGTTATATGCTTTAACCGTAGTATGCAAATCATGGCTTAATACGCTTGTGGTTTCATAGTATCCACCTGCAGCCATTGCAATACCTACTATAAGTATAACAAGGCCGATAACTGCAATTTTTTTCCTCATAATTACACCTTATAGTTTATATAAAAACTACATACTTAAATATTTTTATGGTTATATAAATTTCCAGAGGGACGCTATATTTACTGTGTGTAAAGATCAGCCCTTAATCTTATTAAAAAGGCATTTCTGATTGATTCATATATTAAATCATATCTCTTAAGTTTATTATCTGAAATTAATCCTATTATCCCATTCTTTTTCCCTATATTTTTAACATTATACATTTTTTCAACATATTCATTTGTATAACCACCGGATTTAATAAAATCAATAACATTGTCAGGTATTTCAAAGCCAGAACTAACTCCAGTTGTTATTTTACTGTATTTATCTATTACAGCACAGTAATGGAAATCGTAATAAACATTATTTATTTTATTATAAAATATTCCGGATTCAACACCAATAGAATAATCATTGTCCCTTAATCCATATAACGCCCTCTGGGTTGCATATTTTATTGTATCGTTTCCAAATGGCTGTTCGGAACATGTTTTGTAATCTAAATTTTTTGTTATTTCATAATTTTTCATATAATTTTTTAAAAAATTATTTAATGCATTTATTTTTAAATCATTATCCGTTGATATGCTGATTTTTATTTTTGTTTTTCTTTTTCCTGATTTTGTTATTTCCTTATTCATTACTCTTGTTGAGCTTATTGGAAATAAATCTTCTGCAAGAACAAACGGTATCTTTATTATTCTTAATGGTTTTTTGTTAAGCCTTAACCTTTCACTATTTATTCTTAATGCATTGCTATATGTCTCAGGAGAAACCACAAGTTTTGCGTCATCCACATCAAGGGTATTGCCATATGAGTTATCCAGTGGATGTATTTCAAAATTATCTGTAAATTTTTTCATAAAATTTTCTACACTATATTTTCTTTTTTGATAGCTTCTTTTTATGTTTTTGTTGGAATTAACGTATTTATCTGAGGTCAATCCAATTATTACATGATCATCTGTTTCATATGCTGCCTTTAATAATTTTTCATGACCCTTATGCAAACAATTAAATGTACCGCCAACAAGTGTTACCATTACATGTGAATTGATAATTATTATAAAATATTATTTAATAATTTTTCATTTCTTCATTTATTGTTTTCGCCAATCTTTTTATTCCTTCCTTTATATCATCGTCCTTAGAGTATGTGAAATTTAACCTCATTGTATTTTTTTCAGGATTGTTATAATAAAATGCTGATCCGGTTACATATGCCACTTTATTTTCTATTGCCCTTTTAAGCATTTTTGATGAATCTATGTTTTTATTTAATTTAACCCAGAGAAACATGCCGCCATCAGGCCTTGACCATTCGGCATTTTCCATATTGTCATCCAGTGATTCCAGCATTATATCTCTTTTTCTTTTATATAATTCTATTGTTTTGGGCACCTGTTCATATATAATTCCCCTTTTTAGGTATTCATATGCAATATACTGTGATAATGAATCACTTGCCAGATCCAGGGATTGCTTTAACATATTAAATCTATGTATAACCTCGGGCTGTGATAATGTGAATCCGGTCCTTAATCCGGGAGCCATAACCTTTGAAAACGTTCCTAAATATGTTACAATGTCATTTGCATCAAGGCTTTTTAATGTGGGCAATTTATTGCCTGAATACCTTAAATCACCATATGGGTTGTCCTCTATTACCGGTATATTATAATCATATGCTATTTCTAATAAATGCTTCCTTCTATCAAGATCCATGGTATAACCTGCAGGGTTCTGGAAGGTAGGTATTGTGTAAATAAACTTAGGTTTTATCCCCATCGATTTTAACATTTTTAATTTGTTTTCCAGATCATCAGTAATCATGCCATGGTTATCCATGTTTACTGAAACTGCCCTTACAGAATTCGCATTAAGCGATGATATCATACCCACATACGTTGGTGCCTCGGTTATTACATAATCATTCGGGTTTGCAAAAATTTTTGTTAATGCATATAAAGCCTGCTGTGAACCTGTTGTTATCATCATATTATCCGGATTTATGTTGATATTTTCATCCTTTAATAGATAATTTTTTAATTCATTTTTTAAATATGCTAAACCATCGGTCTGGCCATACTGCAAAGCTGATGATGCATAGTTATCTATTATGTCATCAAGTATATTTTTTATTTCCTGGGATGGGAAAGTTTCAGGATTGGGCAATCCACCCCCAAATGATATCATATCGGATAAATGTATATATTTCAATAAATCTCTTATCTCGGATGATTTCACATTCTTTAAATTATCAGAAAATTCAAAATCCATAGAATATAATGTCATATCAATATTTAAATTTTCATTCAAAATAAAAAAACATTTTATAATTGATATCAATTAAAAGAACAATGATTCACAAAATTATATGGAAAGTTACAGTAACGGGGAAAAAAGGTTCGGGAAAAAGCTCCCTGATATCGTCGGTAGTTTACAATTCAAGTTCTCCTGTTGATATTAAGGGTTTTATAAGGAAAAAAATAGATATAAATTTTAATTTCGAAGACTATGATATAAACTTATTATTTCTTGAAATGCCGATGGAATTGCTGGACGATAGGATTTTATCAAAGTCCACGCTTGTATTGGTGACGGTGGATATAACAGATATGGATAGCCTCGAAGCTGCAGAAAAATTTATAATGAAATATAGCAATGAAATGGAAATATTCCTAATAGGCATGAAATCTGATTTAAGGTATATATCACAGTTCTGGGAAAATGATATGAACAAAGTGGCAGATAAATATAATATAAAATATTATATATATAATAATAAATTAAATTTTGACGATATTATGAACGACATTTTAAAAAGTGTTTTGACAAAGATTTATAATCGTAATAAATAATATCCCCCGATGGACATAATATGCAAAAATGCCAGTTTCATTACGTGTGATATAAGCATATCACAGATAATAAACAAATACCATATAGGAAGAATTATTGATAATAATTTTTATATAAATCCATATGAGGCAGTATATCTTTATATAAAGAATAAAATAAAGCCTTTAAATTTAAATGGATTAGAGGACATAATGGAAAGATTATTTGATGATGATGTTTATTTATATTATGTTTATGAAATATTAAAAAATAAGGGTTACTATATAAAAAGAGAGAAAAATAAATTTTATTTTAAAAGGGAAAGTAAAGAAAAATACGATTTGCCTGTAATTTTAATAAAAGAAAATGAAGTGATAAATTTTTCTGATATATATAATGAATTGCCTTCAATATTCATAACCGTGGATGAGGAAAAAAGTGTAACATATTTTTATGCCGATTATATAGACCCATATGGATGTGTAAACGAAGAAATAAACATTAAAAACGTAGAAAAAATTAATAATGTATATTATACACGGGATAACACGCCTGAATGGTTTGGTGAAAACTTCCATATGATAAAAATCTTAAATGACTTTGAGGCAGATTATATTACAAAAACCATAAAATCAAATGAGGATTTATTATACAATGATTTAATAAATAGGAAATTTATAGTAAAAAGTGGTTTTAAATACGGGCAAAATTTCAGGGTTTATAAGAAATCAATGAATGAGCATGCTGAATATTTAGTAAGTTTTATAGATTCAGAGGAATGGTATAAAATAAGTAGGGCAATTAGACTATCAATAAGTGTGAGAAAAAAAACAATTTTTTCGGGATTTATAAATAAAGAAATAAAATATATTAAAATAGAGAGATTAAGGGATATTTAAATCTGTACTTCAAAGTCATCTATTTTTGCTGGCATATCATCGTATGATTTGATATCTCCACGGTTTTTCAATACTTCCCTTGCTAATAACCAGTATATAACAGCCAGGGACATCCTTCCCTTATTGTTTGTTGGTATAATCAAATCAACAAAGTCTGTTTTGTTATTGGCATCACATAATGATATTATAGGTATTCCTATTCTTATAGCTTCTTTCATTGCCTGTGTATCTGCCAGCGGATCTGTTACAAGTATTATTTTTGCATTTGAATATGACCCTAAAACCGGGTTTGTTAATGTTCCGGGTATGAATCTTCCAATAATTGAATTGGCACCAATAATTTCAGAGAATTTTGCAACAGGCTTGAAAGCATATTGCCTCTGTGCAACAACCAGTATATCCTGGGGTGCATACCTTGCAAGCATCTTTCCAGCTTCTATCAAAGCGTGATTTGTCCTTTTAATGTCCAGTATATATAGACCGTCGTTTCTTATCTTGAATATGTATTTATCCATATCTTTTGATTTAACCTGGGTTCCTATATGAACTCCCGATTTCTGATATTCTTCTTCTGGTATCAATAATTGCTCTTCCATCATAATAATTACCTTTTATTTTATATATGATTATAAATTATTATATAATTATTCCCATTCTATTGTTGCCGGAGGCTTATCTGTTATATCATAAACTATCCTGTTTATTTCTGGTATTTCATCTGTTATTTCACTTGATATTGAGGATAATAATTCCCAGTCAGGCCTTGAAAATGTACCTGTCATCCCATCCAATGTATCAATAAACCTTATTGCTATAGTATTTCCATATGACCTGTTATCACCATGGACACCTGTTGTTTTTACCGGCAAAAAAACACAGAAGTATTGCCATGGCTTATCACCATTATATTTTGCATTCACATATCTTTCTGTTATATCCGTAGCTTTTCTTAAAATATCTAATTTGTCCTCTGTTACTTCGCCTATTATCCTTATTGATAATCCAGGCCCGGGAAATGGCATTACTTCAGGCAAACCAAGGTATTTTGAGATTTCCCTTACTTCATCCTTATATAAATCCCTTAATGGCTCTATTAACCTTAATTTCATATCCGCTGGCAAACCACCTACGTTATGGTGGCTTTTAATCGTATCCCTTGAGGCTCCACCGCTTTCTATCCAGTCGGGTGCAATTGTTCCCTGTAATAAATAATCTGCGCCATGGTTTTCCGCTTCTTTATTAAAAATATCTATGAATGTTCTGCCTATTATTTTTCTCTTTTCTTCGGGGTCTATTATGCCCTTTAAATTGTTTAAAAATATATTTTTAGCATCTATTAATTTATAATTTATATTGAATTTTTTGAATAAAGAGTCTACACGGTTTACCTCATTTAACCTTAATAATCCAGTATCAACAAAAATAATCCTTATATTTTTAAATGGCGCTGCAATAGCTGCAAGCAATGTACTGTCCTGGCCACCAGAGCATGCCATTATGGCTTTATTATCCTTTAATTCATTTTCTATTTTTCTTCTGCTTTCTTTTATGAACTGTTCCGGATTCATGAAACTATATTTATAATCAATTAATTAATATATTGCAATTACTATTATTAATTATTTAAAGACATTAAGTTTAGCATTTAAATGTTTAAAATTAGTTCAATATTATTATTAATTGCCACAATGTTTTTAATGATTGCATATTCATAGCCTGTTGACCATAATATAAACAATATCAATTATAACAAAAATTTATTGCATATGCCCGAATATAAAAATTGAACTTATTTAATAAAATAATGATATTATCAATTTAATGGAAAAGATACAATATATTTTATTCTGGATAAACATATAATAAAAGATTTATGAAAATAATTATGTTTTCATTATGGCTCCAAGGAATATTAATAAGCCTATTATAACACCGATAATTGCAGCAATAATATAAAATATTGCGGGTTCCAGTACCTGTGCTATAAAACTTACGTGGAATATGTCATATGACCCGAATATTGTAAATAACCCAAATATTATTCCAACAATAAATAGAATAACACCAACCATACGGCTTTTATTGCTGCCAAAATAGGCCGTCAAGATACCGAATATTATAAGGGAGAGTGCAAGCAGAGCTATCAACACCATTAAAAATACATCCCAGTTCCATGAAAACGCTACCATATTATTTCACCTATAATCTAATTTCTGTCAGAGTCTTTGTGTCAAGTACACCGCTTATAGACCGTATATCCTTTATAACTAGATTTCCAACTTCACCTATATCGTTAATATCTAATTTCGCTATCATATCATATTGACCCAGCAATGGGTGGACTTCGGTTATATATTTAAGCTGTGAAATCCGGTTATAGACCTCATGTTCCTTGCCTGGAATTATACTTATAAGCACAAATGCTATAGACATTAAAAATGTAAGTAGTAATTTAAATATAAACCTTTTGAAAAAACTTTTTTTATTTGATTATGGATGCTATAAACATTAAATATATAGAGAACATGGTTATAAACTATCTATAAACTGTATGTATTTAATTGTTTCCTGTTCACCATTGCTCATGTTTTTTATTGTTATGCTATTATTTTTTATTTCATTATCTCCTATTATTATGGCATAATTGTATGATGATGCATTTTTTATCTGTGCTGATAATTTCCTGGTTGTTATATCAACCAGTGCAATTTTATCTTTATTTCTTATGTCATTTGCAATTTTTATAGGATAATTATAATTATCCGTAGTGCTGCATATATAGTATGAGGTTTTTAAATTATTATTTAGCCACAGATTATTTCTTTTTAATAGTATTTCTATTACTGCATCCCCTATTGCAAATCCAGCCGCAGGTATTTCCTCGTCTGAGAATAGTGTCGATAAATTATTGTATCTGCCACCACCAAGGATTGCCCTTAATTCTCCCTGAATGTCAAATGCCTCAAAAACAATGCCTGTATAGTATGATAAACCCCTGACTACTGAAAAATCATAGTTTATTTTACTTTGGGTATAATAGTTTATAATTTCAAATGTTTTGCTTATCCTGTTTACACGGTCTTCTATATTATTATAATTGTTTAATACCTTTATTAGCTTTCTTTTTAGGTTTTTTATATTAATTTTTCCTGATAACAGGTACATAATTTTATCTATGCTTTTTTCATCAACATTTATTTCATTAAATAGTTTATAAAATGAATTTTTATCTATTTTCCTATATTTATCTATTATTGAAAAAGCGGAATTTATATCGTTTACATTTAAATCCTTTAGAATATATTCCATTAAATACCTGTCATTTATATTTATTTCATATACCCCTGACAGACCCAGGCTGTCAAGTATTTTTGATGCCATGCCTATAACCTCTGCATCTGCCTCTGGGGAATCAATGCCAAATAAATCAGAATTAAACTGGTAATGTTCCCTGAATCTGCCTTCCTGTGGCTCCTCATATCTCCATACCTTTGGAAATGAATACCATCTTACAGGCCTTGGTAGATCTTTTCTTGATGTTAATAATCTCATGGTTGATGGGGTTGCCTCTGGAATTAATGTTACTTCCCTGCCTCCCTTATCGGTAAATGAAAATGTCTGGTTAACAAGTTCCGATCCAGATTTTAGTCGGTACATTTCAAGCAATTCCAGGCTAGGGAAATCTATCCTTTTATAGCCAAAATTTTCTGCGGTATCGGTTATTTTATTGAATATAGAGTTTCTTATTTCCATATCCTCAGGGTAATGATCCCTGAAACCTTTTATTTTTTCTATTTTCATATTTCCCCTTTATACTCTTCACCCTCAAAAATAACCTCATCTATTTTTTTTAATGTTTCTTCATCTATTTCATTTGTATCGTGTGCATAATGAAAATGTATTCTTATCCTTGGATACAAATCTTCTCTTTTCTCTGCATGGTTTTCGAATGAACAGTCCCATCCCAGATCCTTACATTTGAAATAATATGTCATAAACCTATATCTATTTTTAATATAAAAACAATTATTATTATAAAAACAATTAACTGTTATGGAAAATAAAAATATATTAATAACAGGGGGAGCAGGTTTTATTGGATCAAACATGGTTGAAAAACTAATAGATAATAATAATGTAACAGTAATAGATAATTTAAATAACCATGTTGGTGACCGTTTCATAAAAAAATTTTATAATAATAGGAATTTTAATTTTATAAATGCGGATTTATTGTATTATGACCTAAACAAACTTGATAATGTTGATGTTATAATTCATTTTTCTGCAAATTCCGATGTTAGATACGGATCAGAGGACCCAGAAAAGGATTTCAAGAATAATGTGATGGTTACACAGAATATTTTAGAGCACATGAGAAAAAAGGATGTTAAGGAAATATTGTTTGCATCATCATCAACGGTATACGGTGAGGCAAAAATAATGCCTACACCAGAGAATTACGGGCCATATATGCCAATATCATCATATGGGGCATCAAAAATGGCAAACGAGGGCTTTATCACAGCATATTCACATTATTACGGAATTAAAGGATCAATATTCAGATTTGCAAATATTGTGGGCAAAAACTCAACGCATGGCGTTATATATGATTTTATCAATAAATTATTGAAAAATAATAGGGAATTAGAAATTTTGGGAGACGGCACGCAGAAAAAATCCTATATGCATGTTTCCGACTGTGTGGATTCTATGATATTTATACATGAAAGGTTCAAAAAAACAGATATAATAAATTTAGGAAATGATAATACAACTTCAGTTAAAACAATAGCAGATTATGTTGTTAATGGGATGAATTTAAAAAATGTAAAATATAATTTTACAGGCGGAATAGATGGTAGGGGCTGGAAAGGCGATGTTAAAATAACATATTTAGCAATAGATAAACTAAAAAAACTTGGGTGGAAAAGTAAATACACAAGTGACCAGTCCGTAGAAGTTGCTGTAAAGGAAACTATAGAACAGCTAAAAAATTAAACATATATTATTTATATAATATAATGGATAAAAATAATTTTTATAAAATATTATTGATGAAAAAATTGATAAATTGAAAATTCATAAAGATTTAATATTAATATTTCTGTCTTAATTAAAAATGAAGGCACACGGCAATTTTGATTTTTATGCAGTTATAGATCATTCTATTGAAAATATTACCATTGAATTAATAATCAATTCAAAAAAATTAATACAAATATTATAAATTTATTTAATATGTAATATGAATATTTGCCGGATAAATAAAAAATACATTAACTGCAAAAAATCAGCAAAATATATAGGCAAGTATTATAGCACACAATATTACATGGACCGAAATTAATACTACATATAAGATATCTGCATAAAAATTTTCCAGGAAATTGGGTGATCCAGAGATTAAAATAATAAATATTTAATAATATAAACATATAATAACGTATGGGAAATGCCATAAACAATACTGAAATTTTAATAAGGAATAGTATTATTCCGGCAGTATTTATAGGAATTACAATATCATTTACAATATTCGCATTATCATTATTGCATATATATGTTGTACCTATAGCCAAATTCATAGTTTTTTCATCCTTTGCATCAAGCTCATTTCTTTTGTTTATGGAGCCGAAGCGATCTTCGTCCAGTATATCAAAATTTGTGAAAAGCTATATAATATCAGGGATAATAGGAGTTATTGGATTTTTTATTTCAGTACATATCGGGCTTTATTATACACTAGCAATTGTGGAAACAGCAATAGCATTATTACTGGTATTAACTAAATCAGAACATCCTCCAGCAATGGGAATTGGTGTTGTTTTTATACTTGAAAGGGCTAATATATTCGCACTTGTATTTTTAGTAACCGGAATGGTTATAATAATATTAATGGATAAATTTTTGAATAAATTTGTTTATGTTATTAAGAATGATATAAAGGTTGAAATAAAAAAATCATAATAAAAAGTTAAATTTTTAATTGATATATCCTATAAATGAAAGAGAGAATTTTGGTAAACTGTGCATTGCCATACGCTAATGGGCCATTGCATTTAGGCCATATTGCCGGCGCATATTTAGGTGCAGATATATTTGTAAGATTTAACAGGTTAAATGATAAAGAAGTTTTATTTATTTCGGGAAGTGATGAATATGGGACCCCTATAACTATAACTGCAGAAAAAAATAATGTATCGCCGCAGGAAATAGCAGATAAATATAATAAAGAACAGTATGAAACATTCAAAGACATAGATATAATTTTTGATAAATTTACAAGGACTACAGATCCGGAACATGTGAAGGACGTAGATGAATTCTTTTTAAATTTATATAATAAAAAATATTTAGAAAAAAGATATATGGTATCGCCATTCTGCAAAAAATTAAATAAATTCATGCCGGACAGGTATATAGAAGGAGAATGCCCTTACTGTGGTTATAAGGAAGCCAGGGGAGATCAGTGTGACAACTGTGGCAGAACCCTGGACCCGATAGAATTAATTAATCCAGTATGTAAATTAAGTGATGAAAAACCAGAATTCAGGGTAACTGAGCATTTCTTTTTAAGATTAGACTTATTGCAGGATAAACTAATGGATTATTTAAATGGAAAGGATTTCTGGAAAAATAATGTTCTGGCCTTTACAAAAAATTTTGTAAATGACGGGTTAAGGCCAAGGGCAATAACTAGGGACCTTGACTGGGGTGTTAAAATACCATTAGATAATTATAATGATAAGAGGATATATGTCTGGTTTGAGGCTTTAATAGGTTATATAACCGGTGCAAGAACATACTCCATGGAAATTAATAAGCCAGATTACTGGAAAGACTTCTATTTTGATAATAAAATAAAATCATATTATTTCATAGGCAAGGATAATATACCATTTCATACAGTTATATGGCCTGCAATGCTGATAGCCCATGGAAATTATAATATGCCATACAATGTTCCTGCAAATGAGTATTTGCGTTTTGAGGGAGAACAGTTTTCAAAAAGCCGTGGTATAGGATATACAGTAAATGAAATGTTAAAAATAATAGATAAAAATTCATTAAGATACTATATATCATCAATATTGCCTGAAACCGGAGACTCGGATTTCTCATTAAAGGAATTCCAGGATAAGGTTAATTCAGAATTAATAGATAAATATGGAAATTATATATATAGATTAGAAAGTTTTATTGATAAAAATAAATTAAATATAACAAAACCTGAAAAATTAGATGATAATGATGAGGACATTATTAATGTATTGAAAAGTAAATTTGATGATTATAAAAGTGAATTAAATAACCTGCACATTAAAAAAGGTTTATCTATATGGCTGGAAGTTGCAATGATGGCAAATAATTATTTTAATGAAAGTGCTCCATGGAAATTAATAAAAGTAGATAAAAGTAAATTAAACAACAAATTATTTGTTTCGTTGAAAATTGCAGAATATCTCACAGTTATGCTTTATCCATATGTCCCATCTGCGGCCAGTGCCATATGGAATACATTTACCGATAATGTAAAAATAGAAGATAAGAATTTTGATTCATTATTATCAGTAGATAATTTTAATATTAAAAAGGGTAACCCTCCTTTCAATAAAATTGATTTTTCCGAATATGTAAATGGAAAATAATAAATTTATTATTTAAAAATTTTTTAATAAATTTAAATAAGAATTAAAATAGAGCAGTATTTTATATTTTTCAAAATATATAGTAAATCATTCAAAAAAAATATAGAAATGTTTATTTATGATAGTTTAATATAGTCTATGCTTTCAATGATTTTTATGATGTTAACTAAATTTGAAAAAGCGAGAATTATAGGTGCAAGAGCACTGCAGGTTGCAATGGGTGCCCCTGTTATCATAGATATACCTCCAGATGTTATAGACCCTATTGACATAGCAATAACTGAATTCGATAACAATGTAATACCCATCACAATAAAAAGAAAAGATTAATATTATTTTTTATGTATTTATAACGAAAATATATTTATATCGATATTGTTTTATAATTTAATAAATTTTTGAATACAAAAAGTTTAAATTAATAGTTATACATACCTTTACTAATGTTTACTAGAAGGGGAGATCAGGGAGAAACTGATACAGGGTTAAGAGTCCGTGTTGGAAAGGATTCCCCGCTTGTGGACCTTCAGGGTTCACTGGATGAATTAAATTCGTTTATAGGCAATGCACTGATAAATACAAAGTGGGAGGATATAAAAAATGATTTAATTAAAATTCAAAACGATGTTTTTGTAATAGGTGAGGATATAACAGCCCAGAGCACACACAGGGCAATAACGGAAGAAGACGTAAAATGGCTTGAGGCACGTGTTTTTGAATACAGAAAAGAGATCGGCAAAATAAGGTTATTCATAATACCTGATGGCAGTATAGAATCCGTATCATTACATATTGCAAGATCAGTTGCAAGACGGAATGAAAGATTGGCTGTCGGTCTTTCAAAACAGATGCCAGTAAATAAATATGTTTTAATTTATTTAAACAGATTATCATCATTGCTGTTTATGCATGCACTTGCATCAAATAAAAGATTAGGTATAAATGAGAGAATATGGGACATTAAACGTGAATCCTAATTCTAATATTTTATTGAATTTTATTATGTAATTAATTGCCATAAAATTTACATATAGTAATATGTTGTATTAACTATGTTCCTGGATAGCAGTAGTATGAAATCTTATAAATTATTTAAAGTTGGCAGGATTTTATCTTTAATATATATGCCATGGCGTTAATTTATTTTTTATGCTAATATATTTAGCTTTAAATTATTCTTTTATCGTGATTTATTAATAGTATTAGATGTTACAATATGCTTTATTGTGGCTACTTGCATTATCAGTATGTTTTCACAGTTTGTCACAAGCAAAGCGGTTGGCTTATATACCGGTAAAAATATCAGGTATTTGTCAAGAAGAGAGGTATACAATATAATTAAAACATTATAAAATTCAGTAAATTATTTTATCGATATTTATTTTTTCAAAGCTCCCAAAGTATTTTTCCATTGATGCTAATAAATCATTTACTGCTTTTTCACGATTAATATCGGCATAGTACATTATGCTATTATTCATGCCACATGGGTTAATTAAATTAAATCCATTTAAGACTTCCTTGCCTATATTTAATGCAACACCATGATATGATATACTGCCTTTAATAGCAAGACCTATCGATGCAACCTTCTTTTTTTCATTGTTAATATTGATGAATATTCCGGGTTCATCACCTATAAATGCGTCATAATTATTTGTTTTCAGCATATCAATATATGAATTTTCAATTTTTTCTAAAAATTTTCGTATTTCTAATTTTCCGTTTATGGTTACATCAAAGATAAAATATGTTACTAACTGTCCTTTTCCGTGGAATGTTACATCACCTCCACGATCGGTTTTTATAACATTAACATTTTTATAATTATTTATATCTGCTTTTCGACCTATTGTATATACATCATTATGCTCTAAAAATAAAACTGTATTTTTTATTCTGCTTTCCTTTCTTAAATCTACAAGTTTATGCTGTAAATCAAGGCATTTACCATAGTCTATTATTCCTAAATCAGTATAATAATTAGTCATTTATGTCACTTACATCCTTTAAGCCCTCCGAAACTGTTGGATGCGGGTGTATTGTTAAGAATATATCTTCCAGAGATAGGCCGGCTTCAATTGCAAGTGTTATTTCCCCCATTAGTTCCGATGATTTTGGTGCGGCTACACCTGCACCTGCAACTGTACCATCCTTTTCATAATATACCTTAAAAAATCCATCTGTCTGATTCATTGTTAATGATCTTGGATTTGCCAGTACCGGAATTTTATTTGAGTTTTCTGTTGCTCTTCCTGTAAATGATATTTCTGGATCTGTATAAACCACAAATGGCATCGCCTTATAGTCGACAACCACATCGTTTCCGAGTATGTTTTCTGCAGCTATATAACCATCGTAAAATGCCTTATGCGCGAGCATGGGTGCTCCGGATACATCGCCTATAGCAAATATATTATCCACACTTGTTCTCTTATGGTTATCGGTTTTTATAAATCTGCCATCCAGGGCGAGATTCAAATTTTCCAGGCCCAAATCTTCAGTATTTGGTATTCTGCCAACAGACATTAAAACAACATCGGCTGTTATGTCATCATGGTTTTCTATAGAAACTTTATATTTTTTATCCTTCTTCACGGATAAAACCTTGCTGTTTAGTATTATATTTACATTTAATGACCTTAATTTTTTATCCACAGCTTTAGATAAATCTTCTTCAACTTCGGGCAGAATTTTATCCTTCATTTCTATAACATAAACATCGGACCCTAATTTTTTAAAGGCTGTGGCCATTTCAATTCCTATATATCCACCACCTATAATAACAAGTTTTTCAGGTATATTGTCTATTGCCAGTATTTCACGATTATAATATACATCATCGATACCCTTAATTTTTACAGGTGATGACCCGGTATCAATTATTATATAATCGGTTGAAAAGGTTTCATTGTTTACTGAAACGTGATTTTTATCAACTATTTTGCCCGTTCCATATATTATCTTTGCACCAAGGCTTTTACATAAATTTTCTGCTCCGTTTCTTATTCTCGCAATCATTGAATCTTTCCATTTCTGCCATTCCTTCATGTCAACTTTATAGCTCATGTTTATCCCAGGCATTGTCTCTAAATAATGTATGCTTTCACTCATCTCTATTAATGCCTTTGATGGGATGCATCCGTAATTCGTGCATTCCCCAGCAAATTTATCTTTTTCTATTATTAAAACCTTTTTTTTATGTTTTAATAATCTAACAGCTGAAAGATATCCACCGGCACCTGCACCTATAAGGATGGCATCGTAATCCATTTAATCACCTATGAATAATAATGGGTATTCAAGTATTTCCTTTAGCCTGTGCAGATAACGTGCTGCTTCCGCTCCATCAATTAACCTGTGATCGCATGCCAGTGTTAAATACAATCCATGCTTCAATTCATTATTTATAAAACCTGTCGTTCTTGAATTAACAGCAAGTATTGCAACTTCTGGATAATTAATTATTGGCGTTGACATAATTCCACCTATTGCACCTATGTTTGTTATAGAAAATGTTGATCCTTTTACTTCGTCCATTGTTAATGTATTGTTCCTTGCTTTCTGGGCTAAATCCTTTATTTCGTTTGAAATTTCAAATATGTTTTTTTTGTCTGCGTCCTTTATAACTACAACTGTTAACCCATTTGGTGAATCTACTGCCACACCAATATTATATGTTTTCTTTATGGTATAATTCTTTAAATCATCATTATATATGGCGTTCAGTTTTGGAAAATCCTTGAATGCTATTGTTACGGCCTTTACGAAGAATGATGTGAAACTTATATACTCTTTTTTTGAATAATCGTTTATTGCCTTTTCTATATTTTCGGTATTTATGAAATCTGTTACTGTGAAATGAGGCAATATCTGTTTTGACTTTGTCATTTTATCAAATATAATTTTTCTTATTCCTGATGGTGTGTATGTTTCATCATTTGGTTCATTTTTTGTATTTTTTGTTTCTACTTTTGTACTGCCCTTAAGATAATTGTCTATATCGTCCTTTGTTATCCTTCCATCCGGGCTCTGAGGCTTAATTTTTAATAAATCAACATTTTTTGACCGGGCATATGACCTTACGGCAGGAGTTGCTTTTATTGACGGTATTTTTTCCTCTGTATTAACTGAATACTCCTGAACAGTTTTTGCCTGTGGCTTTTCTGGTGGTTTTTCATTTACTTTAACATCGTTTGATTCAGTGGGTGAATCTATCTGAACTATAGGTTCGCCTATATTAACAGTTTCGCCCTCCTTGACAAGTATTTTTGCAACTTTTCCTTCAACTGGAGATGGGATTTTGACTGTAATTTTATCCGTCATTACCTCTACAATTTCCTGATCCTGCTTTATCGAATCGCCCTCCTTGACATTCCATTTAACTAATTCTCCTTCCTGTATCCCCTCACCTATTGGTGGCACACTTAATGTATACATAATATCACCTATATTTATTGATAATTTAATAATTTATTTACCGCTTCCATAATTCTTCTTTCGTTTGGAACGTAGTAATCTTCCAGGGCAAATGGAACAGGTATGTCTAAACCGGTTACCCTTAGTATTGGTGCGGATAAATAATCTATAGCCCTTTCTGCTATTGTGGCTGCTAACTCAGCACCCACACCGAACATTTTTGGTGCCTCATGGACTATTAAAACTTTGCCCGTTTTTTTAACACTTTTTAATATTGTATCAAGATCGAATGGGTTTAATGTCCTTAAATCAATTATATCTGCATTCACATTATTTTTATTTACTGTATTATTTACTAATGGTACTGATGGCCCGTATGTTATTATTGTTAAATCATCTCCTTCTTTCACTACATTTGCTTTCCTTAAATCTATTTTGTAATAATCTTCCGGAACTTCTCCTTTTATGAAGTATGATCTTTTTGGCTCCAAAAATATTACAGGATCATTTAATTCAATTGATGATAACAGTAAACCCTTCGCATCATACGGATTTGATGGTGTTACTACCGTCAATCCCTGTGTATGTGTGAAATAAACCTCTCCACTCTGTGAATGGTATGGCCCGCCATGAACACCACCGGCATATGGTGTTCTTAAAACCATGGGTAATGTATAATCACCATTTGTCCTGTATCTAAGTTTTGCCATCTGATTTATTATCTGATCCATTCCTGTATAAAGGAAATCCTGAAATTGAATTTCAGGTATTGCTTTTAAACCCTCCATGGCCATGCCTATGCCAAAACCAATTATTCCCAGTTCTGCCAGAGGTGTATCCATTACCCTGGATTTACCATATTTATTCAATAGACCATCAGTGACCCTGAAAACTCCGCCGTCTATACCTACATCTTCACCAAGCAGTATTATTGAATCGTCCTTCTCCATTGCATTATCTAATGCACTGTTAAGTGCCTTTACCATTGTCATTGCTGTCACTGTATATCACCCTTTTCCTCATCTATATACCATGGATTCTCCTCATATAAATTATCAAGTATTGTATGCTTATCAGGTTTTGGTTCCTTTTCGTATTTATTTATAAGATCTGTACTTTTTTTATCCATTTCATCATTTATGCTTTCTATAGCCTTATCATCAAGTATTCCCATATCCTTCAAAACTTTCTGACTTGCTATTACTGGGTCTTTTTCTGATCCTTCGGTTACTGTATTAGTTCTATATTTATTAGGGTCATCTGCTGTTGAATGCGGGCCCATTCTATATGTCATTGCCTCTATTAATATAGGGCCATTTTTAGCATTTTCTAAGGCTTTCCTTGTTTGCCTGTATACCTCCACAAAGTTTGTGCCATCTATTCTGATGCCATTGAAACCATATGCTTCTGCCTTTTTATAGATCTGCCCCCTTGTCTCCTCATATGTCTGGTCAAAGGCTCCATTTTCAGTGGGGTATGTTGGCACAGATATTGCAAAGCCATTATTCTCACAGAAGAATACCATTGGTAAATTATAAACACCTGCAAAATTCATTGCAACGTGGAAATCTGGTGTTGAAGTTGCACCATCACCGAATGTTGCTATTATTGACCCTTCTTTTTTTCTGTACTGGTATGCATATGCTATTCCTGTAGCCGATGTTAGATGCCCTGCAACGGGTGTTATTACTGCACCTATATTATATTTTTTAAATGAAAAATGGTCAGGCATATCCCTTCCAAGTTCATTATCATCCTGTGTTGAGAATACCTGTGACATTATCATATCCAGTGGTATTCCCTTCTGTAAAACCGTGCCAAAATCACGATAATATGGATAAAAATAATCATTGTCCCTTAAGGCAAGGCCGATACCTATATGTATGGCTTCATGCCCCATCAGTGGTATATAGAATGGCAAAAACCCCTGCTTGCTTGCGTTCAACAACTTCTTATCCATAAACCTTTCCATCACAAGGTTTCTATATCCAGTTAACAACTCTTCCTTACCAATATCTGTTTTTTCAATCATTTTTATCACTCATTTTAATATAAGCTTCTGCTGCCTTATATGAAGTCCTTACTAATGGCCCTGAAGCTACATAAGAGAAACCATTTTCGTATCCTTTTTCCTCAAAAAATTTAAATCTCTCCATTGAAGAATACTCTTTTACTTCCAGCTGTTTTTTTGTTGGCCTTAAATACTGGCCTATGGTTAATATATCTACACCAGCAGACCTTAAATCCTTCATTGTTTCTAAAACTTCTTCGTCCGTTTCTCCGAGTCCAATCATTATTGACGATTTTGTAATCATTTTATTATTTTTGCTTTTTATGTATTTTAAAACGGTTAAACTCTGATTATAGTTTGCCCTTGGATCCCTTACTGTAGGCGTTAATCTTCTAACAGTCTCTATGTTATGTGCGATTACATCTGGTTTTTCGGAAATTATTTTATCTATGCTTTCGTGTACCCCGCTGAAATCTGGTATTAAAACCTCTATTTTTATACCCAATGTTTTTATCTTCCTTATTACATCAGCAAATGCTTTAGACCCTTGATCAGGTAAGTCATCCCTATCGACAGAGGTTATAACAATATAATCTAAATTCATTAGTTTAGCTGATTCATATACCTTTTCGGGTTCATTTTCATCAATAGGCAACATATGGCCGTGGGTTACGGCACAGAATCTGCAGCCACGTGAACAGTTTGATCCGAGAATCATAAATGTTGCTGTGCCACTTTCCCAGCATTCAGATATGTTTGGGCAGTGAGCCTCTTCGCAGACTGTATATAATGTTCTTGAACTTAACGTGTTTTTTATAAATGTGTATCTTTCCCCGGAAGGCAGTTTTACCTTGTATGGCACCCTCATCATATGTTCATTTATTGTTAGAAAATATATAAACTTCACGTTAATAACTTTATTAATTAATCGTTGATCAGCGATTTTTCGATATAATTATAAACGTTTATGGCATCCCTGTTCTGTTTTATATTATGCAACCTTAATATATCCACACCGTTATTATTTAAATATATTGAAGTTGCTATTGTTCCACCTAATCGATCATTTATATCTGCACCTGTAATTTTTCCTATAAAGCTTTTCATTGATGTACCAAATAATGTATCAAATCCTATAAAAAATGACCAGGGAGATTTTATTATGTCCATGTTGCCATTTAAATCCTTGGAAAAACCGATTCCAGGATCTATTATAATATTCTCTGGATTTATATTATTTTTTAGCATTTCATTAATTTTTTCATAAAAAAAATTATTTATTTCAAATATAATATCATCATAACGTGTATAGTTATTCATGGTCTGTGGTTTGCCTATCATATGCATTACTATGTTTTTGACATTGTTTTCAGAGGCAATTTTTATCATGCCTTTATTTTTAAAACCGGATATATCATTGATATAATCAATATCATATTTTAAACATTTTTCTATTGTTTCTGCATTTCTGGAATCAATAGAAACTGGTATTTTTGACGTTGATTTTACATATTCTATTATAGGTTTTATTCTTTTAAACTCTTCATCAGGATTTATAACCTGGCTGCCAGGCCTTGTACTTTCACCACCTATATCAATAATGTCTGGCTTCTGTGATATCATATTATCTATAATGTTTTCATTTTTTACCCGCGACTCTGGATAAAATGAATCCGGCGTTGCATTTAGTATGCCCATTAACATGGATTTTTTATTTGAAAATTTTTTTACAGCATTGTTTATTACAGTGTCTTCATAACCTGAAAATAGAGAATTTTTCATATATATTTCTTTTATATAATTTTTATCAAAATCAACTATTTTTTTTGAATATTTAATATTTTTTATCACTGTATTGCCTGAATTATCCTCAGTATAAACCTCTAGTTTATTTTTATCCTTCCTGTAAGGGAATATAATATCCATAATTATTTATTGCATAATAACTAAAAATTTTATTGGTTAATGGGATTAATGTAGACAATTGTTAAACATTTCCCAGTACAGTTTTTAGTGGCTTAAATACTATTTTATATATTTTGTATTTATAATATAATTTACCTATATATTATATATATTATATATAGAAAATTACACACTACAATTAAAAATGTTTATATATTATTATATCTATATTATTATGTAAATTAAATAACCTTATTAATTAAAATTTGATAGGGTTTGTTTACTTTAAGGTGATTTAAAATGGCAACAAGTAGCATGGAAATGATAAATGTAAAAAATAGGGTATATGTAAAAATAGATGAATTGGCAAGAGCAATAAGCAATGGCTTGAGCTTGCAGGATCGTAAGATGGGATCAGAAGAATCAGAGTCATCAGCAGAACATATTATTAATTTCTTCGGCTATAGTACAAGGGTTATTGATAATATGCTCGAGCCTGAAGACCGTGATGTCTTTTATACCATGGAAGATCTTGGAATACTTGAAACAGAAAGAGAGGAAACAACATTATTCGATGGCAGGGAATGGCGTATTCATTACTGGATTTTAAACGTCAACAGGGTTATTGAGCTTGCAGGTATGAATCTTAGCAACAACGACAGTGGAAATTCGGGTTTTGAAGTCTATAATGAGATCCCTGATGATTACTGGAAAGTTAATTAAACATAATTTAATCTAAGAATATGCATATAGCAATATTAGACAAGGAAAAATGCCACCCGAAAAAATGTAATCATGAATGCAGATATTACTGTCCTCCTGTAAGAAATGGAGCTAAAACCATAGAATTCCCGGAAAATGATGATTTTCCTGTAATTACTGAATCATTATGCATAGGTTGTGGCATATGCATAAGGAGATGCCCTTTTAACGCAATAAAAATAGTAAGTGTCCCGGACGAGCTTAACAGAAACATCCTTCACCAGTATGGCATAGATTCATTCAGGATGTACTCATTGCCTGAACTGGCAAAAGGTAGGGTAAACGCTCTCCTGGGACAGAACGCTTTGGGTAAAACTACAACCATGAATATTTTATCTGGCGTTGTTATACCGAATTTTGGCAATTTTAGTAAAAATGATAATAGAGATTATGTAATAGAGAAATTCTCAAAAAGTGTAATGGGGCAGTATTTTAAAGATTTATATAATGGCAATAAGAAGGCAGTTTTAAAAAATCAGTACGTTGATTTAATACCCCGGGTTGTAAAGGGAACTGTAAAAAGCATATTAAAAAATAATGATAACGGCAATTTGGATTATATAACATCTGAACTTTCACTGGAATCATCGCTTAACAGGTATATAAAAGAGTTATCCGGGGGTGAATTGCAGAAACTTGCAATAGCAATGACATTATTAAAGGATGCAGATATATATCTATTCGATGAGGCATCATCATATTTAGATATAAATGAAAGAATAAAGGTTTCTAATATTATAAAGGAGTTATCCAGGGATAAAATAGTAATGGTAGTGGAACATGATTTGGCTATACTTGACAAAATGGCAGATCAGGTTAATCTGGTTTATGGCAGCCCCGGTGCATATGGAGTTATAACCCATGAAAAATCAACAAATAAAGCCATAAATGAATTTCTATCCGGATATTTAAGGGAAGAAAATGTAAGGATAAGGCCAAGTTCAATAGATTTTAATATAAAATCATCCAAGAGAATAACTGTAACTGCAAAGGTAACTTCATGGACTAAAATGAGCAAAAAATTTGAGAACTTTGATTTAAACATAAATGAAGGATACATAAACAGGGAAGAAATTATAGGTGTTTTAGGTCAGAACGCTTTAGGCAAAACCACATTTGTAAAAATGCTATCTGGAGTTATAAAGCCTGATTCCGGTTCTGTAGAAAATGAATTAAAAATTGCATATAAACCACAGTATATATCATCTGATTTTCATGGCACTGTATATGAAATGTTTTCAAATCTTTTAAAGGAAAAAATGGAGGATACATTCATTAAAAATGAGATAATATCTCCATTGAATATAGAGGAGTTATACGATAGATATGTTGAGGACCTTTCCGGAGGTGAACTTCAGAGGTCTTCCATAGCACTGACATTATCAACAGATGCAGATTTATATTTAATTGATGAGCCGTCCGCACATCTGGATTCTTCATACAGGATGAGTGTTTCAAAGATAATAAGAAGGGCTATAGAAAATAATAAAAAGAGTGCAATAGTTGTTGACCATGATATATATTTAATTGACTTAATAAGCGATGCTTTAATAGTATTTAATGGGGAACAGGGTATAAGTGGAGAATCTGTGGGCCCTATGGATATGCGTGATGGCATGAACTTATTTTTGAAAGGTATTGGGATAACATTCAGAAGGGATGAAATAACAAAAAGGCCCAGAATAAATAAAACTGATAGTGCACTTGACAGGCAACAGAAACTTAAGGGGGAGTATTATTATATAAAATAAGTAAATGTTTATACACAATTTCCACTATTGCCTGATATATAAATGAGGCAACAAAATAACCAGATAATAAATATAGAAGCAATTCAATGCAGGATATAATTATAAAGTCATTGATGTTAAAAACTGTATGTGACATATAAACACATTTTTATAGCATTGTCATCAATAACCTCACAAATACCATAGAAACTATCCATGGAATTGATTTCACCATGGCAAATATATAGAACAAAGTGACCTTGATGCTTATCGCCTATTTTTTTGTCACTTTCTGTTTCAATTTATGCCATAATGCGGGTAACAGCAACATTTTCACTTATTACATTTATAAGATCGCCTGATTCCACAGTATCGTTATTCGATCTACTTGCCCCAATATTAGCACCGATATTTCTAACACACCCCATAGAGGATTTATAGATACTGATAAGGATAATCAAAATAAAGGAATAAATAAAAATGGCGAATATAAATCGTCATGGTGTGATGATAGCATATTACCTGAGATATTGTCATCAATATATAGAATAACAGCGGGATTAATTCTATTACTGACACCCGGGAATCTGGAAAATTCAACCAACAATTAAATATATAACTTTTAATTTTTTTGCAATACTTGTTTAACAGAAAAATGTTTATTAATAAATATTTACGTAACTTAACATTTAAATAATAATAATTAATTAAGCTATTATGGTACAGGAAAAGTGGATAGCCTTATCAAACACAACAATAGGTGTATTAATGGCTACAATAAATGCCAGTATACTTATAATAGCATTGCCACCTATATTTAGAGGCATTGATTTAAATCCCTTATCACATGGTGCTTTTGCTTATTTGCTATGGATTTTAATGGGATATATGATTGTTACAGCCGTGCTGTTGGTAACAATAGGTAGATTATCCGATATTTTTGGCAGGGTAAGATTATTTAACTTAGGATTCGCTATTTTTACATTGGGATCAATATTGCTATATTTCACTCCAGGAAAGGGCGATACCGGAGCCTTGGAGTTAATAATGTTCAGAATTATCCAGGCTGTTGGGGGTTCATTTTTAATGGCAAATAGTTATGCCATTATAACTGATAATTTCCCAAAAAATGAGCGTGGTACAGCTTTAGGTATAAATGCGATAGCAGGTACCGCCGGCATGAGTATTGGTATTGTTCTAGGCGGAATACTGTCCGCAATAAACTGGAGATATGTCTTCCTGGTAAGTGTCCCAGTTGGAATTTTAGGCACAGTATGGTCATATTTAAAATTGAAGGAAACATCACCTAGAATAAGGCAGAGATTAGATATACCTGGAAATATAACATTCGGTGCCGGCTTAATTATATTATTAATAGGTGTTACCTATGGTTTGGTACCATATGGAAAAAGCACAATGGGCTGGTCTAATCCATATGTTATAACAGCACTCATTATAGGTGCAGTATTGCTGGTATTATTCCCGTTCGTTGAGAGAAAGGTAAAAAATCCGATGTTCAGACTGGAATTATTCAAAATACGTGGATTCACGGCAGGAAGCTTTGCAGGATTGATATCAGGCATGGGCATGATGGGATTTATGTTTATGATAATACTTTTATTCCAGGGGATATGGTTACCTTTACATGGATATTCCTATTCAAGTGTTCCTTTCTGGGCAGGCATATTCATGCTGCCTATGACAATAGCAATGGGAATATTTGGCCCATTAAGCGGAAGAATATCGGATAGGCATGGTTCAAGGTGGATTGCAAGTTTTGGTCTTTTTGTATCCGCCTTTGCTTTAATTACCCTTGTATTACTGCCATATGACTTTATTTATATTGAAATGGCAGTATTGTTATTTATATTCGGTGCCGGCATGGGAATGTTTACAGCACCAAATACATCGGCGGTAATGTCATCTGTGCCACCTGAAACCAGGGGCTCTGCATCAGGCATGCTAACGACCATGAGGAATGTCGGTACAACTGCAAGTATGGGTATATTCTTTACAATATTAATTTTAGGACTAACATCAATACTGCCACATACGTTAGCTTCTGGATTATCAAGTGCCGGGGTACCATCATCATTAATACCATCTATGATAAAAATACCACCTACAGATGCAATATTCTCTGCATTGCTTGGAATAAATCCCATGAAAGAGATAATAGGCTTATATGGGTTAAAGTCATTAATAACACCTTCAGTTTATGCAACAATAACTACAAGGACATGGTTCCCGGGAGTATTCGCACCGGCATTTATGTCATCGCTACACATAGTTTTCTATACTGCGTTTGGAATCACGCTTGCAGGTGGAATATTGTCATTGCTAAGGGAGCCATTGAAACATAAGAATGCAAAGGATAAAAAAGATATAAATAATACTGCTGTTAAATTAAAAAGATGATAATATGGATAGTGTAATAAATATATGGTCATTGCTTGATGATATAATTTCGTGTTACGGAAAGGAAATAAAAACTAAGCTGGCAAAGCTCGGATTAACTATAACGGATTATAAAATATTATACATGGTAAATCATAAAGAAATGCCAATGAAATGCATTTCGGATAATTTATCTCTTGCCAAGGGCTGGGTAACCGATATAATTGACAACCTTGAAAGTAAAAATTTAATTATGAGAATACACAATGCAGATGACCGCAGGGTAATAAAAATAAGAATCACAGATGATGGCATAAAAAAATATAATGAAACAAAACAGTTCATAAAGGAAATAATAAAGGAGTCTATAGAAGACCTTAATGAAAATGAAATAAAGTCATTTGAAGACATTTTAAATAAAATAGATAATAAAATGAAAAAACAGGCAATAAAAAAAATATAAAAATTTTAATATTTTATTTGAACACTATCACCGGTTTTATAAAATTTTTTGTTTTTGATGAAAATAGTTTGGATACATCATCCAGATTTAGTTTTAGATCTTCCATACCAGATACATCAATTAAATCTGACCGGATTAAATTTATAGATTTTCTCATGGTGTACGGATTTATAAAATCGCCGTATATTGATATTTCTTTGCTATAAATTTTATTTGCATTTATTTCAACATTTTCACATGGAGGATAAACGGCAAATGCAAAGACCTTACCTGATGGTGCAACCATATCAACAGTTTTTTTAAGTATATCATTGCTTCCTGTTGCTTCTACCACAAGATCTGCATGATTTATAATGTTGCTTTCCATTAATTCATCTACATTTTCAAAAATTTTATCCGCACCGTATTTTTTTGCAAGTTTATTTCTAAATTTATTTCTACCCATTACATATACAGGATAATAACCCATGCCTTTTAATATCTGCAAAAATGTTAAACCTATAAAACCAGTCCCGAGAATTATTGCGGAACCACCTAAATCAACCTTTGCGGTTTCAAATGCATGTACTATGCATGATACCGGTTCCGTTAAAGCTGCGGCTTCAAAACTCATATCATCCGGTATTTTATAAACAACCTTTTCCTGAACGGTTAAGTATTCAGAATAACCACCTGGATAATTTATACCTACACTGCTCATATTTTCACAGAAATTTTCTCTGCCAGCCTTGCAGTTTTCACAGTAGCCGCATGTTATATTTGGGTCTATAACAACATGGTCGTCTTTTTTAAAATTTTTTATGTTTTTACCTGTTTTATAAACAATGCCGCTGATTTCATGACCTAAAACAACAGGATATTTTATTGCCCTGTGCTTTCCATTATATGCATGAAAATCAGTTCCACATATTCCACATGCCATTGTTTTTATTAAAATTTCATTATCTCCCGGATCTTGGATATTGTTATCCACCAGTTTTAATTTTCCGGGCGATTCGAGTATATATGATTTCATAAAGTTGAATTGATTTATACGTTTTAAAAGTTTTTAATTTAAAAATTATATAAAAATATTAAAAAAATATTTGTTTACAAATATCCTTTTAACCTAAACATCATTATTTCATAGTCTATTCTGCTGTATTCAAATACTTCTGTTACCATAATTATATATAATAATTTATCGTATTTCAATATTTTTATATTTAATTCAATAATATAATTTATGCGAAATTAAATTTGTTTTTATTTTCCGTCATAATTGAATATGATATAATTATATAGTTTATAAAAATAGGCTTCCATGCAGTTGTTATTCAAGGAGAATCTTGCCAGGATAGGCAAATTTAAAACAGATCATGGAGAAATAGAAACGCCAACAGTTATGCCCGTGATAAATCCCAATCTAAATTTCTTAAGTGAAAAAGAACTTAAGGATCTGGGTGTTCAGGCGGTTATAACAAACAGTTATATAATAAGAAGAACAGAAAAATTAAAGGAATATGCTTTAAAATACGGTGTGCATAAATTAATAAATTTCTCGGGCCCTATAATGACGGATTCAGGGACATTCCAGAGTTATGTTTATGGCGATATTGAATACAATAATAAGGAAATAGTGGATTTTCAAAAAAATATAGGCAGCGATATAATTACAATTTTGGACATTTTTTCAAAACCGGATGATGATTATGGAACAGCAAAAAATGCAGTTTATGAAACATATAACAGGTTAAATGAAATAGACATTAGTGATAAAATTATAGCAGGGCCTATTCAGGGGTCGGTATATCCGGATTTAAGGGTTATATCTGCAAAATTAATGTCAAAGGCTTCCTATTTGCCGGTAGGTGGTGTTGTACCTTTGCTGGAATCATATAGATATGACGATTTAATAAAAATTATAATAAACTCAAAAATTAATGCAGATTTTTCAAAGCCAGTACATTTATTTGGCGGTGGACACCCCATGTTCTTTGCGTTTTCAGTTCTTCTGGGTGTTGATTTGTTTGATTCAGCATCGTATATAAAATATGCAAAGGACAACAGAATATTATATACGGAGGGTACAAGAAATTTAAAGGAAATAAGGGATTTTCCAGAGTGGAGCCCGTTATTCGGTAAATATAAGCCAGAAGAACTTTTAAGGGAGAATGAAAAAACAAGGTTAAAGGAATTATCAAAACATAATTTAAAGGCAATTTTTAATGAAATAACTGAAATAAAGGAAAGAATATATGAAAATACATTATATCAGTATGTTGAGGAGAAATCAAGGGCACATCCTTCATTATACAGGGCATTTATTGAAATGCTAAATAGTAATATAGATAATTTTTATAATATATCATTGAAATCACCGTTTTATTTTTATGATAATTCTTCATTAAAAAATCCATTCATAAAACGCTTAATTAATTTCACATTTAAATATATAAACAATAATAAAAAATGTATTGTATTAAATTATAAATACTGGAAAACTGGAGTGTCAACAGTTGATGGCATAAAAAAATTCTACGAATCAAATGATTATAATATATTGGTTCAGTGGAACAATATATTTATACCTTTAGAACTGGAAGATACATATCCGGTAAGCCAGAGTGTATCATCAAATATTATAGATAGGAATTACCAGCAATATTTTATAAATGAATTGAAAAAAATAAATAATGATATAGTTTTCTATGATAAAGACCAAATATCTGATAAAAAAATAAGGGATTATGATCATGGTAAGATAGATACAATATTTAAATTTCAGTTTAATTCTGATATAAGTTTATTTAACGGCAATGATTTTATAGTGAAATCAAAGGCAACTAATCATATAAGGAACATATTAAGAAATAATAAAATACTTGCAACAATGAGAAATGATGGATTATTTACATTATCAATAAACGGCGGTTTGGCATTGCAGAAAATAAAAAAATATCCATTATCGAGGGTTATAGTAACCGAGGATAGCGGTGAATTCAATGCCAAAGGTTTCAATGTATTCTTCAAATTTATAAAAAATTTTGATGAAAATGTTATCGCCGGCAATGAAGTTATGGTTACAGATGAAAATGATGATTTATACGCTGTAGGCCATTCTGTAGTTTCAGGTATAGAAATGAAATCATACAGAGAAGGCGTTGCTGTCAAAGTTCATGAAGGTATAAACAAATTATAATTATTTTAAATGTATTTTTTCAGGGATATCGTCCACTATGTTTTTTAATATTGTATCATCTTCCTCTCTATGATATATGTGTTTATATATTAATGATAATATATTTTCTATTTCCTTTCCATCCACAAACATATCTGTGTTGTTTGAGAGCATCATTAGAACCATCTGCTCAGATTTCCCATTTCTGGGTGGCAGAAAATATTTGAAACCGGTTAATTCCTGTGCACCCAGCTTTCTATAAAAGTTTATCCGCCTAATTCTCTGGGCTTTATTTGTACCTTCTTTCGGGTTTTCAACCTCAAAAATAATATTGTTATAATTTTTAAATATTTTAAATATATTTTTTAAAAACTCTGTACCTATCCTTTTATTTCTATATTCTTTTTTTACAGCGATATAATCAAGGAAAAGGTAATCTGTATTCTCTATTTCCCAGATTATACTCAGCATTATTGTTATTCCATTGTATTTTCCAATAAACAATTTTTCAGTTTCCATAATATTATTTTTAAGGTCTTCCAGGGGCCTTTTTTCTTTATCTGGAAATGACTCGTTATAAATTTCTATTGCCTCATTAAATTCAGGATTATTTACGTTTATTTCTTCAAATTTTATGTTGTTTTTCATGTATATTCATTAAATTTTTATATATTAAGTTTGTGTTATACTGCATTTTATGTTATCATGCCCACATTATCTGTAAATATAATCATAAAAGATATAGATATATTTATTTTATAAAAACGTATACACCTATTAATGGTTAAAAATTGGATTCTTGCCATGGACCTTGACGGTACAGTATGGGATCATTTAAACATATCGGGGGTTAACCCCCCATATATAAGAATTGATGATATTAGAATAAAAAATAATGATAATGTTATAATAACATTATATAAATCGGCCCTTGACTTTATGAAATGGGCAAGATCCAATGGTGCTATAATTACAAGCTTAAGCTGGAATAGAACTGATTATGTTAATGAGGCATTATTAAAATTTGGTATAATGGAATTATTTGATTATAATTCAACTGATTATACACCGGATAAGGACAAAAGGTTATTAAAATTAATAGAAGACTTAAAAATTTCAGGAATAAATATAACACCAGATAGGATAGTTTACGTTGATGACCGGGATATACATATGGAGTCTATAAGAAAAAATATTGGCGATATAATATTTATAAATATATGGAAAGATATAAAGGATTATGAAGGGGCAAAAAAAATTATCGAAAACAGGATATTAAAAGTTGGATGAATAAAAATCATAATTATATATTATCATAATACTTAATTCATTATCTATTAGCCTGAATTTGTTAATCAATTTCTTTGCATTGTCCATATCCATTGAAAATAATATTGCTATACCAGAATATTTATCGCTAAATTTTAATATTAGTTTGTCATCAAATTGATCAGAAATTTTTTCGAATTTCTTTGAGAATAATGCGAATAATACAATATCTGTTTTTGATAGGTCTATCACAGGAAGAACGTTTAAAATGCCATTTTCCTTAAAGAAATTAATTCTTCTTTTTATATAAGCATTTGTTAAATTCAATTCTGATTCCATATCACGTACGGCTATTTTTGGGTCTTTTTTAAGTTCGTTTATTATTAATCTATCATTGCCTGATATGTTGTAATTTAAGTTATTTTCAGGTAAATATTCCATCAGCGGTTTGCCATAACAACTTTTATTTATTTCATTTCTTATATTTATTGTATCATTGCCGGCAAATCCATATACAATTAATTCTTCAAGGCACGTAATTTTTAGAAAGATATTATCATTAAATGGGATATCGTTTTTATAGGCTGCAAAACCAATGTTTTTATTATTAATTCTTTCATCTACATATGTTTTAAAACCTTTAATTATACCTATAGATAATAACTTCTCAACCCTGTAATTGAGTGCCTGTGGTGATATATTTAATTTGGTGGATATATCTCTCTGGCTCACTCTACCATCTTTTAAATAATTGAATATTATTTTCTTATCTATCTCATCCATCGAACAGATATTGTATTATAAATTTAAATTTTTTTTATATTGCCGCAAAATTTTTACTTGACTAACAGAAAATATTATGTAACTGGTTTAATTTGAAATTATTTATATATCAAAAAAGCATATTTATATATAGAATGGAAAATAATGATTTGATATGGTATAAGAGTGTGTTCGAACCGGGAATGTCTTTTTCAAATAGTTTATGGATTGCAATACACAGCCAGATTTTAAATTATGTGAATATAGATAATTATATTATACGGATAAATAAAATAAATAACATAATAAATTTTAAAAAGGATTTTGGTTTTATATACAACGAACGGAATTTAAATAGACTATCAACCTATTTAAATTATTCAATGAAAAAAATGGATATAAGAGATTTTAAAATAAAAATCAAGGAGGATAATGATATGTTAAAGGCCATAAATTATATGAGAAATAATAGATTCTTAATTATTGGTATACCATATTATTATATTAAAAAATATACTAATTATAACATGATTAATATTCAGGAAAAAATAATTCAATATTTTGCTGCTTTTAGTTTTAATGATTATATTATTTTAATACCAGATATGGATATTGAAGAAGAAAAATTGGATATATCAACATTCTGCAGTAAATATATGGATATAATAAAAATTAATTATGAAAAATTCGTAGAATTATATAAAAATATAGATGATGAATATAAAAGAATAGTATATGTTAATGTTTTTAATAAAAACGGCATAGAGATAAAATCATTAACTGAGTTTTAGGTGTTTAAATGCTGGAAATAAAAAGTTATATAAATGAAAAATACGAATTAAAAAACGATAATGAGGATATAAAATACTATATGAATAAATTTGTCTCCATGAAATATGGCAATTTTTTATTCGTAAATGAAAACAGCATAGAAAAAATTGATAAAATAAATGCATATGTTGATGTATACTCACCTGAAATAATAAATAACTATTATTTTTTTAAAAAATATAGTGATGTGTTCTTCATAACAGCTAATATAAACAATGGCAGGGCAACAATAACAGGGCCGGACAGGAATAATGCAATAAAATTATTTAATGATAAAAAAAATTATGAAATAAATAATGATGAAAACATGCTTTTTGATACTGTATATAATGAACTGTCAAAAATACCTGAAATAAAAATGGCACTGACACCGGTAATTGAAATAATAAGGGAATTAAATGATAAGAAGATACTATATTTAGATATAACAAAAACTTCTGATAAGAAAAGACTTAACTATTTTAAACTTGTTTCTGATATGGATATATTCAATTATGAGATAAAATACGGCGTGTATATAATAAAACCAGGAGACAAATTTTTTGCAATAATAAAAAATGATTATAATGATTTGCTATCATATATATTTAAGTGGAAAAAGTTTTACTTTGTTAATTTTTCATCTGTTAAACCATATATAAGGACTGCGTACTCATATTACCATATTGCAATGTTGATAAAAAATAATATAATGCTAAACATTAATGATTTAGCAAATGAATATAATAATTTATATAATAAAAAAACCGATATTATAAAATTCAAAAATTATATAGATGCATTAGTTGAATACAATATATTATTAAATGAAAACGGAAAAATAAAGGGAAATGAAAACATCCTTAAAACAATAATAAAAAAATAGGATTTTTAATCATTTTTTGTGTATTCTATTTCACGTGATACATCCTCAATAGATCTACCTTTTGGTTCCGGTAAACATATTAATGTTATTACAAATGCTATTATAGAGAATACTGCAAGTATTACCATAAGATGCGTTAAACCGCTTACTATTATAAATGCATCAGCAAATGTACCTATAAATGCTCCCGTTTTACCACCCGCAGCAGATATGCCTGTACCTAAACCCCTCGTTGTAACAGGGAATACTTCAGATGGGTATACAAAAGTTGTTACGTTAGGCCCGAACATCATAAAGAAGTAACTGAAACCATATAAAAGCAAAAATTCTGTGACGTAAGCACTCGAATCTAAAACCGGGAATAATGCTAATATTCCATATGAAAGCGCAAGCATTGCAAAACCAAGCAACTGTATAGGCTTTCTTCCAATTTTATCCAGTGTAAATGTTGCCAGCCAGTATCCGGGCAATGCTGCTACTGTAAAAATTATTGTTGAATATTCTGTTGATGTGGTTAATCCTGGCAAACCCTTTGCAGTTATTATTGTTGCAAATATCCTACTGGACATAATAGAATTGCCATAAAAAGCCCAGTCCATCAAAAACCATGCACCTGCAGTTCCTATCAATGTTATTAAAAATTTTCTATCCGTAAATAAGGTATACCATGGAGCATCTACCCTCTGATTACTATCCGAAACATTAACATTAATTCCTGTGTATGATTTTAAATTATTTGCAGCCTCCCTTGATCTTCCCATTGCCACGGTATATCTTGGTGGTTCAGGCAATTTTCTTCTGTAATATATAACTATTAAAGAGGGTATTGCACCTATTGCAAGCAATATTTTCCATGTGATATCAAGGGGTATACCACTTTTAAAAAATATTAATGCCAGTACTGAAGATACGATTAAACCCAGACTCTGCATTGAAAATATACTTCCTATATATTTGCCCCTTGATGTTATATTTGAATATTCAGACATTATAACAGAGGATGTTGCGTAGTCTCCACCTATGCCTATACCTAAAATAAATCTCCACATAATTAAAATGTTAACATTATTAAAAGGAGTTAAAAATGCACTTCCCAGTGCACCTATAACTAATAATATTAATTCTGTGCCGTATATAGCTTTTCTGCCAAGATAATCTAAAAGCCTTCCAAATATAAGAGAGCCTATAACAGCTGCAATTAAAGAAATTGATCCAACCAGTGCACTTGCTGTTGTTGTCATGTTTGTCCATCCAATCAATGGAAGAATTACTATTATTGTACCTATTATAAATAAATCATATGCATCTGTAAAAAAACCAAGGCCGGCAATTAATATTGTTTTTAAATGATAGGATCCTTTCCCATTATCAAGTGCTGCATTTATTGCGTCAATATTCCCGTTATCCCCCATGAAATGTCATTTAAACATATACTATGTAAATATAAATATTATCTATATATAGTATATATTAATATATATTTAAGCCGTATCATAGGAATTTTTACCTTCAATATATTTATGTACAGTTTCAATAAGCATTGCTATTACTATAATTATTCCTCCTACTACTGTATACATCGTAGGTACCTCATCAATTATAATTATTGATGTTATTACTGCAAAAACTGGTTCTCCAACATATATTACACCTGCTGCTGTTGGCTCTATATATAATAATGCTTTTGTATTTATTAATATTGCATATAAACTTGCAAATATAGCAGTAAATACTATTGTAAAAATCACTACGGGTACAACCAGCCCGGAAAAATCTACATGGAATGGCAAGAATAGAGATGACAAAACACCAACAACTAATAACTGATAAAATGTAAATACCATACTGTCCAGGAATTTTGTATATTTATATATATACACTGTTTGCAATGCATAAAATATGGCACATATAAATGTTAATATATCACCAAATGTATACTGTGATGAAAAATTAAATGATGACATTAATACAAGGCCGATAAAACCTATTGAAACAGCAAATACATCTATTTTATTTAATTTGATTTTTATATATAATAATGATATTAACGGTAAGAGAATTACATACATGCCTGTAATCAAACCTGATTGTGAGGAAGTTGTATATTTTAAGCCCACAGTTTGAAAATAGTATGCTAGAAATAATAAAATACCCCCAATAATACCGAAAACAAGATTATTTTTTTCAAATAATTTTTTATTTTTAAAGATTAATGGTATCATTAAAACAGCGGATAATAAAAACCTCAGGGACAATAACAGTACCGGACTTATATAGAATAAAGCCAGTTTCATCATTGGAAAAGTTAATCCCCAGAAAAATACAACTGAAATTAATAATAAAAAATATTTAATTTTTTTATTCATGAAGTTATGATATAATATAATTATTTATTAATTTTACTTCTATCAAATTTCTTCACAACCATATAATTTTACTAAAATGCAATAATAATTTAAATCATTTAATTTCCTGTAATAACATGGCATTTTACTATACTTTCCTTTGTGTACACATCTGTATGCTTATATATTATCCTATTTTTATTTAATATCCTAGAATATTTTTTTTATTATCCCTGTTACGTTTGTTCTTTAAACGTTTCTTATTTCAGATATAACAACTATTTAAATCCCAAACTTTGAAAAGAAATATTGAACTAATTCAAAATCTACTCTGATTAACCTATCCTTATATGTTATTACTACCTTTTCCACTTTATGGTTAACGATCCAGTCAAGCATTCCAAAGAATCTTTTTCCTTTTTTAAATAATATTCCTGGTTCTATGCCTGAATAGATTGCACTGATTATATTACCACTCATGAAGCCCCACTGCTTTAACCGCTAGATCGGATTCTGCAAATAATTTTTTTGCTTTGAGGTTTAAATCCTTGCATAGATTACAGTTTTCTTCTTCACATCTTTATTCAGAATTCTGTAAACATACTCATCATTGTAATTTACATCTTGTTTGGCATTAAAGTATATCCTATTCTTCCATCTTTTGCCTATACGTGGAGTGTTTTCCTTGATATCTGGAGGATATTCAAAACTTCACTGGATTTCATAGTTAATATCTTAATAATATAGTGTAAAGTTATTACTTTCAATGACTATAGAAAATACTATATATATATTATTTATAAATTTTATATATTATCATGATTTGAATATGAAATATTTTAATAACTGTGGTTTTCTTAAAAGTATTGATAATACAATTTTGGCAGGATAATCAATATCGCCTAACCTGTTTATCATTTTTATTACATCTTCATTATTTATTTTTTCATATATCTTATTTAATAATTTATCATTTGTACTTATTCCTGAAAAATAATTCTGTATTAGCCTATCTACAAATAATTCTTTGCCTATCTCTTTTTTCCATAGTTTCTGGTAATATTTTAATGAATCCTCTGAAAAATCACCATTATTAAATGCATTATCCAAGGCAGTATAAGCGTTTTTTGCTGATATTATGCCAGTATATATGCCGCCTCCGGATAAGGGCTTGACTATGCCTGCAGCATCACCAAGCAATAAAGATCTATTGCCATATGTTTTTTTTAAATAATTTATCGGTATTGGCCCGGAGTTTATACCTAATATTTTTGACCCGTCAAATTTATTATTAATATTTTTAAAATATTTTATTGCTGTAACATGGTCAACGCCGACGCCAATTCTTGTTATTTCACCTGATGGGACAGCCCAGCCAAAAAATCCCTTGCTGTTCTCCGAACCTATAAAAACATTAACATCATCCTGATCCTCTAAATAAAATGACGAATCAACCTGATATGTTGATATTATTTTTTCTGGCCTTTCATAATTTAATACCCTTCTAATAGTGCTATTTGCACCATCTGCTCCCACTACTACCTCTGATTTTGCGTATTTAATTTCTCCGTCCTGCTTATATTTTACCTCAGCATATTCATCGCTTATTGTTGCATCAATTACTCTAGAGTGAACATGTAAATCTGTTCCTGCAGATATTGCCATAGCCGATGCATCCTTGTCAAAATCATCCCTGTACATTACTATTGTTTTTTCTCCCTTTGATATATGTATAAATTTATTATTTGGAAAATAAACGTTTGCACCATGAACTTCGTTTATCTTTGCCTTTGAATCTATATATTTAAAAACCCTTTCCGAAACTAAGCCAGTGCATTCAACAGGTTTTCCTATTTCCTTATGCTCTTCAAGTTGTAATACTTTATAACCGTTTTTAGATAATAAATATGATAAATATGAACCTGAAGGACCGGCACCTGAAACTATAACATCGTACACCATTAATTATATAATTTTAATATTTATACTTTTAATAATGAACAGTGAAAATTTAAAAAGGCAAATAATAAAATTTAATAATGTATTATAAATATATTTATATGATTATAAGGGATTTAAAATTTAATGATTTTAATGATGTTGTAAGCAATTATTATTCATATTATGATGAGGTAAAATATGATCAGAATTTTGGCATTATATTTTATAATAATAAACCCAATTTAATATCTGAGGTTGACTGGTTTGCCAATGAATATAAATTAATGTTAAAAAAATATGCTATTGTTATGGTCGCCGAGGAAAATAACCATGTTGTGGGATTATGCGATATTATAAGTGAAAGACCCGGATCTGAAATAAGCCACAGTGCAACTCTTGGAATGGCCATAAAAAAAGAGTTCAGGTCAATAGGCATTGGAAAAACCCTTTTGGATAAATCTATAGAAAAAGCAAAAAATATTTTTGAGGTTATTTATCTGTCAGTTTTTGAAACAAATTACGTTGCAAGGCGTTTGTATACCTCAGCAGGTTTCAAGGAAATTGGAATAAAAGAAAATGCAATTAAGCGCAATAATAATTATATAAATGAGATAATAATGGAATTGGTATTAAAATAATAGATTATTTTATTAGTTAATAAATTGAAATATAAAATTAACTTTTTAAATAAATTTTATAGGTATTTCCAATAAGTTGACTTAAATATTGATTCGCTGTGATATTAATAAACCTTATAATACTTAATTAATATTTTTTCATGATATTATCGATGCATTTTGTGATATACCTATGCTAAAGCATTAAGGCTTCCTGTTTCATGGGCTGCGCTTGCCTTAACATGCCTGTATTAGGTTCTTCTAAGTCACTGGTATCTGGCTCCACAGGCCTAAATTCCCTTAGTTGCCCACCGATACATTTACATTATATTTCTTAAAACAATTATTTACTTTTTTATTTTTAATTATTAATAATTTATTTAATTCTATAATTTCATAATATAATGGTATTGATGTTATTTTTGATTTAAAATTTAACCTTTCTATTTTAAATCCTTTCTATTTTAATTCATACAATCCTCTTATATTGTCCATAGCCTGGCATATTATCTCTTCCTTAATATGTGATGCCTGATGTTTTAATCTCCTTTATATTACTTTTTTTGATTTCAACATAACAAATATAAATAAAAATTTACCCTGATTTATTATAGCAATATTACCTTCAATCATATATGATGAAATAATAAATTTATCTTATGAATATATTATAATTTATGGAATCAGAAAAAATAAGTTACTCTTCATCGGCAAACCTTGGACCCGGATATGATATATTATCATTGAGCCATAAAGCCTTTTTTGATAAAGTAAGAATAGAAACATCAAATGGTAGCGAAAAAATAATGATAATTTCAGAAAATACGCCATTAAATCCTGAAAAAAATACGGCGGGGTTAAGCATAATGAAAATTATGGAGGATAAAAACATAAATGAAAAAATAAATATATACATAGAGAAAGGCATTCCAATAGGTCTTGGCCTGGGAAGCAGTGGTGCATCCTCTTCTGCTGCAGTAAAAGCATTTAATGAATTGTTTGATTTAAATTTAAGCAATGATGAAATGGTTTATTATTCAATGTATGGTGAAATCGCAGCAGCAGGGTCAGCACATCCGGATAATGTTTCATCAGGAATTTATGGTGGTCTAACGTTAATTACATCGGTTGAACCATTAAATGTAAAAAAAATTGACATAAATTATGACTTAAATATATTATTAATTATACCAGAAATGAATATGAATAATAAAACAATGTATGCAAGGTCATTAGTTCCAAAAACTGTAGATATGACAGATCATATAAAAAATTCAGAATATTTATCAGAGTTGATTTATGGCTTTTTAAAGGGTGATCGCAATTCTATAAGATATGGGATGAATGATGTTATAGTTGAAAGAGCGAGGAGCCCCATGTTCCCATATTATTATGCCATAAAGGAAAAGGCAATAAAAAATAATGCAATTTCTGCCTGTATAAGTGGTGCAGGGCCTACAATTTTAATATTTATTGATGAATATTCAGATAAGAATAACATATTAAATGACGTAAAAAATATTATGAGTTCATTTAAAACAGATTATAAAATTATTGAAACAGATATTATGGAGGGATATTATGAGTAGCAATATTAATGATAATGTAAATGATGTATATGCAACGCCATTAACATTTCCTATATACCAGACAAGCTCATATATTATTCCAGGTGGAGAAAAATACAGGTATACCAGGGAATATAACCCTACAGTTGAAAATCTTGGATTAAAAATAAAGGAATTGGAATATGCAGAATCATATAATGTATTTTCTTCAGGCATGGGTGCAATTACCACAACCTTATTGTCATTGCTAAAACCTGGGGACCGCGCATTAACACATTTAGATACATTTGCAAGGTCCTATCATTTCTTTAAGGACTTTTTAGGAACATGGGGCGTAAAAGTTGATATATCAAATCCGGGAACTGATAATATATTAAAAAACATAAAGGAGGATACAAAACTTGTGTTCATAGAAAGTCTGACAAATCCCATTCTGAGGGTAAATGATATTAAGGAAATATCAGAAAAATGCAAAAAAGTTAATGCAATTTTAATTGTGGATTCAACATTTTCTACACCGGTAAATATAAACCCCATTAAATTGGGTGCCGATATAGTAATACATAGCTCATCAAAATTTATTGCCGGACATAATAATGTTATTTCCGGTCTTGCTGCAGGAAGGTCTGATTTAATGGAAAAAATTGATGCTATGAGAAGGACTCTGGGTACATCTCTTGATCCTAACTCTGCATTTTTAACGGACAATGGCATTAAAACATTAAAATTAAGGATGGAAAAAATAAATTATAATGCAATGAAAATAGCAGAATTTTTATATAACAATAAAAAAATAACCAATACAATATATCCCGGACTTGAAAATCATCAGGATTATGATATAGCCAGAGAATATATGAGAGGCTATTCCGGGATAGTAGATTTTGAAATAAGCGGTGATGTAAATAATTTCTTTAGAAAATTAAAATTAATAGTTCCTTCAAATACATTAGGTGGGGTGAACACAATAATCGCAAATCCATTTACGATGTCTCATAGATCATTAAATAAGGATGAATTGGATATATTAAATGTAACCGATAAATTCATGAGGTTATCTGTAGGCATAGAGGATTATAATGATATAATAAATGATCTAAACAGTGCATTATAATTCTAATTTACTTTTAATGTAATTTTTTATTTTCTCTTTTGTTTCATCGTAATTTATGTTATCAACAAGTAAAACATTTTTATTTTTGCTATTTTCTATTGAATAATTTGATATAACTTTATAAACATCAAGCTGATTTATTAACCTTTCACCAGGAGAATTGAAATGCGTATAATTTATTCTTGATTTTAATCTGTTTTTATGTATATTTATGTCTGATATATCAATGTATATTGGAATTATTTTATTAAAAATATTTTTATCAATAAGTTCGGGTAAAAAATATAATGTTTCCAATATAAGCTGTTCACCATTTTTTATTGACCTGTTAAGAATGGCATTTATACCCTTATATATTATTTTTGTTTGATCTAAATAACCATTTATTATATTTTTTTCAGTTTTTTCTCCGTAAAATTTATATGCCTCATATACACTTTTATTTAAAATACTATCATTGTATGGCCTTAAAAATTCTCTTAAATAATCACCAGATAATATTATATTTATATTAAATTCCCTTGCAAGATAACCGGAAATACTTGTTTTTCCAACACCTGGAATTCCACCTATTATTATAACAGGAATCATACAGGTTCATATTAAAAGGATTATTAATTTTTTACATTATTAATTTATTTTATTATTTTTAATTATAGGGTTATTTTTATGTAATATAAATATATGGCCAGTAAAATAAATAGTATGATATTTACTGTTTTATTCTATATTTTCAGGGCATTACAATTTATAACAGTACAAAATTGAGTACCCCCATATTTCCGGTTTCTTCCTCCTTTCTAATGACTGTGTGCTTAGGGTTGATTTTGTGTTTTCCATAACCCAACGGTTTCAACGTTTGTGTTTATGCTTAACTTATTATCTGTATTTAGAATTTAAATGGTGTTGTTATTTTCATGATAATTAAATTTTTACGTTGAAATTATTATGGAGGCCATATTATTGTTATTAAAATTTTTGTTTCCTGTAACTTTATATATAATAGTTAAAATAATAATTCAGGATAGTTTATTTATTGGATTATATGGATAATTATTTATACCGTATTTATTATATTTTAAGTTATAAGATTATCAATAAATTTTTAAATGATAAAATAATGTCTAATAGATTATTATGGCAGTAGAAACATGGGAAGTAAAAGATAAATTAAAACCAAGAGGATTGGATGGCATATCAGACCAGCAAATAGATTATCATTTTAATGTACATTATAAGGGATATGTAACAAAACTGAACGAAATATGGTCAAAACTACCCGATGTTGATCTGGGAAAGGCAAATCAGAATTACAGCGACTTAAGGGAAATGAAGCTTGAAGAATCATTCAACTATGATGGATCAATGTTGCATGAGTATTACTTTGAATCTCTGAGCAAGGAACATGTTGAAATGCCTGCTTCAGTAAAGGAACAGATAGATAAGGATTTTGGAGGCTATGATAATTTCGTAAAATTATTCAAGGCAGTTGGAACAGCATTCAGGGGCTGGGCGCATTTAATATTTGATTTAAACTATGGAAAATTAAGAATCATAGGTGCAGATATACATAGTGCTGGAGCCATATGGAATGCTTTAATGATATTGCCTTTAGATGTCTATGAACATGCATACTATACAGATTATGGAGCAATGAGAGCACCTTATCTGGACGCATTCATGAAAAATGTTAACTGGAAAGTCGTTGAAAAAAGACTTGCCAGAGCAAAAAGAACATACGAAGCTTTCAAGAAAGAATAAATTTTTTTTAATTTTTTATGATTGAACTTAATGATGAACTTTCTAAGAGGATAAATGATATAAAGCTTCATTACAATAAAAAGATAAATGATAGAGTTATAGATTTTATGAACATTGGCAAATCGGGCAACAAATCACTGTTTATTGAATTGTGTTTCTGCATATTGACTGCAAATACATCAGCAGAAATGGGAATAAAAACACAGAAATATATTATGAGTGGATTTATAGAGTATGACCGTGATAAATTAAGAGACGAACTAAAAAAAGTAAAATATAGATTTTATAATAAAAGAACAGATTATATAGTAAATGCAAGGTTTATAATAAATGATTTAACAGGATTGTTATCCGGGAATAATAAAACATACATAAGAGAATATTTGGTAAATAATATAAAGGGAGTTGGCTACAAAGAAGCCTCACATTTTTTGAGGAATATTGGAGTGTTTGACTTCGCAATACTGGATAAACACATAATGAAAATTTTAAAAGAGTATAATTACATAGATGAAATAAAATTAAGTTCAAAAAATGATTATTTAAAAACTGAGAAAATTTTCAATGAAATAGCAAAAAGCTATAAATTAAAACCAGGAATATTTGATTTATATTTATGGAAAATAGCAACAGATAAAATATTAAAGTGATAGCATGAAAGTGATAGCAGCACATAATTATGTTAATAATTTTATTAAATTTAAATCTGATAGTATTAACATGGTTCTTGGCAAATGCCTTGATGAAACAGTAACACAGATGAATTATTACAGTTATAAATCTGAATTTAGCAGGAATATAAGCTTAAAGGCAATGAAAAGCTTTGCTTTTATGCTAAATTCTGAATTAATAAAAAATAATATTGTTTTGAATAATGCAGATAAAAAAATATATTATGCTATGGGCTGGAGATTTATAAATGCATTCAAAAAAAGTGAAGTATATAAAAATAATTTATTGCGTGATAAAACAAGGTTAATCATAATCAATAACAGTGCAGGCATATATGCACAGCCGGATTTTGTTGATTATTATAACGAAATAATGTATGAAATGAAAAGTTTTTCTTTAAAACCCATACCGGAATATGTAAAAATTCAGGTAAAAATATTCCAGTTGGCGTATCCGGATTTTGAGTCAAAATTAATAGCATTCCCAAGAGATCAGGATTATATAAAAACACAGATAATAACGGTAAAAAAACAGGCTGAAAGAACTAAAAAATCATTGTTAAAAAAACTGTATAAATTTACAATGGACAATGGCAATGATATTGATTCTGAAACTGCCATAGGAAATAGAAAATATATAAATTACAACCTTTAGATTTTGATCTTTTTTAAGGTTTTTTCCGTAGAATAAAATGCGTTATAACCATTTTCCAGCATTATTGATGCGGCATATGCACTGTTTAACCCTTTTTTGCAGTAAAACAGATAATTTTTATTTTTATCTCCATTTTTAACAATTTTATTTAAATCATTTATCTTTAAATTTATTGCATCTGGTAAATGCCATATATTATAATCATTATTTTCCCTTAAATCGATTATATTACAGTTATCCGGTATTTCATTAATGTTTCTATTCTCTATTGAATTAATGTACTGATTTATACTTTCCCTGTTCAAAACTATTATTCCATGAAAATATTTATCAAGGTCAAATTTGCTTATTTCAGCTTTTAAATAATCATATGAAACTTTAATTCCTGGATTTTTTGAGAATAATGAACAGAATTCACCCATAGAATCATTAAAATACAAATTTTTTGATTTTGAATAACTTATTGTTTCCTCCTTGTCAAATCCTATTAATGGCCTGTATATAGGATAAAATATATCCCTTGACATGGATTCCAGATTTTCCGGTGTTTGTGATGAAACCTGACCTATAGATTCGCCGGTTACTATTGCATTATAATTATATTTTATACACAGATTCTGTGCGTATTCGTATAATAATTCCTTAAAAATAAGATTTGAAAATTTCTGGTCGGGATTTTTTATTATTTCAGTTACAAGATTTGAACCGTCTATTATGAAAATTCTATTATTATAACCTATAGAATATTTCTCTAAAAGATTCTGTGCAGTTTTTAGCATGTAAACTGTATCAGCAGGATGAGCCAGGGAACAGAACAATAAATCACAGGCAACACCGCGCTTCATTACCATATATGTTGCCACCGGTGAATCTATGCCACCTGAAAATAATGATATTGCTTTCCCCTCTGACTTTAATGGTAATCCACCCGGGCCCGGAATTTTATCTGTGAAAAGATATAATCTATTATCCCTTATCTCAGCATAAATTTTTATGTCCGGATTTTCAAGGTCAACCCCTGCTGAATTATTGTATAATGCATCGCCTATTTTTATTTCAACATCCTTTGAATTAAAATTGTGTATTCCTTTCCTTGTTGCTATTACGGCAAATTTTTTGTTTTTAACCACATCATAAAATTTTTCTTTTGCCAGTTCTGCTATTGTATTTATATTATCAAATTTATATTCATATGCATATGAGAATGATTTTATGCCAAATATTCTTGGCAATATATCATAGAGGAAACTATTGTTATCTGTATATAAAAATATCCTGCCATCAGTTTTACTATATTTTAAATTAACATTGTTTTTTTGTGCATATGATGTTATATTATTAACCAGTATTTTTTCCATTTCTCTTCTGGTTTTATTGCCCTTTAATCCAATTTCAGAATATCTAACTATAAACATTGAATATAAATTTAATCTATGTATATATACTCTTTTTAAAAAGATATATTCGTGTATACCTAATATTTATTAGCAAAAGATTAATTTCATATCATGGAGAATATAAAGATAGTTGGTTTCGGTGGTAGTTTAAGAAAAGAATCATACAATAAGTACCTTTTAAAAGAGGCAAAGAGGTTAATGCCGGAAAATGTACATTTTGAAATATTAAGCATTGATGATTTCCCGATGTACAATCAGGATCTGGAAAATAATTATCCAGAAAATGTTAGGGCTTTTAAAGATAAAATTAAAAACTCAGATGGAATCTTAATTGCCACGCCTGAATATAACTATTCCATTCCTGGATTTTTAAAAAATGCAATAGATCTTGCATCAAGACCATATGGAGATAATTCTTTTGATGGTAAACCTGTTGCAATGGTAAGCGCCTCCATAGGCATGATCGGTGGTGCAAGAGCACAGTACCAGTTAAGGCAGAGCTTTGTATTTTTAAACATGCTCCCTGTAAATAAGCCAGAGGTTTTTGTTACATTTGCACAGAATAAATTTGATGAAAACGGGAACCTGAAGGATGACATGACAAAAAAATTCATGAAAGAATTATTAAATAACCTTGTCAATCTTTCAATACAGTTAAAAAAATAATTTTATTAAATTTATTTAAATGTTCCTGAAACAACCCATGGTGGTTCATTGCCCAGGGGTTCCATTCCATCAATTTTACTTTTTTCAAGAAGTTTTTCATTTACAGTTATGCCTAATCCCGGTTTCCCGGATAATTCAAAATAGCCATTGTTTACACTGTAGCCGGAAAATAAGTTTTTCTTCCATTCCGGCCAGGATTCCTCAAAACTTTCCTGTATTAGGAAATTTGGTATCGTGTAATCAACATTGATTGTTGCAGCACTCTGGACAGGGCCAAAGGCATTGTGGAAAGCCACCGGCGTACCAAAGGATTCTGCTATTGCCGCAATTTTTTTTGCCTCTGAAATACCCTTAGAGTTTGTTAAATCTGGCTGTATAATATCAACAATTCCACTGGAAATATACCTTGCAAAATCCTCTTTGTTTAATAATCTCTCACCTAAAGCTATAGGTGTATTGACATATTTCTTGAACTCATATAGGCCCAATTCCATTTCTGGGTGTATTGGCTCTTCTATAAACATTGGATTGAATTCATCCAGAGCCTCCCCTATTTTTATTGCGTATTTTGTTGAAAACCTTCCATGGCATTCTATTAATAAATCTATGCCATCACCGAGGGAATCTCTCATAGAGCCAACAATATTAACTGCCTTTATTAAGCCTTCGTTTGATATTTTATCATAATTATTTCCAAATGGATCGAATTTGAATGCCCTATAACCTTTGTTTACCAGTGCCTTTGCCTTATTGACAAAATCCTCTGGCTCAACGCAGTCAGAATACCAGCCATTGGAATATGCCCTTACTTTATCATTGAACTGGCCACCTATTAAATTATATACAGGAGTACCAAGATCCTTTCCTATTAAATCCCATGAAGCAATTTCAAATGCGCTCAAAGCAGCTGTTTCTTCTATGGATTTTGATAAATAAAATGCATTTTTATAGTATTCTCTTAAATTTTTTTCGATGTTAAAATAATTTTTATCCTGGAAGACCCTTGAAACTTCCCTTAAACTTTCCTTTACTGGCAGTGTCATCAATGTTGTTGGTGCTTCTCCAAATCCTATATTGCCATTGCTTGATGTTAATTTCAGTATTAATATTGTAGAGCTCCATGGAGATGATTTTTCTTCCGGAGATCCGAGTTCATAAATATCTATATTTTTTATTTTTTCCATATATCATTAATATTTATTTTAATATTAATTTTGTTATTGGTTTAAAATATTATTTTTTATCAAATTTTTTTAGTGTGTATAGCCTTCTTGTCCCAAATGGCCTGAATGGTTTGCCATTGCCGAAATAGAATTTTGAGAAAAATTCAACATATAATAACCTTGCACCCTGTATTCCAGGCTCGAATACAGCTATTATTATATTAAAGAGCTGCCCGAAAACAAGAATTAAAATTCCCAGAAATATAAAATATACCGGATCCGATAGGGTACCGACAAAAACAGTATTTATAACAAGGGCTAAAACAACAGATGCCAATAATATACCAACAATCCTTGTATATGATAATATATGTGATATTATAGATGGTATTTCCATTAAACTCTGGGTTCCTTCAAATAAAACTACAAGTATGAACCCGAGTATTAATAATATATAGCCTATTAGCGATGAGAAATTTAACGGGCTTAAACTTATCCTGTGTATTAAATTCAGACCTAAAATTGCAAATGCAATGGCCATGAATATCCATCCAAATTTTGCAACAGCCACCTTTTTATGATTAATATATAAATTGTTTATTATTCCAAGTGCGAATCCGAATATAACAAAAGCCAGACCAATATATCCTGAAATTAATAATAATTTTCCTATGTAGTGTACTGGAACAGGTCTTGTGCTTACTCTGAAAGGCACAGGGTATATTGTGAACCCGAAAAATTCGTTGAATATTACTCCAAATATTATTGCTATTATTGAAGCAGGTATCAAAGCCTTGGCTAAAGTCTTTAATGAATTTTTGCCCATTATCATGAGTATAAATCCCGATATTTTCTTTGGTATATGGCTTTTTGCAGGAGGATGGTCTACCCTGTGTATTATAAATAATGAAACTAATAATATAACAAGGCCATAACCTGCATCACCCACCATTAAACCAAAAAATACTGGAAATACTAAGGCAAATATTAATGTTGGATCGAATTCATATTCCTGTGGCAGTGAGTAGAATCTGATAAAAAATTCAAATATTTTAAAATGCCTTGGATTTGATAGTTTTGTTGGTGGTTCCTCTTTAGTTTCGATTTTTCTAATTACAATAGTATTTTTTGAATCATTTTCTAATGCTTGTGCTGTGCTATCATATTCTTTTTCAGGAACCCAACCCTCCATAGCAAAAGCATCATCTGATGAAGCTACCTGGCTAAGAACCTCCATCTCCCTAACATAAATATCCAACTGTTCCTCAATCTGTGCTATTTTTTCATAGTTTTCATCGGATATTTTGTTTAATTCATTATGTATTTTATCTAATTCTGTATTTGAATCTTTAATTATATTTTCAATATCTTTTAATTTTTCTTCAGGTGTCCCTGAAAATTCCGGTATTTTCAGCAATTGGTAATTATATGATGACAGTAACGAGAAAAATTCAGATTCATTTTTCCTGTTTATTGTAACAATAAAATAATTGTTATTTAAATCTATAAAGGTAGTATAATCTTTTTTAAAATTATTTATTAATTCGGAATTTTCTATTACAAAACTTTCTACGTAATTGTTATTTAATATTGAAAGGTCATTATTAAAACCTTTTAATTTTTCCAGCACATTTATATAATTTTCATTTTCCCTTATTGTTGAAAGTAGATTATCTTCGTTTTCTTTCAAATCATCAAGTTTGTCCTTGATATTTATTTTAGAAATGTCATCAAGCAATTCAGGTATTGAATTGAAATATTTTTTATTCCTTACCGGCCTTTCTGGGAGTATTAATAAATATCCCCTAAATTTAGACAAATAATCGGATAACGTTTTATAATTATCATTATTAGGTATTTTATTAAAAATTTTAGCCACTTCTGGGTCTACACTTTCTATTTGCATGATGCCCATATCGTGCAGGTCATCTACTATTATGTTTTTATAAATATTAAGGCCGATTATCCTTATTTTAACCATTTTTTCAGGTTTAAGCATTGTATTCACTCTTTAATATATGACATTAATACATCATAAACGTAATCTTCAATCTCTTTTCTTGATAAATCAAGATTCATAACATCGGACCTTGCCTTTTCTTTTTCTGTAACATCCATTAATTTTTTATTCTCTTCATTCTTGATTTCTTCTATTTCCTTGTTATAATTATTTATTATTTGGTTTTTTATATCTTCATATCTTTCATTACAGTTATTGGTTTTTTCTTTTAATTCCTTTTCTAATCTATCCTTTAAATCCTGCAGGGTCTTCTTATTTTCGTTTTCCTTATCTTTTATTACCTTTAACTGATCTATTTCTGTCATTGATAAATCACCATTGCAAATATCATTATAAATATTACAGTCAATGCAATATTAACTATTAATATTATCTTTCTTATTTTTTTAAATTTTTCAACATTGTTCATATTATTTTTCCTTTAATACAATATGGCTTTTAACAAACTTTAATGTTGCGAATGTATCTCTTTCACGTTCGTCTAAATGTTCACTTATTGTTTTTAAATTGGCCCTAAACCTTGGTATCATAATATTTTCTATTGCGTTTGACCTCCTGTTTGTTTTATCGATTTCGTATAGTAATTTTCTCATTGAACTTTCCTTCTGAGATACCTCTAGCAATTCACTAAAAATTTTATTGAAAATTACTATTGCATCATAAACTGATACCGGTACAGATGCCGATAAATATACATTATCAATTGAATTTTTTGATGCTAAAAGCATTAATTCCGGTATTTTTACGCCCATGATGTTTTTTGTTGTTATATCAACATCGGGGTTTGAAAACATATATGAAATACGCTCTATTTCAAGTGTTCCATCAACTATTTCCGCTATTTTTATAGCGTTTATCCCATTTTCTATATCTTTTCTTATATTTTCCCTTAAACCTTTAACCTCATTATTTATCCTAAAGAACTGTATTACCAGGGAGGACCGCTTCATTTTTAATAGATCAAGACCTCTTGTTGCTACTTTTATACGTTTTTTAGTATTTATAAGTTCTATTCTTGTCAATCTGACATTATTTGCCATTGTTATCCCATTTGCCATATTTTGATATATGAGCTGGCTTTACCTTTTTCATTTCCTCTACAGGAAGGATAGATAATAAATCCCAACCAAGGTTTAATGTTTCCTCTATTGACCTATCAGAATTGCCCTGATTTACATATATATTTTCAAAATTTTCTGCAAACTTTAAATATTTCTTGTCAGAATCACTTAAGGCCTCTTCTCCCACTATTTCACTCAATGACCTTGCGTCCTTTCCCTTTGCGTATGATGAATACAACTGATCTGCCAAACCTCTATGGTCTTCTCTTGTATGGTCTGACCCAACACCGTTGTTCATTAATCTTGACAATGATAATAATACATCAACTTCTGGATATATATTTTTCCTGTTTAAATCCCTTGAAAGCGTTATCTGTCCTTCTGTTATGTATCCTGTTAAATCCGGGACAGGATTTGTTATATCATCTCCGGGCATTGTTAATATAGGTATCTGTGTTATAGATCCCTGCCTGCCCTTTATTTTTCCGGCTCTTTCATAAATTGTGCTTAAATCTGTATACATATATCCGGGATATCCACGCCTTCCGGGTATTTCGTCTCTTGAGGAGGATATTTCTCTTAATGCTTCACAGTAATTTGTCATATCGGTTAATATTACTAACATATTCATATCCTTTTCATATGCTAAATATTCGGCTGTTGTCAATGCAACTCTTGGCAGTATTATTCTATCCATTGATGGGTCCGATGCTAAATTTAAGAATATAACGGAATCTGATAATGCACCAGAACTCTGGAACTGCCTCATAAAATAATTTGCCTCCTCACTGGTTATACCTATTGCACCAAAAACAACACCGAATTTTTCATCACCATTAAGTGTTTTTGCCTGTCTGGCTATCTGTGTTGCCAGCCTGTTGTGTGATAAGCCTGCTCCTGAGAATATTGGTAATTTCTGCCCCATTACCAGTGTATTCATGCCATCTATTGTTGATACCCCGGTCTGTATAAATTCACTTGGCTCTTCCCTGGAATATGGGTTTATTGCAGCGCCTGTTATATCAACCTTTTCCTTAGAATAGATTTTTGGACCATTATCTATTGGATCCCCGAAGCCATTGAATATCCGTCCAAGCATATCATCTGAAACTGGTAATTTAAATGTTTCTCCGGTGAAACTTACACCTGTGCTCTTCGGACTCATACCTGTAGTTGAACCATAAACCTGAACTATAGCAACACCATTTCGTGTTTCTAATACCTGACCCTTTAATTTTTCACCGTTTTCTAGAATAACATCTACCATTTCATTATACGATGCGTTCTTTACATCCTCAACAAAAATTAAAGGCCCGTTTACCTGTGATACTGATTTATAAATTATATTAGACATTTTCAACACCCTCAATTATACTATTATATTCATCATTTATTTCTTTTATTATATTATTATAGAATTTATCAAAGTCTTCTTCATTTACTTCCTTCATCCTTGATATTTTTGATCTTACTGGCAATGTTGTAGTCTGTGACACTTTCCTGCCAGCATCTATGGCTTTTTCCTGATTGTCATTTAATGTTTTTATTATCATCAACATTTCATACTGTTTTTTCATTGAACAGTATGTATCTATATCGTCGAACGCATTTTGCTGCAAAAAGTCTTCTCTTATTATCTGTGCTATATCAAGTATATTTTTCTGTTTTTCCGGTAATGAATCATAACCTACTAATTGAACTATTTCCTGCAATTCAGATTCTTTTTGAAGTATGCCCATCATTAATGAATGTACATCTAACCAGTCTTTGTTTACGTTGTTTTTAAACCAGCTTGACAGGGAATCTAAATATAATGAATAACTGTTTAGCCAGTTAATTGATGGAAAATGCCTTCTTGATGCCAGTGAAGCATCTAAAGCCCAGAAAACTCTTGTTACCCTTAATGTGTTCTGGACAACCGGATCCGATAGGTCTCCACCGGGAGGTGAAACTGCACCTATTAATGTTATTGAACCTACCCTGTCATCTTCAGGAATTATCTGAGCCCTGCCTGCCCTTTCATAAAATTCAGATATTCTTCTTCCAAGATATGCAGGATAACCTTCCTCGCCGGGCATTTCTTCTAATCTGCCGGATATTTCCCTTAATGCCTCTGCCCAGCGGCTTGTTGAATCCGCCATTAATGCAACGTCGTACCCCATATCACGGTAATACTCTGCTACTGTTACTCCGGTATATATGCTTGCCTCCCTTGCTGCAACAGGCATATTTGATGTGTTTGCTATTAAAATTGTTTTTTCCATTAATGGTTTTCCGCTTTTAGGGTCAAGAAGCTCCGGAAACGTTGTTAAAATTTCTGTCATTTCATTACCGCGCTCTCCACAGCCAACATATACTGTTATATCTGCATCAGACCATTTTGATAACTGGTGCTGAATTACTGTTTTTCCACTCCCGAAAGGACCTGGAACTGCAACTGTTCCACCTTTAGCAACAGGGAAAAATGAATCTATAACCCTCTGACCGGTTATTAAAGGTATTTCAGGTGCGAACTTTAAAAATACTCTTCTGGCTTCCCTTACAGGCCAGATCTGCTTTAATTTTATTTCATAATCTTTATCATTTCCTTTAACTATACAAACTGTATCAGAAATTTTAAATTTCCCTGATTTTATTGATTTTATTTTACCAGAAACATTGTATGGAAACATTATTTTGTTTACTATTAAATCTGTTTCCTGGACTGTACCAATAATATATCCATATTTAACATCATCGCCTTCATTTAACGATGGTTTAAATTCCCATTCCTTACTTTCATTAAGTGGTGGGGCTGTTGCACCTCTTATTATAAAATCTCCGGTTTCGGACCTTATTATATCCAGAGGCCTTTGTATTCCATCATATATAGATTTTAGCAATCCAGGTCCAAGTTCAACGGAAAGAGGTTTGCCTGTGGATGTTACAGGTTCGCCTGGCTTTAATCCTGATGTATCCTCATAAACCTGTATTGTGTACTTATTGCCTATTATTTTTATAATTTCACCTATCAATCCGAGTTCTCCTACTTTTACAACGTCAAACATTTTACCATCAAGATCTGTTGATATAACAACAGGTCCGGATATACTGTATATTTTTCCATTATTTTCCATTTAATCACCAATATCTATACCAAGTATTCTCTTTGCAAGATCATATACTGATTCTTCTTCCTTTATCCCGGGAACAGGAATAAATATGACAAGGGGATTCATTGATATATTATAGATATTTAATTCATCCTCTTTTAAATATCTTTGTAATGACTGGGATACCATTATTGTGCTGTAATCGTTTGATTTAAACAATTCTCTTAGTTTATTTACACCTTCTGGCAAATCCACTATAAAGATATCATTTACCCCAATAAGCTTGAAGCCCATTACTACCTCCCTTTCACCAATAATACATGTCCCTGACATTTATATCAACATCTTTTCTATTATGTTTTTATCCAGATTATAGGATTTCCCAATAATTATTGTCCTTAAATTGTCACGTTCTCTCTCTGCTGTAAGTATATATCCCATTATATATAACGTTGCTGTATCTCTTAACATTAACGGTACATATTTATCATAAATTGATCTTCTCATAGAAATTTCAAACATACTTAAATTTTTATTGTTTTTATAGTATTCTATGGCATCTTCTATATTGAAGCTTTTAAATACATTTAGCAGTTCAACAGAATTTTTTGACCTGAACAAATCTGTTAAAAAATTTTTTGACATGCTGCCGTTTTCTATTAGCATGCCTTCTATTTTCTCATAAGGTACGTTTAATTCCATGGATTTGACCATTGTAAGTATATTTTTTAAATCTATTGTTGTTTTTATATAATTGATTAAAGCGCCCTCATCACCATTAAAATACTTTAATGTATCTGCAAGTTCTGTATAATAATGATAATCAAATGAAGATAACATACCAGATATGTCCCCTGTTTTCTTATAATCATCAAGATACTTTAATAAAAAATTATAACCATAATTTAACAGATAATTTACAAGAGAGTCAATATCATTTTTTGATAACATTGATTTAAAATCTTCCTGCTTTAAGTTTCCAGCAAATATACCTAAGGGGATATCGCGGAAACTAATTATAAAACTATCATCATATTTTATTTCGTGTTTTATAAATTTTGAATTAATTATTGCTTTTATACTTTCTATATCCCATTTTGATATATATGCTGATATAAATGGCTTTATCTGTGGCGGAACTGCAAAAATAGCTGTAACTGCATTTTTAATTACGTGCCTGTTTATTGCAGAAATTAAAATGTTTAAATCTCCGGTATTTCCAGTGGTTGATCTGTCAATATCATCTTTGTATGCTGTTTCGTATAATCTTAACCTTATATCTTTTATTTCAAGGTCAATTAATGATTTTATAAAATCCGGAGTTAAAAAGTCAATGGAATGTACTTTTAATCTTCCATAACTTCCTGAGTATATAGTGTTCATAAATACCACCCTATTTAATATTATTATAGAGATATATAGCGATATCGTTTGAAATAGTATCAAAGATAGATGTTAATGTAAAGTCTATAAGTTTTTTGTTATCCTTACTTGATGCTTTTATTCCTGATCTTATTGAATTGTCTATAATTATATTTTCAGCCTTTAAATTATCGGATTCGATAATTTTTTCTTTTTCCGATTCGTTGCAGTAAATAATAAAATTAGGACCAAGTTCCTTTTCACAGGTTTTTAACATTTCATTGATTATTTCATTATATCTTGTGGATCTGTTTAATGAAATTATATATGACCTGGCTTTACCTAGGGCATCGTTTAACAATTCCTTTTTCCTGTCATCAATAATCTTTTTTGATTGTAAATTTATATTATCTTCATATTGCTTTATAATATCCTTTTTATCGTGTTCCAGTTTAACCATGTATTCGTTTTTAAATTCTTCTATTTTTTTATTGCATTTTTCTGTTATTTCATCAAATTTTTTGCTATAATATTCATTGATTTTCTTCTTTTCTTCTTCCATCGAATTGCCTATTTCGTTTATAATATTTTCAAGTGACATATAAGATCATATTACATGAAGTAATAGTATAATTCCCAGAACAAAACCTATAATCCACAATGTCTCAGGTATAACGAAGAAGAATAATACCTGCCCGAACTTTTCTGGCTTCTCAGCAATAATACCCATACCCGCTGCTCCAATACCCTGCTGTGCCATACCAGTTCCTATTAAACCTCCAGCAATTGCTATTGAAGCGGCTATAGCCAATAATGCATCTGCGTCTGTAATCATAAATATCCTTAAGTGCGTATTGGAATAAATTATATAAAATTATTTATTTTAATGATTATTTATCTATTATTTCTACCTTGCTGCTATTAATTTTACTTTTGCCAGTATCATCATCTATAACTATAGTTACTTTTTCCTCTGCCCCACTTAATATTCCATCAATTCTCTGCCTTAAGTAATTAATTTCTTCTCCTGTTCCCATTAAAGATAGTTTATCCTTAATGCTAACTATGATTCCTTCAACTGTTGTTATATAACCATTTGAGGCTATTCCAGGTGCTATTTCTGCATCGATTTCAGGAATTCTCACATATGCGTCTGGAGACCTATAAACTATTGTTTTTAAATCGTTTTTATTTGTTACTTTTAATTTTATTATTTTTGGATTTTCCTTATCATGCCTGTCTACTGTTACATTTTTATAATAACATGATTTGCAGTGGTATGTGTGAATAGTTATTTTCCCTTCGTATGCTATCTCTGTTGTGTATTCAATATAATATAAACAATCCCCGCAATTCGGGCATAAAGTATCTGTTTTAATTTCATCCATCTAATCACCATCTCTTAACCATGATGATAATGGCTCAAGAATTATAAATTTTGCTTTTTTTAATTCATTTACATTGTATGAAGATGTTAAAAACATTGTTGTTTTTATATCTTTTATTATATTTATTATGTGGTTTTTTAATTCATCATATGAAGTATCTGCATCCTTTAAAAAATTCCTTGCCATTGCACCCATTGTTGCACCTAAAATTATTGATTTGGATATATCTTCACCGTTCCTTAATCCGCCACTGCCTATTAGTGGCAAACCAACATTGCAGTATTTGATTGATGCAGGAGATGGTATACCCCAGTTCCAGAATGTTTCACCGGCGTGCATCTTTTCATAGTTGTTTATTTTTTTTGCACGGTAATATTCTATTGCAGCAAAAGATGTTCCTCCGAGGCCACCTATATCTATTGCTTTTACACCTGCATCCTTCAATGATATAGCATCGTCCTTTGAAAATCCATTGCCAGTTTCCTTTGCTATTACTGGATATGATTTTGATAATTCTTTTATCCTATTCAATACTCCTTTGGCATTTCTATCCCCTTCAGGCTGGACCATTTCCTGTAAAAAGTTAAAATGTATTATCAAAAACTTTGCATCTATTAAATTAAAAATATAATCTATATCCCTATCCGTTATAGCTTTTGAGGACTGGTCTATTAACTGTGGAGCACCTATATTGGCAAATTTTGCAGGTATATTATAATTATTTATTATAGAAAATGTATCTGCAATTTTTTTATTTTCTATTGCAACTCTCATACTGCCAACGCCCATTCCTATTCTGAATTCTTCTGCAGCTTTAGCCAAGTTTTGATTTATTTTTTTAGCCCTATCTGTACCTCCGGTCATAGATGAAATTATGAATGGATAATTAAATTTAAAACCCAGGAAATTTACTTCTGTGTTTATTTCATCAAAATTTATTTCAGGAACTGCCCTGTGAATTAATTTTATATCATCCCATGGATTATGTTCTGCCGCTATGTTTTCTTTCTCTGCTATATTTATATGTTCCTCCTTTCTATTTTCTATCATTATAGGACCTCCTCGAATGTTTTTTTCTTCTGAAAGAGCCGGATGTTAAACCTTAAACCTTTATTATAACTTTTTAAATGTACTTTCTTTATGTTTAAATCCATATTACTTTCACCTTTTTTAATAACCAATTTTCTATTATTATTTAAAATAAAAAACATTAATTCAATATTGTATATCAAAATATTTGTTGTTATTTCTATATAGTGGTATATAGATGGTATTTTTAAAACTTTTATTCCTAGATTTTTTAGGTTAAATTCATTGCCATAGTTACTGCTATTTTTATCAAACATTTATATTCCCCTTACATAACTTCCACTTTTCTTTTATATTGTTCATGCCTAAATCGCCCAATTAGTATTACGTTGCCATTATAGGAAAGGCCAATTTAATCCCCCGCATTTGACCAAACTACTGTACCTATAAATTCATTATTATCTATTAAATTTAATCTTTGCGGATAAAAACCATTTATTAAATATGTTTTAATTCCAAGTTTACTAATTTTTTTCATTATTTTATATTTTCCCATAATTCCACCAGTTACATCATTGTTATCAGATTTAAAATTATTATTTTTATTTACTATTTTCAAAAGTTTTGCATTACTATATTTTTTGGGGTTTTTATCATAAATTCCATCAACATCAGAAATAAATATTACCTTTTCTGGCTTGAATATTCTTGATAAATCATATACTATATTATCTCCGGAATATATGCCCAAACAATTTTGATTTTTTAAATAAACATCGCCGTAGGATAATGGCATAATGTTCATTGAAAAATATTTTTTAAAAATGTTATAGTTTTTCTTATTGTTATATATTATTGATGATACTGGTATCCCTATATTATTTATATTATACTTTAACAATAAATTTGATATTTTAATGCTTAATTCTAACATATCATTATGAACTATTGTATATCCATTCAATGATTTTTCACTTAATTTACCAGGCAATTTATATTTTTTTGCCATTATATGGCCAAATGAACCACCACCATGAACAATTATAAAATCATCGTTTATATTTATTAATTGCTTTATAATATTTTCAGTTTCGTTTAATCTAAATGTTTTATATTTATTTTTGTCTGTAATAATACTGCCGCCAAGCTTTACAATAATCATTACAAGAATATAATTAATTGTTTTATAAATTTATTCAAATTATAAATGTTGATTCCAAGCTACAGGAATTATAAAATTTCATATAGTGGACCGACCGGGATTTGGACCCGGGCCCTCTTGCTTGCAAAGCAAGCGATCTACCGCTGATCTATCGGCCCTTTTTTATTTCAACTGAATAGTAATTGATATAAAATTATTAAATATTTCTAAAATAAAATTTTTACTTATAAAAATTATTAAAAAATTTATTAATTTATTAATAACTTAGGTTATATTTCCACTGGAAATATAACATAGAAAAGGCTAGAAATAAAAATACTATTTTTAAAGGAAACATAAATAATAAACTACTTTATATAACGGGGAGGGGGGTGAATTTCCTATGGAAGTGAAAAAAGGTATACATATAATAATTAATTTTTTAATTTTTTAATTTTTTAATTAATATAAATATATTATTATATTTATTTATATATCTAATATATAAATAAATAGAAAAGTTTAAATTAAAAATATACACGCTGACACACTTTGTTTATAATAATAATAATTAAAAAAAATTATTTTAAAATTTTAGGTCTTGTAATTCTACCTTTTACTAAGTTATTTCTTATTTTAATATATATAATATCATTTATTTTATTATATTTTTTATTTATATATCCAAGCCCTATTCCACAATTTAATATTGGAGACAAACTTCCACTGGTAATTTTGCCTATTAAATCATTTTTGGAAGAATAAATTTCAAAACCGTTTCTTGGTATATTTCTATTTTCCAAAATAAAGCCCCTGAAAATATTATTATAATTTTCTTTTGCCACTAATAGTTTATCTTTACCTATAAAATTATGGTCATAATTTATTATAAAAGATATAGAAGCTTCATATGGATTTTTATCTTCTTTAAAATCCTGCCCTGATAATAACATACCCTTTTCTATTCTTAATGTATCCCTTGCACCTAGGCCACATGGCAGGCCATTATATTTTTTAATTTTACTTAATAGTTCATTCCATATCTCTGATGCAATATCATTTGGAATAATTAATTCAACCCCATTTTCCCCTGTATAACCCGTACCTGAAACCATAATATTATTATTTCCAGTTAAAACATTATTATAATTTATTTTATGATAAATCACCTTAAAATTTTCAGGTATTTCTATATTCATATCATTTAAAACATTATATGCATCTGGTCCCTGGACTGCAATATGTGATATATTGTTAGAATAGTTATTTATATCCACATCATAATTATTCTTATTTTCTAATAACCAATTGTATATTTTGTCTATTGTAGATGCATTAGGTATTAAAAAAAATTTCTTTTTATTTAATTTGTATATTATTGTATCATCTATCATATTTGCCTTATTATCTAAAAATGATGTGTATAAACATTCGTTTATATTTAATGCTGAAACCTTTGAGGGAAACATATAATCTACAAATTTATCTGCATCATTGCCAGATATTATTATATCACCCATATGTGAAACATCAAATATTCCAACATGTTTTCTTACAGCCATATGCTCATATATTATACCTGAATATTCTAATGGCATTTCCCATCCATGGAAATCTATCATTTTTGCATTTAATTTTTTATGGTCATTATTCAATTCAGTTTTGTACGGTATACCTTTTTTCACTTCCATAGGAAATTCACCCCCCTCCCCGTTATATAAAGTAGTTTATTATTTATGTTTCCTTTAAAAATAGTATTTTTATTTATAACCTTTGCTATGTTATATTTCCACTGGAAATATAACCTAAATCTTTCTAATTTTTTTAAAATATTTCTTATTTTCATAACGTAAAATAATTATTACATATATTATTATTTTGATTAATTATTATTCAAAACGTCTTCTATTATTTTATAATTTTTGACATAATACGGTGCAAGAAAATATATGCTGCCGTAACCATCTCCTTTCTTTATTAATATTCTATTATCAAACAAAATTTTTATATGGTGCCTTATTGTTCTATAATTTAAATTCAATTTTTCTGATAATTGATTTATATTCATAGGTTTCTCTTTTAACAATTTTATAATCTGGCAACGATTTTTTCCACCTCTAGTAGCTATTAAAAGCCACCAGATTAGTTTTTTATATTCATCAGAGAAATCCATTTGGTTATTATATTAATTGATTATATAAATAATAGAATGATAAAATAATTATTATTAAAATTATTTTTTTGCCAAATGCGTTTCCTTAGCTTTTTCATTTCCAAGCCATATTGTAAGTAAACCAAAAGCTATTATTGGAGCGACAAATGCCGTAAGTCCACTATCCCCCCAGCCCCCATATTCAACTCCAAAAAATATATAAAAACCTGCTCCCATAACTAATAATATAATTCCTGTAATCCTATATAAATTAATAATCGTAAAGTATTCTGAAACTCTTTTCATAGTTCCAATGAATAAAATATAATATATATAGTTTTACTATTTTCCATCTATTGCATATGCTATGTGATAATGTTAAATTACATAATAGTGTAATAAACAATAACGTTGTTACACGCCTTTCAAATAATAATCATTTACAATTCCAAGTTCATTCAATATTACACACAATTCAAATTCAGGATAATTTTACTAAAACGTTTGATGTGTAAAATATCTATTTATTAATAAAACATTATCTTTAATTTTAATATTTTTTTAATTAATCAATGATATTTATAAAATATCTCATATTTTAACAAATAACTATTTACACAATATACCTATAATTATTACCTATTTTAATATTACATATTATCATTATATTGATGTTGGATATTGATCATTAAACAGGATTAAAAGGATATATATCCACATTCCATTATAATTATTATATAAATTAAAAGCTGTATTTTAAGACTTTCATGGTGTGTATAATTTGCCATATTTTTAT
>JAJZZM010000011.1 GCA_021797555.1 Thermoplasmata archaeon
GAAGGACAAAACAAGGTGAGAATATGGAGACATTTTAAAAAATCATTTGATTGAGGCACTTACAATATTAGAGCTGGTCCTGAGTGTGATATTCCTATCGATATCATACTTTACAGGAAACATATACTTTAAAGGAATTGGAATCGGATTGGCAATCGCTTGGGTAACAGGTGCAATAGCCTATTTATTTAAAAGGAAAATAGTAAAGTCATGAGCAATGAAACAAAGTCCTAATCCACTCCACACTGTTATATCCTGAAATTAGTTCTATAAATTTATTGCTTCTTTTATAATTTGCCTCCATTTTTATATTAAGTATAATTCCTATAAATGTTGCCATATATAATAAGCCTATAGCACTGTCTGGTCAAAGCAATAATTACAGCGATATAGATATTAATACAAATGAAGTAAATAAATTACATTTTTTGCATTAATCTATTTAAATCCTCTTTTCTCCCACCCATCCAAAAATAAATTAAAATCATTATTGCTTTCATCTCTATATAATTATTTATTTTATCTGTAATTTCTATTCCTATTCCAGGTTTCTTAGGTAATGATGCATATCCATCGTGTATTTTAGGTCTTTCATTTACTATTTCATTTATCCATTCCGGGTATGCAAATTCATCAAAAATTTCCTGAATTTTAAGGTTATTTAATAAGGCATCGACATTCAGTGTAATAAATGTATTCAATGGTCCCTCAGCCTGGTGTGGTGCCATTGCTATATTATTTGATTCTGCCATTGCTCCTATCTTTAATGTTTCAAGTATTCCTCCGGTATTTATCACATCAGGTTGTGCTACATTTATTGCTCCTCTTTTAATAGGCTCAACAAAGTCATATTTTGTGATAAATCTTTCACCCGCAGCTATTGGTATTTTTAAAGTATGTGCCAGGACTGATAAACCCTCTATATCTTCAGGAATAACAGGCTCCTCAAACCAGCCTATATTATCATATTTTTCTAATTCCTTTCCTATTTTCATGGCCATTGATCTATTGAATCTGCCGTGTCCCTCTATTAGCATTTCAGTACTATCGCCAACGGCGTCATGAACTATTTTTATTATTTCCATAGATTTTTTATATTCGTCATAATCAAGAAATCCGGAACCGGAACCAAAAGGATCAAATTTTAATGCCTTATATCCCTTATTAATAACTTTTGTTGCATTTCTCCCCCAGTCATTAATCTCATTTATATCTGTGTACCATCCATTTGCATATAATTTTATTTTTTCGTTTACCGGGCCGCCAAATAAATTATATACTGTTGACCCGCAATGCTTTCCTATTAAATCAAAGCATGCAGCCTCAAAACCGCTCATTAATGATATATTCACCATATCACGGCTTCTGTTAAACGACGAAATAAACCATTTATTCATTATTTTATTTACTCTAAATGGATCCTCATTTACAATAGATTTTTTTACTTCCTTTAAATGGTTAATTAAACCAAATTGATCTGAATACACTGTTGCCTCCCCAAAACCTCTGGATCCGTCATCAGTTATAATTTCTATAAAAACCCATTTTTTCCACGTATTTCTTATAATATATGTTTTTATATCACTTATTTTCATGATTAATATTATTATATATAATAATTTAAATCTTTTTAATTGATTATATATTATCTCCTTACATATATAGAAACAAAATTTAAATAGAAAAAATAATTGTTTATATTATGGAGAATAGTAAGGATATAGGAAAAACTGCAGAAAGTATTGTGCAAAAATCAAAATCCAATAAATACAGAATTTTCTTAACAACCACCGCTTTTCTTGGCTGGACTATGGTGGTTTATGAATGGAATATTTTTGGACTTCTACTTGGCCCTGTATCTAAAATTCTTCATTTAACATCAAGTCAGGTTGGATTTTTACTAGCAGGTATACAATTTATAATGGTACCCATAGTTTTTTTAGTCGGATATTTTATAGATAAAGTTGGAAGAAAAGCAATGTATCAGATAACCCTAATAAGTGCAAGTATATTAACTGCATTAACAGGAGTTGCAACATATATTGGATTAATCCCACTTCTTTTGGTAAGATCTGGAACTCAGGGGTCTGCACAAAATGAACAATCTGTGGCGGCAACAATGATTACTGAAGAAATGCCGGCCAGGTGGAGGGCTTTAATATATTCATTTGTACAATCAGGATGGCCTCTTGGTGTGGCTCTGGCTGGCATTGTTGTTACTTTTCTTTACAAACCACTTGGATATAAATATATATGGTTAATAGCAGTTCTGCCAATGATTTTAATTATTATTGCAAGACATTGGGCTAAAGAAACAACGAGATTTGAAGAGGTGAAAAAGGCCAGAGAAGGTATTCAAGACGAAACTGTTAAGGATTTTACTGATGTAAAAAAATCTAAAAAAAATACCTTTAAACAGGCTTTTGAAAAGGATATCAGGAAATATACAATATGGGCCTTCTTGTTATATTCAATATACCTAGGTGGACAGGTACCCATTGTCGTTCTTGCTGCATATTATATGGAAGAAATTATAAAGATACCGGTGATTACCACAGCATCAATAATTACTATCGGAGCATTTATTACAATACCCGCTTATTGGTTAAACGGCGCTATAAGTGAGTTTATAGGAAGGAGATACGCAGGTATATTTGGAACCGTAATGGCATTTATAGGAACTTTTATCTTTGCAGTTTCCGCACATACATATTTTTCATTGCTTCTGGCTTATTCATTTGCATCATTTTGGATTAACGGTAATTTCATAAACATCATAAATTTTGTTAATGAAACTGTTCCAACAAGAGTTAGGGGTACAGTGAACGTTATTTCAACAGGGCTTGGGCAGTTATCATGGGGATTAGTTGAGGTAAGTTACGCAGTTTTAATACCTTTAATAGGAATAAGTTATGATATGGTATTTATAGCAGGCATAGCTTTTGCAGCCACTTCTGTCCTATTTGCCACAGGTAGGAAAGTTAGGATAGGTGAGCCATTGGAGGAAATTAGTATATAAAATATATTCTAATTTACAATGCTGTTGATATGTCCTGAAATTAGTTCCCTAATATACCTATTGCTTCTCATATAATTTACCTCCTTTTCCTCATATGCCATTGATGGTGTTACCACCGGTCTGCCATCCACACGTAATGACATATGCCTTTTTCCATAATTATAATAAT
>JAJZZM010000017.1 GCA_021797555.1 Thermoplasmata archaeon
AATATTCAATGAATTTTTTGGATTCACAATATATCCTGTGCCATTTCAAATCAGTCCATCACCGGTGCCTGTTGCCCATATAGGACAGTTGCTTGTGATTTCTGGTTACATAGGTCTAGGTTTTGTCACATTCGGTTTTATACTTGGAATTATAAACAATATTTACATAAATCATAGAAAGGCTGCAGCAGCTAAGATCGGGTGGATATTGATGGCATGGGCCTTTGCCGTTCTAGGGCTTAATCTTATACATGGGGTCAGTCTAAGTCCCACAAATACATCATCAATGATAGGATATGTAATGCTGATAGTTGGATTTATAACGGTCGTTGCTTTCGAGGGAACGTTAAGTCTAATGGAAATTCCATCCATTATTTCACATGTACTTTCATATACAAGGATTGTGGGAATACTTCTGGCATCAGTTGTTCTTGCCCTTGTGATAAATACAGTCTTCAGGGCTACATTATCCGATCCTTTTTATTTTATAATACTGGGAATTGTTATACTTGTTGTGGGACAGCTTTTCAACCTGGTAATTGCCGTATTTGAACCAGGCATACAGGGAGCAAGGCTTCTTTATGTAGAATTCTTCTCTAAGTTCTATTTTGGCAATGGAAAGCCATTTTCTCCCTTCGGCAGCAACAGGCGTTTTACATTGAAAAAATTTGACAGGAAATAATATTTCAATAATTGAAGTAGAATCCCAGTTCATTTAATTACTATTATAGGGAAAAGCCTTAGATTCCACGCTCTAAGACGGAAAGACGTTTGAAAAAGCCGGTTGAATATGCTTTAACACCCCATATCTATTTTTGAATTAGTCTAACAAGTTGTGTCAAGCACCATAATATGCATTTTATAGACTCATCGTTATACTTTCAATAGCAAACAAGGAAAGTGAGGCAAGTTATATGAAAAGCAATAAATACATTGGGCAATTCATTTCAGAATTTGTGTATCTTTGTCATAAACTTAAACAATTTTTATACCTTTATTCCTTTTGTATATTTCTTATTATATTTAAATGATAATACAGATAATAATATTATTGCTGCCGCTATCGACGAGATTCTTATAACTTCTCTATTTGTTATTTCAAATACAGTAAACAATGACAATGTTAATATTATAATATATATTGCATATGTAATTTTATTATATTTAACCCATTTATCCTGCCTTATAAAATGTATTCTTCCTTTTTTAGCACTGTAATATATGAAAATATACATTAAAAGAATTAATGAAAATGAGATTACAAATAATATTAAAAAACCCTTTAATGTATAAATATAAAGAATACTAAAAATCATAATAAGTATCACATCAATAAACAAATATATCTTTAAATATTTAAAACCGTTCAATTTAAATCACCTGGAAAAGCATCCCCATAGAGCCCCAATTATAGAACTACTACTTTCGGTTACAAACAACGCATCGTAAATCCAAAATACCAGCATACTATCAAAAACAAGACCAACACCAGGTAATAACAACATAAGTATGTCAACTGCCAAACTCACTATGGCCACATCACATAGGATATTCCAGTCTATTGCAATCCCTATCGTTTTATCAATGCTAATATTCCTAATACCATTATTCGTTGATTTTAACATACTGTTCATTGCCGATGCAATATATGAATATTCTATGCCAAACCTATCTAATGTCTTATTACTGGAATACATATAATTAAATGATATTAATTTTATACTATTTATTAATTTTTCCGTTACATTGCTATGTATAACTATTTACTGCAAATTTTTATTAAAATAAATTATTTTATATACAATGTCAATTAATATCAATCCAAATATTATTGAAAATATGTATCCTAAAATATAATTCTTGTTGATAAAGAAAATAATTGAACTAGATAATAATCCTATAGATGCTAATGTGTTACCGTAAATCTCGTACTTTCTGACTTTACGAATTTTTTTGAATTCTAAATTTTCATCAATTAATTTCATATTACCATCCACCAAATATTCATATCTTTCAGCAACGGTCGTGCCTGTGAATGTTGATACACCAACGAACATATCATTGTACAACTTATATTAATCCCATTAATTACTCACAATTTAATATTCCTGTTTATTATTATTCCATCCAATATAAATATAACAAGTCCAATTATTTCATAGGTTATAAAAGAAAATATGTTTTTTGTCATCATAAAAATTATCGGGGACATTATGAAATATATTATAGCAGGAACGATAAGATATAATGATCTATATTTTATAGCATTTTTGTAGTTTATATCATTATCATATTTGGATATTCTATACTTTATTAAGTTTTTATTATATTTATACGTAATAATACTTACTATAGCAGGTATATATGCAAGCGAAGACAATACTTTCCAATACATATCGTTATATGGATCTATAATTAAAATTGTAGGTAATTCGGCTTCTAACCCCATTAATATTGTAAATAATTTTAATCTGTGATATTCCGTTTTTAAATTTATATTTGAAAGCATATCGTTTACCATTTTACCATCCGCATGTATGTGCAACTCCGGCTAATGCTACACTACTCAACAAAAAAAGTCCGAATAACCACGCACCAGCAGATAAGCCAAGAGTTGCAGGAATACTAAGTGCACCAATTATTTCTATAGCCCAGGCACCTATATATCCTATAAGGGCGACAACGCACCACCAATTTGCATCTATTATAATTCCATTGCTTTCACTTATGTTAACATTCTTAATACCATTATTCGTTGATTTTAACATACTGTTCATTGCCGATGCAATATATGAATATTCTATGCCAAACCTATCTAATGTCTTATTACTGGAATACATATAATTAAATGATATTAATTTTATACTATTTATTAATTTTTCCATTACATTGCTGTATGTACCCTTATTATCCAGTGTAAATTCATTTCCCAGTAATATT
>JAJZZM010000021.1 GCA_021797555.1 Thermoplasmata archaeon
AGAACCTTCCTTGTAGGGATTCCTAAAGCTTACTTCCAATATCCTCATATTAACCTTCAACCTCTAATATCCTATAAATTTTTTATGTGAACTTTTTTACACGTAGTTTAAGTATTGGCTTTTTATGTAACTCTTATATTTACACTCTTAACGGAAAATTTAACATTGATGAGCGGAAGTCCCCTTTCGCTAGATAGGGGATGAAAGCGTGGGAAAAGTATGTTACCTTTTTCAAGATATGACCATGTCCGCTGGTGAACAGAAATGAAAGTGGTGGGATAGCATATTGCTTCATGCGTGCCGGCATCCTTAAAGTCAGATGGCTTAGGATGAAGGACAGATCACCTCTGGCCGAGAGGAAGTCACTTTGGATAATACCGATAATTCTGATAAAAATAAATTTATAAAGGAATTAAATATAATAGTTAAACATATGATAAAAAGTAAAATAATTATAATAAATCAATCATTACCTCCTAAATCGACATATGAATATTCAAAATTATTATATGATGCTGCAAGTCCAAATAGTAAGTTAATAAATTTAATTAACCCCACTCAATTAACAAAAAACATCGAGCATTTAGGCATTGATATTGAACCAAGAATTAAGAAATATTCTTTATATTATTTATTCCCAAAATTATATTATAGAAAAGCTCAGACACTTATAAAAAACAATTACGGGGATTCAATAATACATTATAGTCTACAAGGAATGCCCCGCATAGAAAATAATAAGAAATACCTTTATTCTGTGCATGATAATCCTTTCAAAATTTATAATACAAACCTATACAATTATGAAGGCAATAAAATTGAAAAAATAAAGAATAGGTTCTTGAAATCAGTTTTCAATAAATATGTAATGACATCAAAATATATAATAACTAATACCAACTATGTTAGGAAATCAGTCATTAAATGGGGATATAAGGGGTATATATTTCATATCTCTATTCCTCCTTCGCAAAATTTTTATAATATGAAAAAAACCAAAAACACTATAAGAAAGCAATTAGGATTACCCGAAAATAAAAAATTATTATTAAGTATTTCAGACAATGAAATTAGAAAGAATATTAAATTAGTAAATGAATTAAACAATATCATGAATGATGAATATAAAATTATTAGGGTCGGAAGTCCACTTCCGAATAGCATAAATTTTAAAAATATATCGGAAGAATATCTAAATTTAATTTATAATGCAGCTGACGCATTAATTTTTCCGAGTTTAGAAGAAGGTGAAGGAATACCAATATTAGAAGCTTTTAAAACTGGTTTACCTGTCGTTGCTTCGGATATTGAACCATTTAAAGAAATAGGGGGTGATGCCGTAATTTATATAGATCCTTTAAATCCAAAATCTTTCTATAATGGTGTAAAAGAGGCTATAAACTCTCGGGAGCAGTTGATTGAAAATGAAAACATCCAAATAAATAAGTTTTCTTTCGACATTTTTCGGAAACAAATAATGAGTGTTTACAATAAAATTAATGATGATACAAAATTTTATTAAGAAAAATAAGATATCAAAAAGTGAATGATATTTCTGTAATTGTTACTGCTTATAATAGAAAAGATTATCTTTCACAGGCATTAACTTCGCTTTTAGATCAAACCTATAGAAATTTTGATGTTATTCTTGCAACAAATTTCAAATATGATGTTTCGAAATTTTCATCATTACATATTTCATGTATAGTTTTAGATGGTAATATAGGTCAATTTTTAATAGAGGCATCAAAGGTAGCAACGGGAGAAATAGTAGTTTTTTTGGATGATGATGACTATTTTGCCAAAAATAAAATAGAAACAATTAAACAAATTTTTGATAAACCCTCAACAATTTATGTTCATAATAAATCTAGATATTTCAATGATAATACAATATTAAATAGAGTTGAAAAAAAAATTGATTTTAATATGTCGTCAATATCTATTAGAAAAAAATTGATTTACAGCAATTCTAAATTTTTGAGAGAATTAAGTGCAGGTCAGGATTCTTTTTTATATGGTATCGCTTTGGAAAATGGTGGTAAATTAATTAATTATAAAAGAACATTAACGTATTACAGGCAAAATAATAACAATACCTCCGGCCATAATAATATTAAATGGTTGTTAGAATATAAAGATAATTTATTAAATTTTACAAATTATTGTAAATCCAAAAAAGCATTAAAACATTATAATAGATTGCTAATTATAAACGATTTTGCCTTGTTTGTTAATTTGGGGAAAAAATACAGGCCGAAATTTGCAGACTGGTTTTTGTTTATATATTATGCAATAATTTCAAAGGAAGTAAGATTATTAATAAAATCCTTTAAAATGTTGTTTTTTGAAACGATAATATATTAAATCTGCTGTAAAATTGACAAGGTTCTGCTAAATTCAGATTTGAAATATACCAACTGTATGTAAATAATAATGACCGTTGAGAGAATATTGCCGGAAGAACCATAGTTTCTTGCTAATGAACGCTCTCTCTTCGTGAGGTATAAAAATTACACCATCACCCCTAGGTTTTTATGTCTGATATGGATATTATTATTTTCTCTATATCACACACGGCATCATGCCCAATCCTTAAAGGATGCATATCAGTCTGGCACCTTCCTTTCTGAATGACTGCGCATTTCCGATCATAGATCTGTAAAATTTAAATCATACCATCTTCTTGATTCTGAGTTGGGTTCTGATCGATAACCACAGGTTTTGCTTCGGTGGGAAGTTTGCTGAATCCAATAATCAGCAGTATGATTCCTATTAAAATAAGTAT
>JAJZZM010000015.1 GCA_021797555.1 Thermoplasmata archaeon
ACAAGAAGATGCTTGGATGGAATGTGGCACAGAGGAGAAATGACAGAATATACAGTGCACTGTTCTGCACAGGCACATGGCATAATTTATTCAATATGGGTAGATTGTAGAATAGTGTCCCACACCCCAATTTATGATTATATATAATTATAAACTAAAATTTGATATTTCTATATTATGGTCATTGAATGTTTTTTTATTGCCCAATGTTTTAAACATTTTTGTTACATTATCATTCATATTAATTTCCTTGATATTTTTGTTTGTTAATTTTTTATCATCAAAGTACTGCGACGCAAAGGAGTGCGTTATACCTTCCACATCGGAAAAATCTATTATTATATTTTCTTCATTAAGGTTATTTATGAAATTAAAAAGCTTATCCGCTGAAATTCTGTATGCCGGATATTTTGATATAAAATCAACTAATTTAATAACTTTCATATGCAAACATATTTAATATTTATATTAATATTTTTCTTTTTAAGATAATGCATATAAAATAACGTTAAGTTGATCATATAAATAATTATTTAGAAAAAATATAATTAAAATCGTGAAATATGAATTTTATCTTCGATTGAATTATTGTAATGTGGTTTTGGTGGTTATAACATGAAATTAAGTGTTGTAAAATTAATATGCATTCTGTGCACATGGCGCTTTAAAAAGATAGTAAGAGATATAAAATAATTTAATCTATAATTAATTTTAAATTAAATTTACTAAAGTAATTTGATATAAAAATAAATAAATTAAAGCCAGAATGGTATGTTTCCCTCTGTATTTCCAGGTAGAATTCCCCTTAATGCATAGTATGATATCTTATCGCTGTAATGTGTTGTTATTGGTATTTTTGGGCGTTTTAACGACCCGTAATCCATGCTTATAAGATTATATATTGATTTCATGCCATTTTCAAAGCCTATATTATAAAATTTAACCCTGAGCGGCTGTACCGTTCCGATTTTAGTTTCTGATGTTACAATAATATACTCATTATTACCTATACCCATGCATGTCCCCAGATCAGGATTGTATGTTTTTCCATTATCGCATTTATATAATCTTGGTGTGTTTCTTTTATTTATCTCTATAAAATAAAATTTTGAGTTTAATTTATTTGCAATTTTATTTAATATTTTTATTTCATTACCTCTGAATGGGCCATCCCTGTGAAATATAACCTCCTTATTTTTTAATTCATCATCCATGTATATTTTATACAATGTTTCTTCTGGAATTGTTTCGCCATCTATTGTATCAGATACTATTTTATATTTGACCATGGTGCCATCATGGCTGTAAATCCTTGTCATTGCGGCTATATTCCTTGTTCCAACGTTGTTTTTCTTTCTTTCCCTGGATATATCTATGCCAACAATGTAATCGGCGTATTTTTCATTATCTAGTATAAATGGTATATTCCCTGTTTTTCCCAAAATGCCAAGCACCACATTGGATACAGAATACTTAATATTATCCACTGCCTTAATTAAAAACTGTGACTGCATATATTTTGATAATAACATTGATTTATAATTAAAATAATCCCTATCGTTAAAATCATATCCGCCTATAAAAATTAAAATATCAAAATTATAATTATTTATTTCTTCAAATGCATCGTCAAAATTTTTATTTAATATTTTTATTATATCTATATCAATTTTTAGTTCACCAAATTTTTTTTCAATACATTTTAAATAATTATCCATATTTTTTTTAGAATCGTTTATAATTAAAATTTTTAATTTATTGTCCTTAAATTTTTCATTTTTAAAATATATTCCATAAGAATTCAATAACGGAATAAAATAGGGCTTGTAAGTAACAGTTCTATTATTTCCAACCTTTATTTTTGGATTATAGTATTCCTCTGGTAAGTTATTAAATATATTTTTATTATAATTATTATCCATATTGCCATTAAAAAATCCTGATTTTTTAATAATATCATAAATATTTAAAATTATATTATATCTTAAATCTGGTTCTATTTTAAACTTTTTGCTGGTGTCTCTTAATTCCACGGTTTTAAAAATTGTATCATCACGAATTACTGGTTTTAGGGCCTCCATTACATAGTCATATGTATTGCCTGAATTATTAAATTTTATTTGTACAACAGGGTCATCTGGATTTTTTTTAATATTCTTTTGTATTAATTTTTTCATATTTTCATTTTTGGTGGCAGTGTATAAACGTTTACTCTCATCCTTTAATTTACCATATACCTTTACTATGGTTCCTGTGGAATTATAATTTGAAAATGCACGTATAACAATAACTTGCATATCCTCTATTTTCTTATTTTCATTATGATAATAATATAATAAATCATTTGCATAAATTATTTTATTACGAATGCTAATTGATATGCACGGCTCATTATTAATGTCCCATGCTCTAAAATCAATTATTAAATTAACACAAAAATTATTGGTACTATTATTTATTTTATACTTTTTCTCTAAATCTAATAATTCCCAATTATATTTTGATTTAATATACGAAACGATATATTCAGCAATAGACATATTATCAATATCACCGCTTAGCTGCCTTATATTTTTCAGAGATTGATATGATTCGTCCTTCCACAACTCCTCAAGCAAACCCGGAATATTAGGTATATTGAAATCAGATACTAAAAGATCTTTTTCTTTATTCCAGCCGAAAATATTGTTATTAAACATTTTATTAAGCCCATATTTTAATTTACCACCAAGCTGTTTTACATTGTATGATGTTGACTCTATTTTATAAATAAACAATTTTGGCATTTTGCTTTTATTTATTGAAAAAAACTCTGTTTTTATGGTATTGTTCATATTAGCTTATTTATTTTGTAAATAAATTATTTTCCATATTAATAATAGAAAATTAAAAATAATCATAATTTAAGATTTTATGTTTAAATATATTTCTCTGAATAAAAAGATTTTTATTAATTAATAAGTCAGTAAATCCTGAAAATATATAAAATGCTGCTAAAGTTATAATTATGTAACATGTAAAATAAATAATATTTCTATTAATAAGTTTTTGTCAATATTTATATAATTGTGTTGTCCCATTATTATTTCCTTTATATACTTTATAAATTTATATGATTTCATTTTACCACCATTTTAGATTTGTGGCCATAGAAGGTGTAATCATATTATAACCATCTGGAAATGAATCATGTATTTTTTCATAAATTTGTATAGCACTGCCACACTGTAAAATATGGCTTTAATGACCTAATGGCAATATTTTAAATATTATTCTTTATATATTATTATATTTATTTTCTCATCAGTTTTCATTTTAGATTTACATTCTTTTTATTATATTGTTACTTGGTATATGGCAAATATTTACGGGATATCATAATCACCATTCTAAATATATTTTTATAATTAATCCTTTTAAGGTAAATATTAATACTGAAAAATAATTAAACAGTTAATAAAAATAATAATATTATCATTTTATATTTATTATAATTATAAAATAAAAAATTTTAAATGCATGAAAGCATTAACACATCATGGAAAACCTCAATGACCTATTGTATATATTAATATATGCGAGGGGGAAATCACTGAAGGATAATGAAGCCATACCAACAAAAATACACCTTCAAAAGGAAATATTTCTTCTTCAAAGGCGATACCCTTTCACTGAATTAAACCATAAATATAATTTTATACCCTTATATTACGGACCATTCTCCAAAGAAGTTGCAATAGACCTCAATAAAGGAATAGATTCGGGGTTAATATCATGTAGTAATGGAATATTGCTTACACCTAATGGTTTCAAATATGCATCTGAAATATGGAATTCATTTAACGAGGATTACAGGAAAATAGCAATACAAATTAAGGATGAATTTAATAGAATGGATACTGAACAATTAATAAATTATGTATATGATCATTATCCCAAATTTGCAAAGAAATCCGCATTAAAAAAGGAAAATGTGGATAATTATTTTAATACCTTCTGGACTGAAAATCAATTATCAGATGATTATTTTGTTGAAATTGTGCGTAAAAGCAGGGAGAACAGTGCTGAAAATAGTTATTGACACTAATGTTATACTTGCTATGTTGTATAGCCATAAATCCACCAATATAAGTCCTTCAAGGAAGATATACGATTTATTAATATCAGATCAGCTTGATGCATACTGGTGTGACATATTTTCTGGAGAAACTGTTCGAATAGCAAACACTGATCCAAAATTAAGCAAAGTTAAAGGGCCTTATTTTAATTCAAGATTTGAAGAACTGTTAAATCACATGAATGATGTTAAAATGGATTATGTAAATAAATTTAAGTCATCATTAAACTGGGACCCTAGGGATGTATATAAAATAAATGAAAATGATATTTATCTGGCTATACTTGCGTCTATCACCAAATCTAAATATATAATAACTAATGATAAGGAATTTATTGATGCGTTTAATAATACATTTGAAAATAGAACTTCACTGGCATGCAATCCTCTTAAATTTATTTCCATTGAAAAACTCTTTTAATAGAATATTAATGGTTCTTATTTGTGATTTAAAAACATTTAATAAAGCCCACTGAATAAGCTATTAACTTTTATTTTTTTTAATAAAATGTATGTATTTACCATTTTCATATTCTAAATTTACATACCTTGTACTTATCTTCATTTCTTTAGCTAGTACTGTTGATCATCTTCTTTTATTCTTTTCCCTTATTACATATTTTATTTTCTTATTGTTTAACTTCATTCATTATATTTTTACTGGGTATTTATAGGAAATATTTATGGGACAATATAATATATTAATCTTATAGAAAAATTTATATAATATGCACTTATATATATATATTATGAAACAAAGATTCATAATAATTATATCTGTAATAGTTTCATTATTGTTTATTATGATGGCATTTTCAGGAAATATTGATAATAAAAGTAATAATATTATCAATAATGATGCATCAAATAATAATTATATTAAGATAGGTAATATTACATTTATGAACAATTTTAATATATCAAATAATGGTATATCATTTAATAATATTAATAAAACAAACATTAACGATATAAACAATTATAATAATATTTATTTAAGCAATGGAAATAACAATAAAACAATATTCAATGCATATAAAGGTAATATAATATATAAAAATAATATTAATTATACATTATTGTATTTTAAAAACACTGATGTTAAAAATGCAATAACATTTACAGAGAAATTTAAGAATTACAAGGTTGAGATAGCAGATATAATATATAATAATTCTAACAATGATAATATTTCATATATCTATGCTAATATTGTACCAATAAATTCATCCAAAATATTATTGGGAAATGAATTTACATTGAATTATAAATCTACATATAATAATGAGATAAAAAACTTAATAAATAGTATAGAATTAATATCATTGAATTATATGAATTCTAACAATAATACATTATATAAATTCGGTATGGAATATTCATATATAGCATTAGCAATGAACAATATGTTAAAATTAACAAATAATAATATTAAAAATATGGAAATAAACAAAACATTAGGAATCGCAATAGATGCTAATTATGGATGCATTTTTGCTTTAGTTGGTGGTTTTCTTTCCGGTTCTCTTGCTATAGCAACATTAGTTAGTGTTTTATTGGCAACAGGTCCTGTTGGCTGGCTTGTAGGTGCAATATTGGTGGGTTCCTATATAGCTTTTGGGGTTTCGTTGGGCGGTATAATTTTTAGCTGTTGAGGTGATATTATGTTAATAACAAAAAAGATTAGGACAATATTTTTAATTGCTGGCGAAGTTTTTTTTTCGTATACATTATTTTATTTATTATATTTTTTTGAGATATATAACAAAATAACATTTTTATATTTATCAATAATTATTTTATTTTTTATAATAGTATTACCAATATTTTATATTATTGATAATAAAAATAAACATTTACCACAATAATATACTATAAATTTAATAAACAGTATAGAATTAATATCATTGAATTATATGAATTCCAATAATAAAACAATAAATAAATTTGGTATGGAATATTTATATATAGTATTATCAATGAATAACATGCTAAAGTTAACAAATAACAATATTAAAAACATCGAAATAAATAAAACAGTAGGAGTAGCAATAGATAATAAATGGAATTGTATTATAAATATAATTGGTTTTGTTTTCGTAGATCTTCTTACCATAGCAGCCGCGGCAGGTATAACCATAGGCACAGATGGAATTGGAATATTTGCAGTTATTTGGTTATTATCATGGTTTGCATATTCCACATTTGGTGTGTATAGTGTTGCAACAGCATGCGGGTGGTGAAATGCATATAGATATAAATAAACAATTAATGAAATTAAAAAAAAGCATAATTTTATTATTGCTAGCTGAGGCATTTCAATTAGTATTCATTTATATACCAAATTTCATGGTAAACAATATCTATAAAATTGCCACTTTCCTATCCTTTGGCATAATTGTCCTTATTGTATATTCATATTTTAATGAAAAAAGCAGGATAATAAATCATAATTAATTGAATTATGAAATAATTTCAAAAATTAAGCCATCATATTCAGCTACAAGAAATAATATATTATCAATAACCAATATTTCTTAACATTTGTCCCATTTACCTTATCTATATTTAATTTTTCTGGAATAATACCCTTAAATTTTTATAAAATAATATATAATAAATTATAATCTAACATTTGCTTTATAGGAATATGAATCATTTAATTTTTTTATTGACATGCCGGTTATTATTACAGATATAAGGCATAATAATGTTGTTATATCTATTATCAGTAACAAAAAATGATATCCTGTATAATTGCCTATAAATCCCAGCAGAACTGAAATTACACCGCCGAACAATGCACCGAAATTATAGGAAAATCCGGAAATTATACCACGTACCTCGGGATTTATGCGGTCCATTAAAAGCAGTGGCGGTATGGTCATTGATGATATGCCGGCACTGAATAATATAAAACCTTCCAGCTCAAAAGGCCTCAATAGGATTAAAAACGGCATTGCAAACCATGCAAATAATGCCGTTAATAATGCTCCAGCAATTATAAGCGTTCTCTTCCTTATTATCAGTGCAAGCCTTCCAAATAATATAAACGATACTGATACTGTTATGCTTGATAATATCATCATTAATCCAACAATTCCATCAGGAATCCCGAAGGTTGGTGCCAGTGTGGGATAAAATGAGAATATAGAAAATGAGGCGGCAAAATAACTGGACATAATAACAGTTGATTTTATAAGTGGTATTTTATATTTATTTATGCTTACCTTTTTTCTCACAATTTCTATTTTATCCCTGGGAACCTTTAATATTGCATATGGAACAATAATTAATGGAATTGAACCGGTAATTAAAAAATATCTCCAGTTAACGGCCATGGTCGGCAAAAACAGCAAATATGCTACGCCGGTTAATGCATATCCGATACCATAACCGCTCTGAATTATGCCGAATACCGTGCTTCTTATACTAACCGGTGAGAACTCATAGCCAAGTACAGTTCCTGATGTCCATTCGCCGCCCATGAAAATGCCCTGGATAAACCTTGCAATAAACAGTATAAAAATATCAGGTGAAAATGCCATGATTCCATTAAATATGGCATAGCCTGCTGTGCTAATTACCATTATATTTTTTGCACCGTTGCGGTTTGTCATTTTTCCAAGATATAGGCCTCCAAAAAATCTGCCCATTAGGCCTAAAGAAAATAACAATGATACAGCACCGAGACCTATGTTATATGATTTTTCAAGTTCAACATATATGTATGTAACTATTGTCAAATCGTATATGTTGCCTATCCATGAACCTGTGGAAGAAAACATTGCATGAATATAGCCTTTCATAACTTATTATAAACAGTGTAAAGTTAAACATTGCTCAATTATTTATGTTTTTATCATTTATTCTCTAATTTTTATTGAACTGTATAATTTAGATTATACAATATAAATTTATTATAATTTATTTTGGATATATTTTTAAAGAAAAACCAAATATATTATAATGTTGCTTGGAAGGGAGTACGAATTACAATTTTTGGAGAATATATACAAAAGAAATAATGACAATATCATAATTATATACAGTAAAAGAAGAACAGGGAAAACATTCCTTTTAAATGAATTCTCAAGGAATAAGCCAAGTATATATTTTCTTGCATTAAATGAAAGCAAAAGAGAATTGATCAAAAAATTTTCAATCAAATTATCCGATTTTTACCATGATGATTTAATGGCGCCTTTTACCTCATGGGATGCTGCCTTTGAATATTTAATTCAAAAAACCATGAAAAACAGAAAAAAATTGCTTGTAATTATTGAGGAAATAACAAATATAACATCATCGGATAAATTGTTTTTATCTGCATTATGGAAATATTATGATTTATACCTAAGGAAAAATAATATAATGATTATATTAACCGGGTCATACATAGATACAATGTCAAATAATATACTATCATATTCCTCACCTTTATACGGAAAAAGGACCGAAAAAATAAAATTAGAGGAACTTAAATTTTATGATGTATAAATCGGAGCTATAAGATATATGCCAATAAATTGTAATAATTTCATATTTTGAAAGAATGTAAAATATAAAAATATTCCAAGAAAAACCAATGCCGGGGTTAAATAAAACGTTATGGAACCTTTAATGTGCGCCTTATTTTTCATAAAATTTTAATAATTTTATTATATTTAAAAGTTTTTATTATATTCATTTAATAATTGATATAACAATTAATGTTTTAGATTAAAAAACTAATAACTTTATAAGATATTCAACTGATTTATAGATAACTTAATATTTAGGTATATAATTTAATTTTATGGTAAATTTAATGGTTGAAATGGAAAAAAATGGTAAAATATACATTCCAAAGGAAATAAGGGAAAAATATGGAAAAAAATTTTTTATAATTCCATATGAGGGCAAAATCATACTCTATGATATTCCAGAAAATCCAGTAAAGGATTTGATGAAACTTGGAGAAAAGTTAAGGGATATACCCATTGAAAAATTAAAAAATGATATAAATGAAGAGGCTTACCATGACATACGCTGATACTGACTTTTTTCTGGCAATTTTAAAAAGTTCTGATTGGTTAAAAGAAAATGCAGTTAAGATTATGAAAAATTATACAATTGAAACTTCCGAGGTAACTTATATTGAATTAATGCTGCTGGCAAAAAAATATAACCTGGATTTTATTGAAATTATAAAGGATGTTATGGCCATCTGCCATGAAAATAATAGTATATATATCATGGCCGCAGAATATATAAAAAACGGAGTTAATGTTTTCGATGCATTCCATGCAGCCCATTGCAATGGGGAAATAATCAGTTCTGACCATATTTATGACAAACTAGATATTAAAAGGATAAAATTAGAGGATTAAATTATTTTAACATATTTACCATGTTATTATATATATTCTAAAAAATTAATTTACCATGATATAATATTTATATAAAAATCCAAATTTAAATATTAGTTGAATATAAAGTATTATACCTATATCTCAACAAAAATTTATTAATAAATAGTGGAAGTTTGGATACCTGTTCATATCATAAAAATTATTGAGGAAATTATAGAATAAGATCTAATTCAATAATTTGATTATAAATTATTCTTTTTCTTAAAATATACATGAGAATTATCAATATATAATTGAAAGAATATTAAGTAATTTAACAGTACTTGCAAAGGTTTTTTATTAGTAATGCTAGAACTGAGGCCATAAAAATAGGCCATATTGTATTATTTTTATGCTGTGAGGACATGTAAATAACATCAAATTTGGGGATATTGATTCCTGTGAATTAGAAGCACCAACAAAGCCAATAATATCAAAGTGTGTATTTACGCACACGAATATAGAGAATGCATATGAATTTATGTGCATTATAAGGTACAATAATATTATAAAAATTCAAAATTTTATATTCTTCCCAGCGCGCTAAAACATATTTGAAATCATCAATTGTTACCATTATTGTATAATATACGTACAATTTAGACAGATCATAAATCATATTTAATCTGTTTTAATTGAATATGTATGAAATATTTGCGTAACAACATAGGTTTATAAAATTAAATAAATTATCAATAGTTAAAGATATCTGCTGGGAGCTTAAGTGAATATACTATTTAGCGATAATCAATACATCTGAGGAAATAATTTGTATATAAAAGAAGTAATAATGAATCATTATATATCTGCTTGAGTTTGCAGTTAATTATTATATAATTTCATTTTTATTTTAATTACATAAATGAAAAAGTTATTAATACTGATTATAATTTATTTCTAATGTATACAGATCTGATCAGTAGCACTATTAATTACATTAAAAAACTGGACAAGCAAAATAGGATAAAATTTATTGTTAATTATGGTTCCTATGCAAACGGCACATTCCATAATGGTTCTGATATTGATTTGTGCATTTATTATGATGGAAACCAGGGGGAACGAAACAAATTTAGATTAAATGTGCTCTCAGAAATAAATGATATTTTTGATGTGCACATATTTCAGGATCTGCCACTTTATATAAGATTCAGTGTTTTGAAGGGAAAAATACTCTATTATAAAGATAAGGATATATATGACATTTTTAGATTAACAATAGAGGAATATGAGGATTATAAACGCGGATATTATGATTATATAAACCTGGAGAAGATACAATGAGAAATGATATAATAAGGAATAAAATAACCGAATCCAAGAAAGTTTGGAATTAATATGGGATAATTTACAAATCAACATACCAGAAAGAAAGCCACTGAGTTTACGATGTGGATGAATTTCCGGAAATAAGGAAATTAAATATTTAATAAATAATTATCAATTTGAATGTTTTCATAATTTATGAATGATGTGATTTTTAAAATGATGATAAATTATATATTTTTAGAATAAATACAATAAATAATAATATTTATATAATATTATAATATTTAAAATAAATCATTGATTAACATGATTGATACATCAGAAGAGAAAAAGAATAAAATAAAAGATTCATTGAATAAAACAAAAGAAAAAAGGAAATCACAGGAAATAGCAATTATCAAAACAAAGCTCGATTATGATAAATTAAATAAAAATACATTAAAAATATTAAATAGAATATTCTTGGAGGCTAAATGGCTATACAATTATATAATAAATAAGGAATTCAACAATGATATTTTTAATATAGATTATAAAATAAATGAAGTACCAGTGTATGTAAAGGACCATTATGAAACAAGGAAATTAAAATATATATCATCACAGATGAAGGAGGAAATAATGGACCGTGCAATAGACAATATAAAAGGATTGCATGAATTAAAGATAAAAGGATTTAAAATTGGATCACTTAAATACAAATCTAAAGTAACATCAATACCATTGAAACAGTATGATATTACATATAAAATAATAAACAATAAATATATTAAAATACAGGGTATAAAACAGAAATTAATGGTAAATGGATTGGATAATCTGTAATACTATTTTGAACCATCAAATGCATTGTTAACCAATAAAAACAACAATTATTATATCTACATAACAGCATATAAAAATAAATACATTTTAGATAAGCCGATAAATAATCAAAAAATAGTATCTATTGATTTAGGAATTAAGAATCAATTAACATTGTCAAATGGTCTTATACTAAACTACAATATACCAAAATCTAAAAGAGAGAAAAGATTGCAGAGAAGATTATCTAAAAAGGTTAAGAACTCAAACAATTACAGGAAATTAAACAATAAACTAAATATAGAGCAAACTAAAACAGTTAATAAGAGAAGGGATACTATTAGTAAAATAGTCCATTATATATCAACAGATTATAATATAATAATAACACAGAAAGACAATATAAGAGGATGGAAGCATCTCTTTGGAAAAAGAATAGAATCAACAAATATAGGTGGAATAATAGAGGCACTTAAACATAAGGCTTCAACATTTATATTATTGGACAGATTTATTCCAACAACTAAAGAATGCTCAAAATGCCATAACAGGTATGATATAAAATTAGATGAGAGAATCATACAAATGCCCTAATTGTGGTTTTATTATAAACAGGGATTATAATTCTACATTAAATGACATATATTATGGAATTATAGAATTGAATAAGAAATTAATAATTAAGAATAGAAAATTAAATAATTATTTTAAGGAATATAATATAAATATGAAAATACCTGCGGAGCGCTTAAGGGAATATACGCCTGTGGAGATTGATGCCCCTGCCCTGGAAGGATTAAGTCCGCATGTAAGGGTAAGCATGGTCGATGAATCAGGAAGCCTCTATGCCTTGGCATGAGGTAGCTCACCAGATTCATTTGATGAATTCCAGAACCTTGGCATTATAAAGGATGGCATATACAAAAGGCTCGAATATTCTATTGAAAATTTAATAGACATTTTTTATATAATTAATTCGGATTTGGAGCTTGGAATACCAGGTGATGATTCCCCAATGATAGACAACCTCTACAATAATGAAATTATAAGCATTGGAATTAGGAATTTAATGAAAAACATGAAGGGTTTCAGGAACATTATTGTCCACAGATATGGGAAAATAGACGATAGACTTGCATATATATTCACAAAGGATAATATTAATGATTTTGATGTTATAATAAAATGCGTGGATAATATAATTCATAAATACTAATTAATACAATAAAATTCACCAAATAAAATCCTAAATATGCCAAATTTATAAATGATATATAAATCAGTGTTTAATGAAATATTAATTATAATTCATAGTTATTTAATTTCAATTTAATTTAAAAAATATTGTTAAAAATTATTTTTTCACATCGTGTATCATTTTACTATCAAGGCCTGCAAGACTCTTGGCCTTTGTTTCAAAGCCCTTTCTCTGCCATAATACTGTCATTATTAATGATAGTATAAATATGGACATAACAGCAGATGCGGGTATAATAAATGGCATTGTTGTATATGTTAAAAGTATTATAACAATACCGGTGCCAACCCATACGGTAAATCTTACTATGGAAACATATGTGCCCCTTTTATGTGTTGGGAATATTTCTGGCTCAAGCATTCCACGTGCAGCCCACGTAACCTCTCCGGGAATGAAAAGAAGCACTATTAATGCAACAAGGATTATACCGGATGTGCTGTGTGTTAGGATTTCAAATATCCATAGAATTCCCCAGAAAAGTACCAGTAATCCATATGACATTATTGTAAATGTTTTTCTTTTTAATTTTTCAACAACAACAAGACCTGTGATTATTCCGACTATTGTCATTGTAAATCCACCGATTATTGGTATGTCATCTGCAAGCCCCAGTGAAAAATAACTGTAACCCACGCCATATGAAAAATAAACGAATGCAACGTCCTGTGCTATGCCTATTATAATAAGTATAAGGAAGCGCAATGGCAGTCCGATATTGGGCTTTACAGGTTCTGCATTATCATCTACCTGCCAGGCATCCTCAACGTCTGTTGTTGATTTTAATGTTGTCCATGGTATGCTTTCCTTAACATAGAACCATGAAAGGCCTAAAGCAATAAGGGGTGCTATGAAAAGCATTGATATTGCAAGCCTGCTTACTGCATCTGAAAGGTGCAGAAAAAGAGGAATAAATGTTAATGCAACCCCGATATTCCCAAAATTCTGAACTATGACAAGTGATTTGCCACGTACATTTGCGGGCACAGACTCAACAATCATCGACAATATTGGTGTTTCCAGACCTATAGCAGCCATTCCAATAAGAATAAAAGATATTATAAGTGCAATAAAGAATTTTGACAAAAATGCAAAGATTGTTATGCCAATAATAATCATTGCGGATGTAACCATGAATGAACCGCGCCTGCCAATTTTATCTGCAAGAGTGCCTGAAAAGAGTGCACCAACACCTCCGGCTATATATGGCAGGCTTAATCCAATAAAAAAGTATTTGGCAGGTAAAATTCCGCTTATTACTGAAACGGGTCCATAACTTTCGGCAACGCCATAAACAAGCATGCCCATTGCAAGTGCTATTAAAGCTACTATTGGAGTACCTTTTCTTACCTTTACTTCATTATTATATCCTTCCTTAAAATGGCCTGGCAAATTACTATCTGTATTATCAGTTCCCTGATCCATTATGGAAAAGATAAAAACTTTATAAAAAACTTTCTCAAAATTTTTCAGTAAAAATGAGATATATTATAAATTTTAATGTTGTTTATCTCAATATTATTCAGATTTCCGGACAAATTTAAATCAGGCAGCACCAGATTATATAAATGAATAAATCCGTATAATGATTTTAACATAACTCCATTGACCATGATCAGTGGATACCGTAACAATTATAATCAGCAAATTACAAAAACAGGAATTAAATGGAAAAGCAAAATTCGGGATGAATTAAATTACATAAATTATTTGTTATATGGGCCCTTTACAGTGTTTAAATTTGAACTAATTGTAACCATTGATCATGGTTATAATATATATGCTTAAAATCCTTATATAAGCAACCAATTTAATGATATTATAAAGTGATAAATATAAGAAAAACATTTTATATTAATGCCAGATTATTCTGATATAAATATAATGCACGGAACATGCAAATTTGAAAACAATAGCCTATTTTTTGTAATATGGGTTGAGGGTAATAAAAAAACTGTAAGAAAAAAAGAATTTTATCCATATTGTGGAAATCCCGCATTACTGAAACCTGATATCGAAGATATTATACCAGATGCTATATTTGATTATAAAACAACAGAAGTAAGCATCCCCTCATTTGGAAATAATCCATTGATATCAGACGAACTATCCGGCCTGGTGGAAATAAAAAGCGATAATAACGATACATTAACAATGAAAAAATGGAAAATCAATGCAATTTATATTTCAATACCGTCTGCAATTAAATTGCTTTTACACATAAAAAACAGTAGCAAAAAGATGGGTCTGGTTTTTGGCTCGGATATAAAATTCTGGATTTCCGTGTCAGAACTAATATTGGATTTAATGAAAAACGAAAAATTTATCCCCGGAATAGTTGAGGAAAACAGCAGCATCAGGTCAAAATGGATGCCATTATTGGAAACATCGGATGAACAGGAAATTATATACAATTTATCACAAAATATGCCTGAGGCCTGCCTTATGATGAATTACGGCTATACGGACAGGGAATCATTATTAAGGTCATTCATCAATACTGCTGTGGATATGCTTGCAAGGGAATTTAGCGGCAATATTAATAAAATTAATTCAAGGAATTATGGTGATATATATAAATGGGTTGATTCACTTTCAAATGATAATAATCTAATATCATACAGCAGAAGCCTTGCTGTAATGAAAATAAATGAATGGACGCAGAAGATATACAAGCGTACCGAATCGCCTCTGAAAATGGGCTTCAGGATATATCCTCCGGAAAATGATGAAACAGACTGGAAACTGGAAATAATAATACAAAATAAATATGACCCGGATTTTATTGCACAGCTTGGAGAGATAATGAACCGCAAAAGCAAAGCAGCCACTCTTATTAGGAAATTTACGGAATTTCCGGAGGAATTTGTTCTTGAGTCCATGGGCATTGCGTCAATGATTTTCCTACCATTGAAGAGATGGTATAAGGAATCGTTTCCGTCCATTATTTATTTATCCGCAGAAGAGGCATACAATATGCTCAAGGAATATGGCAATGCACTGATTGATTCAGGATTTGCATTTATTTTTCCTGAATGGTGGAACAAAAACAGAAATCCGGCATTAAAAATTAATGTCAAAAATGAAAATGGCACTGGCGTATTAAATTCACAAACGCTTTTAAGATATAACCTTGATATTGACATTGATGGAGAAACCATATCAGAGGAAGAACTAAAGAAACTTTTAAACATGAAAATACCCTTGATAAAAATTTCAGGAAAATGGGTGGAAATAACATCAAAACAGATAAAAAGCATATTAAAAGCGATAGAAAAAGGTAAAAACGGTGTAACCCTTCCTGAACTGCTTTCACTGGATATAGATAAGGATTCACTGCCTGTAAAGGAAATAATAGGTGACAAAAAAATAATGGATTTAGTAAATCTCAACATAAAAAACGTCATTGTACCGTCATCGCTTCATGCCGAATTGCGTGATTATCAGAAAACCGGGTTGTCATGGCTTGCAAATACTGTGGGAACCGGATTTGGATGCTGCCTTGCAGATGATATGGGCCTTGGGAAAACCATAGAGGTAATTTCCTATATATTAAGCAGGAAAGAAAATAATAATTCAAATGGAACAACATTGATAATATGTCCAACATCTGTAATTACAAACTGGGATCATGAAATAAAAAGATTTGCACCGGAATTAAATGTTCTTATGCATCATGGCAGCAGAAGGGAAAAGGAAGAGGCTTTAATTTCCAGCATTCATAATTTTGATGTGGTTTTAACCTCATATTCCATTGCAACAAGGGATTATTCTACACTGATAAATGTAAACTGGGATGGCATAATAATAGACGAGGCACAGTACATAAAAAACAGGTGGACAAAACAGAGCAATGCAATAAAATCATTTAAAAGCAATTACAGAATAGCCCTTACCGGCACTCCAATAGAAAACCGCCTGGATGAATTGTGGTCCATATTTGATTTCATAAATCCAGGATATCTAGGCCCGCAGAAAAAATTCAGGGAGAATTTTGAAATACCTGTTGAGAAGGGGAATGATAAGCATGCATTAAATGTATTATCAAGGCTGGCAAGGCCATTTATACTGAGGCGTCTTAAAAGCGATAAAAAGGTTGCACCGGATTTGCCCGAGAAAAATGAGATGAAATTATATGTTCCCGTAACCAAGGAGCAGTCAATACTATATGATAAAATTGTAAACGGGATGATGAATGCAATAGAAGATTCTGACAATATAAAAAGAAGGGGAATAGTTCTTGCCGCCATAACCAAATTAAAAAGGATTTTAGATTATCCGTCGCTGGTAACAGAAGATAAGGATATAAGCATTGACAGATCACAAAAACTCAGAAGATTGATTGATATGATCTATGAAATAAGATCAGATAATGAAAAGGTGCTAATTTTTACACAGTATAAGGATGCAGGAAAAATATTAAAGGAGGTAATGCAAAAAGAAATGAATGAGGAGGTTTTATTTCTGAGCGGAGAATCCAGCAGAAAGCTAAGGGATACCATGGTTAACCGTTTCCAGAAAGAATCGGGTCCTGCAATATTTATTATATCATTAAGGGCAGGAGGTTTTGGCCTTAACCTTACAGCCGCAACAAATGTAATACATTTTGACAGGTGGTGGAATCCATCAGTGGAAAATCAGGCCACAGACAGGGCTTACAGAATAGGCCAGACAAGGAATGTTAATGTTTACAAATTTATTACGTCTGGAACTGTAGAGGAAAAAATAGATGAATTAATTGAATCCAAATCCATGATCCTTGATCAGGTGGTCTCTTCCGGCGAGGGATGGATTACAAACCTATCCAATGATAAATTAAAGGAAATACTGGCGTTGAGAAAGGATTCAATAGAATCTTCAGAGGTGGAGTAAATGCCAAAAAGGAAAGAATATTATTATAAGCCGTCAAAACCCAGGGAAGCGAAAGGCGGCATAAAGGCCCATACCAAAAGGGGTGAAATTGGATCCAAATGGTATTCAAAGAAATTAATAAGCGTTTTAAAGTCATACGGATGGGAAAACCGGTTATCAAGAGGCGCAAGATACGCCAGGACCGGACAGGTTATTAAAATAAACATAGATAAAGGCAACGTTGAGGCATATGTACAGGGGTCACGTTCAAAACCATACCATATTAAAATAATATTTCCGGCAATCCCTGAAGAGCAGTGGAAAAATATTTTTAAGATGCTTAATGAACATAAAGAGGTGGTATCAGAATTATTGAATGATAATGTTCCTCCTGAGTTTGAAGATTTGTTAGAAAAAATGAATACCTCATTATTTATTAAAAAACCTAATGATATTCATATGTCATGCACATGCCCTGATTATGCTGTGCCATGCAAGCACATAGCTGCTGTTTTCTATATACTTGCAGAGAATTTTGACACAGATCCATTTTTAATGCTTCTTTTAAGGGGAAAAAATAAGCAGGATATTATGTCTGCAGTTTCAAACACTAATGAATCCAATAGCACTGAAATACCAGAAATTGAAAATAATAAAGTGGATTTATATACATTCTGGTCAGGGAATGATATGAAAACTGTAAGAATAGATATGGTTAAATCAAATCCATTAAGCCGCTATCCTTTGCCTGATGAACTCAACGAACCTGAAATTATGAAAATACTTTTTGAGTATTATAATAACATAAAAAAAGGTGCGGAAAAACTTGAAAATAATAGATAAGTAATAATTTTGATATTGATGGCCAGACAATATTATTAATTATATTTGATAAATATCTATTAATATGTTAAATTAGAAATAACCAGAGTTATATTTTTATATAACTTTTGTATATCACGTTATGAAACTTCCAATAATTAAACAGTTAAAAAATAGAATTCAAATAGAAACAGCCAAATTGCAGGATGAGTTAATCATTTTATTATACAGTATAGATAATTCCCTGATTATACACGGAGGCACCTCTTTATGGAGATGTTATTCCGGATATCGTTTTTCAGAGGACATTGATTTATATTCCTTTGATTTTCCCGATTATGTAAATAATTTTAAAAATGAAGTTCAATCACATGGACTTAAACTATTGAAATTAAAGGACACAGGAAATATATTTTTTTCCAATATATCTGAAAACAGTGTAAATGTAAAAATAGAAATTAACCATAAATATTACCCGGAGAATCCGGTGGAAATGGAATATGAACTTGTTGATGGCAATACCATAAATGTATTGACATTATCCCCTGAAGACCTTATTAAAGAAAAAATACTGGCATATAACAATAGAAGGTTTATCAGGGATTTATATGATATATACATTTTAATAAAACATGTTAATCATCCTGAATTAATTAAGGAAAATCTGGTAAATTTTATAAATAATATACAGAAACCTGTTGATGAGGATGTATTAAGGACGCTGGTATACCTTGGTTTACCGCCATCATATAATAAAATGCTTGATTATATTAATCAGTACATAAATTCATTGAAGTGATATTTATGAAATATGTGAAACAATTTTTTAATACCTTCCAGAATAAATACGTATTCTCGGCAAATGATGTTAAAAGGTTTTTCTCTTTTAGAAAGGCAAATAATGATTATTATAAGATATTTCTATATAAACTGATGAAGGAGGATAAAATAAACAAAATTAGGTATGGTTATTACAGTTTTTATAATGATATTATGTTAACTGGCTTTTCATACTATCCATTTTATTACGGCCTTGAAAATGCGTTATCAATATTGAAACTATGGGAACAGGAAACAAATCCGGTGATAATTACGCCTTTGCATGTTAGAACAGGATTAATGCAGTTTAATAACAGAAATTATATTGTCAGAAAAATCTCAAGGGAAATGTTTTTTGGATATACCTATGTAAAATATTTTGATTTTTATATTCCTGTTTCTGATATTGAAAAGACTTTAATAGATTTAATTTATTATAATGAAAAAATACCTTCAGAGTTATTTAATGAACTGAAGTATAAAGCAAATAAAAATGTATTAAAAATGTACATTTCTAAAATAAAGGAAAATAGAGTAAAAAATAAAATAATAAAGTTTACAAATATTTCTGGTAAACTTTAATATAAACTTATAATTAAATTTTATATAATATTATAAAATATAATTAATATGAATATTATTTCCATAACAATACCTGAAGAATTAAAAAGGGAATTAAAAGAATATAAAATAAATTATAACAATGAGGTTAGAAAATATCTTGAATTATTAGTTAAAAAGGAAAAGATAAAGGAAAAATTAAATGATATAAATAATAATAGAAGCAAAATGAAAGCAAAATATGGAATTTTTGATGATTCATACAAATTAATAAGAAATGACCGTGATAGATAATAAAGATACATTTCTCAACATCAGCCACAATATTTAAAATAACAAAGGTTATATTTTTATATAACTTCTGTATATTATAAAACCTCCAATAATTAACAAATTACAAAAATGGAAATTAAATGGAAAAGCAAAATTTGGATGAATTAATATTATTATAATAATATATATCTAATTCATTTTTTATTTATTAATGGCATTTTGAATGTTTATAAAAATAAATTTCAAATCAGCCCAATAAAAATTTCGATAAGGAGATAAAATAAATTTTTTACATTATTAAATTCTTTAATGTTTTATAATTCATGTTATAATATTGAAATTATTGCAATGTAATTCATCTCCTCCTTTCTTTTATGTTTTTATTAAAATTTCCCTATGAATTATAATCGCTTAATATTCTATAATCACCAATTTATATAAATCCACATAACATTATATTTTGATATATTTAAATTTGATTCTTATGTGGTCCATTTTATAAGGAATTTGAACCACACATAATATATATTACTGTAAATAATCCATAAGCATATGCAACAAATATTATTATATTAATTTCCAATATATACATATATGGAGCAATCCAATAAAAAAATAAAGGCAATAAAAAGGGGGGGTATCAAGAGTGACGTAATTAATATTTTAAATGAAAATAATACCTTTAAATGGATGATTAATACAGGTGTTGTTAATTACAATTCATTATCACGCATAATTCAGGATGAAATAAAAAAGAAATATGGTTATAACCCAAAAATAAATACAATATCAACAATTTTAAGGAAAAATTATAACATGGCAAAACAGAAAACTGAAAACAATCCATTTTACGATATGAAAATTAATATTATTACAGGGCTTTCACTCCTGTCATGTGATTATAATGTTGATGTAACAAATGCATACTTCCCTTATTCCCGTGCAATACGTATAACACCGGAGAATAATACCATGTGGGTTATGATTTCCGGGGAAACGCCAGAAAGTATTATAAAATCATACCCGGGAAAATTATATGGTGATTATATTGAAATTAATATTACTATAGATAAAAATAAAATGAATGAAGACTCAATACAGATGTTTCTGGAAACACTATCATTTAATTACATAAATGTTTCACAGTTTATGATGTCAAGGGATGGCTTTGAATTATTCATCAGTGCAAAATATCTTGACAGGGTATTAAAACTTATAGAGACAATAAGATCCAACAGGCATTTTTAATTTAAATTTAGTTTTTACTTAAATATTTTAATAATTTCTATGTGTGGGAATTTTATAATCTGCATAATAATCTTAAATAAGATTATTATTAATATTAATTCTTAAATAAGATTATTTAAATACGATAATTACATATATAATTATGTACATATTTTATCTGGAATTTATTGTACTTGGAATAATAGTTGGTGCATTAACCGGCGTTCTTGGATCCAGTGGCGTTGTTGCTGTTGTTCCTGCATTAATAATTATAAATTCCGAATTGCCACAGGATGCCATAGGCACAAGTTTACTGATAGATGTTATTACCTCGCTTATAGTTGCATATGTATATTTCAGGAGGGGAAGGGTAAACATAAAAAAGGGCATACCTATGATTATCGGTGCGATAATAGGGTCCCAGATTGGTGTCAGGGTAGCATTCCTCATTCCTCCGGTGTATATAAAAATAGGTTTTGCCGTTTTTATAATTGCCATGGGCATTTATTCATTATTTAGAAATAAAAACATGCATAAAAAAGAAGGCATGAAAAATATAAATATCAATTCATATGAGGTGGTTCTAATAGCAATACCAGTAGGGCTTGCAACTGGAATACTCGGGGCCAGCGGAGGAATAATGTTTCTTATTATATCAATTTTAATACTGAAACTGGATATAAAAACTGCGGTGGGGACAGCGACGTTTGCAATGATAATTTCAGCTCTTTCTGGCACTATTGGCTATCTTATTGTTGGACATATAGTAATTCTGGCTGCCATTGTTATAGGAATTGTATCAATAATATCCGGATTTATCTTTTCCAGGATAGGGAATAATCTAAATCCATTAAAAACATATAAAATCCTTGGAACTGTTTTTATAATAATAGGGGTGGTCCAGATAGTTTTGTGATGTTTTATGATTATAAAAGAATATAAATGGCTTGCCCTGATTATAATGAGCATTTCGGAATTAATGGTTATGAGCCTGTGGTTCAGTGCATCTGCCATAGCACCTGAACTTGCCGCCATCTGGGGTATTTCCGGAATAGGTACCCTTATTGTAACATTAATGGTGCAGTTTGGCTTTGTTGCAGGTGCCCTTATAAGTGCATCTCTTGGTCTTGCAGATAAAATTAACCCGAGGAAATTATTTGCATTTTCGGCTGCAATGAGCGCTTTATTTACAGTAATGTTCGTTTTTCTATATAATTATTTTTTTATTGAAATGATTCTTATGCTATTAACAGGCGTTATGATGGCAGGCATTTATCCGGTTGCAGTCTTAATTGTATCGAGCTGGTTCCCTGAAAGAAGGGGATTGGCACTTGGCATTGTTATAGCAGGGCTCACACTTGGGTCTGCACTGCCACATATAATACTGGATTTGCCATTTATCCTGGAATGGGAAGCACTGCTGGAGTTTTCGTCACTGCTGTCTCTTCTTGGAGGAATTATAGTTTTTTTTATTTTGCGTGATAATAAAAAATACATTAATGCCCCAAAATTTAAATGGGATACAATTAAGCTCATAATAGGAAATAAACCTGTAATGCTTGCAAATTATGGCTATTTCGGGCATATGTGGGAACTTTATGCCATGTGGACATGGATTCCTGTATTTATATTTTCCAGCTTTTCCTTTTATTACACAGGGAATAAATTATTATTTATGGTTGGCATTGTTTCATTTTCAATTATTGGAGTTTCGGGTGTAATCGGTTCCATACTTGGCGGTTTTATATCAGATAAAATAGGAAGAACATTATCAACATCAATATACCTTGGTATAAGCGGGACTTCTGCAGTATTAATAGGATTGACATACAGGTCCACGCCATATATTACAATAATTGTTGGCATTATATGGGGAATAACGGTAATAGCGGATTCGGCACAGTTCTCAACAGCAGTTACGGAATTAAGCAGCGATAAAATAAGGGGAAGCGCATTAACGTTTCAGATGGCACTTGGCTTTTTAATAACAGTAGGATCAATTTATGCTATAGATATACTTAGAACCGCTGTTGGCTGGCACTGGACCTTTTCATTTCTATCAATTGGGCCATTACTGGGCATAATTTCAATGATAAGGCTCAGATACAAAAATGAATCTTCATTAATGTGCAATGGTAAAAAATAGTTTTAATAATTTAAATAAAATTTTTTTTAAAAATTATTATTTCTAATTGTCCTTGCTTCAATGAAAATATCAGATCTCAAAATCAATGGCTAAAACGCATTTATGCTTAACGTGCTCATTATTTAATAGTTCCTGCATTTATATAACTCTGATAAATCTAAGAGATTATTCATTAATTTAAAATGCATTACATAAATAGTGATTAATAATTAATATAAATAAACTAATCAGCAAATAGGCATTAACAAATTAAAAATAATAAATATCAAGAAATACCAAAATATGGTAATTGAATTATGATTGAGGCAATTAAATGTTCTTATTATAAGAATAATATTAAAAATAATTTATTGTTTTGAATGCATTATTTATTTATCTTGCGGATAAAAAATATAATCTTAATTAACCAATGAAAAATTATGGGTGGTATGGTCTCTTTAACATTGGGTCTATGTAATAATATTGTTTTATAAAAAAACAAAATATTATAGAAATTGTTTTATTAGAAAACAATTTTATATTAACTATGCATTATATTTATATGGAAAGCAGTAAATTAGCATTCAGGAAGGTTATATCTGAATGGTTAACAGGGGATTTGCCATACGCACGCAAAAGAGAACTAAACATACCGTTAAAATCAGATAAAATTATAACAATAGTAGGCCCAAGGAGATCAGGAAAAACATATTTTTTATATTTTACAATAAATGAACTGCTTAAAACAGAACCTAAAAATAACATATTATACATAAATTTGAGGATGAAAGATTAATAAACATAAAGATATCCGATATGGAAAATATAATACCCTTATTTTTTGAACTGGCAACTCCGGATAAAAACAAAAATATATACCTGTTTTTTGATGAGATACAGAATATCGAATACTGGGAAAAATATATAAGAAGAATTTATGATGCGAAAAAATATAGAATTTATTTATCGGGCTCATCATCAAAATTATTGGGCCGTGAGATTTCAACATCATTAAGGGGAAGAAGCCTTGAGTATATTATAATGCCGTTAAGCTTTAAGGAATATCTAGAATTTAATGGAATAGAATACTCATCGCTAACAGGATACACAGATCAGAGGGGATACATAATTTCAGAACTGAAAAATTACCTTGAATACGGTGGATATCCTGAGGTTGTTATTGAAAAAAATAATGATAATAAATTAAGAATATTAAGGTCATATTACAATACAATATTTTAAATGGATATGGCAGAGCATTTCAATATTTCTGAAATAAATGTTCTGGATGCATTTTTGAAATATCTTATATCAGCATATTCAAAATATTTCAGCATATCAAAAATTTACAGTATATTTAAATCATCAGGCTATAAAATAAGCAAAAATAAACTACTTGAATTTTTATATGATTCTGAGGAGGTATTCTTCATGTTTTATCTAAAAATATACAGCAGATCCGAAAATAAAAAAATGTCATATCAAAAGAAAATATATATTATAGACACAGGAATCATAAATTCACTTAAAAATGAAATGTCTCATTCAAGATTAATGGAAAATTTAGTATTTTTAGAGCTAAATAAAAGAGGCATGAAAAATAATTTTGGCATAGCATACTGGAAAGAATACGGAAAGGCAAACGGCATGGAAATAGACTTTGTATTATATGATTCCTTCAAGGTTATTCAGCTAATACAGGTGACATATATATCAGATATAAGCGAGATTAATTCCAGGGAGATATCCGCACTTTTAGCCGGTTCCAGGTATTTTAAATGCCATGATATCATTATCATTACATGGGATTATGAGGAAAATATAATGAAAGACGGCGAAAAAATAATTTTTATGCCCGTATGGAAATGGCTTCTTAAACTTAAATAATCTTAAAATTTAATTTTTGTTTCCAGTATTATGTATTTTATTGTTCAATAATTGTCTGCATTTTATATTGCATTAATTTTAATCTTTTATTTATTATTTGGGCTTTCAGAATAGTATGTCATATGTGACACAATATTTATATAAAACTATGTCTTATGTGACATAATGATTTCAGATGAGGAATTTATCAGTATTTTATCCGATTACAATTTCTGGGGGAAAAAACCCTATACGGGTATATCAAGGGAGTTTTATATTAATAAAATACTTAAAATATTAAATGGAATTAATATAGTAACGGAAAGCGGTCTGCGCAGATCCGGAAAATCATTCATATCCCTGCAGGTTGCTTTATTATTTATTCAGAATGGTTATAATCCAGAGGATATATTAATTATAAATTTTGATGATGAAAGGCTTGATAATAATATTAAAACCCTTGACAATATATATAACGCATACAAAAAACTGATTAAAAGGACTGATAATAACATAATAATAATGGATGAGGCACAGGAGGTATCCGGCTGGGAAAAATTTGTTAGAACATATTCAGAAAAAATAAAATTTATAATTACCGGCTCATCCTCTAAATTATTAAGTTCGGAATTCTCAACATTATTATCGGGAAGAAGCATAAACATCACTGTAACTCCACTGTCATTTAAGGAATATCTTGCATTCAACGGCATAATCATAAATGGCATTAAAGATACAGGCATAAATCTGGAAAATATCCTAAAATACCTTGAGTCATATATTAAATACGGCGGCATGCCGGCCCCTACACTGCATCCAGATATACATCAGGAATTAATAAAAAGCTATTTTGATACCATTATACTAAAGGATATAATGGATAGATATAAAATAAGGGAGGGAGATAAATTAAAGTTTTTGATCAAATATTATTTAACCAATATTTCATCACTAATAACTTATAATAGTATATACAAATCAGTAAAAAATACACTGTTACTGCCTTTAAAATCCATTCAGAGATATACTGAGTATATAGAATCCTCTGGCCTGATATTTTTTACAAGGAAATTTTCATATTCATTAAAGGAACAGGAAAATAGTCCAAAAAAGGTTTATTCCATAGACAACGCATTTTCATATTATTTTGGATATAATTTCATGGAAAATAAGGGTAAATTCATAGAAAATACCATTGCACAGGAATTTACAAGATTAAAAAACATTATTCCATTTCTGGAATTATATTATTACAGGGAAAATAGCTATGAAATAGATTTTATAGTAAAAATAAAAAATACCATAATTCCAGTACAGGCAAGCTATATAATTGAGGAAAATAATATTAAAAGAGAAATAAAGGGAATAATAGACTTTTCAAAGAAGTTTAAAACTAAATCCGGAATTATTATAAATTCTAATATGAGCGGAGATAAAAATTATGATGGCATTAAAATTAAGTTTATAAGATTACATGACTGGCTTATAAATTCATATAACTATATAATGAATTACGAAAGCATTGAAAACAAATTGCAATAATTAATTTATATACATTTTTGTATAAATATAAATCTTCTGTTAATAATAAGATTAGTATTAATATTAAATTTAATAAAAGAATTATTCCATGGCTGTTTATTAATTCATGAGAAAATATTGCAAGGCCTAATAGAGAAAAGTTTCTGGCAAATGTGAATAGACTATAAATTCAATCCAATAGAAAAAGCAATATGGGAAATAATAATAAATAATGGTGAAAACAAACTCCGATGAATTAAAGGCTAATTCGAATTTTTGCTTGGCATTAGATAATAAATTTGCAAATTTAATGATCAAAAATAAGTTAGACAAAAATCAATTAATAGAATATTTTAAACAGGATTATTTCTTTGTTGAGGAGGATATAAAAATACTGAAGACATTAATTAAATTATCCAGAGATAAAAAAGAAAAAATAATGCTGAAATGGTTTCTTAGAATGGTCAACACAGAGGAAATTCCATACTTAAAAAACATATTCTTCTATAATAATATAAACGTAAATGAAGTCATAATATCTTCAGCAACCAGGGAATATATAACCTTTATTGAAGATGCAATTACAAGATCAAATTATCTGGAGCTCCTCACAATCCTGTATGCCGGAGAATCTCTATATTTCCAGACTTTTTCAGAAAAGAAAACAGGCAATTATTATATTAACCAATGGGAAACACTTCATTCAGAAGATTTAGGCAAACTGGTTAATTTTTTGAGAAGGATTATTGATGGTTCAGATATAACCAATGATATCGTGGAGATATTTAATAGTACAATAAATTTTGAAATATCTTTTTATCAACAATTTTTATAGTTTTTATACTATATTAATAACTATTACGGTTTAATTTCTATTTTATGTTTCTTTAAACCTTGTTTAATATTAAATAAAACTATTTTGTTTTATTAGAAAACAATACACATAAAATTAGAGGTTATATAACGCCGGTTTATGATATTTTATTTATGCATTTCAATAGAATTAAATATAAATTTGGAAGTTCTCATATATTAGCAGGTGTAGAGCCTTAATAAATAGAATAATATATAAAATAAAAATTAAAAATATAACTTATTTATACGGTTATAATAATTGCATATATTTTCATAACATGAGTTTATAAATTATATATATTTATTTAAAATATTGAAATCTATATTAATGGCATACTCGCTTTTTGTTTTAAATGATTTTGCTATAATAATAAAATATTCCTTATTCCTTTTATAATCAACCTTTAATGATTTGTACTTTAAATCATTGAAAACTTTAATTCCGTCAACATTATCACTAAATTTGCACTCAATAAAGGCCATTTCATTTGTTTCGTCATTTCCTGCTATGGTATCTATTTCTATATCCTTATACCAGAATCTTTTTACATACATAATTTTAAATGGCAATTTTATTATGTTATTTCTTATCATATCTATAACTATTCTCTCAAATGCATGGCCATAATATGTATTGATATCTTTTTTAATTATTTCCATGACTTCATTAACCCTATTTATTTCCAGATCAGATAAATTAGGATACACAAACTTATAATAAAAATTTAGAAAATAATCATTTATTTCATAAATGCCCCTGCGTTTTTGATTTAACGGCAGTGTATAATTAACAAGCCTAACAGAGATTAATGTCTCTAAATATTTAGATATATTTCCCTTATCAAGGTGCGTTGCATTAACAATTTCGCCATATGTATTATATCCCATTGAAATATACCTTAAAATTAATTCATATATTCTTGGCTCCTTAAATTCCTCCTTTAATAATATTTTTGGTTCCTCATATAATATCTCGCCCTTTTTTAATATTTTATTTTTTATATTTTCCTCAACGCTTTTGTTTTTATTGATTAAAGAAAGATAAAATGGTATATTTCCAAATACAGCATTTATTTTTATTAAATCATCTATATTAGAATTATAAAAATATTTTATGTTTTTTATATTAAAGCCGTTAAGCTCTATGCTGCCTGTCCTCCTTCCATATAATGGTGATTTATAGCTTAATAATTCATCCTCCATCATGCTTATGCTTGAACCGGATAATATAATATACAGCATTGTGTTATCCATTAATTCATCAAATATTTTCTGCATTATGGATACAATTCCGTGGTTTAGCTCTATTAAATTTGGGAATTCATCCAGAACAATTATTATCTTATCTGATTTTATTTCATTTATAAAATATTTAAAAATTTCATAAAAATTTGATTTTAAATCATTAAAATAATACTTTCCTGTGATTGCCGCAAAGTTATTTTTTAATGAATTTAAATTTTCATCAAGGCTATCCAAGGTGCATAAATGGTATATATATTTTTTATCTTCAATAAATTTTTTGATCAGCATTGTTTTGCCTATTCTTCTCCTGCCGTAAATAATTATAAGCTCCTTTTTATTTTCATTATATTTATCATCCATAAATTTTAATTCATATTTTCTGTTTATAAATTGTTGTAACATAATTATCATAATTTGATTACAACTAAATATATAAAATATTTTATAATCCAAGATAATATAATTATTTTACTGTAAATTCAGATGACCCCTTGCAATGTCAAAATTAAGTAATAAAAATGACAAAGACAAAGAATCAAGCAATTATAAAAAACAATGAAATAATTGAAACAAATACAATGGATATATATGACATAGAAAAACACAGAGGGATTATGCAAGGAAAAGAATTAAGATTCAAAAGCATATAAAAAATACCTGGAAGAGAAACAGGAAATTAAGGTATGCAAAGCAAAGGCAGAGAAATATTACAGGGGACAAAATACAGAAATTAACAACTAAAATAGTAAAAAACAATAATGATAAAACATTTGCATTCGAGGATTTAACAAATATAAAAAAGAACGGAATGAGGAATAAAAACATCAAAAAGAAAAATAATAAAAATAATACAATAAACAGTGAATCAAATAATAACAAAAACAATCCTAATAAGTCAAAAAGGTTCAGGACATATATCAACAGATGGCAATACAGATTATTTTAAAGGTTTATAGATTATAAATCAAACAATGAAACATTGTATGTAAATTCGGATGGGATTTCATCTGAATGTCCTGTATGTGATGAAAAAGTAAAGCACCCAATCTGGAAGGAATCAAGATGCATTAAATGTGGTTTAGACCTATGCGGTACGCCGTTTACCGTGAATGGCAGTACCTCCTGGCATTTTATGAAGAATAGTTACCCGTATCATTCAGGTCAGGCAATTATTGAGAATGTTCAGCGACTGCAGGAAAGAAATGCATAGCAATGCATAATATTTCAGGAACAGCTCTGATCATGCACCAATAGAATTATTATTAAAATAATTAATTAAAAATTTTTTAATTTATTTAAAACGTTTAAAAATAAGGATAAAATTATAATAAAAAAATATAAGTATAGTATACAAATATAGTATACATGAATACAGATGTTGTGCCGTTAAGAATAGATAAAATAACATTAAATAAGATAGATAAAATGGTTGAATCCGGTATGTTTAAATCAAGAAATGGGGCTTTAAATATAATAGTAAAAGCAGGCATAAATAATTTTAATTTCTGGACCAATATAATAAATATGTCTAATAATTATGATGAGGATTATGATAATAAAATATCCTTGCGTTTAGGTAATGCATTAAATAAGTTTTTAATGGAACGTGATAGATTTTGAATTATCTCGATACCAGTGTTGTTATACTCCTTCTTGACAGTAAGGATTACAGATTTAATGAGGTAAATAATATTATAAATAATGAAAATCCTATTATTTCGGATCTTGGTTTTTTAGAATTAACATCATTTTTAAGTCGCAATAATATAGAAAATCCATTATCATACGCTATTCATACAATTAAAAAATATAAAATAAATTTATTATCAAAAATTGGTACATCTTTTATTCCGGGATTTGGAAATATAAATACATTATTTTATAATTCCCTAAATTTATCCGAAAAATTAAAACTGAGAACACTTGATTTAATGCATACTTCATATTGTATTGAATTAAAAAACAATGATTATGATATTAAAAATTTATTTACTGCAGATAAGGAATTTATTAAATCTAAAAAAATATTAAATAAATATAAAATAGAATTAAAGATTGTAAATTAAAGATCGTGTACATTATACTGTGTATTTATAAAGGGTACCTCTTGTTTAACATTTCCTTAATCCCATCATTACATTTATAATATCCGTTCATCTTCCTGAATATATGCTTTGAATTGAATTCTATTGATTTCGAATAGAATATTGATGTTGGATGTTGATCATTAAACAGGACTGAAAGTATATATTAACATTCTATTATAATTATTATATAAATTAAAAGCTGTATTTTAAGGCTTTCATGGTGTGTATAATTTGCCATATTTTTATATGATCCTTATCTTTACAGAAATTTAGGTTTAAGGGATAAAAAATATTTAGAAAATGAATTTTTAAATTTTATATTAAATTGAATATTTAATTTAAAAGAGCCTTAAATAAATACCGGATTAAATACAATAATTCTCCATATTTATATTTTATATGCATTATTTATACCTCTTTAGGTTTGTTTAACATAAAATGATCATAACCAATTTCTGCTGTTATTATTTTTACCATTAAAAATTAAAATTTTGATAACATTTCAAAAACTATTTTAGCCATTGGGTCCTTATTTATTATGTAATCTACATATTCATTTATTTCCTCTTTTCTTATTTTTAACTTCTCCATTTTTAACACCCAAATTTTGTTATAAATATCTTATCAACCTGTATATAAATTATTTTATCGATTCTGGTTAATAATTTTTATTAAAATTATAATGCCGGGAAGTGCCTTAAAAATTACTGGCATTTTCAGCATTGAAGATCAGGCATTCACCTTACCTCCTTATTGTCTCAATTATCTTCCGGTATTCCTCCTCTGTTATTTCTCCTTTTGCCAATCTTTCCTTTGCAATATTTTCGGCATTATTTGACCACATGTTATGCCTTTCCATATATGTGCCCCTAATATTGATTAGAAGGAAACGCACAAATATTACAACAAATATAATGGTTATTATAGCCATTATTGGCATCATTATAGCTATGCCATAGTATGCATATCCATTAGCCGGCATATTAATACCAAACGACCTATAAGAGCCATTATAGTAAGGCCTGCCAAAAAGAACAGACATAACTACAGAGATAGTTGCCATAACAGCAACAAGAGCTATCAGTATCCAAACCATATTCCATATTTTCTTTTCCATACTATATGTATCCGGAAATAGCTCTTAAGCTCTGCCTGAAACAGGTTTCATGGAACTATTTGAAATAGGTTTCAGGAAGGATTATCTCATTTGTTACCCCTTTTCTTCTTTTTGATACTACTCCTTTGTTTTCCAGGGATGCAATAGCCCTTGAAGCGGATGCCTTGGATATCCCTGACGAAGCAACAATAGCACTCTGAAGCATTGCATTGTGGTTTTTCATAAGAAGATCAATAATATCAAGTTCCGTCTGGGAAAAAAACTTTGTTGTAAGTATCTCCTTTCCAAGTGGCTTATCCACGTTTTCCCGTGATTCCGGCCGGGATACCAGAATGATTTTTTCATTGCCTGCATGTGATATGAACATGGTATAGATATGCATGATTCCCCTGAGGGAAATTGCCATAATAGCAATATTGATTGAAATAATAGCAAAAATTAAATAAAGATAGTATAAAATCAATTTATACCCAAGAAGAACAACGGTTACCAGTATTGTAATAGAAATCATAATTATTATAATCGAGAGAAAGAGGGAAACAATGTAAAAAGCCAGGGATTTCATAATAGGGCTTTCGTTTGTTTTTTTTGTATCGTCTTTGTGAGAATGCTCTTCTATTTTCATCCAATATCTACCCTTATTTTCATTCCTATTCCATTTATTTATTAAATTAAATTGCCTTTAAATATATTATTGTTGTGCTTATAATATTCTGGATAGTGTACATAAATTGCCATAAATTTAAAAATGTTCTATGCAGCCTTGTACTTTAATATAAATTACAGGCATGGCTTTATTGAGGATATACCAGCAGTGCTTAATTTCCAAACCCAGGCACATTTTTTCTTTCTATACAGATTTGCTATTGCACCTGTGACCCACACAATTGTCAACCCAACGCCAGTTCCACTGAAGTATATTTTATCTACAATATATCCGATTGAAATAAATATTATGCTCAGAACAAATTCCAGGAGTATAATTGCTGTATCCATCCTATCCAAAACACTTCTTCTCCATGCCAGTACTTCCTTTTTATATATTTAGTGCTTTAAACAGCGCCGTTTTATCATGATAATGTAAAGTCCAATAATTCTATGTAATAAATACTTTTTATTCCAATCCTTCCCATTTAATTAACTATTACAAAATCATTTTAGAGTTATATTTAATTTTCCCTCAAAAAATTTAAGGACATATTGTTCATTACTTGATTTATTTCATACAGTAAACATAAAAATATAATAATAAACCAGCAATTAGTCTAAATAATAAAAAGGCACATAATAATCGGGAAACAATAGTAAATATATAACGACAATTTTCAATACATACTTATGTAAATACAATACTTTTAAATTTTAATTTATATCTTATAATTAATATTATAAATCATGATCCATCTTAAGGTAATTTCTTAGCCTTTTATTTGCCTCTTCAACGTTAAAATATTCTGGATCGAAATCCTCACTAAGCCAGTTCTTTATCTCATCATATTCCTTATTTTTTGGGTCTTTAATTACATCAAGCATATTTAAATAGCCATATGCACCTCCGGAATCTTCAGGTGGGCATGCCCTTTTCCCGGCAACGCACCTTGGATAATAAACACCTTTAACTGCCGGGATTACCTTTTCAATTTTCACAGCATGTATCCACTCATCACCAAAATCATATCTGTAAACAATTTTTGTGTTTTTCCCCGTAAGGACAATTTCATTGATGTAAGTGGATTCTGAATCCTCATGAACCGGCAAATCAGGGAATTCCGGAAATTTGGACCATTTGTCAGGATTACTGGTAAATATCTTATTCCCGATTTTGAACTCGTAAAGATGGTAGTTTTCCCATCCCATTGCGGCCTGTATTATTAAATGGAGATCATGCAGTGTTGAATCACATGGCACTTCTATTCTTCTCAAGATCTGTGGCCTTATGCCCTCTAAACTTACCTCAATAGAAAAGGCATTCATATTATTTTTACCCTTTTTACTGGATCTATGTATTGATGATTTATCCATATGATTATAGTAATTGTTTGGATAAAAATTTTATGTTGCAACTGAAAAATTAGATAATCTATACAATAACACTTAAATCTACAACTACATTTTACACCTAGGAAGTTTACTGTTATATTTGATCACCGGAAAGATAAAATTTTATACCTGTAAATTCATTGTTTATGGAATTTTATTATTCTGTTATCTAAAAAACACTGTTGAGGTGTTAATATAAGGATCAAGATGCCGTTCCGGAGTTTATTCCTATCACCTGTGTTCCATTCCTGTCACCGGAAAAGAATTGGTTTCCATGGCCTGTTAATATTCCCCGGCCTTCCATATAATTGTATGGCGTATTCTAAGTTTCCACAAAAACATAAAATTAAGAAAATTGGGAATAAAAAAATAAAAATAGAATATGGCAAATCTAATCTATGCATATGTATAATAACGAAATTAATAAATGTTCAATAAAATTATTCAAAAATCTATAATTCCCTGAGTATATAAGCTGATTCAGATTTTACATTTATTTTCCGTGCATCATTTTTTATCGGGAAGCTATTATGTTCAGGAAGTGAATCTATTAAGATTTCGTATTTTTCCCACGTTTTAGGTATTGTAAAGTCAATATCTTTATCACATGGATTAAAAATAAGCATGAGGTTATTATATAATGCCTGGCCGGGTATTATTTTTTCCATGCCAATTGCAGTTAGTATTACCCCTATGGATTTTTCTAATGACCAATCATTTTCCGACATTTCAGTTCCATCAGGTTTTGCCCATATAACATCCTTTATGCCTGTATCCGGTATTATGATGCCATTTAAGAAATTCTTCTTTTTTAATACCGAAAACTTTGACCTTATCGAAATCATATATTTAACAAATTTTAGCATATTATTTTTTTCTTCATCGAGATTCCAGTTATACCATGATGTTTCATTATCCTGGCAGTATGTGTTGTTATTGCCATTCTGTGTTCTCATAATCTCATCTCCGCCAAGAATCATGGGTGAACCCTGGGATGTTAAAAGAGTTATGAAAAAACTTCTCATGCGCTTATTTCTGAGGTAATTTATTCCCTTATCGGATGTTTCTCCCTCGGTTCCAAAGTTTTCACTTATATTGTTATCTACGCCATCCGTATTGTTATTGAAATTTTTTTCATTGTGCTTATTTTCATATGCTGTAAGATCATACATTGTAAAACCATCATGTGATGTTATGTAATTTATGCTTGAACGTGGCAGCTTTCCAATAGCCTTATAAATGTCAGGGGACCCGGATAATCTTGTTACAAAATGGCCAAGGTTGGATCCGTGATCTCTCCAGTAATGCCTTATGTCATCCCTGTATCTTCCATTCCATTCTGACCACATTGGCGGAAACTCACCAACCTGATATCCTCCTGGACCAACATCCCATGGTTCTGCTATTAATTTTACAGTTGATATTACCGGATCCTGATATATGATATCAAAGAATGCCGACAGGCTGTCAACTTCATATAGCTGCCTGGCAAGAGAAGGTGCTTCATCAAATCTAAAGCCATCGATATGCATTTCTGTTATCCAGTATCTCAGGCTATCCATAATTAATTTCAATACCTGTGGTCGGCTTACATTAAAACTATTTCCTGTGCCTGTTACATCATAATAATATCTTGGATTGTCTCCACTCAGCTTATAATATATAGAATTGTCTATTCCCTTAAAGGACAGTGTTGGCCCAAGCTCATTTCCCTCAGGAGTATGATTATAAACCACATCCATAAACACTTCTATATTATTTTCATGGAATTTTTTCACCATGTTCTTAAATTCATTTATCTGGCCACCTAGTGTTTTTCCTGATGAAAATCTAATATCTGGTGCAAAATACCCAATTGTATCATATCCCCAGTAATTTGCCAGCTTATTGTCAATTAAATACTGGGCATCTACGTCCTGTTGTGCAGGCATTAATTCAACTGCTGTTATGCCCAGATCCTTCAGGTAAGATATCATATTGTCTGATGCAATACCCAAATATGTTCCTCTCAGATTTTCATCAATATCATTTCTCTGTTTTGTAAATCCTTTTATATTTGTTTCATAAATTACCGTATCATTCCACTCTATGTCCGGTTTTTCAACCCCATTCCAGTCAAAATTGTCCTTATAAACAATGGATTTCGGTATATACTCTGCATCATCTTCGCCATTAAATGATAAATCCTTATCCTTACTGTTAACATCATATCCATAAACCGATTTATCCCACTTAACAGTGGATGCAATTGCTTTTGCATATGGATCAATCAATAGTTTATTCTTATTAAACCTTAATCCCTGCTCCGGTTTATATTCCCCATCCACCCTATAATTATACAGCGTTCCGGGAGCTATGCCCGGAACAAATGTATGCCATATATATGCATCTATTTCCTTCAAATTTATCGTTTCTGATGGATATTTATCATATGGATTGGCGTATATTTCTAAATTGACCGATGTTGCATGTTTGGAATATATACCAAAATTTGTGCCGGAATCATATACTTTTGCACCCTGATAATATTTATTATTCATAAAAATATAATGCGAATATCTATAAAAGCATATTTTCCAGTAAACATTTTCTGTATATGCTGGATAAAAGTATATTAATGGAATACAGCCAAGAATAAAGTTAAACAGCAAGAAAATAAAATATATAATAAAGGAAAGAACAAAAGAAACTATCTATAGAAATTTCTTCACTGTATAGGCGGTGTTATATATTCATTTTGTGCCATAGTTTCTGCTGTTTCCAGCCAGCTTTCCGCAGTGCTTATTGCCTCTTCCGCTATTTTTCTATCACTGCTATTCTCTTAAAGTATGCAGAATCCAGTACTGCTACCCGTATAATAAGTTATTCTAATTTTAATCCGGTTCCCATACCCTTGTTTGCAAAGTATCCATATTCATCGGCACTGACAGCTATAACGCCCGCAATCACATTTTTAAAAAATGAAATCTCCTCTTTCATAACATCATGCAGTGGTTTGGTGCCAATTTTTTCATGTATTCTAAAACATAAAAGCCTCTTGCTGATTTCCTCACCTATTCCGGTTGCAACAACTGCTCCTTTGTCACCGACATATATTCCAGAACCAAATACAGGTGAATCGCCAATCCTTCCCCTGAGCATTGGAGAAGCTCCACCGGTGGACACTGCCGCTGCAAATTTTCCATCAATGCGTGCTACGGCGCCAACGGTATCGCAGGAATCTTTCATGAAATCATTAAAATCAGTTTTTTCCATAAGTTTGGAATATTTTGCATAACTATCACTGCCAGGCGTTTTCAAATTCTCAAGGGCCACCTTAAGCCTGTTTCTGGCCCTATCGGTGGATGGGTCATATTCTTCATATCCCAGCAACCTTGCAAATTTAACTGCACCATCGCCTGCAAGCATTGTATGTGGTGTCATTTCCATTACATCCCTTGCAACCATCACAGGGTTCCTTACCGATTCTATAGCAAGGACAGACCCAAATTTTCCAGGAATGGCAACGGATGCATCCATCTGAATGCTGCCGTCAATTCTCATAACTGAACCTGTACCGGCATTGAATTCCGGGTCATCTTCCATCATTCTGACTGCTTCAATGGCTGAATCAAGTGGATTCCCATTTAATTTAACAGAACTGGCAAAATAATTAAGCTTAATGTTTGCAGCATCAACAAGATTATCGTCAATGCCAACTCCACCGTGGATAAGAAGTACATTTGTCATGCTACTTGCATTTTATCCTGATTAATAAATTTATAGATGCAAAACAGATTCTAGAAAAAACAAGGTATATTATTTATATTTACCATCACTCTAGGAAATTGCAGAATTAGTATATAATAGATTCCGTGGATTATTGACTAATTCGTGCTTTTATATTTACTATGATAGTATCAGAAAAATTGTAGCGTTATTTAATAACAAAAAGTATTAATATAACATATAAATAGAGCCGAATGGAAAATAAGGAACTTATACATAATGTTTTAGGCTTCTGGGGTGTTGTATTTTTATCATTTACTGCAATTTTCCCTGCAAGCATTTATTTAATTTCGTCTACCACATCCTTAACATTTGCCGGGGAGGCTGCTCCACTGACATTTGTGGTAGGGACTGTATTGATGCTATTTGACGTTGCAGCTGTTTATATATTTTCAACAAAAGTTTCCAATGCAGGGGGTTTTTATAAATATGTACAGGCAGGCACTAACAGCGGCCTGCTTTCAAGGACTGTTGCATGGGATCAATTCATTGGGCAGATGAGCCCTGTAATTATATCATCTGCAGTGCTTGGATGGCTAGTTTCAGTCAGTGCAAAGACACTGTATAATATAATTCTACCATCCTATCTGCCATTTATTATTACAGTACTTGTTATTATATTCATTTTTATTGTAAGTTATTTTGGCATTAAACTTTCTTCAAGAATAGCAATTATTGTTGGAATCATGGAGGTAGTATTCCTGCTTTCAGCCGGCATATTTGTGGTAATGCACACGCATTTTAATAGCATCCAGACATTTAACATAGAAAAATCTTCTGATGGCCTTAGCGGTTTCTTTATAGGTATGGTTACCGGTCCACTCACAGCATATATAGGCTATTCTGCAGTAATACATTTCAGTGAAGAGGCAAAATTTTCAAAATCTACCATGAAACATGCTATCCTCCTAGCAGTTCTTATAGCCGGAGTTTTTGAAACTTTTATGATGTACGCTATCACAGTAGGCGTGCCACAGTCACAACTATCATCCCTTGCTGGCACCTATGCACCTGCACTCATTGTTACTGCAAAATATGCGGGCACAGTGGTTGCTGTAATTGTACTTGCTGTAGCATTCTTGGGGCAGCTAATATCACCACTTATATTCGGAAACTCTGCACAGAGAATTCTATACTCGCTTAGCAGGGATAATGTGCTCCCAGCATATTTCTCAAATATACACCCAAAATACGGAAGCCCGAGCAGGGCAGCATCATTCGTTCTGGTATTTGCATTAATTGCATCGCTTTCCACGGAAATTCCACTTACATATTATTATGGCGTCCTTACAGGCTTTTTCTATAGTGTGGTAATATGGGCAACTATACTTACTACAACGAACCTGATCTATCATTTTGCAGTGAATGAAACCCTACCAATTTTTATGAGGCGCATTAAGGAATTCAGTACAATTAAACATGTGGTCGTCCCTACAATAGGAAGCATATTTATAATTATAATATTTTACTATACATATGTTGGCCTGGCATACCCATTCATATTTGCCGGCATTTTTGTTATAATATGGATCATTTTCAGTTTTGTAGCATCATACCTGAAAAAAGGCGTTCCACTGGAAAATGCCGATATAAGTATAGAGAAAAAATAAAATATATATAAATATTTGATAAACAATTAAACTGATTTAAGGTGATAGAATTTGGAATATCAAATATTACCTTACATTTTCAATTATTAATTTGCATCCTTTTTTTAATGCCGCCACATCTATAGTTAAAGGCGGTGAAATGCGCAGTACACCCGACATGGATGTGATCATCAATCCATGTTCCCTTAACTTTTCAGCAAGATTTTCAGCAGTATCGCCTTTTTCAGGAATAATGCCACGTATTAGGCCCCTGCCGGTAAGCCTGCTGCCATAAACAGGGTATAGCATATTATAAAGAATTTTTCCCTTGTCCCTTACCATTGATAAGAAATTTAAGCTGGAAACCTTATCAATAATTAAATTAGCAATGTCCAGTGACATCAAATTCCCTGATGTTGACCCATAAGCATTATTCCTGAACATTTTATATACCTTTGAATTTGCAGATATGCCCCTAGATACAAGGGTTATCCCAAGAGGTAAACCACCACCTATTGCCTTGCCTATTATAAGCAGGTCAGGTGTTATGTCATATTTTTCATATGCAAAAAAATCTCCAGTTTTGCCTATTCCTGTATACGCTTCATCAAAGCATATTAAGAGTTCTGGAAATTTCTCCCTAAGTTCCCTGACAAAATTAAGCGGGATTTCCTTTAAACCCCCCTCAACCTGAAGTGGCTCTATTATAATTCCTGAAATTCCATATTTTAATAATTCGGCCACAGGTTTAATATCACCATTATATGGAAAATCAATGCAGAAATCCCTGCCAAACTGTCTAACATTATCTGAATTCATGAATATGGACTGCCCTGAATTCCCCTGATATGATCCTGAAATAGTTATAAAAGGGCCATGTTCCCTCATTATGGACATGGCAACATCTGCAGCTTCAGACCCTGATGATGTAAATACATATCCTGCATGGGCCATGCCGACTATTTTAATAAGTTTTTCTGCAATCATATCAGCTATTTCAGGCCTTGATATTGTTAATGGATAATGTATAATTCCCGAGTTAATATAGGAAGATATTGCTTCTATTATTTCCGTACTTCTGTGACCCAGTATATTTATTGATTCCGAGAAGTTTATGTATTCCCTGCCGTCTTTATCATACAGCATGGAATTATTTCCATCAATGATTTTTATATCCATAAACATATAGTCTTTATCTTTATATATTATTTGCCAGAAATATGCACACCTTGGCTTTCAATGCTTAAATAAACTTTATTTACATTAAAAATATATTAAAAAATGGAACTTCAGGGCAGGATATTTGATGGAGAAAATATTATGGAAAATGGAAAAATATCAGTTTCGGTGGATACAGGAAAAATAGAATATGCTGAACAGGCCGCAGATGTTCCTAAAAGATATAGGGATGATAATATAACATTCCTTCCTGGGCTTATTGATACGCATATACATTTATTTGGAACACCGGAGCGGTCTCTGGAGGGCTGGGTACTGACATCAGACGTTATTCTCACAGTCAATTCTCTAAAAGACCTTAAAAATTTAATAAATAGTGGTTTTACAACGGTCAGGACCATGGGAGATAAGGTATCACTGGAGCTCAGCAGAGCAGAAAAGCTTGGAATCATAGAATCGCCAAGAATAATCTCATCAGGCTATTCCATAGCGGAAACTGGAGGGGACGATGACCCAAAAATGTTTCCACTGGACTTTGCTGAAAAAATATCATATTCATATTACGCAGATGGACCATGGGAATGCATAAAAGCTGTAAGAAAAAATATAAGGGCAGGTGCAGAGTCAATAAAGGCATATGCATCAAGCAGTTTTGTTGGTGGTGGGTCGGTAAGGAATGAACTATCCGTTGAGGAATTGAGATCAATTTCCGGTGAGGCTAAAAAGTACGGTGTGCCATCGGCTGCACATGCATACGGCGCATCTGCGATTGAAAATGTTATTGAATCTGGATTTGCAAGTGTTGAACATGGCCTTGGATTAAATGAGGACCTTGCTGAAAGAATGGCTTCCGGAGGAATATTTTATACCCCAACCATGTCAGTATATAAAGCACAGAGGAAAAACTCAAGTGCATACAGAGATAGTTATATAAAAAGGCATCTTGAAAAGGAGGTTACAATAGCCGATAGTGTGGGTGTAAAAATAGTGGCCGGGACTGATTTTGTCGGAAGCACAGAAGAAAGGCATGGCAACAATTACCTGGAGGCCGTGTATCTGTCACAGGTTATAGGCAATTTAAAGGCGCTTAAAGCTTCAACATCCCTGGCTGCTGAATGCCTTGGCCTAACTGATAGGGGATATATAAAAAACGATTATGCTGCAGACATAATAGGCGTATATGGAAATCCCATGGAGGATATAAACTGCCTGAGGCCAGAAAAAGTAGCCCTCGTAATCAAGAATGGAAAAATATTAAAAAACAATACTGGCCGGTATTTCAATTAAGCATGAAAATATAAACATTAAACTATATAATTGCCATGCAGTGAAATGTATTATTTTTTTATTTCAATGCTCCAGAGAATAATTCAGAGTTTATTATTTATAAAATATATAATTTATGCCTTCATAATGAAAATATAGTGAGATATTCGATACTAAAACATTGGGGCTTCCTGTTTCATGGACTATATATGCCTTAACATGGGGTTTATATTAAGTCCTTCCAAGGTACTGGTTCTGAGTCGCATCATAAATTCAGTAGCCTTCTTTCCGGTAGAATGATTTTTAATACTCCCATATGCTGAGCCTGAAATTGAATTGTTTTTTCTTCCTGTAATATTATATATATTTAAAAATTGTAAATTATTTCATGCTGTATTGTTTTCCTTTTCCGCATGTGATGCGGCAATGTAAATAAAAATAGGGGCAAGAAGAGCTGCAAATGGTATTATATAAAGTATTGCCCCTACTTTTCCTATGCCCTGGTTATATTTTTCAGAAAAGTCAAATAAACCTATAATTAAATATATAATTCCGATAAGAGCCAGTATGCTGAATATTAAAACTATAATCAGTATTGCAAGCATGGCAATTAAAGCGCCAGAACCACTAAATGGTATGGCCCCTATCCTGGCTGCACCAAAATTAATTAACAGTAGCAATGCAAATACAGCAATCATAATAAAGAAAAATATAACAATATATTTTGAAAATGAATATGGGCCAGAAAATCTTTTATCCTCAACCATATAATATCCAAAACCTTTTCTATAATTTAATATGCTTATAATATAAAATATAAAAGATAAAAATCCAAATATTATGAATATAGCATATATAATAGATGAATCTGATGTAATTCCAGGACTACTGGATAGGCCTGCATATAATTTAATCATTCCAGTAATGTCTGAAATAAATAAAAAATCGATAAAATATATAGGTATGCTGATAATTATGCCTATTATTCCGAATAGGGACCCTTTCTTTATGCTGGAAATACCTGATTTTGTTTTTTCGGTTGCATTTGTATCTGTATTAATAGCCATGGAGATTTATAAAACTATTGTATTTAAATATGTGTATTTTGTCCCGAAAATTATGTGTTGTGTAATGAATTCAGTTACTGTATGCTTTTTTAATATATGCATTTAGTTTCTAACTGTATTGCATTATAAATATTTCATGTATATACCAGGTAAAAATACAATCAAAGAATATCAACCCGGGATGAAGTTAAATGATAAGAAAATAAAATATATAATCAGGAACAGGAGCGTATTACCAACACAGCTCTATAAAAAAATAAAAATATCTGTAAGGTATGTAAATTACATTTACAAAAAATATAAAGAGAACGGTGATTACATTATAGGCAGTAAAAGGAACAAACAGCAATGAAATAGCCTTTGTTAAGGATATTAAGGATAAATACACATTATCAGATAGTGATAATATAGTTACATCTACAATGGCATATAAATCTAAAATGGAAATATATAAATTTATTAAGTATATAAAGAAAATAATAACAGGATAACACAATAAAAAACATTTAATACATGGTAATTATATTATAATATGGAAGGCACATTGGAAGAACAGTGCATATTCAATAGAAACGGTAAATGCTATTTTGTAGAATCAAATGTATCAAAATGCTCACTGTGCTTTAATTTCAAAACATTCCATATGTACGGCACAAAGAAAAAATCATACTATAACCTGTTTGATTATCTAAAGGAAAATAAATTAGATAGGGATCTATTCCCGGATGGCAATGATGAGCAGGATTCATTAAAAGATTTATAATAAATATTATATCATTATATTGCATTTGAATTATAATGTCCAGCAATACAGATCATTTCGCAAATAGAAGAACGTTTCTAGCGTGGATACGAACAGGAATAGCTCTGATGGGATTTGGCTTTGTCATAGCAAAATTCGAGATATTTTTGCATATACTTGTAAAGGAAAGCACATCATCATTGAATGATTCCCTTGTTGCAGGAGAAGTTATGATTGTCCTTGGAATGGTCACAATAGCATATGGTTTATTTGAATTTCTGGCAAATGAAAGGGATTTAGATAATAATAAATACAATTCAAGAAAAACTGAAATTATAATATTCTGTTCATTAATAATAGGCATGGCAATACTTTTATTATTGTTTATTCTATAAAATATAAAAATTATTCTTTTGGCCTGCCTCTTAAAACTATTTCCCTGAGTTCTTTTCCAACCTGTTCTTCCAGTGAATTGTCAAGGTCCGACATTAAAGCCTCCAAGTGCTTGGAACCCTCGTCATATTCTTCTATCCATTCATCAGCAAATTTTCCGCTCTTTATTCTTTCTGCCTTTTCCATCATTCTTTTTCTTACATCATCGTTTATAACATATTTTCCAACCGTTAAACCACCATATTTTGCTGTATCAGAAACTGCCCTTAACATGCCGGATAAACCATTTTCATAGATCTGGTCTGTTATCAATTTCATTTCATTTATAGCCTCAAAATATGCCATTTCAGGCCTATAGCCTAAATCAACTATTGTATGGAATGTGGACCTTAGCATTTCTGTTAACCCGCCTACAAGGTCTAACTGTTCTCCCATTAAATCTGTTTCAGTTTCTTCCTTAAAAGTTGTTTCAAGGACTCCGGCCTTTGTCGCACCAAGGCCCTTTGCAATGGCAAGTGCTTTTTCCAGTGCTTTTCCAGAGTAATTGCTATCAACGCCTACCAGTACGGGAACACCGCCGCCCTTGACAAAAAATTCCCTTACTGATGGGCCGGGCGCTTTCGGTGCTGCCATATAAACATCCACATAGTCCGGTGGCTGTATTAACTTATAATGTATATTAAATCCATGCGCAAATACTAAATCCATGCCCTTTCTTAAAACAGGCCTGACCTTTTCATTATATATTTTTCTCTGAACCATATCAGGAACCAGGAATATTACAATATCTGCATCCTTTAATGCCTCTTCTGTTTTCATGGGCTTAACACCGTCTTCAAGTGCTTTATGCCATGAATTGCCCTCCCTTTCAAGACCCAGCCTGACATTCAGGCCCGAATCAATTAAATTTAATACCCATGCCCTGCCCTGGCTTCCATAACCAAGTACAGCTATCTTTTTATCCTTCAAGTAACCTAAATCTGCATCATTCTCTGTATATACTTTACCAAGTACCTTGCTCAACCTTTTCACCCCATTCATACCTTTCGGAATTATTATAATTTAATTCAAAATTTTTTAATTTATAATCATTTATTACTTCAACATAATCTATATCAACCATTTTGCTAAGTGTTAATATTGATAGGTCAACATTGCCCAAATTGTATTTATCGTATAATAATAAATATAATACACAGTTATTGCTTTCATCGCAGCTAACATTCATCCATTTTATGTCAACCCAGAATTTTCTGAAATTTGCCGAAACTCTTTCCATTAATCCAGCATCTCTGTAATTTCCATTAATTTTTACTACTTTTTCTTGGGTCACTTACTATCACCTCACTTAATTTTCCACCTGGTGGCAGTGTTGGCAGTGCAAGCTCTTCCTTGCTTACAGGAACACGCAGCACCGATGGCACATTCTCTTTTATTGCCTTTCTTATATACTCATATAAATCATTATAATTATGGACATCGTATGCATCTGCACCGAATGATTCCGCATATTTTACGATATTAGGAGAATTCCCATAATCAACTCCCACTATTCTTTTATCCTGGAACATATCCTGAACCTGCCTTACAAGCCCCAATGTCCTGTTGTCATTTACTATTGCTATTACAGGTATGTGTTCATCAACTGCAGTTGCTAAATTATTTCCGGTCATCATAAATGAACCATCGCCATCGTAGTCTATTACAACCTTATCCGGCTTTCCTATTTTTGCTCCCATTGCGGACGGCAATCCAAAACCCATCGTGCCCATTCCCGTTGATGAAAAGAATGACCTCGGCTCTAAATTCTCCCACTGTGTTTCCGCCCACATCTGATGCTGGCCAACCCCTGTTGTTAATATTGTATCCCTGGGCACTGCCTCCCTTATTGTTTTTAATATTTTCCAGGGCTTTAAATGGCCATCATCCTCTGGATGAGAAAACTGTGAATAATATTCCTTTAATTCATTTATACGCTTTGTCCACTCATATAAATTACTCTTTCTGCCAAGTGCATATAATACATTTAATAATTCTTTCAATAATACTTTTGCATTTCCCTGCATTGTTAAATCAGGCCTTATTCCCTTGCTAAAATCGGTTGGGTCCATATTTACTGACATAAATATTTTTTTAGTATCACTCATTTCATTGTATGATGTGAATGTTCTATCGCTGAATCTTGACCCAATTGCAAATAAAACATCTGATTCCAGCGCTGCCTTGCTTGCTTCGGCACGCCCATAGTATCCCATGGCACCTATATAAAGGGGATAATCTGCGGGCATTGATGATTTTCCAGGCAATGTTGATACTACAGGGCATCCAAGGAATTCAGATAATTTGATTACCTCTTCAGTGGCATTTGCCCACGCAACCCCTGCTCCTACAAGTATTACCGGCCTTTCTGCGTTCAGCAGATTCAATGCTGTCTTTCTCAATGCATCCCTGTCTATAATAGTCCTGAATGGTTTATAATGGGCATTTACATCATCAGGGTACTTTACATTGTCTATATCCTCCATCTGAATATCTCTTGGTATATCAACAACCACAGGTCCCGGCCTTCCTGTTGACGCAATATAAAATGCATTTTTTATCCATTGCGGTATTTCAGTAATGTCTTTTATTTCAACCGCATATTTTGATACTGGAAAAGACACGCCCAATGTATCCGATTCCTGGAATGATAATTTTCCCATCGAGGATCTATTGACACCACCTGCTATTGCAACAACCGGTGATGAATCCTGGTATGCCGTCACAAGGCCGGTAACAAGGTTGGTTACTCCGGGTCCAGCTGTTGCTGTACATACTCCGGGTATTCCGGTTGCACGCGCAAACCCATCGGCAGCATGTGCCGCAGCCTGCTCATGCCTCATCAATATATGCCTAAGCTCTCCATTTTCAAGGTCTTCATAGAAGGAATCGTACATGGGCATATTATATAAACCAGGTATGCCAAAAATATTTTTGACTCCTTCCCTTTTCAAGGATTCTATAAGCAGTTTAGAACCCTTCATAAAAACACCCCAAAAACTTTAAAACCCTTTATAGCTATTCCATTAACTCTTCTGTCAAAAAACACGCCACAGGTGTTAGATAAAACTTCTCACACTATTCATTTTTTTCACCTGCTTCATTTTATGCTTGGTAAATACACTAAATGAAGTTAATAAAATGTAATACTTAATTTTATTTAAACGTTTTGTTTTAAAATTTATGCTTAATTCAGTTGCATAATCATCCAATTTGAGAATTCCTATAATTGTCATAATAAAATAAAAAATTATATATATTATTATCACTTTTATTTAAAAATGAAGAGATCTGATATAACTTATAGTGGGCCGGAAAGGGCGCCTAATAGATCATATATGAAGGCTATGGGATTAACTGATGATGATTTAAGTAAATATATTGTTGGCGTTGCAGCGGCATGGAATGAGGCAGGCCCATGCAATATACACGTTTTATCTTTAGCAAATAATACAAAGGAGGGGATAAGGCATAATAATGGTACACCAAGGTTATTTGCAACACCTGTTGTTATCGATGGCGTTGCAATGGGAACAGAGGGAATGAAATATTCTTTAGTTAGCAGGGAATTAATAGCGAATACGGTAGAATCAACGGTAAATGCACACAATTATGATGGTTTTGCCGCAATATCAGGGTGCGATAAAACATCTCCGGGAATGATGATGGCAATGGCAAGGCTAAATATACCATCAATAGTTATGTATGGTGGAACTACACTGCCGGGTCATTTTCATGGAAAAGAAATAGCGGTGGGCGATTTATTTGAGGCAGTTGGTTCATATTTAAATGGAAACATGTCAATGAGTGAATTAAAATTAATGGAGGATAATGCAGTGCCCACCGCCGGATCATGTGGCGGATTATATACTGCTAATACAATGGCAATGATGACCGAGGTTTTGGGTTTGGCATTGCCGGGAAGTGCATCACCACCTGCTGTTGATGGTGCAAAGGTAAAATATGCATACGAAACTGGAAAATTAGTAATGGACCTGCTGGAAACTGATTTAAAGCCCAGGGATATATTGACAGAGGAATCATTCTATAATGCAATAACAGTTTTAATGGCTTCAGGAGGTTCAACAAACGCTGTTCTCCATTTATTGGCAATAGCACACGAGGCAGGCATAAAATTAAGCATGGATGATTTCGATAGAATATCAATGAAAATACCTGAAATAGTCAATATGAAGCCTTCAGGCGAATATGTGATGGCAGACCTTGATAAAATAGGCGGAGTACCTGTTTTAATGAAGATATTATTAGATCACAATTTATTAAACGGGGATCAGTTAACTGTAACAGGAAAAACAATAAAGGAAAATCTAAGGGATATAAAAGTAATGAACAAAGGCAATATAATATCAGATATAGAAAAACCATTAAATCCCTCGGGCGGAATAAGAATATTAAAGGGCAATTTAGCAACAGAAGGTTCAGTTTTTAAGATATCCGCATCAAGTGTAAAATACCATAAGGGCCCTGCTAAAGTTTTTGATTCTGAGGAGGATTCATTTAAGGCAATAAAAAATAGGGAAATCAACCCCGGCGATGTTGTTGTAATAAGGTATGAAGGACCAAAGGGCGGCCCGGGAATGAGGGAAATGCTATCCGTTACCTCGGCGGTTATAGGCGAAGGCTTGGGTGATAAGGTAGCATTAATAACGGATGGCAGGTTCTCAGGTGCAACACGTGGCATCATGGTAGGCCATATAGCTCCTGAAGCAATGGATGGCGGTGCAATAGCAATAGTAAAAAACAATGATACAATAGAAATAGACGGAAACAATGGAAAAATCAATCTTTTAATCGATGAAAACGAATTAAACAATAGATTAAAAAACTGGAAAAAGCCCGATCCAAAACATAAAACTGGATTGTTATACCAGTATTCTAAATTAGTTTCATCATCATCCATGGGTGCCGTTATGGAATAATATCAAAAATACTTTATATTTTGCCATAATTGGCTATAATGGATAGCAAAGAAGAAATGGAAAAAATAGGGGATAATATAGAAAAGGAACTTGACACCTTCAGGCAGAGAACAGAAGATAATTTTAATGAAGTGTATAATAAATTAAACAACAAGAAATTAAGCGAAGAAAATGAAGAGAATTTATCACTTGCATTAACAATGATGGAATCTATTGGAATAGATATATTGCATTTATTAAGGGATTATGACGATTTGGTAGATTATTTAGAAATATTGAAAAAATTATAAATTTTTATTATTCATTCCTCACCGGTTTCATTCATTTTTTTATTATTGGTGTGTTCTGTAGGTTCCTTCCTGGCTATATGGGATGGTGGATAGCCTGTAATATCAAGGCCAGCTTCTCCATGTATGGCCATATCTCCTATTATTAATTTATCCTCGGTTTCTCTTAATGGAATAAATTTTCCAATTAACTTTAATAATCCGTATGTTAGGGCAAATACATAGAGTATCACTATAACAGCGGCAAATGCCTGTATTTCTAATTGATAGAAATTCCCATATAACGCACCCTTTAATCCCGGGTCAATATACTGGGTTACAATAGGGTCTGCAAAAATACCTGTTAATAAGCCTCCAAGAACACCAGCAACGGCATGCGATGAGAACACTCCCAAGGTATCATCTATCTTAAATTTCGGTTCTATTCTGTATAAAAATACCCATGGTATTATGCCTGTAGCCATTCCTATAACCATTGCACCATAAATATTTACATAACCTGCTGCGGGAGTTATACCCACCAATCCCGATATTGCACCTATCGAAGCACCTATTAATGATGGTTTTTTGAAAAATTTCATATCCATGAACATCCACGTTATCATGCTAACTGCAGTTGCCACATTTGTATTTATTATTGCTATGCCAGCATCCACCGTACTGCCATATGGGTCACCGCCATTGAAGCCATCCCAGCCCAGCCATATTAAGCCCAAGCCAAGCATTACCAGGGCAAGGTTATTAGCCTTCATTTTCATCTCTTCCTTTAATCTTGGCCCTATTGCCAGCGCAGCCGCTAAAGCACCTATGCCAGCATCAACATGTATTACATAGCCCCCTGAAAAGTCGACAGCACCTAATTGATTTAACCATCCACCGGCAAATAGCCAGTATGCCACAGGGCTATAAACAATTAAAGACCATACAGGCACAAAAATCATCCACGCTTTAAAATTCATTCTTTCAAGTATACCACCCATTAAAAGTATAGGGGTTATGGCAGCAAAAACAAACTGGAAAAATATTATTGTTGCATTTGGTACGGTCAGTGCCGTTTTTAATGGGCCTATTATTGCCTGGCCACCTATAAATGAACCTGATGCCGCCGGGAAAGGCACACCAAAAATATAATATCCATTTATTTCTAAGGAACTTGATGTACCAAATCCAAAATTATAACCTGCTATTACCCATATTATAAGAACTGCCGCAAATGCATATAAAGCCATCATCATCGCATTTACCATGTATTTTCTTTTGGTTAAACCCGCATAATATAAAGCCAATCCCGGGATACTCTGTAAGCCCACAAGTGTTGCGGCCGTAAGCATCCATCCATTATTTCCGGTATTTAACCATGTATTGCTATCAGATTTTATTAAATAATATAACACCATGATATTAAATAACATGGAAATAATTAATACACCTTTATTAATATATATTTTTGTAATTTTTCTGTTATTTATTTTAATTTTAAGTTATTATTTGAATAAAAATTTAACTTTTTATATCCTTTTCTCTATTACAGTAAATTTATTATGCAATTTTTTTAAGTTGTTTGTATTCATTTTAGCATCAAAATCTTTTATAATATAATATAATTCATTATATTCATTTTTATTTAAATATCTATAATTATATGATGGTATTTCATTTTTGTTATACAATTTTTTAATATATATTTTTGCTTCTTCCGGCAATAAATCTATTATATCAATAAAATTTTTGTTTTTTAAATTTTTATATAAATCATTATCTATTAGAGATTCCATTAATAATGCCCTTAAAATATTATTTTTAAAATCAGGCTGCATCCCTATTTTTTTGCTGTTAACCCTGCCATAAATATATATTTTTCCACCAGTCATTCCTGAACCTATATATTTGCCGGAATATTTATTATTAGATAATACAGTTATAACACCGCCTGACATATACTCACCTAAATAATCATCAAATCTTCCATTTATTACTATATATGGAATATTATCATATGCCCTGAGCTGAATTCCGCATCTGTTGCCAGCATCCCCCTTTATATATATCCTGCCATTATTCATTGCCTGGCCCAAAACATCGCCCGCACTGCCATATATTTTAACCTCGCCGCCTGACATTGAATCACAGCAGTCATCAGCAACATTGCCGTAAATATTTGCATTATTATTCTCATTTAAGTTCATCAGGCAGTTGCCAGCATTGCCATATAGATCTAAATTATAATTTTTATTAAAAATTTTAATTCCTATATATTTATGGCCTGTAACATTTTTTATTTTTATATCTTTTTTATTTAATTTTAATATTTCATTGTCTAATTTATTGTAATCTATATTATATGCATCAATATCATAATTATTTATATCATAAGTTTTTGAATATTTTATATTTTTCCTTCCTGAATTTATTAAGCCTTTTTTTAAGGATGCTATAAAATATGAATCAGGCTCTAATGTCCATATCCTGGCATTTTTATTTATTAGTTTTATTTCTTTTTCCTCACTTGCTATATAATAATTATTTTTATCCTCTCCCAAAATTACTGGCCTTAATTTTGTTTTATCTGTTAATCCTATTAAATATAAATCACTGCCATCATCATAGCCTATAATAACTGTATATGGCCCATCAAGGACATAACCACGGTTTATATATTTTATATATTTATCATTAATTTTATTATTCATAATTTTTATTGAGGTTACCAAATCATATTTTTTTAATAATTCCCTGAATATATATGATATAACCTCGCTGTCTGTGCCGACAAAGCTTTTTATTCCATGGTTTTTCAGGGATTCCCTGTTTGCGCCGAATGAACTTATGTCACCATTGTGTATTATTGCAATATTAAATGTGGAAAATGGATGTGACCAGTATGGTTCGTCTCCAGGAGAATTTGTTGGCTGCCTTGTATGTGCAAGCCATAAATCACCTTTCATATTATCTATATGGTATTCATCGGAAACATCTAAAGGATACCCGACACCCTTGAAAACATTTAAAGATGTGCCTGAGCTATAAATTCTTCCCGATCTATTTTTCCATAAAAGATAATTAACATTATCTATTAAATTTAAATCAATAACATCAAGGTTATAGCAGTAACTCTTTACATTATTATTATTTTCAACATAATAATTACTTATATCAAATTTTTCTGATATTATTTTATTTAGTTTTTCTTCATCTCCATTATAAAAAATCTTAATCTTATAATTATTGTCATTTAAATTGAATACAGCATAACCTGATCCCTTGTCACTGCCACGGTATTTTATTGAATCCAATGAATTAGAAACAATTTTCCCTGATATTTTTTCGGAATCATTTCTCCTTAAAATAGCCAATAATCCACATGAAGAGGGATAATAATTCATAATGATCCGGCCTCACTTAAATTTAATATTTTTGATATATTATTGTCTAAATTTACCGACCTTAATAATTCTATATTTCCTGTCAATGAATTCTGCATATTTGATATTCCCATTGCACCACATAATAATGACAATTCCTTTTTTACTCCAATTATAAAATTTAAGGCCTTTTCATTTATATTATTTTGATTTGCCAGGCCATATTCAAAAATTTTTGATGGCAAAATAACGGCATCTGCACCCAATGTCATATATTTTGCTATATCCCCGGTATTCCTGAATTCATTGATATATAATAAAATATCATATCTTTCCCTTTTATTTTTTAAATTATTCTTTAATTTGGCAATTTTCAATAAATCATAATCATTTATTATATATCCTGAAGCGTTTTTATTTTTATAATCAAATGTATAAATATAATTTTTATATTTATAAAAAGTATCATATTTTAATAATGTGATATTTTTATATTTATTTTTTATTCTATCGTTTATAACCAATGTATTCATAAGCGATGATGCAAATAGTATTCCATTTTTTATTTCATCATTAGAATTGGAAATATCAAAAATAACGGGCAATGATAAATTGATTTTTCCACTGCACATATTAATGTTCAGGTTTATTGCTTCACGGTAGGGGTCTATAGAAGGCCTTGTAACCTGTGATCCGTCAAGCATTAAAAAATCAATGATCCTTGATGGCTTTACAACATCCGGTGGTGCATTGCTGCCCATGCCAGTTATTTCAGGTTCTCCCTTATTAATTAAATTATTCAAATATTTTTTATCAGGTATAAAATCTCCCTGCTTATAATAAGTATTTTTTATATTTTTATAATCAATATCTAAAACGTTTAATGTGTTTCTGGATAAATTATTTCCTATTAACAAATCCTTATTTCCTATTAATTCATTTATATTTTTTAAATTTAAATTGTCTAAAATATTTTCTATTTCTATTTTGAATCCTTTTATAAAATTTATTATATTATTAACACCAAAATCAATATCAAATAATTTTCTGTTGTCTGTTTTATTTGTTAATGCCGCAGGGCAGTAGCCAAGATTGCATTTTCTTACCATTATGCATCCCATTGCTATTAATATTGATGTGCCTAAACTTACAAAATCTGCACCAAGCGCATATAATTTTGCAGCATCTGTTGAATTTGAGACCCTGCCGGCGGCAATAATTTTGAAGTTTTTTCTTAATTTTTCTTTTAATAATATATTATGGGATGATGCGACAGCTAATTCTACCGGTATTCCTAAATTATCCCTTATAGCCAGTGGCGTTGCACCTGTCCCGGCACCATGCCCATCAATAATAACGCCATCTGCACCTGACCTTGCTATTCCTGTTACAATATATGGTATATAATTTGTTGCAGCAACCTTAACAAATACAGGTTTATCAGTCAATAATTTTAATGCTTCCACTCTCTGTGATAAATCCTCTATTGAATATATATCGTGATGCGGTGCAGGTGAAATTGCATCCGTATTTTCTGGAATTTTCCTCGCTTTGGAAATGTTATACGTTACCTTATCCGCAGGCAAATGGCCTCCTATTCCTGGCTTTGCGCCCTGCCCTATTTTTATTACTATTCCTGATCCTGCATTTAGGGTTTCTGCTGTTACACCGAACCTTGCAGAAGCCCACTGAACAAATATTCTTTTATATGATGATATATCCTTATACAGGCCACCTTCACCGGTACCTGACATTGTTTTGGTGATTTCAGCGGATTTTGCTATTGCAAGATTCGGGTTTCCGCTTAATGCTCCATATGACATATCGCCTAAATATAATGGGACAGACATTTCCATATCTGCTAAATATGATTTGGTATTGCTATGTGTATTTAATGTAATTTTATCATTATTCATTTTAAAATTTACATTATCAAGTATCCTTAAACTATTATTTTTTATAAATATTTTATATGGTTCACCAGTATCTGCAAGTTCCCTTATGTGGTTAATTTTATCAAATGACCAGAAATCCGGTTCTTTCTGTAATGGTATATTCATAAAATTATTTACTATATTATTCATGGTAATATGAATGATAATATCTATCTATATATAATTTTTTATTAATTGAATATTAATTATTTTTAATAAGAAATTATGATTCGTGGTTATATTTCTACATTATTTGTTTAAAATATACATCAATATTATAATTTTCGTCCATAGAAAATTTATATTTAATTAATTTTATATCTATATTTTCTATTTTATCAAGTGTATTTATTTTCATTGCACGTTTAATTACCCTGTAATATGTTTCAATATGACCCCTCTGTTTATGTATGTTCGCAACACATAATAGTATTATAAACTGGTATGTTTTCTTGATTATTCCATTTTTATTGCGCCATATATTCTCCAGAACCTCGTGAGCCTCCCAGTATCTCTGATTTGAAATAAGATAAATTGCATAGCTGACTGAATCAATATTTTTTAAATTGTTTACATATATTTTTTGATAATAATCTTTTAAAAGTGATTTTATTTTAATGTTTATTTTATAATAGGATGCTATTTCTACATGGTTATCTGCTATCCTTAGATCATATATATTGCCATCAAGCATTTTAAAAAATTTTAATTTATTATCCCTGCAAATATTTTCCATTTTTATGTTATAAATATAAATGAACATAATAAATAAATTTTATATTGTATATAAATTAATTTATTGAATAGCTTTTTATTACGTCCTGCTTAAATGCCTTATATGCTATGGGTGTCATTTTATATTTTATATTTGTATGGTCTATAAATGAATCTATAAGCCAGGATGGCACTGTGCTTATTATATAACCTGCAACACCCATTATTTTATCTATGTTATCAATTTTTATTTCGGAATTTTTATAATCTCTCATATATGAATTTATTATATTTATTTCATTGGTAAATGACCTCAGTGTTCTATTTATTATAATTAAATAAAATAGGTCTCTTTTATATTTATATATCAATGGGTACTGCCTTATAAACTCATTTATTTCAGGAATTACTCCTATAGGCAATGATTTTACAACCATGCAAAAATTATCTATTCTTCTATTTACATGGCATTCAAGATGTTTTTTGTATTCATATAAATATATATTTTTATTGCATAATCTGCATGTCATTGTTTCTGACATATTCGGCATGAACTTTTTTATTATATTATTTATATAAAAATTTGTGCTCTTTATTATTTTATAATTAATATCATACAATATTTCAAGAGAATCATTAATTTTATTGATCCCTTCTATTTTTATTGCTATCTGGTAGTCAGCCTCAGTTTTACTTATATTTTCAAGGTCCAATCCATTTTTTTTGCCTATATAATGGATTTTTTTATTTAAATAACTATCATAAATATCCCTTTTAAAGTGTGTTTTTTCGAAGAAATCATCTATATAATCGGTTATATCATACATATCATATAACTGTACATATGCTATAATGTAATCCATATTTCCGTTATCATAAAGTTCTATCTCATCATTTTTTATTACAATATTACCGCAATCTAAGTTCTTTGAAAAATATGAGCCCAAATTATATGACATTATAAATTCAAATCCATATTTTTCTAGATATTTACATGTTTTCATTAAAATTTACATACCATAGATATAATAATTATTTATGAATAAATTCTAAGAATATTAATTACTAACATTTAATATAAATGTGGATGAATTCCTATAATAAAATATTTATATAATATATTTTAATAACATCAAATAATAAGAGGAATAATAGAAGCACTTAAATTAAGGCTTCAACTCTTATAAATAAAATACCTGCGGAGTGCTTAAGGGAATATAAGCCTGTGGAGATTATTGCCTCTGCCCTTGAAGGACTAAAAGCCCGTATGTAATGGTAAGCAATGGTCAATGAATCATGAAGCCTCTATGCTTTGGCATGAGATATCTTACTCACGGAAAATATCATATGTTCTCTATTATTTCCTATAATTACTTTATAAATTTATATATTTTTTATTTACCGTCATTTTTATATGGATCAAGGTGTAACAATATTATTGCCATGCAATGAATTGTGTTATGTTTTATGTTTTATACTAAACTAATATACATACATTTTTATATATAAATAAAATAAAGATAATAATGTTAATAAACAGCATACACAGTAAAATAGATATGAAATGTAAATTATATATAAAGGTCGAATCATACATTTTCAGGATTTCTTCAGTTCATGATATGGTTATGCCAGTGTTTTTAACTGAATCTAACAATGAATTATATTTAAGGGTGTTTATTGAAAAAAATAATATGGTTGTTGCCATGAAAAATTTAATGGGCTTTATTGAATCGGAGGAAAGGAATAATTATTATGTGTTAACCGAAAAAATATTTGATAGCAATGTTAAGGAACTTATTGACGCATTATTTAAAATTCCTAGTGTGATTATGGCAGAGCCATCAATTGAAAATGGCAAATTAGTTATAGAATTCAGATTTCACCACAATTACAGCAAAAAGGTAAGTGATGTATTGTCATTAAAAATTATGAAGCCATTATTTATAGATAAAATTGAATATCAACCAGCAGAGGATATTTTAACAATGTTAATGAAAAAGAATGAAAAAAAGAAAATATCTGTGATAAAATATAAAATCCCTATTGAATCATATGAAGATAAAAATCTTATAGATGCCGTAAAAAAACATAATGTAATAGTTGAAATAATAGATTCATATAAAAATTTAGATTATTTTAATACCATAGTTTATTCAGATGATAATATTGATGGTCTCACAAAAATAGCGGATAATATATATTATACTAAAATTAAAACAGTAATGCTTGAAAAACTCCGGGAAAAAGCTAATAGTATAGGTATTTATAGGGATGCCATATTTGGAACAATTGAGGGTAATTACATAGTAATGACTGCATTTTTATCAGCATACAGGGCAATAGATTATATGAAAATATTGTTCTCAAATTCATATGAGCTTGCAGGTAAGAACACAGTATCGCTTGATATTGTATGTCAACTTAGTAATGATATCTATAAATATTTATAAATTATAATAAATTATATAAAAATTTAAAGTGAAATCATTTTTATACATCAATGCAATTAAAGTATAATGTTGTTAAACCAGATAAAAAATCAATTAGATAGAAAATGCAAATTATATATAAATATGCCATCATATATTTTTAGGATTGCAAAGGTTCATGATATGAAGATACCTGTATTTTTAAGGGAATATGATAATAATATATACTTAAAGGCTTTAATTTATAAAAATTCAGAGGATTCAAATTTGGTGGAAAATTTAATGCCATTTCTTGAATCGGAGGAAAAGGACAATTATTACATTATAACTGAAAAATTAAACAGTGATAGTATAAAGGAACTTATTGACAATTTATATAGTATAAAATCACTTTCACTAGGATCCACGTCAATTGAAAATGGCAAATTAGTTATAGAATTCAGATTTCATCACAATTACAGCAAAAAGGTAAGTGATGTATTGTCATTAAAAATTATGAAGCCATTATTTATAGATAAAATTGAATATCAACCTCTAGATAATTTATTTTCATTATTTTTTCAGGAAAAATTGCCTTTATGTGTTGTAAGATATAAAATACCATTAGGAATATATAAAGATAATAGCATCATAAATACAATAAAAAACCATAAGGCAGTGGTAGAAATTTCGAATACATGTATGAATACAGAACTTATCAACGCTATTGTATTTTCAGAAGATGAAATATATGAATTTGATAAAATAGCTGATAACATATATAGTTTAACATTAGAAACCAATTTATTGAGTAATCTAAGAGAAAAGTTAGGTAATATAGCACTTCAAAGATATGGGATATTTGGGGCAGTTAACGATAATTATCTTGTTGTAACTGTTTTTGTTCCATCATACAGGTCATTAGATTATATTAAAACAATATTATCAAATCTCTATGAATATAATGAAAAAAATACCATATTGCTTGATATTGTAAAACCGTTAGATAAGAATATTATTAATTACATTTAATTAATGCATTAGCAGATAATATAATTTATTTTAAACATTGCACATATTATTTTTACATTATAAATATTTATATTGGTTTATATAATTATTAAAGTAAATATATGGAAGACCTAAAAATATTATATGATTATGGGTTCTGCAACTATTTGAAATATATATAATATAAATATTAAATATAATTTCGAAACTATTATATTACTGCACAAAATATAGGCTTATATTATGGCATTGAATATAAATATAGATCATATCAAAAAAATGGTTTACGATAAATTCTCTATCAATGTAAACAATGTAGAAAATAATGTAGAAGTTCAGGGTACTCTGCTTTCACACAAATTTGATTATATAGCATCAAACAGTGAAAAAATCGCCATTAAAATTATTGATAGTTTGGATGCAACATCAGAAATAATGGCATTTCATTCTGAATTAGAGGATTGCAATATTAATAATAGTATGATAATAGTAAATAGGGAACTAAGTGCCAATGAAATAAATATTTTAAAGGCATATGATATTAAAATATCGGATTATAGAAATTATTCAGGTTTGAGCTACCGTTTTAGATTTGGCATTCCTGATCTTGATATGCAACTTTTTGGTGGCCTGCGGTCTGGTTTTGTTTATTTAATATCAGGTAAAGCCGGTTCAGGAAAAACTACATTATCAAGCATGTTCCTTTCGGAAGGTGCAAAAAATGGCCAGAATGGAATAATGATTTTAACAGACACATTTCCGGAAGAGTATTTAAATAATATAAAAACAATGAATATAAATTTTTATGAAAATTATAAAAATGGAATAATAGACGTTATAGAAATTTCAGATCAGATAAGATCCATGAAAATTGATGTATTAAATCAGAAAACAGATTTCAGGAAGTTCATAACAAAAATAATTTCTGAATTAAAGAAACTTATAATATCAAAAAATATAAAAAGAGTGGTTATAGACCAGGTAACCTTGCTTTTGATGCCAAATGATGATTATATAAATTTATTTATAAACAGCCTTGCAATGAATGATGTAATAGTAATTATAACAAGTGGCGTACGTGCTTCAGATTTTAGTGTTTTTGGTGTTGAAGAAAATTATGTAACAGGCATAATCAAATTAGAATATAAACTAACAGATACAGGTATGGAAAGAACTATGAGGATACCAAAAATGCGAGGGTCGCAGTTCAATCCAATGCCTATGAAATTTAATATAACTTCAAATGGCATAGAAATAATATCAAACGAGGCAAATAATAGGAATAACTTTGATGATTTAGAAAAATTATATCCATACAAAGATAAAAAAAATGATGATTTAATAGATAGCAATAGCTTATTCAAACAATTTAGGGGATAATATGAAAAAATATTTCTATATTATGAATATACTTACAGTTTTAACATTAATTTTTATATTCATAGGCATATTTTCATCAGTTTATGCTGTAACAATATTACATAATGGCAACATCGTCGATGATTTTTTTTCAGTGTTTTTCTGGTTAGCAACATTATTCTTTGGCATACAGAGTTTATCATTTATGCTTGCATTCAGGAGAAGCAAATATAAATATGATACAACAACATCGAATAGTTTTATAAAATCATACAGGGAGAAAATAGCAATTTTAGTTCCAATATACAATGAAGATATCAATATGGCAATGACAAATTTAATGGCAATATACAGTAATGTAGGAAATATTGCAAAACTGTATATATTAGATGATTCCACAAACGATACGTCAACAAAACTAAGGGAGATATCGGATAAAATGAATGCAGTTTATATCCATAGAACAGATAGAACAGGATATAAGGCCGGTGCATTAAATAACGCATTAAAAAATTTTGTTAATCAGGAATACGTTACGGTTCTGGATATTGACCAGATGCCGTCACCCGATTTTGTTCGGGAAACTGTAAATCTCCTGGACAATAATCCTGACGCGGCATTTATCCAGGTTCCACAGTATTATGCAAACACGGATGCAAGTGCATTGGCCGAAATGGCTGAGGCACAGCAGTTTATTTTTTATGAAATATTAACAGAGGGCAAGAGTGTACTGGGTTCATTATTTTCATGTGGAACCAATGTTATATATAGAAGATCAGCACTGGCAGAAGTAAATTATTTTGATGGGACAAATCTGGTTGAGGACATTGCAACATCGGTTAATATGATATCAAAAGGATATAAGGGTTTATATTACAATAAAAAACTTGTATTTGGTAGGGCACCTACAACAATGGAGGGATATATAAATCAGCAATGGAGGTGGTCAGCCGGTTCACTGGCACTTATGAAAAAAATTTTTAAAAATATAATATTCAAAAGAAAATATGGTCTGAAAATGAAAATAGACTGGTTTGCAACATCAACATGGTATTTATTTGGCTGGTTCTATTTAATGTTTTTATTAGCCCCAATACTTGATATTTTTCATGTGAGGGTATTGATAATGAATCCGTATATTTACATACTGGCATGGCTGCCATACACTATAGTTTTAATGTTTACATTTATAATGACGCATGTGGATAAGGGCGCACCCATGAAATATGTTTTTTATAATATGGCTGCAAATTTAGTTTTATTTCCACTGAGCATATCGGTTACATTAAGCGTTATATTAAAAAAGAAAAAGCCATTTACAACTGCAAGGACAGGTGGTAAGCTTCCATGGTATAAATTTTTGCCGCAGATAATAATTATGGTATCGATATTTATAGCATCATCAATATTAACATATGAGGGTGGCTTTTATAATTATATAACAGCATTCTGGGGTTATTTCCAGTTTATGCTTCTAACACCTATATTTATATTAAATAGGACTCCAAGGGAGTCATCAATTGATATTCCTGTTTTCAAGGATTATTGATTAAAATATTGTTTTTCCATATTATTATTCCATTATATGGTTTTCTTATATTATTTATTATTCCATCTATGTTTATATTTTCCATATATTATGTAGTTTTCTATTTATATATTTATTCTTTCGGGCTTTGTGTATATATTAAATCTATTATCCCTGACAAAAGAAATCAATGTTATATTGAACGCTTCTGCGAGTTCAATTGCCAGTGATGATGGTGCAGAAACAGAGCTTATAACCGATATGCCGAACATTGAGGCTTTCTGTACTATCTCAAAGCTTGCCCTGCCACTTACCTGCATTAATGTATCTTCCCTGCGGTCAATGCCATTCAATAGAAATTTGCCTATTGACTTGTCAACAGCGTTATGCCTGCCAATATCCTCGGAAATATTTAATAAATTCCCTGAATAATCAAATATGGCTGCAGCATGTATGCCGCCGGTATACCTGAATATTTTCTGGTTGTTTTTCATTTTGCCCGGCAATGAAAGGATTAGATCAGGTTCTATCATCTCCTTTATTTTGATTATTTTAGGGTTTTTTATAAAAACATTGTCTATATTTGTTTTGCCGCATACACCGCAGCTTGAGTTAACATAGAAGTTTCTTTCATTAATTAAATCCTTATTTATATTTTTAACATAAACATTTATTATATTATTCATTTCATTTGTTTTTGAATTTTTATCATAATCCATGGATATATAATCATCAAGTTTTATTGTCCCCTCATCAAATAAAAAACCCAGTGCCAGAGGAAAGTCATCTACAGGTGTCCTCATTATTACTGATACCGGCTCAATATCATTGTTATTTACTAACCTTATTTCAAGTGGCTCCTCACCGGTAATATAATCATCATAATTACTGGCACTGCCTGAAAAAAATTTAATAATTTTTTTATTTATATATGCATTCATTTTTCTATTCCTGATAATATTTTCAGGAATAACATTATTGTTTTAGCAGTATCCTTATTGTTTATCAGTTTTATTATCTCAGTTATTCCATACCTATCCTCGCTTAGTTCTGCACTGTTTATTGAATCGCCAAGTTTTGACATTAAATCATATGTTCTATCAGTGTCTATTTTGGATAATAGCGCAAAAACATTAAAAATATTTGTAACAGCCTTTTTCGTATCATCTGAATTCAGCTGGTCAGACATGGAATCAATTATATATTTATAATTCCTGGCCATTGCATTAATTAATGTTAATAAACCGGAATCATTCAAGGATTTAACCGTTTTAAACAGATTATCAATGCTCTCTTTATATTCTTTAGGTATCAGCGTGTTAGTCTCTTCATCAACATTTTCAATATATTCTATAGGTTTTGCCATTTCAATCATCCGTTAATTTTTTATAATCACTTCTCTTCCATTTCATCTCTATATTTATCCCCTTCTGTGGAAAACGCCTATAATATCTTGGGTTTGTCTTCGGCAGCGGTGAATCACCACTTTCCTTTAATTTTGTTATTTTTACGGGCAATTCTTTGTATGCAGGTGTATCTGAATCAGGGTCGGTTGTATATGAAGTTAATAAATTAACACCGTTATTTTCACCTATGGCATTCATTGGCATGTATAATTCATTGTGGCTTACCCTGTCAGTTATTAATGCCTTAACCTTTACACTGCCCCATTTAGATGTTACCCTTACATAATCGCCGGTATTTAACTTATATTCTTTTGCGAGTTCCTCCGAGATCTCGATAAATGAATCCGGAACCTTTTCTTTTATGCCTGCTGTTTTGAATGTCTCATTGCCCTCATGGAAGTGCTCAAGCATTCTGCCATTATTTAAATGCAGTGGGTATTCTTCGCTTTCTGTTAAGGGTGGCCTGTATTTTAAAGAATAAAGCCTTGCCTTTCCATCCGGGAAATGAAATTCCTTTTCATATAAATATTCTGTACCTTCACCATTTTCCTTCATTGGCCACTGTAAACTCTTAAACCCTTCAAGCTTTGTATAATTAACACCTTTAAACATAGGTGATAATTCCGCGGCCTCATCCATTATATCGGAAGGATGGCTATAATTCCATTTAGCGCCAAGATTGTTTGCTATTTTCTGTATTATTTCCCAGTCAGGTTTTGTATCGGCATATGGATCCATTACCCTATATAATCTTTGTATTCTCCTTTCTGTATTTGTGAATGTCCCTTCCTTTTCAAGGCTTACGGATGACGGGAGGATAACATCCGCAAATTTTGCTGTTTCAGAGAAGAATGGATCCTCCACTATAAGGAAATCAAGTTTTCCTAATGATTCCCGCACCATATTTGAATCCGGTCCAGTGGAGGCAAGTTCCTCTCCTACAACGTACATTGCTTTTATTTTATTATTATCAATGTTCTCTATGCACGATACATTATCTATTCCGGGCTTACTGGATAATTTTGTTTTCCATGCCTTTTCAAATTTATCTATTATTTTATTATCATTTATTGGCTGGTATCCCGGCAAATATGTAGGCATTGAACCAAAATCGCTTGCTCCCTGTACATTGTTGTGTCCCCTTAATGGATATGCCCCTGTTCCGGGCCTACCATAATTGCCGGTTATCAATAATAGATTTGATATTGCTGTGGAAACATCAGAACCTGCAGAATGCTGGGTAACTCCCATTGCCCAGAGTATGCACATGCTCTTTACACTGTGGATCATTTCAGCTGTTTTTATTATTTTATCTCTGCTTATATTTGCTATTTCCTCAGCATTTTCCAGTGTAAATGCTTCCAAGCTCTTATAATACTCATCAAAATTGTTTACCCTTTTATTTATAAAATCCTTATCATGCCAGTTTTTATCTATTATATATTTTGTAATTGCAGATAATAATACGAGGTCCGTTCCGGGTGCAGGATGCAGATATATGTCGGCACGTTCTGCCATTTCATTTTTCCTTAAATCTGAAACTATTAATTTCTGCCCATTTAATTTATGTGCCCTTTTAACTCTTGTTGCCAAAACCGGATGTGATTCTGCAGTATTTGCACCAACAATCATTACAAGTTCAGATTTATATATGTCCTGTATTGACCCTGCATCCCCTCCATAGCCTACAGTTCTCCACAGTCCGGTAGTTGCAGGGGCCTGGCAGAATCTTGATGAATTATCAATATTATTATTGTGGAACACCTGCCTGGCAAGTTTCTGCATTAAATATGATTCCTCGTTTGTTCCCTTTGATGAGGCTATAAACATTACAGATTCATTGCCATATTTCTCAGAGGCTTTTTTCAAGCCGTCTGCTGCAAATCTTAAAGCCTCATCCCATGACGCTTCCACAAATTTTCCATTTTTCCTTATCAATGGTCTTTTTAATCTATCACTGCTGTTAACAAAGTCCCATCCAAATTTGCCTTTAATGCAGGTAGATATTCCATTTGCAGGAGATTCAACCTCTGGCTGTACCTTTAAAATTTTTCTTCCTTTAGTCCACATTGTGTATGAACATCCGACACCGCAGTATGTGCATACAGTTTTTGTCTTTTTTATCTGTTCATTTCTCATCTGTGATTCAATATTGCTGATTTTCATTATCATTCCAATGCCTGTAGGTTTTTCTAATCCCTTTCCAAAATCCACTAAATTATCCTTCGCTTTTTTTGTCAATGATGTAAAATAACCCGCCTCTTCCAGCATCGGCTTCTCCATCAATGCATTTACGGGGCAAACAGTTACACAGTGGCCACAGGAAACACATGAAGACTCATTTATAGGCCTGTTGTCATCCCATATAACCCTTGGTTTTTCCATGGACCAGTCTATGCTAAGTGTTTCATTGACCTCAATGTCCTGGCATGCCTCAACACACCTGCCACATAATATGCATTCATCCGGGTCATACCTGTAAAATGGGTTTGAATAATCAGGTTCGTACCCCTTTTTCTCAAATGGGTATTCCTGCCTGTCTAAATTTAACTGGTCAACAGCATTATGCAGTGCACAGTCACCGTTGTTATTTTCACATACTGTACAGTGTAAATTATGCCTTGTTAACAATCTATTCACGGCCTCTAATTGCCTTGAGTGTACATCTTCTGCTTCATATGATATATCCATATTATCTTCAATTCCTGTTGAACATGACCTTACAAATTTGCCATTTGCCTTAACAATGCATGTATCACATGATTCTATAGGCCCAAGAGCAGGATTGTAACATACATGTGGTATATCTATATTATTTTCTGTCATGGCTTCAAGAATAGTTTTACCCTTTTCGGCGTTGTATTCTTTTTTGTCTATAAAAACTTTTAATCCAGACATAAAATAATCTATTATATTATAAATTGCTACTATTTATATATTTATCTTTTAAAGTATATACTTAAAACTTAAATATATAATTATAGTTTATTACCTACATTTTTATACTTTAATTTATGAATCTCAGAATCCAGCTTTTTGCAAATGTAAGGCTGCATGAGAGTTTCTCAAAGCTATCCTTAATCCTGCTTTTCAGATCATTTTC
>JAJZZM010000013.1 GCA_021797555.1 Thermoplasmata archaeon
ACCAATCGGCACATCAGGGAAGGCAGATATTCCCAGAAGGTATATTGGTCAGAGAGTTTACGTTATAATCACGAAGAATCCCGGGGCCGTTAATGAAAAGGATAAAAAATAATTGTGTCCCACACTCATTATAATAAAAACCTTTAAATTATAGTTTTAGATTAATCTATGTATGGCAAAGGATAACAATAATGAAAACTTCCAGTCCGGAGCAGGTTTAATAAGATACTTCAACGAGGAGGAAATAACAGGGCCTGCACTTGATCCAAAATTGATAGTTTACATAGGCATAGCAATGGCAGTAATAGTTGAGCTTGCAAAAGTTTTCTGGCCGGTTTAATTTTCAAAAAGAGCAAAAAATTTATATGATTTATTATTAAGTATTTAATGGTTTATTCAATATTAAAATGCCCTGTATGCAATAGTGAATATGATATAAACAGGAATAATTATCTATGCGATAAATGTGGGAATATTTTGGATGTTATTCAAAAGGGCCTGGATAATTTTGAGCTATCAGATTATGCCGGTGTATGGAAATATAAAAATTTAGTACATCCAGGAATAGAGGATAAATATATAATAACAAGGCGAGAAGGCAATACAAATCTATATAAAAATTTTAAAATATCAGATTATTCAGGAATAAAAAATATATTTTTAAAGCATGAAGGCGAAAACCCCACCGGTTCTTTCAAGGACCGTGGAATGACCGTTGCAGTTTCAGAGGCAATGAGGCTTGGCTTTAAAAAGACATTATGCGCCTCAACCGGAAATACCTCGGCTGCGGCTGCAAGTTACAGTTCATTTGCAGGAATTGATAGCTATGTATTAATACCTGAAGGCAAAATATCAAAAAATAAATTATTTCAGGCAGTATCATACGGTGCCAATATCGTTAATATAAACGGCGACTTTGATACGGCAATGGCAGATTTAAGGGAAACACTGAAAAAAAGAAATGATTTTTATGTTTTAAATTCATTGAATCCATGGAGAATTGAGGGGCAAAAAACAATAATATTTGAAATAATGGAAAAATTAGAACCTGATTTTATATCATTCCCTGCGGGCAATTTAGGCAATACATCGGCTTTTGGTAAAGCCTTAATGGAATTAAAGGCCATGGGCAAAATAAAAAAAATTCCTGAACTGATCGCAATACAGGCAGAGGGTGCATCACCGTTCTATGATTATATAAACAATAGAAGGGACAATATAATACCTGTTAAGGCCAGAACAGTAGCATCGGCAATACAGATCGGTAATCCTGTTAATTTTAAGAAAGCAAAAAGGTCCATAGATTTTACACACGGAATTGTAGAAAAAGTATCCGATGATGAAATAATTGATGCAAAGAAAATAATAGACCGGTCCGGGATAGGCTGTGAACCTGCATCAGCAGCATCATTGGCCGGAGTAAAAAAATTAAGGGAAAATAATATAATTGATAAAAACGATGCTGTTGTATCAATACTGACAGGAAATATATTAAAAGACCTGGATATGAATTTAAGCTATAATGCCATGAATATAAATGATATTTTATTTTAAATTATTTTTATTCCCATTTATTATCGCAGACCAGAACTGATCATCTTCGGGCCTTATATCGTAATAATTACTGTTTTCCTTTATTTTTATTCCGTATGATTTCTCCCTTATCTCCCCTATTATTTCTGATTCTATTCCATTTTTTCTGAGTATATTCAAAAAATCACTGGCATATTCATTTTTTACCGTTATTAATAATGTTCCTTCACTTATTGACCTCAATGGGTTTATATTAAATAAATTGCATATTTTTTTTACATTTTCATCTATTATTATCTTATCATTATATACCAATAAACCATTATCAGATGCTACTGCTATCTCATAAATTGAATTTAATAGTCCACCCTCCGTTGCATCGTGCATTGATGTTATTTTATCTATGCCATAATCTATTGCCAATTCCTCCTCCTTTATGCATGACATATTATAAAACATATTATGCAGTTGCTTCAATGCATTATAACCCAAATTATTTTTTACATACTCAGGAAAAGTATACGATAATACAACCGATGCTTCTAAAGCACAGGTCTTTGTTATTATTATTTTATCATTGACCTTTGCATTTTCGGTTGTTATATAATTATCGCCGATGCCCATTAATGTAACACCACCCAACATAGGGTAATCTGTGTTTGCATATCTTGCTGTATGCCCTGTTACAATTTCTATATGGTATTTTAATGACTCCTCATTTATAGCATCCCAGATTTCATTAAATTCTTCATCCGTCATGCCCAATGGCAGATTTAAATCTATGCTCATATAATTCGCTTTAATTCCGGATGTATACAGATCAGATAATAATATATGGAACGCAAACCATGCAGCCTTTTTTAATCCAAACGTTTTATCAATATACAATGGATCAGTTGTTACTGCCATATATTTGTCCCCGGTTTTTATTATGCCCACATCAACACCGTTTTTAGGTGGAACAATAACTTCTTTCCTTATCTCTCCTATCCTGTTTATAATATTTTTCTCAAAAAAATCCCTTGATATTTTTCCTATCATTTTATCACCCAGAAATGGTTTAAAGGGCCATAGCCTTTTCCCATTGGAAAAGAATTTTTTATTGCACCCTCTATATATCCCCTTGATAACTTAATTGCCTCGCACAATTTTTTCCCATTTGCCAAATACGATGTAATTGCAGAGGACAGTGTATCTCCTGTACCATGCGTATTTTTGGTATCCACCCTCTTCATTTTAAATTCATAAAATTCATCGCCATCATATAAAATATCGCTGGAAAAATAGGAATTATAATGGCCACCTTTGATTAAAACATTTGTACTTATATTATTATAAATTATTTTAGCAGCATTTTTCATATCATTGTAATTCTTTATTTTTGTTTTTGAAATAACTTCTGCTTCAGGCATATTAGGTGTTATTAAATATGATATTTTCATAAGTTTATTTACCATAGCATCTATTGCATCTTCTTTCAATAACCTTACATTTGTTTTTGATATCATTACAGGGTCTATAACAATGTTTTTTACATCATACTGGATAAATTTATTAGCAACTTCATTTATTATATCAGATGAGTATAGCATTCCAGTTTTAGCGGCATCTGTACCAATATCATCAAGGATTTCATCAAACTGGTCATCTATAAACTTTAATGGTAGTTCATATATTGATTTTACCGAAACACTATTCTGTGCTGTTAATGTTACTATAACGGCTGTGCCAAAAACCTTCAGGGCTGTAAATGTCTTTAAATCCGCCATAATTCCTGCACCACCACCTGAATCAGTTGAGGCAACAGACATAACTCTTGGTATCATATGTGTATATGATATAACAAAATATTAAACTATTTATTAATGTGCAATTTAAAAGTTATAAATTATTCCATGCATTTATATATGTTATAGTATATCACAATAATAATATTAAAAAGATTAATATAATCGCGTTTAATTAAAACTCCAAATTATATGTGATATAAATGGATGGCAGGGAATACCGGATAATATTAAATGAAATTTCGATTGTATCCATGCTTATATCATTTAGTTTATGGGGATTTTATGGATATTTTAATATCTATGCAATATTATTGGAATCATTTTTTATAATATTTTCATTTATATTTCTGTTTCTATCAAATATTAACGGTGAAATAAAATATAATGAAAATTATAGTTATCTTTTAAGGTATCTGATTTTTTTATTGCCATCTCTACTGATAATAAACATCTTAAAAAATATATACCTTAAAATAACTCTTATTGCATTGATTATTATAGTATTATTTGCCATAAGGCATTATTATGATAAAAATAATTATAAATTAATGGATAAAAGTCGATTCATCAAAACAAATGCGGGCAAATTAGCATTATTTTTTATTTTAATACTGGCAATAGGAATAGTAATATCAACTTTACTCATGAAATTTTCAGTGGATGATGAATATTTAATAGATATTTACTCAGCAAAACAATTTTTAAACGGTTTAAATCCATATATACATTCATCAACAGCAAACGTTTTTTACGTTTTTAAGGATTTTAACCTTGACTATACAACGCCAACAATGCATGGTACCGTAATAACATTTATGGGATATCCTGCACTGGCTTTTCTTGCATATGTCCCATATTTTTTTATAGGGAAACTGAATAATACTATAATAGGATTGCTTTCAATTATACCGTTAATACTTGTATATAAAAAATTCCAGGATAAAAAAATAGCATTGTTAGGCGTAATGGCAATTTTCTTGAATTTTGTATACATATATTCTGCGGCCGATGCCGTCATAGGAATATTGTGGGTTTCACTTCTGATGGTTTCATATTATTTTATTTATAAAAATCCTATTTTATCCGGAATATTTTTCGGTTTATCCATATCCGCAAAGCAATTTCCTATTTTTATTTTTCCATTTATGGTATATATGATTTACCGTGAGAATGGATTAAAAAAAGCTATACAATGGTTTTTAATGGCATCGGTAATTTTTTTAATAATAAATGGTTATTTTATTATTTTAAATCCCGTTATATATATTAATGATATACTATCTCCGGAATTAGACCGCCTTATAGGCATAGGTTATGGCATATCACAATTAGCATTTATGGGTTATTTTTATATTTCATATAAATATTTTACCATTATATTTATTATTATATTTATAATTTCAATAATTGTTTATATAAAATATTATGATTTATTAAAGTATGAATTATTTACATTCCCTGTATTAATATTCTTTTTTAATTACCGTGTATTGCCAGGATATTTTATATACTGGCCGGTACTATCATTACTGGTTATAGAGGACATAAAATACAGTAAAAAAATTGTGAATATTAAAAACATTAAAATCAATAGCAAAAAAATGAAAAAAATTGCATACACATCATTAATTTTTATAATCATAATTATAGTTTTGTTTTCAGGAGTTAATTATTACCATACAGATAAAGTAAATATAAATTCAATACACCCGGAACTTAAAAATAATAATATAAAATATATAGAAGTTAATTTAACATATAATGGTAAATCAAATATAAATCTGTATTTCCGTGCAATAGTTAATGAAACAAATTATAATGGTTATTTATTTAATATAAGTAATAACTCCATATCTCCCGGGCAAACAAAGACCTTTTATTTATATCCTGTAAGGGGAGAATGTATACCCGCAAATGTTACAATAAAAGTAATAGTCTACAATAATACGAATCTTGGCTATGCAACATATAAAATTCATAATGGTAAGGTAACAAGAATTAATAATATACTTTTAATACCACCAAAATATAAAATATCATTAAGCAGGATTTAAATTTCAACATAACTGAAAAAATTTGTGTTGTCCCATTATTATTTTCTTTATATACCTAATAAATTTATATATTTTCATTTTAATAATATTTTAGATTTATATGCCCTCGCAGGTGTAACAACATAATTACCAAATGATAATAATTCATGCATTCTCTCATAGTTGTAATGTTATATTACCTCTTCCCATATTGAGAAGTATGGTCTTAAAGATTTTATTGTATAATTCAATCTTTCTAATTTTCATTTCCTTAGCCATTTCTGTTGATGTTCCTCTTTTATTTTTTTCTCTTATCATTTAACTTCATTCCTGGTTTATATTATTTTATTATATTTTTATCTGATATATACAGGAAATATTTACGGGACAATATGATAACTGAAAAAATTAAATAAGGTATTATAATACACGTTTTAATGATTGAAATATAATAATATTATATTTATATCAATAAGAAGATATGTAATAAAATATTTAAGGTAATTATAAGATATAATAAACAGTGTTAACATGGAAATTAGAAAATTGGTAAAAACAATATCTACTATATACGTTAAAGGGTTGAAATATAATGATTAATCCATATTATATTATAATACCGGTAATAATTTTTGTACCACCAATTATCATATTATTTTTTCAATTGTTTTATTATTACCTGGGTATAAAATTTAAGTATAACAAAATAGAAATTAAGGATTTTCCATATTTGTCAATTCTTGTTCCGGCAAAGGGTGAAAATGTTGATACAATAAATGGTTTAATCAAAAATGTACTTGAAACTACCTGGGACAAATCAAAAATTGAAATAATAATAATTTCAGATGACAGTGAAAATTATTTTAATGAAATTAAACATAAACTTATCACACCGGAAAACATTAATGTTGAATTATTTAATAGGGGAAAAAACAGAATAGGATATAAAAGCGGGGCCTTACTTTACGGATATAAAAAGGCAAAAGGTGAATTAATATTAACATTGGATGTTGATGCAAGGCTTGATAATGATTCACTATTAAAAGCATACATGCAGTTACTGAGCAGGAAAGCCGATGCAGTTACAATGAACTGGGAAGGATATACAGAAAATAAAACATCGCTTACCAGAGGAGTTATCATATCAACATATTTTACAAACAAATCAATAGTTCAGGGACGTGATAAAGGCAATATGGAAGTATTCCCAATAGGATGCGGCACCATATTTAAAAAGGATGCCCTGGAATCAGTTGGTGCCTGGGACCCAACAATGATACAGGATGACCTTGAAATAGGTGCAAAACTTTTAAATGCAGGCAAAAAGATCGTAAGTTCCGATGCAACAGTGCATATAGATGTACCGGACACATTCGGTGCATTTTATGTACAGCAAACAAGATGGGCTATGGGTTCCATAGAAGTCCTTACAAGAAGATTTAAAGTAATTTTACTATCAAAATTGTCGATAGTAAAAAAAATAGATGCAATTGCATTTCTCTTGCAGTATATACCGATAATATTAACATTTATAATGGCATTATTGTTAATAGCTTTTATACCTTTCATACACTTTGATATACTCAATAACATATTGTTTTTAATATGGATCATTTTCCTTGCATTATATGCATATGCATTTTTACTGACAGGCAGAAAATTAAAGTTTACCTCCAAGGAGGCCTTAACCGGCCTTGGAAGAATATCGTCATATACTGTTGCTTTATCACCATTTATGCTTTTATGGGCTTTCAGGGCATTTAAATCAAGGAGAATATATAAGGTGACGCCTAAAGGCAAAAAACATAATATAAATTCTATTATATATATAATACTGTTATTTGGCATTATATTTCTATCAGGTTCTATCATATACTTTTTACAGAATTTTATTGTTACTGGCATATGGTTATTGTATTATTCCAGCGGTTATTTCTCAACATTTTATTTATTAATTAAGGAAAAATAAATAAAATAAACTTAATAATATAGATACAATAAACCATTATGGTACTTGATTCATATAGAAGCCAGGGAGATAAAATACTTGTCCCATTATCAAAGGCATTCGTAAAATTAAATCCAAATACAGTTTCAATATTATCATTAATTTTTGCCGGCCTTGGCGGTTTATTTTATTATTTAAGCCATTATTATTTAATATTATCATTTATCTTTATAATATTATCAGCATTATTTGATGCACTGGATGGAAAAATTGCAAGGCTGAAAAATATTTCATCAAAAAAGGGCGATTTGCTTGACCACGCTTTTGATCGATATTCTGATATATTTATTATAATGGGAATGACATTTTCCATATATGGAAATGTTTACATAGGCTTATTTGCAATTATAGGAATATTAATGACAAGCTATATGGGAACACAGTCGCAGGCACTGGGTTTGAAAAGAAACTATTCCGGCATAGCAGGAAGGGCAGACAGGCTGGTTTTAATAATAATATTCATTTTAATACAGTTATTTATTGTAAAATATTTTGATTTATACTCAATAAAAATATATGCAACAGATATATTATTATTATGGTTTGGCTTTGCCGGCAATATTAATGCAATAACAAGATTTTTCTCAATGTATAAAAATTTATAAACTTTTTAAGTAGTTTAAATATTCATTATTATACCTTACTGCATCATCCATGTTTTTTGATTCGGAGAATATCCTTATTATTTTTTCAGTTCCTGAAGGTCTTATAAGAGTCCAGCCACTATCATCATATATTTTTACCCCGTCCGTAAAATCCATCTTTTTATTTTTATATTTATTTTTTATGTCATTAAGTATTTCATTCCATTCTTTTTTACGCTCTGCAGATGATTTTACCATTTTATAATCTGGTATTTCCCTTAATAATTCGGATAGTTTTTTATTCTGGTTTGCCATTAAATTCAGCATTAATGATAATGTCATGGCGCCATCCCTGCAATACTGGTGTTTACCATATATTATTCCACCATTTTCTTCGCCTCCTATTACTGCATTATTATTTATCATTGTTCTTGCAACTATGGGTGCACCCACTCTTGTTAATATCAAATTTGCATTTTTTTCACTGCATATATCCTTTAATCCATCTGAACTACTTACAGGCGTAACAACATTATCATTTTTATTTATTGAATATTTAACTATTAACGACAAACTCTTATCACCGTCTATAAAATTGCCATTTTCATCTATAAAAACACAGCGATCCGCATCACCATCATGGGCTATGCCTATATCAAATTTTTTTGTTTTCATTACGTTAATTAAATCAGTTAAATTCTCAGGTTTTGGTTCTGAATTTCTTGAACTGAACTTTCCATCCGGATTTGCATTCAATGAAACTATATGGCAATCAAATTTTGACAACAATAACGGGCTTGTAAAATATGATGCACCATTTCCGGTATCTATTGCAACACTGAATTTCCTTTTTTTTATTTTATCTGTAGCTACCATATCCATTATTCCATTTACATACTCATTTATAACCGTATTGTCCGATGAATACTGGCCTATTTCATTCCATGGAACAATTTTAAATTTTTTTGAAAATATTAAATCCTCTATTTCAACTTCTTTTTCCTCATCTATTTCTGTACCATCGGAATCTATTGCCTTAATGCCGTTATACTGCGGGGGATTGTGCGATGCTGTTATCATTATTCCAGGCATTTTATGGTTTTTGCAGTAATATTGCAGTGCCGGTGTTGGCAATATATCCAAATATACAACATCTGTTCCGGTTGATAAAACAGCAGATGCAACTGATAACAATATCATATTGCCACTTATCCTTGTATCCCTTGCAATAGCAATTCTCTTTGCATTAAAAAATGTTCCAATTGCCTTCCCGATTTCCATTGAAAATTCCGTTGTTAAATAATCGTTTGGAATTCCCCTTATACCATTTGTTCCAAATAGTTGTGGTGTTTTCATAGTATAGTATATTAAAGAGTTATAATAATTTTTATTACAATAGTTTTTTATCTGTTATATTATATTTCCTTCCACGCCATTTTATACATTTCATTCTATTTGCTATCAATAAATTTATAAGGTATATCTCAGGCAAAATTATTGCGGCTATTACATTCACAAATTTTATTTTAATTAATCTTTTTAATATATTTGTAATATATAATATAGCTGGGATTAAAAATAAAAAGAATAAATAATTATAGAATATGCCCATTAAGATTGCCGAAAGGAACAGAAATATATATGATCCATGGAATAATAAGCCATAATAATAAATTCTTCTATCTGCAGATATTGATAATGCCGTCTGCCTGTTTGACCATTCAAAGAAATCCTTAAAATCCTCTGGAGAGTTTACATAAGGCATTGAACTTTTTGTATAATATATTTTTAAATTTTTATTTTTTGCTATTTTTGTTAACGCTATATCATCAGATATATGTTCACTGAAAAAATTCAGGCGATCTTCAATTAATTCTTTTTTAAATGCTAAAGAACCTCCCCAGCCAAATCTTGTGAGTTTTGATTCCATTAATCCCATACCCACAAAGCCCCATACCTCCTTAATCTTGGACCAGAACCCGTTTTTTGGGATAAAATATGGAAATGTTGTTGATAAACCTGCATCCTTATTTTTTAATGGCATTAATAAATTTATAAGCCAGTTCTTTTTAACATATATATCAGAATCCGCAATTACATAAGCATCATAACCATTAAATTTATTTATCGCAGTGCTTATGGCCTTTACTTTGCCACTGCAATTTTTGCATGGATAATCACTTATAATATATTCTATGCCAAGTTTTTTTATAATTTTCAATGCCTCATCATTTTCATCATCTACAGCACATATTAGTTTAAAATTATTATAATTTTGATTTTTTATTGAATTTAAATTATCATACAATGAATAATCTATTCCCCTGCATGGCAATATTACTAAAGTTTTGGGGTAATAATCATTTTTTATATCATCATCCGTAGATTTGTGCAGCCCTATAAAAATAAAACCTGCAGAAATAAGGGTTAAAAGTATTATATATAATATTAATAAAATAAGAAATAACATTTTAAATTAACGTTACATCTCTAGTATCTACCTGGCTTACATGCTCAACAGATGATATTGCATTTTCAACTTTGTCTATTTTGCCCTCCTCATCCGGCACTATGACTGAAAACATCAGTGCATTTAACCCGAAACCTATTTCCTCCTCTTTTATATCATTAATTTCACAGAGGTTCTCCAATTTCTTCGATATATTATTCCTTAAATCATCCAGATTAATATCTACTGATTCTGGCAATACCCTTAATAAAACCATTACGTCTCCCATAAAAATCACGGCCCTATATATCCACATCCTGGACATTTATATGGTGTAGAATGTTCCCTGCATTGCTTACATCTGCCTATCATCTCTTCGCCACAGTTCGGGCAAAGGAATATTGAATATCCAACCTCAACGAGGCCTATGCCACATGAAGTACAAGTTTCTTTGGTGTTTATTTTAATCACTTCCTTAAACAATATTAAAGTAATATATATAATCTTTATTTAATTCTAAATAAAATCATAAATGTATTCCAAGAAATAATGGTATCAACCCATCGACAAAATTTAGAACTATTACAAGTATAAATATGGCTGCATATAATTTGCTGTTCCAGTAAAATATTTTGCTTCCATCAAGTGGTGGTATAGGCAGTAAATTAAAGAGTGCAAACCACAGATTTAGCAGTGCGACATAAAATAAAACAAATTCAAGTATAAACATTGAGGGGAATGATAAAAATAAATATAAAATGTAAAATATAAGACCGAGTACAATATTTGTTGCCGGGCCTGCAAGTGCTATTTTTCCCTCACTTTCCTGATCATACAGGCCTGCAAATTCAACAGCCCCGGGTGCACCAAATAAAAAACCGAACATTGATGTTACCAATGCTATTAAAACACCGGCAGGCCATAATTTAAAAAAGGCTACGGCACCAAGCCTTCTTGCAACGGCCCTATGTGCCATTTCGTGCATTAAAAAGGCCGTTACAGTTACAGCGAATCCTGTTAGCCCTGCAAGTTCTATAGATGCAGTGTTATATCTTACTATTCTTGATATACCACCGGTTATCATCAGTGTAAATGCTATGGTAAGAATTAGAACTGCTACAAGTATGTCATTTGTTTCATTGTTTCTATTATAATACATTTTCATCATCCTTATTTAAAATATCAATTATATTTAAAGCATCGATAAGTCCTATATCAAAGCTATAAACAAGTTCCATCGGGTTTTTATTGTCTATATTTACATTTTTTAATATATAATTATATTTACTATTGAATTTTATATTATATGTATTGTCCAGTGACCTGCATATAAATATATAAAAGTTTTTTGCCGTTATGACATCCTTAACAACATTGTATATCTGGTTTATTTTTATTTCAAGTATATTTTTATAGCCATTTTCATAAAGCTTCTTAATTATATCCCTTGACATGTCATTATATACGTACTTATTTATAAATGTGTATGGCTCCATGTTTTGAATAAATCCATGCAGATTCCTGGAGACATAATCCGGTATAATTATATAATAATCATTAAAACTTAGTATTTTATGTTCATTATATTCATATTCAAAAAGTTTTTTTGCCCATGACAACAAATCTTTGAATTTATATGATGCTATCAATTTATTGTTTACTTCATTAAATACATTTTTATTAAGCATATTATGGTATTTATTCTCAAGTTTTATGTAATTTTCATACATAAATAATTTTATTGATGAGAAAATAAAATATTTAATATTATAATTATTTATATAATCATCATCATATATTTTTATTATGGAATTATAATCCCTGACATTGTAATATTTAGATACGAGTTTATTGAACAGAAATAAATTTTTTGTTTCATTGAATTTATTATATAATATTGACAATGCATCCTCAATTTCATTATTCTCTGTTAATGCATGTATTAACCTGTTAAGTATCATTAAATCATTGTTATATAAACCATATAATTTTTTTAGAATAGTAATCTCACTACAGTAATCCTCCTCCTCATCAAATTTTGCACTTATTAATTCCCCTGTTATTCTATCATTTTTTTCGTTAAAAATTTTTATTATGTTATTTTTTATGGTGCTTCTGTTCCATGCATTATTTATAATGAATTCCATAATTTTTTTATTGTCATAAATTTTATCCATAATGCTTTCTATTTTATTATACTCCTTTTTTATAAAATACAGTATTATAACATTAAAATAATCATCATTATTAATGAATTTATTTATATTACTGCTATATATTTTATTATCATTCCTAATTTTAATGAAATTTACATTATTTATAATATCATTATTATGCATAAATGCATTATTATAATATTTAAATGAATTATAATAGTCATCCTTTGAATAATAGTAATCTGCTATCAATTCATAGGTTTTATAGGTTTTAAATTTAAAGGACCTTAAAAATTCTATTCCCATTTTTATAGAAATATTCTTTAATATATTGTAATGTTCTATTATGTCATCTTCATTATAATCCATGGCAAGCGTTAACGCAGAATATTTTATTTTTGATTTATATTCATTGAATAAATTCCTTTTTATTCTATACAGGTTTATGTCTTTTATGTTTATATTAATAAATTTCTCTGTTATAGAATCATCAATTTTATTATATAATATAAACTGGTAAGCATCGCTAAATATGCAGTAAAAATTCATCTTAAAAGCTTCATCAAGCAGATTATCTATGCTATCACCACGTTTCATCAATAGCATTAATTTTAACGAAAAGAAATCGGAGTTTTTTAGTATTTCTATTGCTTCATTTACATATTTCTCCGAATCGCTATAATTATTTTTATGGTATTCTATTAAAGCTCGGTAATAATAATAAAATGGATCAGGGTTTTTTGAAATTAAGCTTTCAATCATTTTTTTTGCTTCACTGTATTTATTATTTTTTATTAAAGCATCTGTCACCGGGTATAAAAAATATTTTAAATCCTTTGTGTCGTCATTTATCTTATTATTATAAACATCAAAGATCGTTTTTACTATGTAATTAATATTATTGAATTTACCCATTGATAATATATTGTTTACATAATTTTTTCTTCTATTGTTTTTAAAATCAATGCCGTTTATTACTATTATATATGCACATATTATGGACCCGTTTTTGTTTACAGCATCAATATATTTCAGGTAATCTATATTTTTATCTCCCCTTATATAACTAATAACCAGTTCCAGCAAAGTATCCTTATGGTTCACAGAATCAAAGGCTTTTATATTTCTATCTGATTTTATAGCATTAAATAATGAATCAATGATCTCGCCATTATTCAATAATTGACCATTGTTCCTTATTTCATTTATTACCAAATCCATTTTATTATTGTGTATTAATGATGATATATATTTACCAATAAAATCATTTTTTATATTGTATTTCTCAATAAATTCTTCAAGTTCAATATAATTTTCATTACTGTAATGATAATTAATTACTGTATTAAATGCATTATAGCTTTTTTCACCGGTTTTTAATAGTTCATTTGCTACATAATATTCCATGAAATCATTTTCTGTGTTTTTATAGTATTCAAGTTCAAGGTATAGTATATCCTTACCATTGCCATATTCATTTATGTACGATTTTATATCGTCACCTGCCTCAATATACATATTAAGTTTTATTTCGGCCTCTATTTTATATAAATAGAATTTTTCATCCAGCCTATCAAGTTTTTCCATGGATCTTAAATATAATATTAACTGTCCGTAATTATGTATTTTATATTCTATCTCTATTATCTTAGATATAACGCTTTTATCAATATTGTAATATATGTTTTTATAAACATTAAGGGCTTTGCCATATTTTCCGCTGTAATAATATGAATCCGCCAGTATTTTATTTTCCATGTCCGATGTATCGGCGTATTCTATTGCCATATCATATTTTCCATCAAAATATAGATATTTAGACAGTTTCTCATTTGGTTTTTTATTGTCATTTATTAAAAGGTAATCCACAATATCGTTTAAGCCATTCCCGTTATCTGTTTTAATATATAAATCCCCGAGTAGATAATAACAATTTATGTCATTTTTCAATTCTATGCATCTTTTTAAAATATTTTCCGCATTTTTATAATCGTTGTTATTAATAAAATTATAAACAATATTTTTAAAATAATTATAATTATAATCATTTCTTATATAATTTTCAATACATGCATTATCATATATATCCAGTTCCGATAAATGAACTATTCTATCATACATGTCCAGGGAATCAAGGAAATTATAAAGTTTTTCCTTTATATCTTTAACCGATAGCAAATCCATATTATTTTTTATTAAACCCAGAAAATTATCCATGTCATTATTACTGTAATATAATCTAATTTTATACAATAATACAATTTTATTTTTATTATCTATTTCATTTATGATTTCATACAAACTTTCTGGTATTTCCTTATCTTTAAGGTAATTAAACAATATATCATTAATTTCATTATCATATAATTTTATTATGATGTCTTTTTCCTTTAACATATATTCTATAAGTTTTGTATAGGAATTGTTTTTAGTAGCATCTTCCAAGTAGTTACCAAGTTTTTTATTTATTTTTCTATACGTTAATGAAATCATTTGATAGTATAGTTTAATTATAGTATATTATTTTTGCCATTAATTCTAATGCAGTATTAACAATACATTGAAAACACTGGCAAGGCTTGAATATATATTTATTCCTGCGAATTCAAACAATGCTATGCTTATTCCTGTGCCAAGGAACATTGATGACAGAAGGTATGCTAATGACCTTATTCCAAGGAATAATATTACACCTGTTATTATAGCTATCAATGGTGCGTATGTTCCAGACGATATCGTAATACCTGATGATGCATATTTAATGAAATATGGAGCTATAACAGTTATAAATTTTTCTCCAAAAATAACTCCTACTATTATGCCAATAATGGTTTCTATATCATTTTTTATTCTTATATATTTTCTAATATCCATTTTAAAATATAATAAAATTTAATATTAATACATTTCTAATATTTTTTTAAAACATTTATTATATCCGATGTTTTCATAACCATTGAAACCGCTGACATGGATTTTAATGCAGCCTCGTGGTTTTCCCTGTTTGATGATGAGCACGAATCCGATGCAACAACGGTATAATATCCATAATTAATTGAATCACGCACACTTGATTCCACGCCGATTTCAGTTGCTATCCCGGTGAATATCAATGTTTTAATTCCTGCAGCCTTTAACATATTTTCAACATTTGTTCCTATAAATATGCTTGCAGTGTTTTTATTAAATATGTAATCATCCTTTTCAGGTTTAAATTCACTGTAAATTTCGGCATCTTCAGATCCGGGTGCCATAAAAACCGGCAATTTGGATGGGTCATCTATATGGAATCTCTGCATATAGCTTGAAATCATGGCAGGAGACATATATAAAAAAGGCAATGGCGTAATTTTTGTGTATGCTACCGGCATTTTAATTTTTCTTGCATTTTCGTTTAAGGACTTTACATTTTTTACAAATTCATCTTTATTAAAAACATTTTTTACCAGGCCGTTTTGCAAATCCCAGTTTAACAATAATGTATGTTTTGGATCCATTATCTCTTCTGGATTTTCATATATTTCTTTATTACCTATTGTTTTCATAGCCTTTAATTTTGTTATAATATATTTCTTTTATCCTTTTTTCAAAATTACAATTATCATTAATCATATCATTTAATAATAAACTCTTTAATTCCTTTGTCAATTCGGGATTTTTGCCATCTGTGCTTATAGATATATTGATACTATCTATTTTCATGTTTGCCGGGGTTATAATATCTGAATAATTATGATCGCTAACATTATCACATAAAATATTTTTATTATTACACAATATTGATATTTTCTTATTTAGTTCCTTATTATCCGTTGATGCAAATACAATAAAATAATTATTATTTATATCATTATCATTGAACTCTTTTTGATAATAGATTATCTTATTATTTTTATTTAAATTTATAATATAATCTGTGGCTTCTATGCCTATAACATATATTAAAGGTTCATAATTTATAATATTTTTTATTTTCCTCTCTGCTATTTTTCCTGAACCTATAAACAATATTTTTTTATTTTTTATATTAATTGAAAATGGAATAAACATTTTTATATATTTATTAAAAAGAAATAAACTTAACTGATAAAATTATTTACCATAATATTTTTCCATTATATAATCCTCATTATCTTCTTTTATGATTTTAAAGCCATTTTTTTTATAAAATTTTATTGCATTAAAATTTAATTGATTTACACATAATATCAAACTTTCAATTTTTTCATTTATAATAATTTCTTCTATACTTTTTAGTAAATGTGTGCCGTAGCCTTTTCCTATATATTCCGGTGCAAGATAAAATCTTAATAATGTTTTATTAATTTTATCTATTTCTATAAAACCTGCCATTATATTATTATCAAATAACCCGTAAAATAAAGGATTTTTATTGTTGATAGATTTTTCTATGTCATTTTTTATAGTGCTTAAATTATAATATTTATCGATCCAGTATTCAATAAATTCATTCTTATAAATATTTTTATATGTATATTTCCATGATTTTTCTGCTGTTTTCCTTACATATAATTCATCGCCAATTTTTAATGGTAATATTTCCATTAATCAAAATTATTAATTAATATTATAATTTTATTATAAATATATGAAAGAAGCCAAAATGGCCATATAAGGAAAAACTGGATAATAAAAATTTTAAACAGAATTAAAACTATTATTCCAATAATAAAAATATTATTATAATAAATAATATACATATATGATTAACGAAACAGAAAGTGATATTTTAAAATATGTAAAAGAATTTGCGGAAACAAAGATAAAACCCAGGGCTAAAGAAATAGATGAAAAAATGTATGTGCCTGAAGATATAATAAATGGTATGCGTGATATGGGATTATTTTCTTCATACATACCGGAAAAATATGGCGGCAATGGCCTTAGCTTTTCATTTCTTATAAATACAATAGAAATAATATCTGAAGCATGCCCGAGCACAGCCCTAGTTTTGGATGGTGCATTGACATTATTTGCAGAGCCACTGATTATGTTTGGCAGTGAAAAATTAAACCAGAAGTATTTAACGGAAATAGCTAAAGGGTCTGTTGGTGGTTTAGCCATTACAGAGCCAAATGCTGGAAGTGATGCAGCTTCAATAAGCACACATGCAGAGAAATATAACAATGGTTATAAAATCAACGGAACAAAGACATTCATTTCAAATGGCAGGCTAGCAAAATTCTTTGTTTTAGATGCTTCCACGGATAAATCATTAAAACATAAAGGAATAACCACATTTGTTGTGGATGCTGATTCCAAAGGATTGGAAATAAGCAAGGACATACATAAAATGGGAATAAGGGGTTCAAGCACGGTTGAATTAAATTTCAATGATGTATTTGTTCCTGAAGAAAATATAGTAGGAAAATACAATGAAGGCTTTAAGGTAATAATGGACACCCTGGATGCCGGAAGAATAGGCATTGCAGCACAGGCACTGGGCATAGCAAAATCGGCATTTAACGAAGCATTAAATTATATAAATACAAGAAAGCAATTTAACCAAAAAATTATAAATTTTGAGGGGGTACAATTTATGATTGCTGAAATGGAATCAAAAATAAAAGCATCGGAATTATTAATAAATGATGCAGCAGAAAAATGGGAAAATAAAGAAAATACAATAGAAATATCATCAATTGCAAAAATGTTTGCTTCCGATACGGCTGTATATGTAACCGAAAGATCATTGCAATTATTCGGTGGTTATGGTTACACAACAGATTTCAATGCCGAGCGCCATATGCGTGATGCCAAAATAACACAGATTTATGAGGGAACAAATGAAATACAGAAAATAATTATTGCAAAGGAAATTATGAAAAATTTATAAAGTTTTTATACATTTTAATAATTAATCTATAATGTTAACAGGGCAAAAAATAGAATTTAGTTATAAAGACAATGATTATAATGGTATTTTTATAAGTTCAGACAACGAAAAAACAACGATAAAACTTGATAATGGTTATAACATAACAGTAAAAAATGAAGATATAAAAATAAAGAATGTTTATGGAAATATCCAAAAGAATAAAGACATACAAATGAAAAATGTTGAAAAACATGGTAAAAATAATGTTTATATTTTAACTACGGGCGGCACAATAGGCAGCTCAATAGATTATGAAACCGGTGCAGTGAAGCCGGTAAAAGATATTTCATATTTATATAATTATGTTAATAATATAGATGATTACAATCTATTTCATGAAAATATGGATAATATTCTGAGTGAAAATGTCGATTCAAAAAAATGGATCAATTTTGCGAGGAAAGCCAAAGAAAAAATGGATAATAACAGTAGCATAATTATATTTCATGGAACCGATACGATGCAATATTCTGCGGCTGCATTATCATTTATGTTTGAGGATCAGACAAATCCAATAATATTTACTGGCAGCCAGAGAAGTTCTGATAGGCCTAGCAGTGATGCATTTTTAAATATAGAGGGGTCTATACATTTTTCATCAATGGATGTCGGAGAGGTATGCATTGCAATGCACTCTGATACATCGGATAATAATATATCACTTCATAGAGGCGTCAGGGCAAGAAAAATGCATACAAGCAAAAGGGATGCATTTAGGACAATAGACAATTCAGAAATAGCCATTTATAATAATGGTAAAATCAAAATTAATGCCGGATATAAGAAAACGGGCAAAAATAACATTTTAAACGATAAATTAAATGATAATATTTCAATTGTATATTTTTATCCCGGAATGAGGGAGGAAGATTTTTACAATATGGTTTATAATAAGTATGCAGTAATAATAATGGGCACAGGCTTAGGCCATGTTTCAGAGAATATTATAAAAGTAATAAAGAAGTTATCCAGGGATGTCTATTTCTTTATGGCATCACAGTGCATCTACGGTGGCGTTAATTTAAATGTTTACTCTACCGGCAGGGAATTATTAAAAGCAAATGTTATACCGCTGTATGATATGCTGGCTGAAACTGCAATGGTAAAAGCCATGTATTTATCTGCAAATTATAGTGATAATTTTGTAAATTTGATGAAAACAAATTTGAGGGGAGAAATAAATAATAGAATATTATGGTGATAAAAATGAAAATAGGTTTAGAAATTCATTTTCAATTAAAAGGTAGCAAATTATTCTGTTCATGCGATACTGAAGGAGAAAAGACTGATTTTGTAATTGAAAGAAAGATGACCCCTGTAATGAGTGAAATGGGTGAAATGGACAGTGCTGTAAAATACGAATATATAAGGAATAGAAAATTTATTTATCATACAAGTACAAATTCGTGCCTGGTTGAGAAAGACGATGAACCTCCACATAATGTTGATTATAATGCATTGAAAACAGCTATTGCGCTTTCAATGGGGCTTCACTGTAAAATTGTTGATTATGTATCATTTATGAGAAAACTTGTTATAGACGGTTCTAACACCTCAGGTTTTCAGAGAACAGGCATAATAGGAATGAATGGCTATATTAAAACCTCTAAAGGCAATGTAAATATTTCTACAATTACATTAGAGGAGGATGCTGCAAGAAAAATTATGGAAAATGAAGAAAAAGCTGAATATTCGCTTGATAGGCTTGGAATACCACTGATAGAAATATCCACAGAACCGGATATAATAAATCAGGAACATGCACTTGAAACAGCAAAGGCAATAGGCTATTTAGTAATGTCAATGGATAATTTTAGGGGAGAGGTTGATTCAATAAGGCAGGATGTTAATTTTTCAATGGGGTATGGCAGGGTTGAAATAAAAGGCGTTTCAAAACTGTCATTCATAAGAGATACAGTAAATTATGAAATTAACAGGCAAGAATCGTTAAATGAAATATCCCGCATATTAAAAATTAAGGGATGTGAAATATCGAATTTTAGTGATATAACAGATATATTTAAAAATACGGAATCATCCATGATAAAAAAGGCTATAAAATCTGGGAAATCTGTTTTTGCAGCAAGAATAACCAATGTAAACCATTTAATGAAATATAATAATTACCATTTAGGAAAAGAACTTGCGGATGTTGCAAAGAATATGGGCATAGGCGGAATGATGCATTCCGATGAATTCCCGGGATATGGCATATCTGATAAGGAATTAAACAATGTATATAACTTATTAATAAAAGGAGAAAATGATGGCATTATTATAGTTTTAACATATAAAAATAATATTGACCAATTATTGAGCCTTCTAAGGTCAAGGCTAAATAAAATTATAAATATGGACCTGGCAGAAACCAGGGCTGCCACAGGAAATGGTGAAACAAGATATTTAAGGCCATTGCCCGGGAAAGAAAGGATGTACCCTGAAACAGATGTGCCACTGTTTGAAATAAATGGAAACCTTTTAAATGAAGCAAGGGAAATAATTCCTGAAACAATGGAAGAAGTAAATTCAAAACTTAATAATGAATATAAATTATCAAACATTGAATCTGATGGCATAATAAACAATAACTTATACAATACATTTGTTAAATTAATAAAAATTTACAATGAGCCCAGAACAATATCAAGATTATTATTGCAGACAATTCCGGAATTAAATAAAAAATATAATTCAAAAATAGGCAATGAAGACATAATAAAAATATTAAACATTGCCAAAAATGCTGGCTGGGATAGAAGCAATATAGAAAAGGCTTTAGAAATTTTTACCGTTAAAAAAATTAATATAAATGAACTTATAAAAATGGACGAACTAAAATCATTAAATGATGATGAAATAAAAAAAATTATTGCTAAATTAATTAATAATAATTCTATAACAGAAAAAAATATTATACCCTCATTTAAAAAAGAAACAAATTCAACATTTAATGCCAAAAAAGTTATTGAAATATATAAAAAATTAAAAAATTAATAATCAATGCTGCATTATATTTTTAATTATTCAATTTTATTTATACTTTATATCATTGTATTCGTTACAAAACTATTAATTAATCTATTGCAATTTACTGCAAATCTTTGACTTTATTACTCAACGATATAATTATATATGGATTAAAAATATAAGAATAATGTTAATAGGTTACATTGCTATAGCGATAACGGTAATAATTTTGAGCCTTGCATTGTATTTGCTTTTCAAAGTTTTACCATCAATTTCTCCAAATAGGTACAGAAAAAATAAGATAAGCCTAAAACGCAAAGATATAGTAGAAAATTTGGCAATAGAAAGTAATCCACCGGCAAAGGATGATTCATATCTGCATCCATTTGAAAGCGGCGAGGTTGCACATGAGTACGAAGAAGGAAACATAACCGTGCAGTACTATGCCATAATCTTCTTATTTATATTATTCGATATAGATATGCTATTATTATTACCATGGGCCTTTGATTTCTATAGATTAGGGCTGTTCCCATTTATAGAAACAGTGGTATTTATTGCAATGCCATTATTTGCAGTTTATTATGCATTTAAAATGGGATATATGAGGTGGATGAAATGAAAAATGGAGATTTAGGAATAAGGACAACAACTATTGAAAAGGCGCTTGAATGGGGGAGCTCCAACTCATTATGGCCATTGACTATGGGTTTAGCATGCTGTGCAATTGAAATGATGGCAACACAGGCAGCAGATCTGGATATAGCAAGATTTGGCAGTGAAATATTCCGTAATTCGCCAAGGCAATCAGATTTAATGATAGTTGCAGGAACCACAACAAAAAGAATGGCTCCGAGGGTGAGGAGGATTTATGAGGAAATGCCGTACCCGAAATATGTAATTGCGATGGGCGTCTGTGTAATTCAGGGAGGCCCATATGTTGATGGATATTCTGTAGTAATGGGAGTTGATAGGGTTGTTCCTGTGGATGTTTACGTTCCGGGATGCCCACCATCACCGCAGGCATTAACATATGGAATAATAACATTACAGAAAAAAATAAGGCATGAAACAGACAGGTGATATTATGTATAAAATTATTTCAGAAAGTGAGGATAAGAATAAGATAAAGATAATACAGATAGATAAAAATGATTTAATAGAATTCATGGAGGACTATAAAAGCAAGGGATATTATCTATCTTCAATAACTGGCGTGGATATGCTGGATCATTTAGAAGTAATATACCATATACATAATTATGACACGCATGAGTATATAGAGGTAAAGGTTTCAACCCAGGACGGTAAAGTGCCATCATTAACAAAATTATGGAGGGCTGCAGACTGGGATGAACGTGAGCAATATGATTTAATGGGGATTATATTCGAAGGTCATGATAATTTAAGAAGAATATTTTTGCCCGATGAATGGGTAGGCCATCCTTTAAGAAAAAGCTATGATTTAAAGAAGGTCCAGTACATAAGAATGGATTCAGAAGGAAATGAACACGTAAGCTTTAACGAAAATGAGGGATGGTAATGGCACATTATACAGAATTAAATATTGGCCCTGTGCATCCATCAATTCACGGTATACTAAAATTTAAGGTTAAACTGCATGAAGAGATAATAGAAGATGTTGAAATAACTTTAGGATTTCTACACAGGAATGCTGAAAAAATATGTGAACTAAATTATTACGCCGATAATATGATTTACTTTGACAGGATGGATTATTTAGATGCAATGAACATGGAATTGGGCTATTTAACCGCAGTTGAAAAATTAATGGACATGGAAGTACCTGAACGTGCACAGTGGATAAGAATGATTGTGGCAGAGCTTAATAGATTGGCGGCAAGGCTTGTCGGCATAGGTGCTTTCGGCCTTGATATGGGAATGCTAACACCATTCTTCCACTGCTTTATTGAGAGGGAGAAAATTCAGAAAATATTTGTTGAGGCATCCGGTGGCAGGCAGGAAGTCAACTATATGAGCATAGGTGGCGTGTATCAGGATTTCAATGATAAAATAATAAACGATATAAAGGAATTCTTAAAGGAATTCAAGCCATACCTTGAAGATATATATAATATGTTTATGCACAGTGAAATATTCTGGCAGAGAAATGATGGCATAGGCATTTTAGAACCTGATGTTGCATTGGACTATGGTGTTACCGGTCCTTTACTAAGGGGTTCAGGAATAGCATACGATGTTAGAAAGGATGCACCGTATTTATTCTACGATAAGGTAAATTTTGATGTCCCCATATCCCATAAAAAGGACAATATGGGCAGGTTTATATTAAAGGTTGAGGAAATGCGCCAGTCAATAAGAATAATAGAACAGTGTTTAGATAAAATACCTGATGGCCCATATTTTAATAACAAGGCAAAGAAGTCAATGATGCTCCGTTTAAAGGGCGATGGCGAGGCGTTTTCAAGAATAGAATCGGATAACGGCGAATTTGGAGTGTATGTGCGTGGGAACGGCACATTCAAGCCATGGAGGGTTCACGTTAGAAGTCCTGCATTTAAAAATATATCGGTTGTACCTGTACTTGCAAAGGGCATGATGATAGCTGATTTGATTGTTATAATAGGTTCCATAGATACTGTAATAGGTGAGATTGACAGATGAATTTATTAACAAGAATACATGAATGGTTTTCTTTCCTTGGTAATCCTGTTTCATATGGCATAGGGTATATTCTTGAAACTATTTTCATAATTATATTTGTAGGCATATCCTTCATGGCATTGATATACATTTTCAGGAAATACATGGCAAGAATCCAGAGAAGAATAGGACCGAATAGGGTAGGAAAATTTGGTTTACTGCAACTGATTGCAGACGCATTTAAACTTGTGGGGAAAGAGTCCATACTTCCAAAAGGCAGGGATGATATGGCATATAAAATAGCACCTTTGATAATTATAATGGCTACCATAATTTCCTTTATAGTACTTCCATTCGGTGATCTGGCATATTTCGGGTCATTAACAATAACACATTCAAAAATTACCTTAATATTATTATTTGGTATCTTATCAATACTGCCAATAGGTGAAATTTTAGGTGGAATAAGCACAAGAAGCAATTATGCATTAATAGGTACAATGCGTGCTGTTGCAAAGGACGTTTCATTTGAGGTCCCAATGTTAATAAGCGCTTTGGCAATAGTAATGGTTTCATCAAGGTCATTTGTAACAGGAAATGCCATATCCGGGGGATTTAACCTATCAACAATAGTTACCGACCAGATAATACCCTATGGAATAATAGAGCCCTTGGGTTTGGTTGTATTCTTTATATCCATGATAGCAAGGGCATCATATACTCCATATGATTTAGCAGAGAGTGACAGTGAATTAATTACAGGGTATACAACGGAATATTCCGGAATGAGATTCGGTTTCTTCTATATTGGATTATTTGGTATGGTATATCTGGGTTCATTCTTTATATCAATTATGTATTTAGGGGGTTCAAACGGGCCATTAACATCGGATTTGGGATTTATATACCTGTTTATAAAAACTGATATACTGGTTTTAATTGCGTTCCTTGTATGGGTTTCACTGCCCAGGATTAGAATAGATAAGTTTGTGAATCTTGGATGGAAATATTTACTGCCATTATCGGTAATAAATTTAGTCTATGCAGGATTATTCATATTATATATAAGGTGATAAAAAATGGTTGCAACAGTGAAAGAAATAAAAATACCGAAAAAGCCGATACCTATTCTCGGTTCATTGAGAACGATGGGAATTGTGGGCAAATATATGTTTAAAAAGCCTATTACAACCCAGTATCCTGAGGAAAAGGGTGAAATACCTGAAAGATTCAGGTACAGAATATTCTTAGCACCTGAAGCATGTATCGGCTGTACATTATGTGAGCAGATATGCCCTAACCATAGCATAAAGATGGAAAAATGGGATTTTAAAAGAGAGGATACTGAAAAGTTAACAATAGAAACTGCACATGGTGAAAGAACAAATTTACAGAATAAGCGGCATCTATATCCTGATGTTAATTTTGGTACATGCACAGTATGCAGGCAGTGTGAGGAAATATGCCCTACCGATGCAATATATCTAACCCACGAATTTGAAAATTCAAGAACAAGGAATAGTTTTACATACTCTCCTGAAGAATTAACAAAACAGGAACAGGATGTGATCAAATGATATATACAGTGGTTTTTATGATATTTGCTGCCTTAGCTATCATAATGGCAATGGCCACAATAAGCACCAAAAAATTAATTCATTCAACAGTATATCTATTTGTATTGCTTCTTGTATTCTCATCCATATTCATATTTTTAGGTTCAAGTTTTATTGGCAGTGTTGAAATACTGGTATATGCCGGTGCCATAATTGTGCTAATAGTATTCGTTTTAATGTTGACCGGAGGTAATGAAGATGAAGAATAAACTTCAGAAAATAGCAGTTATACTATTTTTAATAGTTTTCGGCGCAAATATGTTCTATATAAAAGGTTCATTTACTCCGGTATCGCAGAATATATCAAAAATAGGCATGGTATTATTTTCCTCATATTTAATACCGTTTGAATTATTGTCTGTTATTCTGGTAGCATCGATAATAGGGGTAATGTTTATAGTAAGAGATGATGAAAAATGAATATAGTGTATGTAATGCTTTTATCAATTATACTGTTTACAATAGGTCTGTATGGAATAATAACTTCAAAGGTGGGAATGAGAATGATCATATCACTCGAAATACTCATAAATGCAGCATTATTAAATGTTATAGGTATATCATCATTATATTATTCAACAGACTTAATTGTATTTGCATTATTTATAATAGCCATAGGTGTAATAGAAACTGCTGTAGGCATAGCAATATTTACGGTTGTTTACAAGAAATACGGTAAAATAAATATATCTCTGTTAGGTGAAATAAAATGGTAAGTATATATTATCTTATTTTTATATTTCCGTTGATAGCTTTTCCCGTGGAATATTTAATAGGGCATTATAAAAGAAAGTATTCCGGTATATTCAGTTCAATAATGATATTATTATCATTGGTATTAGTTATAAAGGGCTATTTTTATTTATTAAATCATGCATATATTTATTCACATTATGTATGGTTTTATAACATAGATTTTGGCATATACATAGACCATTTAACCATAATAATGGCAATGATGGTTTCATTTATATCATTAATGATAAACCTGTTTGCAATGTTTTATATGAAAAATGACCCGAGAAGAAACATATACTTTGCAGAAACATCATTATTTATAACTGCAATGCTCGGGCTTGTTATATCATCAAATTTGGTGTTATTCTTTTTATTCTGGGAAATTGTCGGGCTATGTTCATATTTATTAATAGGATTCTGGTTTTTCAAACCAAATGCGGCTGCTGCAGCGAAGAAGGCATTTCTGGTAACAAGGGTAGGCGATTTATTATTTATAATAGGTATGGGCGTCCTGTATGCAAAGTTGGTTAATATAGTTCCATTAAGCACAAGCCCTTTAAGCATACCATATTTAATAAATAATGCACATGCAATAGCCACGGCAATAGGGCCATCAACACTTGCACTGGCAACACTATTAATATTCGCAGGTGCAGTTGCAAAATCAGCCCAATTTCCACTGCATGTATGGATACCTGATGCAATGGAAGGTCCAACAACAGTATCTGCATTAATCCATGCAGCCACAATGGTAACGGCTGGAGTTTATTTGGTAGCAAGGTTGTTTCCATTGTTTGAATATGCATCGGCATATTCATTATACGTTGTAACATTTATAGGTGCTTTCACGGCGGTATATGCAGGCATTTTAGGCATAGTAATGAATGATATCAAAAGGGTTTTGGCATATTCAACAATAAGCCAGCTGGGCTATATGATGGCCTCTATCGGTATAGCCGGAATAATAGGATATTCCGGTGTTTCATTTGCCATGTATCACCTGGTTGTACATGCTGTTTTTAAGGCATTATTATTCATGGCTGCAGCTGTGATACTATTATCATTGCTGGAATTAAGGAATATAAAGGATATGGGTGGTTTATTTAAAAAAATGCCGGTTACCGCTATTTTAATGCTAATAGGGGCAATAACATTGGCTGCAATACCACCAACAGCAGGGTATTTCTCAAAGGGCCAGATAATATCCGGTGCCTATGAATATTATACAATGTCAGGCGATATAATACCATGGCTACTGCTGATTTTTGGTGAAATATTAACGGCAACATATATATTTAGAATGTATTTCCTTGTATTCTTAGGCAAGCCCAGATCCGAACTTGCCGAAAAAGCTAAGGACCCGAAATTAATTTATTTAACACCTCTAATGGTACTGGCATTTCTATCATTGACTTTGGGCATAATTCAGAAGCCGTTCTATAAATTTCTAGATCCGTCAGTTTATATATATACCCCGCCCTTACTTATAGAAATAATACCGGTTATATTTTCATTTATCGGAATAGGTGTAGCATATGCAATATATTATTATACAGTAAACAATAAAATAGATATACATAAAAATGTTGTTTACAGGATAGTTAAAAACAAATTTTACCTTGATACATTATATACTGATTATATAGCTGACAGAATTATACTGCCATTATCGTATATAATAGGTTATAATGATAGAAAATATGATAATGCCATAGATGAGGGCGGTATGGAATTTTCTAAATTCGGTACATTCCTAAGAAAAATAGAAACCGGATCAATTGCATATTACGCTGCCTTCCTTATAATAGGCATAACTGTAATATTTTTAATAATAGAATTGCTGGGGGTTATAAAATGATATTACTTGAATTTCTTATAGCGTTTTTGATAGTTACGATAATAAGCTTTTTTACAGGAAAATATGCAAAGTATTTTTCATTAATTTCTGTGTTTGTCCTTACAGTAGTATTTTTAATATATTCATTCTCCGTATTTGGGTCCTATACAGGCGGGATTATATCAGAATCCAATATTGTATTATCAAGCTTTACGGCAAACAACATATCTGTAAGGATAAACTTTTCACTGGGCTTAACTGGATTTACCGATGCACTGGTATTAATGGCATTGATAGTGACAATATTTGCATTATTGATCGGTGAAAAATCAAATGATGATACCTTCTTCGGATTATTAACATCGGTTGGCTTCGGCCTTGTAGGATTATTTATGGTAAGAAATTTCCTGTTCTTTTATATATTCTGGGAGGTTGTTTTGGTCCCAATGTTCTTTGTAATAGGCAAATATGGTTCATACAATAAGGATAAAATATCAATAAAATTCTTTATATATACCCATGTGGGTTCATTATTCCTATTATTATCAATATTTACATTATCCACATATTACTTCCTGAAAACAGGTCTATTCACCTTCCAGATTTCAGATTTAATGAATCTGGCATTTCAGGAAAGCCTGCCCAAGTTTGCCCTATATTTCTCATTTTTTGGATTTTTACTGGCATTTTTGATAAAATTGCCCACATTTCCACTGCATGAATGGTTGCCAAATGCACATTATACTGCGCCATATTCAGGAAGCATATTATTATCCGGCGGGCTATTGTCCATGGGTGGTTATGGCCTTTTAGGCATATTATATCCGGTAGCCGGTTTATTCCCACTTGCATTGGTATACTTTTTGATAGCCCTGGGATTGATAAGCGTTGTTTATTTTGCATTTACATCAATGTTCCAGAAGAATCTTAAAAGAATGATAGCATATTCAAGTGCAGGTGAAATGGCATTTGTTACAATAGCATTCGGGACATCACTTTTATCAACAGGTTATGTAAGGACATTTGATCTTGCCGGTGGCATGTACCAGACAATAGCGCATGCTTTTGTAACATCCCTGGCATTCTCCTCTCTATATTTCATATATAAAAGAACACATACAATACAGGTTTATGGCCTTGGAGGTTTATACAGGGAAACCCCGGTCGCATCATCATTCTTTCTGGCAGCATTACTGGCATCGCTGGGGTTGCCAACACTGGCAGGATTCATCGGTGAGTTTTCGGTTACAATTGCATCATATCAGAGCTTGGGCCTCCTGACACTTCTAATAATCTTTGGATTAATAGTAACAGCTGCATATTTTATATGGGCAGCACAGCGGTCACTATTTGGATTTTATAACGAGGCCTTGGGAAAATTAAAAGACCTGAATAAAGCGGAATTTTTAATTCTGTTTCTAATGCTTGTATCATCAATATTTATAGGCATATATCCCACATTGATTTTTAGGATACTGACACTTTATGCTTCACATCTGGGTGGTTTAATATGAATTTCGAGTACTTTTATTCATTAATATTGTTAGGTTTGGCAGGATTTATAGCGCTTGCAATGGGAATAAAGAAGGATAATAAAAAAATAGAAGCATTATTTACATTTATTATACTTATAATAGCTTTTATATTGATTCTATTCAAAAGCTCAGGCTATAATATTTATTTTCTGGATTTTACGGATTTTAATACATACTGGGCGTTAATATTTATAGTATCTGCCATGGTTATCATACTTCCATCAATGCATGATATCAAAGACAAACATGATGTATTCTATGCCCTGCTTTTATTTACGGTGTTAAGTATGGTAATAGCAGCATATACATTTAATTTAATAGTACTATTTGTCTCATTTGAGGGTGTAAGCATTATAACATATATCCTGTCAGCATACAACAGAACAAAAAGGAACCTCGAGGGTTCATTAAAATATTTTGTTATAAGTACAATAGGCACATCCTTTAACATTTTAGGTATATCCCTTTTCTATTTCTCGACAAGGACATTTAACCTGCTGGCAGTTACTAAACTATATTCAAGCCATGGGTTATTATTAGCCTTAGTATTTATAATAATAGGATTTGGATTCAAGATTGCAATATTCCCTATGCACCAGTGGGCAATAGATACATATGATGGGTCGCCCAATTCAGTTTCAGGATTCCTGTCAACCGGAAGCAAGCTTGTAGCATATATGATATTGCTGAAATTCTTATATCTGGGTTTTGTTCCGGATTATAATTACGTTTTTTATTTCTTTGCAATATTATCGATATTAACAATGACATATGGCAATATAGCAGCATTATCACAGGACAATGTAAAAAGGATTTTGGCATATTCCAGTATTTCACAGGCAGGTTATATGATACTTGTATTTGCAATGATAGGTTATTCCTATTATAATGTTGCACTGGTTTCAAGGACAACATTTTTAAGATTCAGTATAGCAATAGCAATGTTCTATTCACTTACATATATATTCATGAAGGCCGGTCCATTTATAGCCATGAGCCTGGTAAGGAAAGATAAAATTATGATAGATGATTTTACAGGCCTGAGCAGAAAATCCAAGTGGACTGCTTTTTCACTTGCTGTTATGTTGCTGTCACTTGCCGGTATACCTATTACCGGTGGATTCCTTGCAAAATATTTCCTGTTCTTTACATTAATAATAGGAAATCTATGGTGGTTAGCCGTAATAGCAATATTAAATAGTGTTATATCGGTATTTTATTATTTCAGAATAATCCTATATTCATTCTGGAAACCCGGGGATAATGATTTCGATCTAAGCCCTGAGATAAAATATAGCGTTATTATAATGGCTCTAATAACAATAGCATTAGGTTTTGCTTTTACGTTATATACATATTTAATAGGTATAGCAATTATATGAGGTGATTATGTGAATATTGAGGATGTACTTGAGGTATTTAAGGCGTCGATGGTTGCAGGCGAAATAGATAATGCATATAATATTATCAATAGGAATATGAAAATATACCATAAAAAAAATCAGGTTAGCAATGAGAATTTCATGAATTTACTGATAAAAAGCATGAAAGATCAGATTACAGTGGATGATCTGTATAACACATTAAAGGACCCGAAGTATAATGTATTCAGATTTATAGAAAATTATGATGAATATATAAAATCATTAACGGAGGTAATAAGATACTCATTGAATAGATATGATATAGATTATCCTGATTACGATTCAAAGAGGTGCAATGATTTATGAGCTACCTTGATTGTTTCAATGATTTAGAGGATGCATTATCTGCCGCAGAAGCCATACACTGCATACAGAAATATGGTGAAACCGTATTATATGATGATACTAAGAAAAGGTTAATATTATGGCGTGAGCAATATGACAGAGCACCTGAAAAATATATGATTAAAATAAGTGAATTATTAAATATAAATTCAAGGGAAAGTTATGAAAAAGCAGATAAGGAATATAATTTAACAATGTATTAATCAGGGTATTCCATTTCCGTTTTATAGCCCAATTCCTTATATTTGCCAATAACGTTATTTATTTCATCCTTTTTTATTCCGGATAAATCTGAAAATGTCAATGAAATAACCTTTTTATCCTTATTTATTATAACAAAGCCCACTGTTCTGTCATCAGGCATTATCTCATCTGTCCTTGCATACTGTTCTATATATTCCGCTAAACTCTCATCCGGCAACGGTGATGTAACCACATCTACCATATCATTCAATGAATCCATAAAATTGTCTAATAATACACATATTGTTGAAGGATGCGTTTCACTCATTTTCAAATTATACATTATACAGGTTACCATATTTACATTATGTTATTATTTTATATTTTTATTGCGGTAATAAGTTAATATCAGTATGTTTATATATGGCTATTTTCTTATAGTTTTATGAGATGCTCTACACCAGATTGCAATGGAGAAATGGAGCCAGCAGGCAATATGAATTTCAGGGTTGGTGGCTACACAGGAATAGGTGGCATGTTTCTTGGCGGATGGAATGAACTTTCAGAGACAACACAGACATTTACATTATATAAATGCAATTCATGTGGCAAAATAGAATTATATGAGCCAAAGCCTGAAATTGATGATGATACTGAAAATAAAAAGAAAAAGCACCATTTACTTTAATTTTAAAATAATTTTATATCATTTTTTCCTTTTTATTACATTTTTATTATTTATTCCGAATACATTTATATCCCTTTTGGTTACCTCTGTTATAGTATTCTCTTTAGCACCCTTAATTTTGGTTTTGCCCTGTACCAGATTTAATGATTTTGAATTGTCCATTTTAACCTTCTTTGCCACAGGTTTTATTGAATTTCTATTTCCGTTATTATCTTCACTCATAATATGATATTTTTTTATTATATTTATAGATTATTTTAAAATATATATATCTGCATAATTATATTCAAAATCTCTGTGGTCTTTTAATGTAAAGCCATAGCTTTCAAAAATATTTCTTAATTCACTGTGTTCTATACGTATATTGGCTGGTGGTCCCATTATGCCGTTTTTCTTGAATTCTATTAAAATTGCTGTCAGTGGTTTTTTCGAATTATTTTTCATGAAATCCATAACATATTTCCTGCAATCAATATCATGAAAAACTGTGGAAAAAAATATTTTATTGAATCCTTTTATGTTTAATCTGCACATATCTTCATTTATAACCTTAATGTTTTTTACTGTACCAATTTTGTTGTTTATAAGTTCAATTGCATCAGGATTTTTTTCTACAGAATATATAATTCCATTTTTAATATAATTTGAAAACAATAATGAATAAAAGCCATCGCCGGCACCCATGTCAATTATTATATCATTGTCATTTAAATCAGCCATTTTTATTATATCATTGTATGGTAAATATTTCTCCCTGAATTCACCTATTTTATCATAATGTGACATGTATAATAATGTTAAATTTATATTTTAAATTAATTGTTTATATTATTCCATTATCTTTGACGAAATTATTTTAAATGCGTCTGTTAAATCTTTGCTTTCTAAAATGATTGTCGTATCATTATAAAATGATATTAAATGAATTATGTTTATATTTGCCCTAAACAGTATTGTGGTAACATAATTTAAATAGCCCTTTGCACGCTCAATGGTTTCAGGGCTTAATATTATTAAGCCACCAAGATTCCTCTGAATTTTTAATATCTGGTCCTCTGGAAAAAATGTTGATATTTTTTCTATCAGTATATTGTCTGTTATTATTGAAAATCCCTCCGCAGTATCTATAAATCTTATTGAATTTATTTTCTTGGTATTATTTATTATATTTGTTATTATTTTAATATTATTATAGCTTCTTTTTAGTATTATTATGGCTATATCAGAAATCATTTCCAAGTTAGATCTATCTAAAATATCAGATCCATATGAAACTGTCCTATTTTTTCTACATCTTTTTATTGCAGCTAAAACCGCATCGAAATTTTCCAGTGATTCCTGATCCATTATATGTCTTGCAAGTGCCGATGAATTTATTAACCCTGCATCAATATTTTCTTTAATATCAGGATTTTTTCTTATATATTCCCTTACAATCTCTGCGATATTAACCATTTTATGGTATATTAATAATATATTAAATAATTTATGCATCATAATTTAAAGTGAAAAGAATATTAACCACATTGAAATGAAGAGTTATGTTTGATTATATACCAACAGTTTTAAGATCACAGGAAATAATAGACAAATCATTCCATAAAGCTTCGAATATTGTTGAACCATATTTTCCGAAAAAGGAGGATAAAATAAGAAAGGAAATTACTGATAGAATATCAACAATAGAAAGCATATCCACCGGTCATTTAGACAAATTAATAAGAAAATTTCCAACAATAGAAACATTGAACCCATTTTATTACGATTTAATAGATTTAATGTTTGACGTAAATAAATATAAACTGAGTCTTGGAAATATACAGTGGACAACCAATAAAATAAAGGATTTCAGTACTGTATACATTAAAAAGTTGAAGTCATTAAAGACTATAGATGATATGAATAATGTTATGAAAACATATTATGGAAGATTTTCATCATTAATTAACAATATAAATAAGGATTTATTATATTTGGGCGAATGCAAAAATTATTTAAAAAGATTGCCCGGAATAATTATGAATATACCTACATTTATAATTGCAGGAATACCCAATTCCGGAAAAAGCTCATTAATAACAAAATTAACAGGGACAGATACAGAAATAGCAAGCTATCCATTTACAACAAAGGAAATATTACTGGGCTATAAAAACATAAATTCAAGAAAGGTTCAATTTATAGACACACCGGGAATTTTAGACCGCGATATGAGCAAAAGAAACAATATAGAAAAAAGGGCAATAATTGCATTATCAAAAATAGATGGAATCATATTATTCTTATTTGATTATTCTGGCACATCAAAATATACAGTAGAAGAACAGAATAATCTATATAATGAAATATCAAATACATTTAATAATAAAATAATAAGGATACAGACAAAAATCGATATAAGTGAGAAAAAGGAGGATATTTGCATATCAACGGTTGCAGAAAATGGTTTAAATGAATTGAATAATATCATAGAAAAGGAGGTACATGATTATTATGGACTCAGAAATCAGGAAGCAGGCTATTAAAAATGCATATTTACATGATGGCAAAGCTGATATTTCTTCAGTTGTAAGTAAATTAATTGCGGAAAATCCGGATTTAAGAAAAAATATAAAATCAATAATTGAAGACGTAAAATTAGAAGTAAATAATGTCAATTCCCTGGGGCGGGAAAGAATAATAGAAATAGTCAATACAGAATACCCTGAATTTTTAATAAAGGAGAAAAGGGAGGAGAAACATGAACTGCCGGATTTAGAAAATGTTCATGGAAAGGTGGTAATGCGTATGGCGCCATCGCCCTCAGGACCACTGCATATAGGCCATTCAAGAATGGCAATTTTAAATGATGAATATGTAAAAAGATACGGTGGTGATTTAATACTAAGGCTTGAAGATACAAACCCATCAAATATAGATATAAATGCATACGACATGATTCCGGAGGATTTGGAATGGCTGAACGTCAATGTAACAAAAAAGGTAATACAGTCATCAAGAATGGATTTATATTATAAAGAAGCCAAAAATATGATTTCCAGAGGATTTATGTATGTAATAGAGGAAGACCAGAAAACATTCCATGATTTAAAATTAAAGAAAATAGCGGTAAAATGCAGGGATCTGGATCCGGAAATACATTTAGAAAGGTTTGAGAAATTATTAGAGGGCAAATATGAAGAGGGCAAGGCTGCCGCTGTGATGAAAACTGATTTAAACCATCCAAATCCATCGGTAAGGGACTGGATTGCTTTTAGATTAAATTATAAAAAACACCCATTGACCGGAGATAAATATATATTATACCCGACAATGAATTTTTCAGTATCCGTTGATGACCATTATTTAGGATTAACACATGTTATAAGGGGAATAGACCATTTAGTAAATACAGAAAAGCAGAAATACGTATTTAAATATAATAACTGGAAAATACCGGAATATTTCCATTATGGCTTTATCAACATCCCAGGAACGGTATTAAAAACAACAGTAATGAATAATGGAATAAAATCCGGTGAATATTCTGGATGGGACGATGTAAGGCTGGGCACAATAAGGGCACTTAAAAAGCGTGGTTATAAACCCGAAACATTTAGAAAATACTGGATATATTCAGGAATGAATAAAAGCAATGCAACATTTTCATGGGAAATATTCAATTCAATAAACCGTGAATTAATAGATTACAATACAATGAGATACTTTTTTGTCCCTGAACCTGAAAAATTTAACATTAAAAACAATAAGGAATTAAAAAGCCATGCATTGTTGCATCCACAGAGGCCAGAATTAGGTTACAGGGAGTATAATTTAAACAAAAATGCATGTATATATTTTCCCGGTAAGGAATTTGAAAAACTACAGGACAATGAAATTATAAGGCTAAAGGATTTATGCGTTGTAACAAAAAATAACAGCTCATTAAATTATTTATCTGAAGACACTGATAAAAAAATAAAAATAATACAGTGGGTCCCTGAAAATTCTAATGATATAAAAATATATTATCCGGATGGGTCAATTGATACGGGAAAGCTGGAGCCACTGGCATATAATAAAAACGATGTTGTGCAGTTGGAAAGGTACGGTTATGTAAATTTAAATAAAAACGAGGCATACTTCCTGCATAAATAAATCCTATGAAAATATAATAAATATTTTACAAAAATTTAATGATTTTTAATGGAATTAATAATAAACTGTAAATCCATAGAAGCAATAATGTTAATATGAGAACTGAGGACCAGAGGGAAGTAATATGCGGTGGAGACCCTGAAAATTATTTAAAGGCATATTTCAAAGGTTTATATTTTGATTTGGATGATGGAGAGGAAATAAAAATTATTGCATATAAAGAAAAATTTCCATTTAAAAGGGAAAAATTTGAGGACCTTGCAAAAGGTGCAAAACTTCAGCTATTTAATTTCAATGATAACGGCAAGGAAATTAACCTATTTTTAAGAAAATAATTATATTTTCATAACATTATAATTTATTTTTTTTCCCATCTCATAAAGAAATTCATGGTCATAACCTCCCTGGATAATTCCATAGCATTCCTTTTTATTAAAATATATATTTTTTATTTTCAATTTATTATATAACATATCATCATTTATAATTTCTTTTCCAAATGAGATATTTTCATTGAATTTCTTATACTCCCTTAATATTTCTGCATCTATTATAAATTTCGCATCGTATGGTATAATGCCATCAATAAAGCTATTATTATTATCATAATTTAAAATAAAACTATTTTTGTCCCTAAAGGAAAAGGATGCTGCGAATATATGCTTTAATGAAAATGTATTGAATATTCTTATTTTTATATTGCCTTTTTTATTATTAAAATATTTTTTATCCGCAATATAAATATAATAACTATTATTTCTTTTTTCTATTCTATTAAAACTTAAATGCTTATAATCATCATAAACAAATCCTAAAGCCAAATAATAAACATTATTTAAATCATCATACAACAAAGGCAAATATTTTTTATCAAAACTATGCTTAAAATTATTTTTTTTAATTTTATAATTGTTATTTTTATAATCCATATCCTCTAATGTTTTTATGCAACTATCACTATTCATGTTTTCAAATAAATTTATGTATATTTTCCAGCCATTAGAATTTATGATCTGCATTATAATATATTATTTGCCTATAATTAAATGTTGATATTATACCGTGTCTAGCATTTTATAAAACATTGTGCATATGCCGAAATTCAATAAATGTAATAAAAATAACCGGATAATTACCAAAGGTAATATACATGATCCCATGGCATCACATGTATTGATAGGTTCATCAGGGAATTTTAAATATATACTTGCAGACTCCGCATGTGTTCTTTAAAAATATATGATTGAATATATGAAAACACACATTTAATAGCTGTAATTGGCGCAATAAAGTAAGGAGAATAATTTATGATGTGCCGGCAAAGTGAAAATAGTAATTGTATTGGGAAATAATATTTGGCAATGCATAAATTAAGGTTGGAAATAAATGATACTTTTTTTGCTTCCCGATGGAATAGCCGGTTCAGAATATATATGGCATATAAAGAATAGAAATTATGATGCTGCTATTGGCTTAAATGCATTAGCTCTAATGATAATACATACTATTGAAATGTGGGCTAATCACGGTGATAATGAAAATAGTTATTTGTCAAAATATGAGATACCATATTGATATCAAAAAATTATATTATTAGATAAATATATAATAAAAAAATTCTTAATAAAAAATCAATAATTTAAAGCCTGTTTATTATTATTTATAAAATAAAATTAATATGCCATTGTCATGCATAAAGGTTATAATCCTTAATACCATTATTATAAGATATTTATGGATAAGGAAATGGATAATTATGATTCATCACAGATTCAAATTCTGGAAGGCTTAAAGGCTGTAAGAAAGGTTCCAGGAATGTATATAGGTTCTACAGGCCCTGATGGTTTACACCACATGGTTTATGAAGTTGTGGATAACTGTATCGATGAATCAATGGCAGGCTATGGCTCAAATATAAATGTAATTATCTATAAGGACGGTTCAATATCTGTAGAGGATGATGGCAGGGGCATACCTGTGGATATACATCCTAAATATAACCGCCCAGGACTGGAAATAGTAATGACGGAGTTGCATAGCGGCGCAAAATTCGACAAAACAGTGTATAAGGTAACCGGTGGCCTGCACGGTGTTGGTGTGCATGTTGTAAATGCACTTTCTGAATACTTAATAGCTCTTGTAAAAAAGAACGGTAAGATATATTACGAGAAGTTTGAGAGGGGAATCCCAGTATCCGGATTAAAAGAATTAAACTATGACGAAGTAAAGAACGATGAAAATATAAACAATATAAAAATAAAATATAAAAATACCGGAACAATTATAAAATTTTATCCGGATAAGCAAATATTTGATACTATTGATTTTTCATACCAGGTTTTAACACAGAGATTTATGGACCTTGCATTTTTAAATCCTAACACAACCATAGAATTTACAGATGAAAGGTCAAAAAACTACGAAAAATTCCACTTTGAGGGTGGTTTAATAGAATATGTAAAATTCTTAAATGAGGGAAAAGAAATCATAAATAAGGACCCTGTATACTGTAAAGAAGAATACAAGGATTACGTGGTTGAATTTGCAATGCAGTATAATAATGATATAAGTGAAACAGATGAAAGTTTTGTAAATAATATTAAAACACCGGAGGGCGGTACACATTTAACCGGTTTCCATTCAGGAATATCAAGGGCTATAATAGATTATGCAAAAAATAAAAATCTTATCAAGGGTGTTACCGCAATAACCGGTGATGATACAAGGGAAGGATTGACATCTGTATTGCATGTAAAAATGTTCAATCCACAGTTTGAGGGTCAGACAAAGGAAAAGTTGGGCAATTCCGGAGCCAAAAGCGTAGTTTCATCAATCACTGAAAAGTTTTTAAAGGATTATTTTGAATCATATCCGCCAGTAGCAGAAGCAATTATAAAAAGGGTTCTGGCAGCAGCTGCAGCCAGAGAGGCTTCAAGAAAAGCCAAGGATCTGGTAAGGAGAAAAACTGCACTTGAAAGCGGTACATTACCCGGAAAGCTTGCAGACTGTTCATCAAATGATAATGAGAGAACAGAGGTATACATAGTCGAGGGCGACTCTGCAGGCGGTTCAGCAAAACAGGCAAGGAATAGGGAATTCCAGGCAATACTGCCATTAAGGGGCAAAATATTAAACGTTGAAAAATCAAATGACAATAAAGTATTAGAAAATGAAGAAATTAAAAATTTAATAACTGCAATAGGAACAAGTGTTAAGGATAAATTTGATATTAAAAATTTGAGGTATAACAAAATAATAATAATGACAGATGCAGATGTAGATGGAGCCCACATAAGAACATTATTATTAACATTCTTTTATAGGTATATGAATGAATTAATAGATGGCGGCCATGTGTATTTTGCACAGCCTCCATTATACAGAATTCAGAAAGGAACGGATATACATTACGTATTTCTTGAGGATGAAAAGGATGATCTGGTAAAAAAATTAGGGAATAATGTAATAATACAGAGATTTAAAGGTTTGGGCGAAATGAACCCGGAACAGCTATGGGAAACCACAATGAATCCAGAATCAAGGAAATTAGTCCAGGTAAGCATAGAGGATGCATTATATGCGGATCAGTTATTTAACCTATTGATGGGGGACAAAGTAGAACCCAGAAGGAAATTTATTGAGGACAATGCAAAATTCGTTCAGAATTTAGATATATAAGGTGAATAAAAATGTTAATGAGACCTATAGAGGAAGAAATTAAAACTTCATATTTAGACTATGCAATGAGTGTAATTGTAAGCAGGGCAATACCTGATTTCCGTGATGGCTTAAAGCCTGTTCAGAGAAGGATTATATATTCAATGTATGAGCTTGGCGTTACACATGATAAGCCATATAAAAAATCGGCGCGTATTATTGGAGAAACCATGGGTAAATACCACCCACACGGTGATTCATCAATATATGATGCACTGGCAAGGATGGCCCAGGATTTTTCACTGAGATATACATTAATTGATGGACAGGGAAATTTCGGATCTATTGATGGTGATTCACCTGCAGCAATGAGGTATACAGAGGCAAGGCTGGATAGAATATCCGAGGATATGATTAAGGATATAGAAAAAAATACTGTGGATTTTATACCTAATTTTGATGGTTCATTAAATGAACCTGTTTACCTGCCATCAAAAATACCACAGCTATTAATTAATGGTACCTCTGGCATAGCAGTGGGCATGGCAACAAACATGGTGCCACATAACTTATCTGAGGTATCGGATGCAATGCTATTCGCACTTGAAAACCCGGATTGCGATATAAATAGCCTATTAAAATTTATAAAAGGCCCAGATTTTCCAGGTGGTGGAATTATTTACAAAACTTCGGATTTAATGGATATTTACAGAACAGGCCATGGCAAGGTATTGTGCCAGGGAGAAATTATTGAGGATAAAAAGAGAATAATAATAAAAACACTGCCATATGGTGTTAATAAGGCATTATACATTCAGAATGTTGCGGAACAGGTAAAAAATGGCATAATAAACAATATATCCGATATACGTGATGAAAGTGATAGAAACGGAATTCGAATAGTAATTAAGGTAAAGAATGAGGACAGCATAGAATTAACAGTAAATCAGTTATATGAGCATACTGCACTGGAAACATCAATTAGTGTCAATAATTTGGTGCTTTTAAATAACGAGCCCAAGGTTATGAACCTATCTGAAATGGTAAATGGATTTTTAAATTTCAGAATGGACATAATCAAAAAAAGGTCTATATATGAGGTAAATAAACTTTTAGACCGTGAACATATATTATTAGGCTTAAGCACAGCATTAAAAAATATAGATGTTGTAATAAAAATAATAAGGTCATCGGAAACAACAGATATTGCAAGAAATTCCTTAATAAATAAATTAAGTTTATCAGAAAAGCAGGCAAATGCCATATTAGATATGAGATTACAGAGATTAACCGGTTTAGAAATTAAAAAAATAGAGGATGAATTAATAACCATTAAAGAGAATATAGAAAAATTAAATGAAATAATAAATAATGACAATGCAAGAAAAGAGGTATTAAAAAATGAAATAATAGAAATCAAAAAATTATATGGTGATGAAAGAAGAACTAAAGTTTTAAATAAGTCCATAGGTGAAAGGAATGATGAGGACTTAATACCGAATGAAGAATCAATATTAATATTAAGTGAAAATGGTTTAATAAAACGGGTTTCATCAGAGGAGTACAATGTTCAGAAACGTGGCGGCAAAGGCATAATAACAAATACACGGAAGGAGGATAATGTAAAAAGCATATTATCATGCATGTCACATGATGTGATATATTTCTTTACAAATACAGGGAGGGTACTAAAGGCAAAGGCATATACAATAGAAAAGAAATCAAGGACCTCCTTAGGAAGCATAGCAAGTACATTTTTAAAATTAAATGAAAATGAAAAAATAAAACAGATAATGAAGGCACTTGATAATACTGATAAAAATTATTTAATAATAACCACAAAGAACGGCTTTATTAAAAAAACACCTGCCAATGAATTATTATCAATGAGGGAGTCAGGATTAAAAATAATAAAACTGGATGAATATGATGAAGTTATTTCAGTAATGTCATCAAACAAGTCATCAAAAATATTCATTGCAGCATCAAATAAAAAGGCTGCAGTATTTTTAACCGATGAAGTTTCTTTGACTGGCAGGTCCTCCAGGGGGGTTAAATCGATGAGATTGAACAATGCAGAGGTTATAGCATCATTTTTGGTAGATGATAATGATACAATAATGAGCATTTCTGAAAATGGAATAGGCAAAAGGACATATATATCAGAATTTTCAATACACCACAGGGGTTCCTCGGGCAATCTAATTTTCAAAGAAAGTGATCGCACGGGGTCATTGGTTACAGCATTGCCCGTTAAGGACGGAGACGAAATACTAATTATAACAAAGAACAATAAAACAATAAGGCTAAATGCAGATGAAATTAGAATACTGTCAAGAGTTTCATCGGGTGTAAAGCTTATAAATCTTGATGATGATGACAGGGTTGTTGCAGCCTCAGTTTTATGAATATTTTATATAAGAACATTTATTATATTTTTAATATTTAAATCAAAAACAAAATTTTATAAAATGATTATACATTAACAGCTATGAAAATTTCTGTTATAGGTCTTGGTCATATTGGGAAAGCATTTCTTGGAATAATAAATGATAACCATGAATATTTTAGGAACAGGTATAATATTAATTTAAATGTTATAAGTGTATCCGATTCAAAGCATACAGTATATAATAAGAATGGACTTGACTTAAATAAAGTTTTAATGTACAAGGAAAGAAATGAATTAAATGAACTGGAAACAAAAATAAAGTTCGATGAAATATTTTCACTTGATTCAGATGCAATAATTGATATGTCACCGGCAACAAAGGATGGCCTATATGGAAAAAATATTTATTTGAGGGCATTTGAGAACAATAAGAATGTCGTAACCTCAAATAAGGCCCCATTAGCATTGCACTGGAAAGAAATAATGGAATCTGCATCAAAAAACAGGAAAAAAATATTATATGAATCCTGTGTTGGTGGCGGTGTGCCTTTATTTAATTTAAATAATTACTCATTAAGGTCATCAAAACTGCTCGAATTCAAGGGACAGGTAAGTTCAACAATAAATTTTGTTTTAAACCAGTTATTAAGCAATATTGATTTTAAAGAGGCGGTAAAAACCGCACAGAATATGGGAATAGCAGAAACGGATTATACTGATGATATCAATGGCCTTGATGGTGCGAGAAAAACTGTAATTATTGCCAATTCATTGTTAAATAAGGATTTTACATTGAAGGATATATATTATGAGGGCATAGACAAAATTGACAATATTGAATATATGAGGGAATATGGCAGGATGTACAGAATATTATCATACATAAATAATAATTCAAAATTAACTGTGGAATCAAAGTTATTTGAAATCAATAAAAGTGAACCGTTATCATGCATGGATGCTTTATCTATGGGATATCTGGAAAAGACAGACAATAACGATGATGTTACCGTATTTGAAAAGCATGATGGCCCACTTGAAACCGCAGCACAGGTTGTTAACGATGTATTGCTGCTTTAAATTATAAATAAAATTATTTATTATATATGTTTTTTACTGTAATTGTTTTTCATAACATATAAAAATTAAATTTCATATTACTGCCTTAAAAATAAATAAATCTCCGGTAATTATAAAAAATATATACCATATTATTAATTCCATTACTGCCAGGGCAAAGCTTCTTAATGTTCCTATATGGTATATCCCACTATATGTGTACAGCAATATAAGAAATGTTATTAAAAACGCCAACAGATTGCCGAAATTTGCAAGCGGTGCAAATATAAACAATATAAATAATGAAACAAAAGCTAAAATAAATATAGTTAAAACTGTAGATAATACTGCATTGCCAAATGTTGAATTATTGTTATGGACAACAATTTTTGATGCAACATACATCGGTATCGATATAAGTATTACCATTATTATCACTGAAATTAAAGTCAGTATAAATCCCATAAAGCATCATATAAATTTTTATTATTAAATATTTCTATTATATTATTTATTGAATATTTAATAATAATTATTCACAGAAACTGAGACACTGGGTTTACAATATAAAATCAAATAATATTCCTTAAATTGGTATAAACCATTTAAAATAAAAAGATATTGTAATCGCTATAAATTAAATACAATGTTATGTTATTAATTTTTAAAAATAATTTACGTGCTTTTATTTGCACTTATGTTTTTATTTGATGGGAAAAATATTCTATTTCCACCATAGATTTTGAACAGATATATAGCTGATATAATTACAGGTATTACCAGTACAAAGAATGAATCCTCATAGCCAATAAATCCTACTATATAACCGAACATTAAAGGTACAATCATGAATAATATATTATTATATGCCATAAAATATGAATTTGCCGCACTTCTCTGTTCAAGTGTTGTACCCCTGGATATCATTATCGTTGATATTGGGAATATTGATCCATGTGGTATACCTAAAAGCATCATCAATAATATAAATACAGTAAAGGTAGGTATGAATGGAAATAGCAATAATACAAGCCCTGTAATGCTAATTGAAAAAATTAATGGTAATTTTATACTTTTAAATGGCCTCGCCGTCATTATTAGCCTTGTTACGAATGAAACTGAAAAGAAATATATATATGGTGAATACGCAACAGACCCGGATACATGGAATCTGCTTATTGCAAAGAGTGTTAAAAATATACTTAAAGCAGCGAATGGAATGTTATATGTTGTTATTGTCAATATTGATGCCTTTAATCCATCGTTTTTTAATACACTTTTCCTTGTTTCATTTTTTGTTTCAGGGAATTTTATAAATAATGATGCAATAAAACCGGCAAAAACTATAGGTATAAAGAATAAAAATACGTATCTATAGCCAACAATTGTAAGCAGGTAATCCTCTATAGATGGGCCTAATATAAGACTAAGGCTCAATCCCACAGAGTATATAGATATTAAGCGTTCTCTCTGTTTCTGATCTTTCAGCAATGATGATGATGTTATAAGGTTGGGCAGCATTACACCGTATGCAAGTCCAGCAACAGCTGAAGATATCCATATTATTATGGCATCGGCAAGGAAATATGATAAAAGCACAAAAATTAGTGCAATATTAGCACCTATAAACAATTTTCTTCTTAATTTATGGTTTAACCGTGGATTTATATAGAAAGTAACTATAAATGTAAATAGATATATTACTGTAGAAATTATACCTACAAAGAATTCAGAAAAATGCAGGTTAATTTTCGCCAGTAATGGCACTGTTGTAATTATCATATTATTCGTAGCCCTCATAGAGAAGGTCATTACAAGTATGGTTATTACCATGTAAATGTAATTAATACTATTATTTTTCATTTGATCACTTACAGATAAGTTAATTACTATATTTTATTTAAACCCTTACACAATAACTATTTATAAATAAATTATTAATTTATAAATTATATTTATACTTATATCTGTGTAATGCATTTACTTACGTGGAAAAAATATTAATTCTTGACGGTGATGAAAGTTTCGGCTTTAGATTTGCAAAGGATTATATGAATAAATATAATGTAAAAATATTATATCCGAGATTAAATTTTGTTAATTTTATTGATGAAATATTGTCATTGAATGATGAATATGATTTTATTATAAATAATTTTGAAATAGGTTTTTATAACAAGAATTCTGAATTGTTGCCATTAAACTCAAAGGTTCAGGAAGTAATAAATGATAAATTTAAAAATGGGAAAAAAATATTTATGTCAAGTCAGTTCGTTTATAAATCAGGTGAAGGCAAAAAGGATGAATTATATAAAATTGAACCGGAAACAGTTTATGGAAAAACAAAGTATGATGCTGAAAAAACATTAATAAAAAATAATAATTACCTAATAATTCGTAGAGGATTAACATATGGAAAATGCACATATAACATTTATACAGATATATTAACAGCTATAAGGTCTGGAATACCATTAAAATTGAATAATAATGTAATAATAAATCCACTGTTAAATGAAGACCTATCATTTTTAACGGAAAAAATAATGAATACTTTCAATAACGAAATATTTAATATATGTTCCGATGAATACATGACATTATATAACTTTGGAGATAAAATATATGGATTTATAAAAAACGAAAATTCAAATTTTATAAAAACTTTTTATGAAAATAATCTTAATTATAATATGGACAACTCAAAAATAAAAAAAATTTTAAATTTTAAATTTTCAGGTTTATCTGATATTAATTTTCTTACATTTTATAGATAAACCACCAATAATTACATACAAATTTAATATTATTAAATAAAAAAATTATTTAGATAAATATTTTAAATTATTAGTTATACATGTAATATGAATATAATATCTACAATAGGAAAAATGCATGAGGATATAATAGGATATGACTATAAAATTTTTGCAGAATATGTAAAAAGTTTTGGTATAAATAATATTTTTATAACATATGTATCAGAAAATGAATATAAAAAAAACATGGGCAATTATAAAGAAATTATAACACTGGAAAAAGACTTCAATATTAATTTTAATGGCATAGATTGTAATTATTATAATGAAATAAAAGCTAAATATGAAATAAAACCCTTAAATGCGGAAAACATTACCAAAAAAAATATATTAGATATTATAGATACAGTAATAGATTCATATCTAAAAGGTTACTGGAAAGACCCGGAAACAGTTAATTCAGATGTTACAGATAGTGTTTTTAAGGCCAAGCATAAGTTTTTATTATCATTAAATCCTGATTATGAGGAAAAATACTGGATACCCTTGCACAATGAAATATATAAAAATATTCTAAGTATAAAATACAATACAATAATAATATCGGATATAGGAAGCTCTTTTTTTTATAAGGATAAAATAAAGTAATTATTCTATTGTTATTCTATCAACAAAATTGCTTTTTAAAATGACTTTTGCCTTGCTTAATGTTTTCGGTATTATTATATTCTTTACCATCACAATTGAATTCACATATTTATCAAATGTATCATTATCTATATCTTTTAATGTAAGCACATCAATGTTTTTGAAAATGATTTTTCTATTAATTTCCTTTAAATCAGCACCTGTTATTTCAAGTTCTTTTATGTTTTCTATAAATCTTGATGAACCCTCTTTTATTCCATTTAAAAAACCCTGTGATATATTTCTAGCATTATTTACAGATCCTACAAATGATTTGTAAGCTTCATCTGTTACCTGACCTATTGTTTTGCCTGTTTCATTTGAAATTTTCTGTATCCTGTTATATAAATCGGCACTTACACCTTTTATGGATATCGTCTTTCTAACTATCTTTTCATTATTTTCGTTATCATTCTCATTGTTATTCTCATTTTCATTATTTTCGTTTGCCATAATATCTATATAGATTATAGGTATATAAGATTATTGGTTTACTATATTACTAGATTACCATATTTTTAATTATAATCTGTCTATAATATCCATTATATTATCTCCCGGTTTTATTCCAAGATTTTTTGCATTGTCTGTACAGACATTTACCTTTGAATTTAATACATCATCTATATCATTGACACCGCTAACCCTGACAGCAACATCGCCTAAAGAATTAGCAGCATCTATGTTTAAATAACCACACATTATATATCCATTATCCCCCTTTAAAATAACCAACGGTGCCTTTTTTCCAAGCTTTTCATTTATATATATAAATTTTTTACCTTTTATATTTACTTCCTGATTTATCATACGTATATATATAAATATTATATAATAACTTTTTATCTGTACTATTCCGTAAATATTTTCTATATATACCCGGTAAAAATATAATCAAAGAATATAAACCCAGAATGAAGTTAAGTCAATAATGGGTGAAATGACTATAGCAAATGAAATATTAAAAAAAATTATATGAGGAGAAAAAGTGAATTAAGTGTATGAGATGTATAATAATGTAATAAAAATAAATAATGCATGTTATTATTCTAAAATTAATGGAATAACATATTATTACATGGATAATGAGGGATAATAATTTAATATCCATTGATAATCATAAAAATAAAATGGAATTGAAATTATTAAGAGCGGATAAACCAGAGATGTTAATAGAAACAAATACAACTTATATACCTGCTAATAATGAAATGACACATTTAATGTGCATAAAGGATGTATTTTTTAAATAATTGTATGGCTATTCACATATTTATCAAATTAATCATAATGCTTTATGCACTGCTAGTGATGCGTAAATAAATGGTACAGATCATGTGCCATTCTCAAATTTTTCCTGCACCACCAGCATAATTAATACCCTCAGTTATTGAGCCCGCACTCAAGGATAGGTATAAGAAGGAACCAGAAAAGAATTATCATCTTTGGAACTGGATTTACTGCCCATCACATTCTATGAGTCCAAGGCATGAGAAATGTGAAATGGGGAAGGATTGGTTATAAAAAGAATTCTCATGGGGATGTATAGGGAACGCCTTTAATAAGGCGATATCATAAATGAAGCATGAAGGATGCTGAGAAGATTTTCAACGGGCCCTCTTTATTTTATTCCAGATACAGGCCTACATATCTTCATAACATAATTGAGACCTTATCCAAAGTGACCGGCTTCAACGGTGACTGGATGGTTACAGATGTGGGGTCAGGAACAGGAATTCTCTCCAGCCTTTTTCTTGAGAATGGTAACCACGTGAAGTGCATTGAACCCAACAGAGAAATGAGGGAAATGTCAATTCGAAATGTTTCAGTAACAGGTGATGTGGATTTTATTGATGGAACCGGTGAATCCACAGGGCTTCATGATGCTTCTGTGGACCTTGTTGTTTGCAGCCAGTTGTTCCACTGGATGGATGCTAAACCTGCAATGCAGGAGTTTTCACGAATCCTCAGGGGCATAAAGTGAGTTGCATTGGTCTGGAATGACAGGGTTATGGAGCCCGGAACATTCACCTGGGAGTATGAATCTGTTGTCCACAGATATAGCAGTAAATACCATTCCACAGGGAGCACCGTGCTTGACTAGGAGGACCTTGGATCTTTATTCAGGGAAAATTTTGAGAGATTCCAGTTCCCTCATGCCAGAAACTTACACTGGATGCAGTTATAGGGTGTTATAGGTCTGCTTCATATGCTATCACCCAGAATTACCTGGCTTACCGGAAGATTATTGATGATTTCACAGGCATATTCAATCGCTTTGAAACAAACGGAAGCGTGGAAATTGTGTACAGAACAGTACTTTTTCTCGGAAGCATTTGAATATTTTCAAAACGTCTGTTAGAACAGACAGTAATTCTGTGCAATTCCTGGAAAATGCCTGTATTGACATGAAACTGTATAGATACCACAACATAAGAATTATACTGTTTTTGAAATGAATGGATATAACTAAGGATATAATTGTTATCTTATTTTAATTTTAGAAGTTAAAATGCAGGAATTCACTTTATATTCTACATAGTTAATTTATAGATATGGAAAATGATATATATAAAATTTAACAAAAATTTATTATTACATTTCTGTCTTTGTTTTAACATATTTATGTGCGTCAAGCATTTCCAGTATTATAAATCCTAATATTATAAATCCCAGAACTAATTCTATCATGTATGTATCAGATGTTAAAAGTGAATACATAAAAACAAATCCGGATACTATTATGCCAAGAAGTGCAATGCTAAATTCACCTATTTTTCTCTGTGCTTTTATAAGGTTAACCTTAAATAATGAAAAGTTTGCTGTTAAATGTACCATTAAATTTCCAAGGCCTGCAATTGATCCAAGAGCCAGGAAGATAATAAACGCATTTACAAATATCAATGATGGTACAAGTATTATTAATGCTGCTATTAATGTTATTAATACTGCAATAACCGGTGTACCGGTTTTTATATTTAATTTGCTTATTTTTTTGCTTATAAGGCCCATATCTGACATTGCGTATAAATTTCTTGAAGATGCCGTTAGAAATGCTAATGACCCGAGGATCCCGTCGTTAATTGCCGCAAATAATAGCAATGGCAATGCAACAGGCCCTGTAATTCTATACATTATAGTTATAACCGGAACATCTGACGATATTAGTGCGGAGAATGAATGTGTCATTATACCATAATCAACCAGTGAGTAAAGGACCATTGACTCTAAAAATCCACCAATTATTATTACAAGAATTGCGGCCTTACCTACATTCTTTTTTGCATTTTTTACCTCACCAGAAACCGGTGTTATTGCGCCGTAACCTGTTGGTATGCCTATTGCGAATAATATTCCAAGGAATATTATTGCAGGTGATGGAATTTTTATAAATGGATTGTATACAAGGAAATGCGCGCCGTACAGGCCTGCAAATATAACTGCTATTAACACTAACAATTCAATGCTTGCAGAGAAAACCGCATATTTTGATGATGGTCTTATTCCAAGCAAAAGGAATGCTGCTGTGGGAATAAAAACTATTAAAAATGCCACCAGTGGTGGAATTGTAATATAAGGCGAAACAACGTATGTTAAAACAAATATTGAACCTGTTATATAACCGCCTGCATACAATAATGAATAGAAAAGATATAACCATCCTGTTTCAAAACCGAATCTGTGCGATAATGATTTGAATGCATAATTAAAGTACCCGCCTTCCTCATCATGTTTTTTGGATAAATAATACACACCGACACCGTTTATTAAAACAACCAAGGTTCCTATAATAAGCACTATAGGCGAGAAGAACAATGCAAGAAGCAGTGCTGCTGTTGCATAGGTTAACATTGAAAGGAATGGTGCCTGGCCACCAAATGACATAAAAAATATGTCTGCAAACCCGACATCTCTTTTTAACTGACTCTTACTTTCTATACTTGTATTTTTGATGTTTTCCATTTTTTTCTCCTAACCATTTAGGCATAATGGGTATATAAATTTTATGAGTTATTATACCATATATATTTACATGAAATATATAATTAAAATTTATTAATTTATTGATAAAAATTGCAATATTTAATAAAAATATATAAAAAAAATTTAAAACTATTTAAAATTTAAAATTATTGCTTTATTGATTTAGATTTTTCAAAATTCAGGTCATTGTGCAATGCAGCCAGTACAAGATATCTGGATACAGAAACACCTTCCTTAAGGGCCTTCTCTTCTATTACTGCTTTTTCGTCTTTTCTAATATATACACTTATCTTGTTGTACCTGTTAGAACTTATCATATATAATATTAATACTTAATACATTATAAGCTTTTTTAAGCCGATTAAAAATATATTATTATCAAAAATTCATATAAAATAATACAATTAGAATTATAGTAGCTGCTTTCATATTTTAAACCTACAGATATTGAAAATATATAAATCCAAGTTAATATAATATAACAATATAATAATAAATATAATATAAAATATATTTTAATTATTTGCCGCATTTTATATGATCACCACATTTATACTTAATGGCAATTTAGGGTGCATAATAAATTAATTGATGTATCGTTTACTGGTGATAATGGCATTATTATAAGTGATTCTTATTATGTCAGGCTTGTTATCAGATCGTGTACTATATTATGTATAAATATAAACCCCCTGTTAATAATGAAATGATCATTAAATAACAGGGATAAATACATCTTTGAGAACTAGAGGTAATAAAATATAGAATATAACAATATAAACATATAGGATATAGAGAATATAATAGAATAGGCAATAAAAGAGAAGCTTGAAAATATAATGAAGATAGAACAGGACCAGTATTTAGAGGAGAATCCAGGAATAAAGAACGACCATTACAAGAGGAATTTAAGGACAAAGTACGGTGAATTGAAAGAATTAAAAGTACCCGGGAATATGAATAACAGCTTCCACAGTGCTATAATAGAATCAAATAAAACCGGTGGTCCTTGAGGATTTAATAGTATCATTATACTCCAATGGTGTATCTACAAGGAAGATAACAGGTATATTAAAAGATATATTCAATAATAAATATTCTCCACCATCAATATCCAAAAAAACAGATATAACACTGAAAGAGGTAAATAAATTTTTAAATAGAAAGTTAGACAAAAGGTATATTGCTGTAATGTTGGATGGTTTATTCTTTTACTTAAGGAGTGATACTGTAGACAAGGGATGTAATATTTGCATTAGGCATTAAAGAATCACAGATATTATAAATGCAATTATGGGATTAATAATTTTTAATAATAATTTTAATATTATTATATACTATTATAATCATGAGAGAATGTATGCTCCATTATCAGGTGGTGATAACATAGTTACACCTGCAATGGCATATAAATATAAAATGGTGGTAAAATGAAAAATATATAAGTTTGTTAAGTATATAAAGGAAATAATAATGGGCCAGAAAATCAAATATAATATATTAATCTTTAATATAGTTTTATGGCATCAAATGTAAAAATTGTTTTCCTTGGTACAGGTGGCTCAGTACCAAAACCAGGAAAGGGATTGCCATGTGTTGCAATACATATAGATAATATTATGAATCTATTTGACTGTGGCGAAGGTACACAGAAACAATTAATGAAAAGCAGTATTTCATTTATGGACGTAAACAATATTTTTATAACCCATTTCCACGGTGACCATTTTTTTGGGTTGCCCGGGTTATTAAATACGTTATCATTTTCAGGCAGGAAAAATGATTTAAATATTTTTGGGCCAGAAGGTGCAACAAATTTTATAAAAAAAGCATATAATCTAGGTTACGGAAATATAAATTATAATATAAATGCATATGAACTAGAGCCAGATAAAACATATGACTTTGATAAGTTTTATATAAAAACATTAAAAAATGATCACCCGGTACCAACATTATCGTATTCTTTAGAAGAAAAGGATTTAATGAAAATTGATAGAAATATTGTTGACAAAATAAAATTTCCTGTAAATAAATTAGAAGAATTAAGAAATAAAGGGTCATTAAAAATAAATAATGTAGAATATAAAATAGAAGACCTTGCATTAGGCATTAAAAAGGGAAGAAAAATTGTTTATACCGGAGATACCAGGCCAATGGAATCAATGAAAACATTTGCTAAAAATGCCGATGTTTTAATCCACGATACCACAATGGATTCTTCTATGGAGCCACTGGTAAATGAATATGGCCATACATCATCCAGGCAGGCGGCAGAAATAGCAAAAGCAGCAAATGTTAAAAGGTTATTTTTATATCATTACAGTTCAAGGTACAATGACTTAAATGTTTTATTAAATGATGCAAAATCCGTTTTTAACGAATCATATCTAAGCAAAGAATTAATGGAATATGATGTGCCAAAGACTGAAGAAGTAATTAAAATAAATAAATAAAAACTGTTATTATTAATATAATACCAATTTTATATTTTTTAACATGCAATTATGATAATGATTTATTAAATAAGGTTAAAAGTTCATTAAATGGTGTTGCATGTGCCATTGAATATATAGTTATGTCATAAAATAGGTGCCGGCAAAAAATAATTGAAATACGGAATAAATACAATAAAAAATAGATTATTAAAATATAACTTATAATTATGCGCCATATTTTTCTGATCTATCCGAATATGACAATATTAACGGCATTATATCGCTGCTTTTTATTTTATAATAACCATGTGAAACACTTAATTCATCGAATCTTTTAACGTCATCATTTATTATGCCATTTGTACTGAATAATACCGGAACGGGATCTCCAGTATGGTCACCGTATGAGCACGGTGTACTGTGGTCTCCTGTAATTACTATTAAAGTATCATTTAATATACTTTTTAATTGTTTTAATGCCTTATCTGTTTCTTCAATTGCATATTTTTTTATCTCGGGTTTTTTATCATGTCCACCGATATCAGTGCCTTTTATGTTTATTAAAATAAAATTATATTCATTTAAAGATTCAACTGCGGTATTTATAATATTATTATAATCTGTATCTATCCTGCCTGTCATACCATTAACATTTATTATATCAAAACCTGCTAATTTTGCAATCCCTCTTATTAGTGGAGTTCCCGATATGCATGCAGCCCTTAAATTATATTTTTTGTTAAAATCTGGAAGTTCAGGGACTTTTCCAGCCCCTCTGAGCAAGATTTCATTTGCCGGCAATTTTCCATTCAAAATTAAATCTTTATTCATTTTATGTTCGTTCAGAATTTTTCTGGATCTCTCTAAAAATTTATTTATTACATTGGCTGTAAATTTTGCCTCATTATCTAAAGGCATTGCATTTAATAGCTTAGAATCTATATTGTGCGGATCTGTATCACTTATTTTATCAGATAAGTTGTCTCCCCTTAATACCAGTGCAGCCCTGTGTTCAACTCCTGATTTTATAATAAATTTTACACCATCTATTTCAGTTTCCAGTTCTTTTGATAAATTATTTGTATCCTTTATCCTGCCAGCACGCCTATCAACAACAGTGTTATTTATTACGGAGGCATAATTTGCCCTGAATGCAATATCTCCAGGTTTTAAATCTATTCCAAGGCCTAAAGCCTCAAATGGTCCACGCCCCGTATAATAATTTTCAGGATTATATCCTAAAATTGATAAATGTGATGTATCCGACCCTGATCTAATACCATACGAAACAGGAGACATTAAGCCCGTCACACCATGCTCTGCAAGAAAATCCATATTTGGTTTGTATGAATACTGCAATGCGGTTTTATTATCAAAAATTTCATTGGGCCTATCCCCGAGTCCATCCATTATCAATAATATTACATTTTTCATAATATGTAATTATAAATACAATTTAAATTTTATTGAAATATATTCTTTTAAAGTTCCACCGTTTATCCATATCAGACCTTTTTCCTATTAATATATGATTAATTATTACATCCTTATCTATATTAAAATCCTTCAAATCATTGATTATATCATTTAACCTATTATCATCAACATTCTTTCTGACAAGGCTAAAATGCGGTATAAATTTATCATTTATAAATACATTCTCCTTTAATTCAAGACTTAATTTATCATGAAAAATTTTTAATTCCTCTGAAGGTATAACGTTTATATAGACTATATAATATTTTTTATCATTTTTTATTCTCTCAAAGTAATTTATACTATCTATTTTCATAGTTAATTCCTTTGTTTCATTGCATACTTTAATTATCTTATCTACGCATAATTTATTATAATTTTTTAAATATAACAATGTTATATGGACACCTTTATTGCTCAAAGTTCCTGTATATCCATATTTCTTTTCCAGTTTATTTTTTATATACGTTATTTTATTCCTTATATTTATATCAGGTTTTATTATGACTGTATAATACATTAGTTATCATCTATATTACGTTTTTATATTAACTTTATTTAAAAATTTTATTATTTACTGTAATTATATATTATAAATTAATTAAATCGTTTATTTTAAATATGAATTTAGATGATAAGCTAATATTTATATTACCGTTTATAATAACGTTAAAAAGTGAAGGAGGATTAATATGGAAAACAGTTATGTAAAATTTGAAGCTCCCGAATCGTTAGAAAAAGAAGTATTAGACTTCGTAGAAAATTCTTACAGATCCGGAAAGATAAAGAAAGGAACAAATGAAGTAGTAAAATCAATAGAAAGAGGAGAAGCCAAATTAGTTATTATATCCGAAGATGTTTCACCGCCGGATGTTGTGTTTTATTTGCCAACATTATGCGAGGAAAGAAAAGTTCCGTACGCATATGTAAAGAATAAAAAAGACCTCGGAGTAAAAGTAGGAATAGCATCTGCAGCATCACTTTCAATTACGGATTATGGAAAGAACGATGATGCATACAAATCTATAATATCTGGAATCAATGAAGCAAAATCAGGCAAGGAAGAAAAGAAGGAAAACAAGAAACTTGAAAACAAGGAAGAAAAGAAAGTAGAAAAGCCCGAAAAGGAAGAGCCAAAGGAAAAGAAAGCAGAAAAGAAGGAAGAAAAACCCGAAGAAAAGAAACCAAAAAAAGCCAAGAAAGCAGAAAAGAAGGAAGAAAAACCCGAAGAAACTGATGAGGAATGATATAAATGGCAGATGAAGCAACTCCCGCAGAAGTTGTTGAGTTAATGGGAAGGACAGGCATGACCGGCGAGGCAACAACTGTAAAGGTAAGGGTGCTGGCCGGAAAAGACCAGGGCAGAATAATTGCAAGGAATGTGCTTGGTCCTGTCGCCGTTGGCGATATACTCATGCTAAGGGAAACGGCAAGAGAAGCAAGAAGATTATCAATAAGGTGATATAAATGGAAAATAGAAAATGTACCTTTTGTGGGCACGATATTGAACCGGCATCAGGTATTATATACGTAAGGAGAGATGGTGCCATTTTAAATTTCTGCTCAAAAAAATGCAAGGTCAATATGATACAGTTAAAGCGTGCGGCAAGAAATACGAAATGGACAAATGAGTATCATAGAATAAAAGAAATGAGAAAGGCATGATAAAATGGAGAGAACTCTAATACTGATAAAACCCGATGGAGTTAAAAGAAAACTCATAGGGAATGTGATCTCAAGATTTGAGAACAAGGGCCTGAAATTAATAGCAATGAAATTTATGAAGGTTACAGAGGATCAAGCCAAACAGCATTATAGTGTTCATAGCTTAAAACCCTTTTTTAATGGTTTGGTTTCATATCTTATTTCCGGTCCTATTGTTGCAATGATTTTTGAGGGAGACAACGCAATATTATCATGCAGAAATATATGCGGGGCCACAGATGGGTCAAAAGCAAATCCCGGAACAATAAGGGGCGATTTTTCATTAAACATTGAAGAAAATATGGTCCATGCCTCGGATTCTGTAGAATCATTCAAGCATGAATACCCAATATTTTTTAATGATAATGAAATAATAGATAATTGATATGGAAACCACAAAAACTGATTTAAGGGAGCCTATTGTAAGCGTTCTTGGCCATGTTGACCATGGAAAAACCACACTGCTAGATGATATTAGAGGCACCACGTATGCCAAAAAGGAAGTTGGCGGCATAACACAGAAAATAGGTGCAACAGAGATAGATAAATTAACACTGAAAAAAAATATTAATAAATATTTTAATAATATAGAAATAAAAATTCCCGGATTATTATTTATAGATACCCCGGGCCATGTTGCATTTTCAAACATGCGTGCAATGGGGGGAGCACTGGCTGATATCGCTATTTTAGTTATAGATATAAACGAAGGGCTAAAACCACAAACAATAGAATCAATAGACGTTTTAAAAAAATATAAAACACCATTTATAATTGCCGCAAATAAAATGGATTTGATACCATATTTTATAAATGGGAAAAATGACTCATTTTTTAACGTGTTTAAAAATCAGAGGCAGGAATATAAGGAAGAATTAGATAATAGAATTTATAAGATAATCAATGATTTATATATACACGGCATATCGTCTGATAGATATGATAGGATAAAAGATTTTACAAAATCATTTGCAATAGTTCCTGTAAGTGCCAAATTGAATATAGGGATACCCGATATTTTAATGGTTTTAACGGGCCTGGCACAGCGTTTTCTTGATAAGAATATACAGTTCGAGGAAAGAAATACACGTGGAACTGTAATAGAAGTAAAGAAGGAAGATTCACTTGGAACTACATTAGATACAATATTATATCAGGGCACACTGAACAGGGGCAATACAATAGCATTAAATACAATAGAAGGGCCAAAAACAACAAGAATAAAGGCAATACTGGCAGCGGGAAAAAAAGGGCTTATAGAAGAGGATACTGCTAAAGCAGCAGCGGGCATAAGGATATTAATTACGGATAAACTGGATGTAATATCTGGCACTTCAATAATAAAGGTGGATAATGATACAGGATATGCATATAATGAACTTATTAAGGAATCAAAGCCAGATATAAAACTATCGGAAAATGGTGTTACCGTTAAGGCAGAGGCTATCGGTTCATTAGAGGCAATAGCATATGAACTTGAGCAGAATAAAATTAATATAAGATCCGCAGAAATAGGAGATATAACAAAAAGGGATATAATTAATGTATCAACGTTAAATAATCCAATGGATCAGGTAATAGTAGGTTTTAATATAAATATATCAAGTGATGCAAAGGATGCCATAGATACATATGGTGCAAGGGCAATCACAGGCAATGTAATATACTCCATAATAGAGGATCTTGATAGCTGGTTAAAGTTTAAAAAGAATGAAATAGAGGAAGCAAAGAAAAATAGTAAACCAGTACCATCAAAGTTTATTATAATGCCGGATTATATATTCAGGGCTGCAAAACCTGTAATAGTTGGGATAAAAATATTATCAGGCAGGGTCAAAGTTGGCGATAAGTTAATAAATAATAGCAATAAATATGCGGGCACAGTTCAGAGTTTAAGGGATGGTGATATAAGCAGGCAATTCGGCGATAAGGGATCAGAATTATCATGTGCCATAGCCGGAGTTATATTAAACAGGCACATATTTCCGGATGATGAATTATATGTGGATGTCCCTGAAAATGTTATAAAGGAATTAAAGGATCAGAATTTGGATCCGGACATTAAAGAAACAATGGATGAATTAATAAAAATAAAAAGAAAGGATAATCAGTTCTGGGGATTTTAATTATCTAAATAAAACAGTATAAATTACTAATAAAACTGAAAAGATTATCATAGTTATTATTGAGAAAAAGCTATTATAAAATGTTAAAGTTCCTATAAATGCTGCCAAAGAAAAAACAACAGTTTCCTTATATAATGTACTTCCTGTTATGAGCCCTATTGAAACATCCTCCCTGTTCCTTTTTGCAGCTATAACCATCATTACTATTTCAGGCATTGATCCAAAGAAGCCCAATAAAAAGAATGATGATAAAAATGAGTTTATTTTAAATACATCCGCAATTATATATGCAGAATTAACCATGTTATATGATGCAATTATTATTATAATTACTGAAAATAAACCATAATAATATGAATAATCATTATCAGATTTTTCTATAATTTTTTCATTTGCCTCCTGTTTATTAATTATCAATATATAAAATATAAAAATGAATAATGTTATGAAACCTATATAAAATGGTATTTTAATAATAAATAATGATAATATATATATTATAATAGATGTGATCAATATTAAATATGAATCGATTCTAAAATTTTTAATGCCTTTTCTGTAAAATATCGGTATTATAATAAAAAATGCAATTAACGTTATTATATTTGAACCCTGTATCGCCCCAAAGCTTATCGAACCAAGATTTTCAAATGCAGCTATGATTGACATGGACAATTCATCTATTATTGATGCAAAGCCAACAATAAATAGCCCTACAGATTTTGATGATATGGATATATTATTTCCAAATTTATACGAAACATCCAGAAAAATATCGCCCGCTATAAATATAGATATAATAGATACAGTGACACCGGGTATAACTAAAATTTTATATTTCTCAGTAATATTATAAAATAATATTAATAAATCAAGTATTAATAATAAAAAAAATGCAAAATATAGAAAATATTTTTTTAACAAAATATCACAGCATTAACTGTGGGTTATCAATTTTTACGTTTTCCTCTACTTTTGATCCTCTTTCAAATTTTCTATAATCTATTGATGTTGGCCGCAATGTATTTAACAGGTAATCAAATGCCTTGTCCGCGTTGCTCCGGTCACCACATGTATATATATCCAATGTTACAAGCCCATATTCAGGCCATGTATGAAAAGATAAATGTGATTCGGCTAAAAGTGCTATGCCACTTGCACCCATAGGCCTGAACTGGTAATATTGTGAAGATATCTCAGTTAAATTGCCTTCCTTAATTGCATTTTCCATAATAGGTGAAATAGCATCAGCGCTAGATATTAACCCCGCATCTATTCCGTATAAATCCGCTATGATGTGTACCCCTACTGCCACTTTCATCGTCCTCCATAATTTTTTACACCTCTACTCACCATTATAATAATGTTATATTTAAATATTTATAAAAATTGCAAATTTTATTTTTATAATCATTATATTATAAAAATATGTAGCCCTTATCCTATTTATGAATATTGATATTAATATATTAGTTATTTTATATTATTAAACTATGCATGTAAAAAATCTATTTCAATTTCAGGATTTTTTGTCTGCATTTCCTTTATCTCATTTAATGAAAAGTGAAATAACCTATCAGACATAACTATTAGTGTTATAAATCCTCTCTTTGAAGCCTCAAAAGCACAACTTATTGCAGAATATTCAAAATCTATTTTTATATTTAAATTATCCAATATATTTTTTGATAATTCTCCGGAAATTCCAACAAAATTATAATTTATGCTTTTAATTTTTTCATCCAATTTTATTTTAAATTTATTTAAATTATCTATCTTTTCAACATTGTCAATTGTTAATAAAATTATTTTTGAAGGTTTTATATTTATTATCCCCTTAACAGAGGTCACACCCGTGCATTCGTTTTTGCCTGTATTTTTTACTGAAATTCCGTATGCATCCCCTTTTTCCTTTAATGTCGCATGCAAATAACCGTTTTTCATATATAAATATACCCTGTCATTTACTTTTATATTATCATCAGATATAACCTCCCATACCAGTGAAGAATCAATATTTATCAGACTCGCATGGACAAAATTTTCTATATAACTTAGGCCATTATATAAAAAATCAAAACCCTCCTTTGTTATTTTATTATTATCATCTATTAACTTTTTCTCCTTTAAAATTTTTATATGGTAAATAACTCCCTGCAATGTTATATTTAATTCCTTTGAAATTTCTGATGGCCTGTTCTTTCCATTTTTAATATCTAATAAAACCATTAACTGTGTGATTAAAGCCTGTTCAATTTTCATGGATGTATATATATTATCATTATTATATTTTTTTGTATTCCCTTAGTTTTTTTATAAACGATTTAACTGTTTCTCCTGGATTTTCAGATGAATATACAGATGATACTACTGCTATACCTGATATTTTATATTTTAATAAAATATCTGCATTGCTTAAATTTATTCCACCTATTACAAATGCCGGTATTTTTAAATTATTAATACTATTTAAAATATTAATATCACATATTGTTGCATCTTTTTTTGTATCCGTACTGAAAAATGATCCAAAGGCAACATAATCCGCTCCCAATTTTTCATATTCTAAAGCCTTGCCGGCATCACCGTATGTTGATACACCTATAATTTTATTGTTAAATTTCTCTTTTAAATAATAGAATGGCACATCGCCTTTGCCTATATGTATCCCATCTGCATCAACAATATCCATTAAAACAGGGTCATCATCAATAATTAACGGTACATTGTAATCAACCGCTAATTTTTTAAATTTTCTCCCTGCATATATTTTTATATCGTAATTATTTGTTTTATCCCGGTATTGAAGTATATTAACACCGTTTTTTAATGCCTCTTCAGTTATATCAAATATTTTATCATTATAATAATCCGGAGTTACTAAATATAAACCCTTCAATTCCATAATTACAAATTGCTTAATTTATTATTAATCTTTTTTAATAAGTCCTTTATTTTTATATATATTTTATTTCTATGCAAATTTTTATCCATGCTTCTTGCCTCCTCAATGTCATGCATTAATCTGCCGGAATCACCGTTTAACTCATTTTTTATATAATCATCTATATTTCCATATTTTTTATACATATTTTATTATAATAAAGATATATATAAATATAATAATTTATAAAGTTTATAAAGTATAAACAATAAATATATTAATAAAATGGTATTATACATATTATGTACCCTATGAAAACAGAAATTATATTATTATTAAAAAAGAACTCAATGACACTGGATGAACTGTCCGAAAAACTTTCAATATCAAAGATGGCAGTTTTAAACCACATAAATAAGCTTGAAGAAGAAAAGATAATAAAAAGGGATATAATTAAAAGGGATGTTGGCAGGCCTGTTTATAAATTCAGCCTAACAGAATTGTCAAAGGATAAAATTTCAAATAGCTATGGCAAAATACTGGATGATTTGCTGGAATATATGTATTTAACAAAAAATGGCAATATCATTGAGGAGTTTCTAAAAACCAGGTACTCCGATGTTGAAAATAAATATAATAGAAATATGTCAGGCATTGAAAATGAAAAAAGGATAGAGGAATTATTTAAATTAAGGGAAAATGAGGGATATTATCCGGAAATAAATGAAATAGGGGATGGCAAATATGAACTTTTGGAGTATAACTGCCCCATATTTAAGGTTGCGAATAGATTCGGTATAGCCTGTTCTATGGAAACAAAATTATTTTCAAACGTCCTTGGCATGGATGTAAAATCAACGCACAGGCAGGTTAATGGCTATGATGTTTGCAGGTTTATTATAGGTAAAAAATTATAATTTTAATATGGGTATTTCCATTTCATCCTTTAATAATCCGCTATGCCCGCCTTTCATTTCATATTTTCTCTGATTTAATGGATAATGGTATATATCATTATTTTTTGAGATCCCTATTAATTCCGGCAGTTTTTTTATTATTTTTTCATCAATTTTTCCGAATAATTTCTTATATAATTCATCGTTCTTTTTTATTAATAATAAATTATTATAACTGTTATCTAAATAGTCATACAATTCATCACTGTAATTGAAAAATATTGACCTTGCATCTCCATAAGGTGGAATTAATGTTAAATCATCCAATTTATTATCCCTGCTCAGGTCTATTATATTATCTACTTCAATATGCCCGTGATCTGCAGTTATGATGAAATCATAATCATCGTGTTTTTTTATTATTTTATACAATTCAGTTAATATATACCTAGCATTTTCCACTGTATATTCATTATATGGACCTAATTTATGTGCTGTCTGATCTATATAGGGCAGATAATAGGTTATGAAGTCATAATCCTTTTTTAAATCGTTATCAAGGGCATAAAAACTATGGAACAGGTTTGAGTATGCATCAGTGTAATTATTACTACCATATATTAAATTTGAAAATGATGTATTATTTATAAATGCGGGAATTATATTTATAGTTTTTATTCCGGCATTGTTTAGCTGGTTAATTTTTGAATCAAAATTGAATATTTTATTTACAGGATATGCCTTTTCCATCGAATCACGTATATAGGAAGCCGAAGATGTATAGCCTAAAATATTTATAATGGCCCCAAGTTCCTTAACATATACCAGATACCCATTTATTCCATGCTCTCCGGGATATTTATTTAAAAATATTGATGACAGTACATTTGATGTTGTTGATGGAAATAATGAAGTTCCTTTTATTTCATTATCAAAATTAATTCCTGTTTTTTTGTATATGTTCCATCCAAGGCCATCTAATAATATAAAACATAATTTTTTATGTTTATAGTTTAAATTCATGGTATCTGATGTTACTTTTAAATTAAAATGGCCAAACATATCACTTGACAGATTTATTAATGAATTCTCATCCGGCATTATAAAATTATTTTCCATTGTTGCATATTGAAGAATACTAAATAATGTTTTTTCTATTATATTTATATTCATAGCATTTTTTTACAAAATTTTCAGGTATTTTTTGATTCGATGGAAAATACATGTGAACATATCCCGCAATCATATTTTTATATGCATATCCATCGGTTTTGCCATTTAATTTATACGGTTTATTGTTCTCTTTAATATATTCCAGTATAGAATAATGGAATTCGTGCCCTTTAATTTTATAGTTATTTTTTAATAAATAATTATTATCATTTGATTCAACTGTTTTATAGCCTATTGTTAATCTATCCATGTATACATTTGCAGGTATTGAATTCACCATGTTATATGTTTTTTTATTATAATTTATATTACTGCACAAATACATATAGCCGCCACATTCTGCAAATACGGGCATGTAATTCTCTATTTTGTTTTTAATATCGCTTAGCATGCTTTTATTTTCTGACAGTTCACTGGCATATACCTCTGGAAATCCACCGCCAATATATATGCCATCAACATCAGGCAATTTTTCATCCCTTATTGGGTCAAAATATATTATTTCAGCACCATATTTTTTCAGTAAATCTAAATTTTCTTCATAGTAGAAATTAAATGCCTTATTATACGCTATTCCTATTTTTACTTTATTTTCACTTATATAATTATATATTTTCATCTTTTTAATTTTTATATTACCTTTATTTTTTGATATTTTTATTATTTCATTCAGGTCTATGCTTTTATTTATTGTTTCATTCAGTTTATCAAAATAATTATTATTTAATTTATCCTCAATAAATGGTATTAATCCCAGATGCCTTGAATTAATTTTTAAATCATTATTATTTTTTATACAGCCTAAAACCTTTACTTTATTTATTTTTTCTATAGCTTCCTTTACTATTCTGCAGTGATAATCAGACCCTGCCCTGTTTAATATTACTCCCTTTAAATTTATTCTTTTATCTATATTTTTAAAGCCATGTATTATGGCAGTAGCACTTCTTGCCATTGCTGATATATCTATTACAAGTATTACAGGTATGTTTAACAGCAGGGAAATCTCAAAAGAGCTTCCTTTTATGCTATTTACGGATTTTCCATCAAATAGCCCCATAACTCCCTCAACTATTGAAATATCCTTTCCAGTAGAATTTTTTATAAATATTTCTTTTATAATGTCATTATTCCCCATAACAGTATCAAGGTTTCTTGATTTATTCCCTGTTACATATGTATGGAATCCAGGGTCTATATAATCAGGTCCAACTTTAAATGGCTGGACATTATAACCCAAATTTTTCAATGCAAGCATAATTCCAACCGCAACAGTGGTTTTACCTGAATTGCTGGATGGTGCCGCAATCATAACACTATTTATATTCATATTCAAAGACAGATACTGTAACATTATTAAATATTTCTTTTTTTATTAATTCAGTGCCGTTATTTGATCCTATCCTTCCGGCAGCATTTGAAACAGAATATGCACCGGTGTATTTATATACAGTATCGGATTTATAAATGGAATTATCATTTAATTCATCCTTATTATAGAATATTAAATCTGCATTGAAATATTCGGATATTTTTTTTATATCGATATTATTACTCTTAATATCAATTGTTGCTACTGCTTTTATTGATTCAGTATAAAAGTTATGTTTACTGAATACATTCATAATAGCATTTTTCATATCATTGAAATTGGCATCAGTTGAAAATCCAATGCCTATTACTAAAATTTTAGGGACCATTATTAAATATCTATTTTCATCATTTTTTTTATATGTAATAATTATATAATTATCGCAATTTTCATAGTTATTATATTCTATATCTATTTTTGTCTGATTTTTTATGCATATTTTATTTCCATTTATTATATCAGATGAAATTCTGGTAAGAATATTTTTATTTATTATTTTTAGATTATATCTGTATGCAAGATGTTCAGGAGAAATTTTATTATCCACATCGGATGCAGTTGTTATTACTGGAGTATTACCCAATATTGATGATATATATTTACAGAATTCATTTGCGCCTTCATGGCCTGAAACAACACTTACTGTAAATTTATTTGCATCATCTATAGCTATTATTTTAGGGTCTGTATATTTGCTTTTTAAATACGGTGCAATTAATCTTATTACTGCACCGAGGGATAAAACAAATATCATGCAATCATATTTATTAAAAATATTTTCAATTATATCTCTGAGTTTATCAAAATAATATGCATCATATTTATCGTAAAATCTTCTGCTTAAATATAAATCATATTTTACTGAATTTTCTAATTTTTTTGATATGTTTATTCCATTATTTGTTATTGCTATTAATGCAGTATTTTTGCAGTTCATTGATAAGTATATTTATATTTATTATATATAATGTTATAAGCAATAATTTTATGTTAATTAACCGGTATACCTGCATTATTTATTTCCATTTAATATTAAATATATGCCTGTTCAATTTAGCCACAGATTTGTATACGTTAATACTTTAAATTATTTTTATATCAATGGGCTACAGTATTTTTATGGGTTAACTGATAAATATGGTATTAATAAAAATATTTTTATAGCCGTTATAATTATATTAAATACCGGGGAGCTTATAAAAGCTGAGAGGATAGGGATCGACCCGTGGAACCTGATCCGGTCAATGCCGGCGGAGGGAGAGTGCTACGAAAGAAAAATTAAATTTTAACGGGTTTGTACGATGTTAAGTCAGAAGCAGAAATTTATGCTGCTTTCCAGTTCTTCTGGCCTAACATTCTGGGGAATGATAGCTACATTAGGCCCTTTAGCGGCTGCAGGGTCTCTGATAGGAGTTCTGCCAAAAACATTAAAGGTACTGATACTTCTAATAGGTCCCATATTTGTTCCGTTTGGCAATATTACAATGGGATTTTTGTCGGATAAAATCGGCAGAAAGAAAATATTTGTAATTACCATGATAATTTATAGCATAGGCATATTAATAATATCATTAAGCTATACCTTTACACCATTATTAATCGGGTTATTGCTTGCAGAGTTCGGAGTCGGAGGTGAAGAAATACCGACATTGTCACTTGTGTCAGAGGATTCCCCGGTAACGCAGAGGGCAAAGTGGTTAACAATAATATCTGATTTTGATAATATAGGCAGTGCATTAATAGCAGGGTTATTCATTATAACGGCAAATGTATATTATGATAGGATAATATTATTGTCCTCTGCTGCAGTGCTTGTAATAATAATGATAATTTCAAGATTATTGCTGCCAGAATCATACAGATGGCTAAATGTAAATGGCAAAAAAACAGAGGCAAAAAAACAGGAATCCGAACTTTACACTGATGGCAATGGGATAGATGTTAAAAAGCCGCTATATAGATTAAGTTTTCCTGTTTTAATGATAATGGGAATATCACAGTATACAACATTCGGTTTAATGGCCTATATTATAGGGCCATATGAATTCCCGGGAATTTATACTGATGATATGATTATATTTGTTGCATTATTGGGTGCTTCTGTGGCAGGTTTTATAGCAGCGCCATTGATAACAAAGGGCAGAAAAAAATACACATTATATTCTTATTTCTTCGGATTTGTAACAACGGTTCTAATATTTCTTCTAGTTCCATATTTAAAAAATGTTTTGATATTTTATCCTTTACTATTTGTGAATATGATGCTAAGTGAATTTGCCTGGGCATCAAGGACAACATTGGAACCTGAACTGGCACCTACAAGGCACCGTGGGCTATTTATTGGCACTGTAAGGCTGGCTCCAATGATATCCTACACATTGCTTGTTTTATACACAAGCACCTTAAATTTATATGATTTTGTTTTACTGAATGTATTTCTATGGCTATCCGGTTTTATAGGTGCGGCAGTTTGGAACCATTACGGAATAGAAACAAAGGGTGTAAACATAGATTATCAGAATGTTTAAAATTTTTTATATAATATTAATAATATGAATAATAAGATTAATATATACTTTTAGCTATTATATAAGGAATATCATGGAAATTAATATAGATGATAACATAAAAAAATGGGAAAAGGACATAATAGATATATCAAAAAATAACAAATTATTATATTTCGATAATAAAAATTTTTTAAGAATACTGTCGCCGTCGATGTCATTTCTATTTGATGATATTGTTAACAAGGATAAAAAAATGGTATTTAAATTAAATAATGATGACACAAGGAAAAATAATGAAATTGTTATATCAAGAAGAGAAAATATATTAAAATCACTGAATGAAATGCTTTATAATTCAAGAAATGCGTTGAAAGAACACGGTTCAAATGTTTTATATCTGTCATTTGGCCTTTTAAAATGGTTTGATGAGAATAATAATAGTGTAGAAACACAGCTATTCTTTGTTCCTGTTGAAATAAACAGAAAATTATATGACAATTTTTATTTAGAATCAATTGAGGGTGAAATATTTTTTAACCCTGTACTGAAGGAGAAGTTAGAACAATTTGGCATAAAGTTTGATTTTGATTTTGATAAAAACCTGAATATTTCTGATGCCATGAAAATTTTTAAATTAACAGTAAAGGACTCGAAATGGACTGTTAACAATTATATTTATTTAGGAACTTTATCATTTACAAATAACATAATATATAATGATATAAAAAACAATCACGAACTTATAAAAAATAATGAATTAACAAGGTCGCTTGCCGGTGACCTTGATATAATAAAAAAGCTAAATGATAAAATGCCGGAAAAAATGGATCGTAATATTGATACTGTAATGGATGCAGATTCGAGTCAGTTAAATGCAGTATATGCTGCAGGTTGTGGTGCAAGCTTCATTTTAAATGGCCCACCGGGCACAGGGAAAAGCCAGACAATTGCAAATATAATTGCAGATTCTATTAAAAACAATAAAAGTGTTTTATTTGTAAGTGAAAAATATGCTGCAATAGACGTTGTTAAAAAAAGGCTGGAAAAACTCGGTCTTGATGATTATATATTAGAATTTCATGGTAGTAAGCCAAAATCAGAAATAATAAGGTCATTTTATAAATCAATAACCGATAAAAGTGATATCAGTGAAGAAAAAATGCTGGTAGACCGCTATTCAGATACTTTAAATAATTACGTTAAGGCCATACATTTAAAAAGAGAAAGGTTAAACATAAGTATATATGATGCATGCAATATATACCTAAAAAATAAAACCGATTTAACAGTAAAGATAGATGATAAATTATTAGAATTGCCAAGGGACGATTTAGACAATATAGAGTTTCAGTTAAGTGAAACGGATGATTATCTTGATATAATTAAAAATTATAAAAAAATTCCGGAGCAGTTCAATATAAATAAATTTAGGGATGATAAGGAAACATTTTATAACAATTTAGAAAATTTATTATCTGGCATTGATAAATTAATTGAAAATTCAGGCACAATAAATAAGGTATTAGGCATTGAAATAGATAATATAAACTCCCTTGAAAATATTTATAACATAATAAATTTAATAAATAAGGATATTAAACTGGATACTAATTATTTTAATGCCGATTATATAAATGAATTGTATTCATTAATAGAAAAGTATGATAAAATAAAATTAGAATATAATTATATGCTTGATATTCTATCAAAGAAAAGGTTACCGGAATTTTTAAATTTAAACATTTTACAGTTAAGGTCAGATTTCAGGGATATATATAAATCCAGATTAAAAAGGTTATCATCCAGCTATAAAGAATTACTAAATAAAATAATGGATCTAACATATGATAAAAACAGGAATAGCTATGATGATATATTAAATGACCTTGACTATGCAGCAAGGATAAAGGATAAGGAAAATGATTTAAAATCTATGGAAGCTATTATGGATGAAAAAAATATTTCCACGGATGAAAAAGAAAAAATACTGTATGCAAAGAATATTATAAAGATAACAGAAAATATATTAAATGAGAATATTAAAAATTTCTTTTCAGATTATAATAATATAGATAATATACTAGTTATAAAGCCACTGTATGAAGATTTAATAAAAAATATGCATTATTTTGATACAATGTTCCCTGATATCAATTTAAGTCTGTATAATTTTAACGAAATAAAAAACACTGTGAATAATATACTATCATTTGATATTGAAAGATATGTTAAACTATATGACTTAATAGAAGCAATGAAAAATAAGGGAATAGATATATCAATGGCAATGAATGAAAATTTAGCTCCTGGATTGATTTTGCATTCATTCAGATCAGAATTTTATAAAAAATTTATTATGCATTATGTAAATATTGATGAAAATTTAAAGGATTTCAGGCCATCATCACATGAAAGAATTATAAATATGTTCATATCATTCGATAAAAAAAGAATGGATGTCACCAAAAGCAATATAATATACACGCTGCATAAAAATAAAATTGAAACATTAGCGCAGCACCCTGAAATATCAATGATGATCAAAACAGAAAATTCAAAGAAAAAATATCAAAAACCGGTAAAAAGATTATTTGATGAAATGGGCAATTTAATGTTTAAATTAAAGCCATGCATAATGACCGGCCCAACAAATGTAAGTTCATTCTTCGGCAATAAAATTAGCTTTGATTTATTAATATTTGATGAAGCTTCCCAGTTAACGCCTCCGGAGGCAGTAGGGTCTCTTCTAAGATCAAAGCAGGTCATTGTTTCAGGGGATACACAGCAGCTGCCTCCAACGCAATTCTTTGAAAATATAAACACAAATAAATATGATGAAGATTATGTAGTTCTTGATAACATTTTAGATCAGTTTGATGCTATGGGTTTAAATAAAATATTATTAAAATGGCATTATAGAAGTTTGGATGATAAATTAATAGCATTTTCAAATAAATATTTTTATGACAATTTATTAGAATCATTTCCACCGGCATATAAAAATTCTGAGGAAACAGGAATAAAATTTGTTTATGTTGAGGGTTTGTATTCCAGGGGTAAAAAAAGAGATAATATAACAGAGGCAAATGAGGTTATAAAAATACTGAAGGAAGAATTAAATTATACCAGTTCAATAGGGATAGTAACATTAAGTGAATCACAGAGGTCCGCAATAGAGGATGTTTTGCTTGACTATTCAAAAAATGACAATGTATTATCTGAAATATTGAATAATGGCGATATTTTTGTTAAAAACCTGGAAAATGTTCAGGGTGATGAAAAGGACGTAATAATTTTAAGCATAGGGTACGGAAAGGATGAAAACGGAAAATTAACAATGAACTTCGGTCCAATAAATGCAGCAGGTGGAGAGAAAAGATTGAATGTTGCAATAACAAGAGCAAGAAAAAAAATTATAATTGTATCATCAATAAGGGCAGAGGATATAAGGTTACCATTAAATTCCGGCAAGGGTCCTGAACTGCTAAAAAAATATATAAATTTTGCAACAAATAAGAACAATACGGATTTCAGGGTGTTTAAAAACAATGATGAGATTATAAATAATATATCACGGAGTCTCGAGAAAAATGGATTTATCACGGAAAAGGATGTAGGTTTTTCAGGTAACAATATAGCACTGGCAGTAATAGACCCCGAAAATGAAAATCATTATATTTTAGGCATAGAAACCGATGGCCATGTTTATAGCAGCATGAAAACTGCCTCTGAAAGGGAAAGAATAAGGAATCAAATATTAAAAAGCCGTGGGTGGAATTTATACCGTGTCTGGTCAGTAGATTACATAAAAAACCCAGAAAGTGTTATTCATGATATTATAAATAACATAAATAAAATAAATTTTAAAAAGTTAGATGAAAAAAATAGCGCTGGGAGGGAGATTTGAACTCCCGGGCTCTTACGAGCACAGGTTTTCCAGACCTGCGTCTTACCAGGCTAGGCTATCCCAGCTTCATATGATAATGCATTTTATTTATAATATTCTTTCGAATAATGGTATTGTCAAACTCTTTTCAATGCCGTCCATTGTCCTGAGCTTTCCAAGTACAAAATTTGATAAATCTTTCATTGATTTCTGTGCGGTTAAAATTATTATATCCCAGTCACCGGTTATAATTGCCGCAGATATAACGCTATCAAGTTTAGCAAGATTATTGCATACTGTCCTTTGGTCCGTCTTTGATTTTGGGTCATACTGTATTAATATATAAGAAAGTACAGAATAGCCAAGTTTCTCGTAATCAAGATCAACTGTATATTTTTTGATAAAACCGTCTTTCTTCAATCTTTCCATTCTTTCGAAGATTGTTGCCCTCGGTATGTTCAGTTCATTAGATGCGTCCGAAATTTTATCCCTTCCATGCTCTTTTAAATAATCTATTATTTTCAAATCCTTTTTATCAACGCTATCAAGCATAAACCAAAATGACATGTTAGTATATAAATGGTTTGTTTTAATAACATAAATATCGATATAAAATTTATAAATAACGGTATAATTATGTAATTATGGAAACAGTTAATCAAAGTGATAAATATATATCGAAAGAAATAGAGATGACAATAAGGCATCTGTCCGATGAAAAAGTCAGGCATGCAATAATAGTCCAGGGCTATATCCGGCAATATGTATCTGATTTTCTGAGGTTAAAAGGCTACATTGAAATATCGCCAATTATAATATCACCTCTAACAGACCCATTAAACCATCCTGTATACGATCCAATGATACATGCATACGGTGGCGATATGTGGATTACCAAAAGCATGATATTCCATAAGCAAATAGCTGTACAGGAACTAAAAAAGATTTTTATAATGTCACCAAACATAAGATTGGAGGAGGAGAAAAGAGCAGAAACAGGAAGGCATTTATATGAATTTACGCAGATAGATATAGAAGCCTTAGAAAAGTCAAGGGAAGATATGATGGACCTTGCCGAAGATTTAATTATATACACAATAGGCAGAATAAAGAAGGAGCATCCTGAAGAATTAAAATATTTCCATAGGGAATTGCCTGATTATAAAAAACCATTTGATAAAATAACATATTTAGATGCAGAGAAAAAATATGGTAAAGACTTTGAAAGAAAGTTATCACTGGAAGCAAAATCACCTGTATGGCTAATCGATATACCATTAAAGGAGAGAGAATTCTATGATCGTGAGTATCCTGATAAACCAGGCATATTAAGGGATATGGATTTAATATACCCTGAAGGATATCAGGAGGCTTCATCAGGTGGTGAAAGGGAATTTGAACTATCAAAAATACTTGAAAGAATACATAAAAAAGGTCAGACAGAAGATCAGTTTAAATGGTTTATTGAATTAGCGAAACATGGCATAAAACTATCAACGGGCTTTGGCATAGGAATAGAAAGATTCACAAGATTTGTCTGCGGTGTTGAAAAAATAGAAGATGTATCACCATTTCCTAAAATACCAGGTAAAATATCGTTATAATTTTATTGAAATAATTATAAATAATATACCAAGGAAAATAAATAATTTATTATTTTATTATTGTATTTTAAATGCAGGAATGAGAATATTTTAATTTTATTTCCATTTTTTATGAATATGCCATTGCATTTGTTGATTATTCATAGCTGTTTCGGTCCTGTTAAATCAAGATATAAATATATTATAATGTGAATGGGAATGGTATAAAATAATTTTATTCCATAGTTATGCTGCATAAAAAATTAAATTGCCATAGTGTATAGGAATATATATGCATAATATTTAATATACTGCATAAATTTTTATGTTTTCATGTAATATAATATCATGAATAATGTTATGGAAGCTGTACAGAGATCTAAAAACTATCTGGAGTACTTTTTGAAGCAGGATTTTATCAAGAGAAAAATAAAAATAGACCCCAATACTTTTTCAGGCACAATAATAAAGGTAATAATAGGGCCCAGAAGGTCAGGAAAATCAACATTTACTATTATGAATTTGGCAGGTAAAAAAGCAGCATACCTGAATTTTGATGATGAAGTTCTGTTGAAGGAAAAAAATTATAATAATTATTTAAAATATATAAACGAAATATATGGCAAAAGCATATTTCTTATACTTGACGAAATTCAGAATTTGCCAGAATGGGAAATTTTTGTAAACAGGCTTCAGAGAGAGAATTACAATCTGTTTATAACTGGTTCAAATTCATCATTATTAAGTGGAGAGCTTGCAAGCCATTTAACAGGGCGCTATGCACAGATTACAGTACTGCCATTCTCTTTCAGGGAAATCCTGGATTTTCACAATGTAAAAACAGATTTAAATTCCATGGTTGCTGAGGAATACGGAACAATATTAAATTTTCTGGATATATATATGTTTATGGGAGGATTTCCAGAAATTATTGTGAAAAATTATGATGCAAGAACATACCTGCAAACACTGGTTGAAAATATCATTTATAAGGACATAGTTGCCAGATATGGAATAAGGCACAGTACTGGGATAATTGATATGGCAAATTACCTTATAAACTCCTATTCTGGTGAGGTTACAGGCAATTCTGCCGCAATGGCCTGTGGAATAAATAGTGTACACACAGCCCTAAACTATATGAAATATATTTCCAGCTCATTTTTAGTATTCTTTGTTGAACGACTTTCTTTTAAATCCAGAGTAAGAATAAATTCTCCAAAGAAGGTATATTGCATAGATAATGGAATAATTTCCTTATACGCGTTCAGGCACAGTGAGGATATGGGAAAAATAATGGAAAATACTGTAGCAATTGAACTCCTGAGGCGTAGCAGTTTAATGGTAGAATTTAATTTTTATTACTGGAGAAATGAAAACAACAAAGAGGTTGATTTCGTTATAAAACGTGGAATAAAAATTATTGAGTTAATCAACGTGAGCTATATTACGTCAGGAGGTGATATAAAAAAGAGGGAGCTTGATAGTATTATTTCTGCATCAAGGGAAATGAACTGTGATAATTTAATAATAATAACATGGGACTATGAGAAAGCTATGGATATCAATGGAACCAGGATTAAGTGCATTCCACTCTGGAAGTGGTTGATCGCAGAGTAGTTAAGACATTTATTTATATTATCATGGTTACTACTGCAAAAATATGCTGTTTTCCACCCTAAATGTAATATTACAATTTTCAGTCCCAGTGGGAATTGCAGAATTCATGGCATTAAATATGTATGCCCATATTAATATGAATTATTAATATATAATTATTATAGATTCAGAACCTATGCAATATTATTTAAGGATCACTTATTTTCCTATTCCTTTAATAATAAAATTCCACCGTTTTTATTTACACTGCAAATAGGCTTTATAATTACCTATCTTATAGTTTTAATTGCAGTACTCGCCGGTATCATGTCAGTAAGTTTTTCAGGCATTGTTCCTGGATTTATCTTCTTAACTGGTTATTTACTGAATAACTATTGATATATATGATTAAATATTACACCCGTCTAACATTTATATAAAATTGCACATCAGCAATAGCTGTTCCCAGAAATACCCGGTAAAATATCATTATGATTCTATTGAAATAATTATAAATAATAGGCCAAGGAAAATAAATAAATAATTTATTATTTTATTATTGTATTTTAAATGCAGGAATGAGAATATTTTAATTTTATTTCCATTTTTTATGAATATGCCATTGCATGTGAATGCATCAAGAAATAGATGTCATGGCCCTGCAAAAAATCCTTGATAAAATATTGCAATTATATAATTATTTATTATGATGCTATAATATAAATGCACAATAAATATTAAAGTAAATGCAGGCAGTAAACCTATTAAAATGCTATTAGTAACTGAATGCGTCCTTTTTGTTATTGCATAATGTTTACTTTTTATTTTATGTCCAAATTTATCTATTATATAATTTGAAATTATAGATATTACAAAAGCAGAAATAAATGAATAAAAGGTATTTACAAATAATACCCAATAATTTCAGTAAACATGTCTAAAATATATAATGTATTAATAATTTCATGGTCTATTATTGTCATATAATTAAAATATTTTTTTAGCGCTGGGAGGGAGATTTGAACTCCCGGGCTATTTCTAGCAGTAGATTTCGAATCTACCGTCTTACCGGACTAGGCTATCCCAGCTTTATTGTATATGATTAATCATTATTTAATTTTTCATGTTCCTTTTTCATGCATTTATCCATTACAACATATAAATTATTTTTTTCTGCAAGGTCTTTTGCCCCGTTATTTACTATGCCTTCCTGCATCCATATGACTCTTGCTTTGCCTATTGATTCACTGACTATGTCTGTTATGAATTCCGGTTTCCTGAATATATCCACTATATCTATATTTTTATCCACTGATTTTATATCTTTATATGCCTTTATTCCTCTCCATTCCTGAATCCCGGGATTTACAGGTATAATATTATATCCATTCCTTAAAAGATAATCCGCAACAATATAACTATATCTCTCAGGTTTATCGGATAATCCAACAACAGCTATATCCTTATAATTCTTTAATATATATTTTATGTCCATAAATTATACATGCATAATTTTTATTTAAACTTTCTATTTAAATAAACTTAAATATTTTTCTGTAATATTAAACAATGTTTTGCCCAAAATGTGGATCATTAATGACTCCAAATAAGGATAAATATATATGTAACAATTGCGGATATGAAGTTTTAAAGGAAGGAGTTTCAAGTCAGAGAATAACCACAAAAAGTTTAGATAAGGAAGTGGTGATGGTTGCAAAGGAAGTAAGTGCCGAGCCGCTGGATAGTGATGCAGTATGCCCGAAATGCCATCATGTTGGGGCATATTATCTGTTAAAGCAAACAAGGTCAGCCGATGAGCCGGAAACAAAGTTCTATACGTGCGAAGCCTGTGGCTATAGATGGAGGGAATACTAAATTTTTACAGATCAATCCACCAGAAAGGACGCCACTGAGTTTAGTATGTGCATGAATTAGCACTTAAAATAAAGCTCCAATTCTTATAAATCAAATACCTGCGGAGCGCTTAAGGGAATACACTCCTTTAGCGATAACCAATACCTTGAAGGATTTAATATAACTCCGTATGTTAAGGCAAGTATAGTACATGAATCAGGAAGCTTTTATGCTTTGGTATGTGGTAGCTCACATAATTAGATAAATCTAAATATTATTTTTAAATATTTAATCATGGTTCTTGAAAGTTTATCAGATTCATTAAAAGGTATAATGCGGAAAGTATCCGGATCAAGCTATATAGATAAGGATACTATAAAAGAAGTTACCAAGGATATCCAGAGAGCTCTGTTAAAGGCAGATGTAAATGTAAAATTAGTTTTAAAATTAACAAATACAGTCCAGGAAAGGGCATTAAATGAAAAACCACCCGCAGGCATGACAAATCAGGATTATATTATAAGGATTATCTATGATGAATTATTAAAAATTTTAGGTGAAAATGTAAATTTTGAAATGAAACCGCAAACAATAATGTTAGTAGGCTTATACGGCAATGGAAAAACAACTACAGCGGGCAAATTGGCGAAATTATTCACAAAAAAAGGATTTACTACAGGATTAATTGCAGCAGATGTTCACAGGCCAGGTGCATATGAACAATTAAATCATATAGCTAAAGATATAAATTCTAAATTCTATGGTGAAAAAGGAGAAAAAAATGCATTAAAAATTGTTAAAAATGGCATAAAAGAACTGGATACAAAAATAAAAATTATAGATACAAGTGGCCGTGATTCTTTAGATGATGAGTTAATAAATGAGGTTAAGGAAATAAAGGAAGAAATAAAGCCTGATAATGTTCTATTTGTCATTGATGCGACTTTAGGCCAGCAGGCAGGTCCACAGGCTCAGGCCCTAAATAATGCAGTAAATATAAATGGTGTTATAATTACCAAAATGGATGGTACAGGCAAGGCAGGAGGTGCTTTAAGTGCAGTTGCAGATATAAAATCACCTGTGTATTTTATAGGTACGGGAGAACATATGGATGACCTGGAAATATTTAATCCGAAGAAATTTCTGTCAAGGTTGCTTGGCATGGGAGACATAGACGCACTGATGGAGGCGGTACAGGAAACAAATATAACCGAAGAAGAAGCAGAAAAGTCCTTAGAAAAATTAATGTCCGGAAAATTCAATTTAATGGATATGTACGATGTCTGGGAAAAATTCTCAAAACCCGGATTATTAAAAAAAATATTTGGGTCATTGCCACTGGCAAAGATTCCGGGCGGCAATAAGATTGATGAATCACAGATAGACCAGGCCGATGTAAAATTAAAATTATACAGGGTTATTCTTGACTCGATGACCTATGATGAACTGGAAAATCCAGATTTATTAAATGCAAAAAGGATAAAAAGGATATCAATGGGGTCAGGCAAATCTGAGGCAAACATCCGTGAATTATTAAAAGAATACCGTGCAATGAAAAATAATTTGAAAATGATGAAGGGAAACAGGAATTTCAGGAAATTATTAAAATCGCAGATAAAGGGCGGAGACTTCAGTCTGGACAATATGGATTTATAATAAAATTTTTTTACCTAATATAAAATAATAAAGATTTATTTAAATTAAATCTTCCAGCTGTTCAACAAGTTCAGGATATTTTACCTGCACTGCCTTTAATATTTCCTCAACGGATATATCCTTTATTTTAACATCCGATATAACATCAACTAATTTATCCAATGTATCATCCGACAGTGTACCCAATTTTTCTTTTGCGAACCAGTTTCTTAAATGTTTTCTTTCGAATTTTTCCTTTACCATTGTATCATAGTTTCTCATCATATCTTCGGAAAAATCGTTTTCATCTATTGCTTTTTTTGCAACCTGTGCCGCATATTTACCCGATATTAATCCGTTTGCTATTCCGCCGCCTGTTATGGGGTCTATTAATCTCGCGGCATCACCTATTACCATTAATCCCGGCATTGTCATTTTATCACGTACCTTATTTACAGAAACACCGCCCGTTATTTCCTGTATAATTTTTCCTTTTTTATATCCGGGATGTGAATTTATCCAGTCATCCAAATAGTTTTTAACATCCCAGCGATCCTTCATTCTTGTTATTGTTACACCTATGCCTACATTTGCCTCATGTGGACCTTTAGGAAATACCCATAAATAACCGGCGGGTGCCATTGAACCGAGATAAAAATCCGTATAATCTTCATTTGAATCAACGTTTATCATTCTATATTCTATTGCTGATATTATATCATTCTTTGCCAGAATTAAAGATTTCAATCCTGCCCATCTGCCGAACTCACTTTCAAAGCCGTCTGCAGCTATTACTATTTTTGCCCTAACATCAACTATCTCTGCATTATGCCTTATTTTAGCACCAACCACTCTATTGCCTTCCTTAATTATTCCAACTGCAGGTGATTTAACCCATACATCAGATCCTTCTGAAGCTGCCAGAGCTGCAACATGTTTATCGAATTTATCTCTTTCTATAACATAACCAACTTCATTGCCTGCACTTTCTGCAGTTAACATTATTGGCTTTTTCTCAGACGGACCGTATATCCTTGCACCTTTAACCTCATCGGATATCCAGTGTGGATCTGGTTTTAAATCTACTTCAGGCATCCAGGCTTTTGAAATGCCCTCACCGCATCTAACAGGTGAACCTATATCAGGCCTTTTCTCTATTAATAAAGTTTTTAAACCAAATCTTGAGGCGTATCTTGCTGCTGAACTGCCGGCAGGTCCGGCACCTATAACCAGTACATCATAATTTAGCATGGAACCACTCCGCTGAAATTGCTGCTGTAGGGCATCCCACAACACAAAAACCACATTTTATACATTTTTCCTCGTTGATATCAATTATTGTTTCGTCCATTGTAATCGCATCTGTAGGGCACATGCCAACGCATGCACCACAGTAATTACACAGGCTTCTATCAACGTCCATCTCGCTATTGATTTTTAATTCCATAACCATAAAAGCCACATTAATATATTTATTTTTTGTTTTTCTGCGCATAAATTTTGAAATTATTTTTTTATTTTTTTATTATTTATATAATAATCACAGCATTCTGTTAACTGGCATATATCACACCTTGGAGATACTGGTTTGCATATGCTCTTTCCAAATTCAACAAAAACAGGGTTAAATTCGATCTGATATTTTAATGGTATTATTTTTTTTAGTGCTTCTTCAGTTTCATCTGGGTCTTTTGTTTTTACAAGCCCTATCCTGTTTGATATCCTAAATACATGTGTATCAACAGCTATTGCAGGTATATTATATCCCTGTGTTAAAACAATATTTGCCGTTTTGCTGCCAACTCCGGGAATTTTTATTAAATCATCATGATTATTCGGAACCTCTCCACTGTAATCATGATTTATTATTTTTGATACTTCTATTAATCTTTTTGATTTTACATTGCTGAAACCTACATTTTTTATTATTTTTTTTATGTTATCAGGGTCTGCATTTTCTAGGTTATATGAATCCTTATATTTATTATATAAAGCCCTGGCAGCTTCATCCGTTGTTTTATCCTTTGTTCTCTGTGATAATATTGTTGTTATTAATATCCAGAATGGGTCATTTTTAAATTCAAAATGATGTTCCGGTGCCATTTTTTTAATTTTTCCATAAATTTTTTCAAAGTCCTTCATTCAATGGTAATTATACTATTATTAATATTTTTTTAGAATTTAATTATTATATAATAATTATTATTTAAATAATATTTAAATCTGTATTTTGCTATTACGTTGCATGGATTTATATTCACTTAAATTAAGGTTTATTACGATATTTGTTGGAATAATAATTGCATTGATATTTGCATTTGTGGTAGCCGGTGTCCTTGTTTATATTTTTGGAATAACAATAACATCGTCATTAATCTATTTATTATTGTTTATAATGCTTTTTATTGACATAATTCAATGGCTATTTTCTCCGTATTTAGTAGGTCTGGCATTCAGGTTAAAAAAGGCAGATGAAAATGGATATCCTGAATTATTTGGTATTGTAAAGGAAGCATGCAATTACAATAATATACAAAAAATGCCGGAAATATATATTGCATTGAACGGGTCTCCAAATGCATTTGCATATGGATCGCCATTAACCGGCAAAAGGATAGCATTTACAAAAAGCATTTTAGGGTTATTAAATCATGATGAATTAATGGCTGTGACCGGCCATGAACTGGGCCATATTAAACACCATGATATGGAATTATTAATGGCTATTGGATTGATACCCACATTAATATTCTACATGGCATACGGAACATTATTTTCAGGTTTTGGGTCAAGAAAAAGTGGCAATTTCCTATTAATAGCGATATTACTATTTGCATTGAGTGCTGTATTTAACATAATGATTCTAGGCATTAACAGAATACGTGAATCCTATGCGGATGTGAATTCAGCAAAAACGATACCGGATGGTGCATATAATTTGCAGAGGAGCCTGGCGAAATTAACAAAGGGTGAAAGCACAGGAAATAAAAAGCATTCAATAAATGATATGTTAATGTTCTCGGATAATGCTTTTAAAACAAGTTTTTTTGATGATATTGATGAAACAATAGAAAAATTAAAAAAAATGAAGGCACCAAAATCAATATTTTCAGATCATCCGCATCCTGCAAAAAGAATTCAAGTTCTGGAAAAATACAAAAATAAATTTTAATAATATTCTGATAATTCACGGTATTCTATTTTGTTATTTGATAATATGGATTCTATTAATTTCTCTGCAAATTTTATATTTGTTATTACAGGTATATCCATTCTTATTCCAAGTTCACGTATTGAAGACCCATCTCTCATGGAGCCATATGTTTCAGAAGGTGTATTTATTATTAATGATATATTATTATTCTTTATTGCCTCTGTGATTCCAGGTGATCTCATATCCTTTATCCTGTATACTGCAACATTCTCTATATTTTTATTTTTTAGGTTTTCCGATGTTCCAGGCGTTGCATATATTTTTATATTATTTTTATATAATTTCTCAGCCATCCTTATTGCTGTTTCCTTGTCCTTGTCATTAACGGTAATTATGACAGATTCCAATTTAAAATTTCTTTTCATAATTTTTATGACCTTGGACATGGCCTCATCAAAGGTTTTGCCACAGCACATTGCCTCACCTGTAGATTTCATCTCAGGCCCAAGTATGGTATCCAAATCTTTGAACCTCTTAAATGGGAATACAGGGACCTTTATGAAATATGATTCAGGAATTATATATTTTTCATCAATGTTATTTCCAAGAATGGCTTTGATTCCTGATTCCACCCAGTTGATATCTGTTGCTTTTGAAACAAATGGCACAGACCTTGAAGACCTTGCATTTAATTCTATGATGTATATATCATCATTTTTTACTGCAATCTGCAAATTTGACAATCCTATTAAATTAAAATTTTTTCTCATTTTTTCTACAATTTCACTTATCTCGTCTATTTTTTTGCTATCAATTACATCAGGGCCCAAGACCATTGTAGCATCGCCTGAATGTGTTCCTGCTTCCTCTATATGTACTGATATTCCAGATATTACGGATTTGTTATTATCTGAAACAAAGTCAACATCTATTTCAGTTGCATCCTGCAGGTACTCGCTTATCAAAATAGGGTATCCCGGTCTTTCTGTAAATAATTCCTTAACCCTTCTTGACAATATATCATAATCATATATTATATCCATGGCCCTGCCGCCTATTATAAAGCTAGACCTTATAATAACAGGTAAATTTATTTTCTTAATTTTTTCTTCCATATCATTTATATTATTTATTTCAATAAAATAGGGCTGTTTGATATTCAATTCCCTTAATTTCCTTGAAAATATTGTTCTTTCCTCGATTCTATATATATCATCTGACTTAGTACCTAGAATTATGCTGCCAAATAATTCATTTAAGTTCCTGGCCATGTTCTGCCCTGTTTGCCCGGAAAATTGAATTATTATTCCATATGGATTTTCCCTTTTTATTATATTGGATATATGCTCTAAGGTTATGGGTTCAAAATATAAAATATCGGAAACATCGAAATCTGTTGAAACCGTTTCCGGATTGCTATTTACCATTACTGTAGTGTAACCCAATTTTTTCAATGCTGTAATTGATTTAACAGCACCATAATCAAATTCAACACCCTGTGAAATTCTGTTAGGTCCTGATCCTATAACTATTATCTTTTTATCGTTATTTACATTTATATCATCATATTTGTCATAGCACGAATACAGATACGGTGTGCTTGAATCAAATTCTGCCGAGCATGTGTCTATGTTTTTATAAACTGGAAAAATATTATTTTTAAATCTATATTTTATTATATCCAAAATATCTATTTTTGTATAATATGATATCGTTTCATCTGAAATTCCAAGCGTTTTTAGTCCTTTAATATTCTCTATTTTATTTATTTCTATATTTTTTATTGCATTTACAATATTATTCATCTTATTTATAAAGAAGCTATCATATCCTGTTTTCTCACATATAATATTTATATCAATATTCTGGAATAAAGCCTCAAAAATTGCAAATATTCTCTGATCCGTTGTTTTTTCCATTAATTCCATTGTTTTCTCCTTATCAGTAAATAGTCTCAGTGTTTCTGAATTTTTGATATCCAGTGAGGATAATGCTTTTAATAAAGCTTCCTCAAAAATTCTGCCTATTCCCATTGCTTCGCCTATGGATTTCATTTCTATGCCTATCTCCCTTTTTACGGAAAATTTGTCAAAGGGCCATCTAGGTATCTTTACTGTTATATAATCCAATGAAGGTTCAAAGGCAGCATATGTATTTTTTGTAACAGGATTTTTTATTTCATTTAAATTATATCCTATGGATATTTTTGTTGATATCCTTGCTATTGGATATCCGGTTGCCTTTGAGGCAAGGGCAGATGACCTTGATGTTCTCGGGTTTACCTCAACAACATAATACTCATTATTTTTCTGGTTTAATGCAAACTGAATATTGCATGAACCTATAACGCCAATTTCACTTACTATATGTATTGCCGATGTCCTTAATTTCTGGTAATCATCATTGCTTAATGTCAATGATGGTGTAACAACTATGCTTTCGCCGGTATGTATTCCCATTGGATCAAGATTTTCCATATTGCATATTGAAATACAGTTCCCATTATTGTCGCGCATCATTTCATATTCTATCTCCTTTAGGCCAAGCAATGATTCATCTAATTCTAAATCATGTTCATTTATTGAGAAGTAATCATTGCAGTATTTTAACAGTTCATCTTCATTATTTATTACGGTTCCTCCTGATCCGCCTAAGGAAAATCCGGTCCTTAATATTAATGGATACCTTTTAATTTTACTTATTTCATTTTTATAATTATCTTTTTTTAATGTATATGAATCTATTATAGGTTCATTTATTTTTTTCATTAAATTAAAGAATTTATTTCTGTCCTCTGCAACTTCAATTGAACTGACAGGACTTCCTAAAACCTTAATGTTATACATTGATAAAATTCCTAATTTCCCAAGCAATATAACTAAATTTAGACCTACCTGGCCACCCGTTGATGGCAGTATGGAATCAATGTTTTCTTTTTTTATTATCTCTATTACTGTATCGGGCTCTATAGGCTCTATGTATATCCTATCTGCTATTTCCCTATCAGTCTGTATTGTTGCAGGGTTGGAATTCAACAAAACGGTTTTTATTCCCTCTTCTTTCAATGCCAGACATGCCTGTGAACCTGAATAATCAAATTCTGCCGCCTGACCCACAACTATTGGACCTGAACCTATTACCAAAGTACATTTAATATTATTAATCATTTTTAGCACCTACCGTATTTCTTATTTTTTCAAAAAACCATAAACCATCATATGGCCCTGGATGTGCCTCCGGATGGAACTGCACGGAATATACCGGCAATTCTTTATGTTCCATCATTTCAACGGTATTATCATTTATATCAAAGCCTGTTGCAATTAGGTCTGTATTTTTCAATGAATCGCCATTTACCGCATAGCCATGGTTATGTGATGTAATGTAAATTTTCTTATCATTTATAACAGCATGGTTTACCCCACGATGGCCGAACTTCATTTTTTCTGTTTTTCCATTTAATGCAAGTGCTATTAACTGGTTTCCGAGGCATACCCCTATAACAGGCACTTCATTATATTTTTCCCTTATAAACTCCCTTACATTTTTTAATGATTCATGATTCGGGTCTCCAGGGCCATTTGGAATAAATATTGCATCATATTTAAACTTAATATTAAACAAATCATAATTATACGGAACTATATGAAGCGATGCAATTCCACTCAGATTATTTATTAAGCTATTTTTTGTTCCAACATCTATAAACAGTATATTTTTTTTATTTCCAGAATCGTAATACTGGTATTTTTTCCTTGACGCGGGACCAACAAGGTTTTTATCATATGGATTATTGAATTTATCTGGCATTTCATTTTTGTTTGATATAACTGCCTTTAAAACCCCATTTTTCCTTATTTTTTCGACCAGAAACCTTGTATCTATGCCATCTATTGCCGGTATTTTATTATTTTTTAAAAATTCATTAAAATTATCTCCATTTTCACCGCCATAAAAAATATTATGTGCATCCTTTGTTATTAAGCCCGATATCTGTATTTTATTTGATTCCATATTTTCATAGCTTAACGGATAATTTGCAATTTCAGGAAATGCAAAAATAAGTATTTGCCCGGCATATGATGGGTCTGTTATTGTTTCAATGTACCCGGACATTGATGTGGTAAAAACAATTTCACCATCTGTTTCTCCGGAATAGCCGTAACCCTTACCTTTAATTATTGTTCCATCTTCAAGAATTAAGTATTTTTCCATTTAAATCCTTAAAAAGGTTAATTTCTACTTTACTTATATTATTTTCTATTATTTTTATTATTAAACATTGTATTATTTATTTTTATTCTAACATTATTAAAAACATTATATTAATAAATGACTTATCTATTATTGATTATGAAAATAATAGCAGCACCTGGACCTGTGTGCTATCCTATAGTAGCAGCACAGATGGTAAGAAATGATATAGATATTGAGTATAAAAAGGAAGGAAAAGCTGATATAGTTCTTGATTCAACCGTATCTTTAATGAAAAGGAATTTGCCATTGGATTATGTGACAATAGAAAATCTATCAAGAGTAACACCAAAACTTGGTTATAAAATTGGAATTACAAGGAAAGGCGGAGCATCAGATATATTATTCAGAGCATTTGTCAATGAAACGCATCAGTCTGTAGAAATCAAATACTATGAAAGCATGGGTGATTTGATGAACGCCATGAACAAAAATGAAATAGATACAGTTGTTATACCTGCAATAGATAATTCCGGCGTAAGCATAGAGGAATATTTTAAGAAAAACAATGTTTACATTCCCGGAAGCTGCGGTGCAGCTGTATATAACAATGAAAAGGAATTTGTCGAAGCCTACAATCAGGGAATAAAATTAATTAAAGAAAAACCAGAAGAAACGGCAAAATTTATTGTTTCAAAGCTGCCAATGCAATTTCCTGAGGAATTTATAATCAATACAATGAAAAACTCTGATTTAAATGTACACAAACCTGAAAACTATGATAAATTCAAAGAACTTGTAGAAAAATACTCAAAATAATAAGATTAATTTAAATATTTTTTAATAATTATTAAAATAATATATAAATTATTATATAGATTATCAGACAATGGCAGACAATATATCAATACAGAAAATATAACTGTAGTGTTTATAATCATTCCAGCACTGATTTAAATCGACATGGTTAAAAAAAATTCTGTAACAGTACTACTATAACTTTATTATATATAATTGTTATATATGGATATGTGGGATTATATAAACATTGCATTTAATAACTATCCGGCTGAAAAAAAGGTCATACAAAAACTAATAAATGTCGGACTTTCAATCAGGGTTGTTGACGATGAGACAAAAGTCTTCTGCGATGAAATAGAAATAAAGCCCAATTCTATTGCAAGGGCATATAACGTGGATCGCAGGGTTGTGGTAAATATGTTATCAAGAATAGTTAAGGATAAAAAATTATATGATTTCTTTTATAATTTGAAGCCCGTTTCAAATTTTGAAGGTTCCGGATCAAAAATGGGTTTCGGAGTTATAGAAATAATTCCTGACGATGCAAACAGGCCAGGGATTCTTTCTGGAATAATGTCAATACTATCATCAAATGAAATAAGCGTAAGGCAGGTTATAACGGATGACCCTGACCTTATTGACAATCCTAAATCCATTATAGTAACGTCCACAGCTATTTCTGGAGATATTTTAAATAAAATAAAAAAGGCAGATGGCGTTAAAGGCGTTTTATTGCTTTGATTATATATAATTATTTAATCCATTTTCATAAACAGTGTTAATTAATTTATTAATTCTTTCACTTACATCATCATATGAATCGCCATATATGTTTATATGCCCCATTTTTCTTTTTCTAATGGTCTCTGATTTATGGTACCAGTATATATCAGTTTTATCATCAATTATTTCATTCACTTTGCCATTTATATCCGTTCCTATAATATTCAATATTCCGGAAGGTTTGAATAAAACGGGCTTAATTATATTCAAATTCATTACAGACCTTACATGTTCTTCAAACTGTGATACTGATGAACCCAATAATGTATGGTGGCCGGTATTGTGTACCCTTGGTGAATATTCATTTATTATAACACTGTCATTTACAACATAAAACTCTATGCCCATGACACCTATATATTTTAGTTTATCCATAAGTTTTTTAGCTATGTCTATCATTTTATTATTTATATTATAATCTTTTAAAGGTGCTATATTATATATTAAAATTCCATTCTTATTATAATTAAATGACGGGTCAAAGAATTCAAAGTTTTTATTTTCATTTCTGACAGCTATAATAGAAGCCTCGTAGTCATAATCTATAAATTTTTCTATTACATATGGAATATTACCCTCTTCAATGTATCTGCTGCCTTCATCTATAAAATACTGGTTTTTTCCATCATAGCCACCATGCCTTGATTTTATTACGCCCTTTCCAAATGATTTAGCTATTTCAAAGGCTTCTTTATAACTATCTGAAATCTTGTATTCTGCAACAGGTAGATTATTTCTCCTTAAAAAATCCTTTTCAAGTAATCTATCCTTTTTTAAATCAACGGTTTTTATGTTTGGCCTTAATTTATTCTTTTCTTCAGCGTATTTTAAAACAGTTTCATCCACCTGTTCAAACTCAAATGTAACATAATCACACGAATCAACAAAATTTTTATAATCATTCAAATAAAAAAATTTATCGGCTATATATCCCGCAGGGCCCTTATTTTTATCTATAACATAGAATTCCATGGGATATTTTCTCATTGTGTTTATCATCATATAACCCAACTGTCCTGATCCAATAATGCCAAGAATCATAATTTTTCACCTAAAACTTTATTTTTTTGTTTTTCCATGTAATCATCCATTAAAATTCTAAGTTTATCATATTTTATTGACAGTATCCTTACCGCCATTAATGCTGCGTTTTTTGATCCGTTTATTGCAACCGTTGCCACAGGAACTCCGGAAGGCATCTGGACTATGGATAATAATGAATCCAATCCATTTAAGGCTTTAGATTGAACAGGAACGCCTATAACAGGCAATGAGGTCATTGCCGCAACCATTCCGGGCAAATGCGCAGCCCCGCCTGCACCTGCAATTATAACCTCGATATTATTATTTTTAGCATTTTTAGCATATTCCAGCATAAATTCAGGCGTTCTATGTGCAGAAACAATTTTATCCTCAACTTCTACCCCAAATTCTTTCAATGTGTCTATTGCATCCTTCATTACATTAAAATCAGATGAACTGCCCATTATAACAGATACTTTCATAGATCAATATATAATTATCATTAATAAAATTTTAATTATTGTGCATTAAAACCTTATTTTATAATTTTTTAGCCAGTTCAAATCACTGTTGTATATCTCCCTTATGTCATTTAAATTATAATATATCATTGCCAGTCTTTCCAAGCCTAACCCGAAAGCAAGAACTGGAGATTTTAATCCTAACGGTTTTGTAACCTCCGGCCGGAATATTCCGGAACCACCCATTTCAACTTCCCTTCCATTAATATCCACTATAACATCCATACTTGGTTCCGTATATGGATAATATGATGGCAAAAATTTTATGTTGTCAAACCCAAGTCTTGAATAAAACTCCCTTAATAGCCATTTTAATGTTGATAAATTCGCATCTTTGCTGTAAACCGATCCTTCTATCTGATATAATTCCGATAAATGTTTCCAGTCAACACTTTCATGCCTGAATACCTTTTCTATTGAAAAAACAAACTGCGGCTCCTCCCTGTTATGGTATAGATACCTTACTGTGTTTACAGTTGTATGTGTTCTTAATATTACCTTTTTTGCTTCTTTTTCTGACCATTTATAATTCCATCCTGGATAATTTTTATAACCTTTTTCATGGACCCTTCTTACGATTTTCAATATTTCCGGATCCTCAAACTCCATTTCATTATCATTTTTTAAATAAAATGTATCCTGCAAATCCCTTGCAGGATGATCCTGCGGTATAAATAGCATATCCATATTCCATGCCGTATACTCCATATAATGGCCACGCATTTCTGTAAATCCCATATCTAAAAAGATTTTCCTGATTTCATCTATTAAATATGTTAATGGGTGGAGTCCAGCACCATTTATACTTTCAACCCTTGAATTTAAGTCATATTTCCTGAATTTTTTATTTTTCCATTCCCCTGATGCCAGTATTTCGGGCGTCAATAATTCTATATAGTCATTATTTTCATAGTTTTTTAATGCGTTTAATCCGTCATTATTTATATTTATTATTCTTGTTAAATTATTTTTTTCCTTTACTAATCCCCTTTTTATAAATTCATTTATTTTTTTTTCTTCAGGATATTTTTTGTTTTTTATCTCAATTAATTTTTTTTTGCTTTCTATAAATATGTTATTTAGACTATTATTATTATAAACAAGTTTGCCATCTACTGGCTTTATACCAAGCTTTGCAAGGTTTGCCATTGCTATTTTATATTTGCCGTTTAAATAATTTTTAATTTCATTTACTGCCAGTTCCTTTTTTTCCATTAAAATGTTATATAAATTTTCTTCTGGAAATCCATTTTTTAAATATTCCTCGCCCTCATCTGTAATACTGTACGTTTTTTTATACTCTTTCCTTACATCAATTAATTTTTTAAATTCCAAATATGATATAGAGCTTGAAATTATTCTTTCGTTTTCATTAATACCTATACTATTTTCATTTACATCCTTTTTATCCTTTATATAGTCCAGTATTTTATACTCATAATTGCTTATTTCTGTTTTTTCCATTGTATGATAAATATATAATAATATTAAATAATTTTCTTAATATTATTAATTCAGTACCATATATAATGTTATTTATAAACTTCATTATTATAACGTTTTAAAATATATGATAAATATTTTCCATATTTGAAATTATTTAAATAATAATTTACTATTAACTAATGTGGATTATGTACCTGATACATCAGTAATAGTAAGCGGAAAATTTAGAGAATATCTAAAGGATAAGAAAGATGCCAAAGTTATTCTGCCCGAGGCAATGCTCGCAGAAATAGAGCATCAAGCAAATGAGGGCAGGTCAATAGGTTTTACTGCCCTGGAAGAATTAAAAAAATTAAGGGAATTAGCAGACAAAGGCAAAATTTACATAGACATTTTAGGAAACAGGCCAATGGAATGGCAGATAAGAAATGCACATAGTGGCGAAATTGACAACATAATAAGAAATGTTGCAATAGAAAATAATGCAACTTTGGTAACCGGAGATCATATACAGAGTATACTTGCATCAATAAAGGGCATCAATGTAGTATACCTGAAAGGCCCTGAAAAAGAGGTCCGTGATATTGAAGAATTCTTTGATGATGACACATCATCCATTCATTTAAAGGCAAATATGAAGCCACTGGTAAAAAGGGGAAAACCTGGACAGGTTAAGCTTGAAGAATTAAATTATACCATAACAAATGATGAACTTGAAGATATTGCATATAATATAGTTCAGAGGGGAAAGTTTGAGGACCAATCGTTTATAGAAATGGACATGCTTGGTGCAACAGTTATACAGTTAAAGAATTTAAGAATTGTAATAACAAGACCACCATTTTCTGACCTGATGGAAATAACTGCTATAAGGCCCGTGGTAAAAACAACAATAGAGGAGTATAATTTAGATAAAAAAATTATGGAAAGATTAGATAATAAAGCCTATGGCATATTGGTTGCTGGATCTCCGGGAGCAGGAAAAAGTACATTTGTAACTGCATTAGCAGAGTACTATGCATCAAAAAATAAAATTGTAAAAACAATGGAGAAACCCAGGGATTTGCAGGTAAACGATAGCATAACCCAGTACACATCATTAGAAGGCGATATGGAAAAAACAGGTGATATACTATTACTTGTTCGTGAGGATTATACAGTCTTCGATGAAATGAGGGTAACCTCTGATTTCCGGGTTTATTCTGATTTAAGGCTGGCAGGTGTAGGCATGATAGGTGTTGTACACTCTACAAGAGCAGTTGATGCAATTCAGAGATTTGTAAGCAGGATAGAATTAGGTTTAATACCGCAGGTAGTTGATACAGTATTATTTATAGAAAATGGCAAGGTTGCACAGGTTTTAACAACAGAATACGTTGTTAAGGTTCCATCAGGCATGAGCCAGGAAGATTTAGCCAGACCTGTAATAGTAATAAAGGATTTCATGAAAAATAAGCCATTGAGTGAAATATATACATTTGGTGATCAGGTTGTTGTTGTCCCTGTAGGTGCTTCAGCTTCAGGTGTATCAAATCCTTTGTATGCACTTGCTGCAGGAAAAATAAAGGATGACATGTCAAAATTCTTGGATACAGACCATATAGAAGTCAGTTTTGTTTCAGATAATAGAATATCAATAAAGGTTCCTGATACAAAAATACCAAAATTAATAGGCAAAAAAGGTGAAACTGTAAATAACTTAGAAAAGGCATATAATTTAAAAATAGATGTTGATACATTATCTGAGGATGTAAATGTAATGCAGGAAGCTTTATTTGAAATAAAAAATAAAACAATATTCATAGATGTCAGTGCAAGAAACAAACCCGTGAAAATATATGTTGACGGCATATTAATAATGCAGGCACGCAGTTCTTCAAAGGGATTTATAAAGCTAAGGATGAATAGCGATACAGGTTCAAATTTATATAAATATATAAAACAGGGAAAAAGAATACAGTATATGATTGGTGAAGACGATTTAAATAAAGTACAGCAAAACAATTAATAAATTAAATAAAATTATAATAAGTCTTATCATAAAATTAAATTTATATATTCTGCTAAATGATGTTTAAATATTTTTAATGTATATAGAGATTATGTATTCATATGAACGTACCGTAGAAAAAAACGCAGAAACCATATTTGGAGAATTGCACAAAGCGCTAAAGGAAAAAGACTGGTTAATATTATCATATGTTGATGTAAAGGAAATATTTAAAAAAATGAATAAGGAGCTAGAACCATATTATATTCTGGATGTATGCTACCCAAAGGCTGCAATTGAGTTAATAACGGCTGATCCTGATATTGGCGCATTTATACCCTGCAAACTTGTTTTAATGGAAAATGGCAATAAAACAAGGATTTTAATGCCAAAGCCATCAGTTCAGGCAAAGGATTATCTAAATTTAAATGGCGAAATAGTCAGGAAATATGAGGATGCACTGATTGGAATTATAAATGAGTTATAATTTATTTCCATATAAATAATATTTTTCAATTTTTGTACTTAAGTTATAAAATATTTTATTGTAAACATAAACTTTATTCATATATTTTAATATACGGCAGTATTGATCACGAAAAAATCACCTTTGCTGGTATTAAGCCAGATAATAAACTCCTTATTCGGTTATATAGGATTATTTTTTATAATAAGATTTATAGGGCTTCAATACTGGGGATTTTTAAGTTTTTCACTTGCATTTATTGGGTTAATGAGTATTGTCGGGGACCTCGGCTATGGTTCTGCGCATTTAAGATTTTTATCGGATAAAAATACGGATAAGGGTGTATGCAATGGTACATTTTTAACAATAAGAACGGTTCAAACATTTATTACAGTATTTTTTGTGCTTATTGCATTATTTGTATGGATTGATGTACTGCACCGTGGATTTCAAAGCAATGTTGAGATATATACAATAATATTATTATTGCCATATGTATTTTTCAGGAAATTAAAGGATGTTCCCAATATATATTTCAATTCAAAACTGCAATCGGCAAGGATGTCTCTACCGCAGATGATAGAGGCAATAGTAAGGAACTCAGCATTTATATACCTGGGCATATTATATTTTTATAAAATTCCTGGATACAATATAATTAACGCCTCAATTTTACTTGCAATTATATACAGCATATCATATTTTCTATATTTTATAATAGCATATGCCATAGGCAGGCCTTGGAATATCAAAAAACCGACATTGGAAATGTTCAGGAAATATACAAAAATAGCATACCCTTTAGCACTGGCATCAATTATTGGATCCGTAAGCGGCAACATCGATAAGGTTTTAATAGAATTTTACTGGCATGCAGTTGCAACAGGGGCATTTGCATCTTTACAGAAGATAACCTCACCAATAGTAACATTTTCAGGGACTATTAGTGTGCTTTTTATTCCTTTATTGATGAATGGGCATACAAAGAAGGAATTTACAGATAACATAGCATCATTTGAAAGAATAATTTCATTATTTATATTGCCTCTGGTTGTAATATTCATCGGTTTAAGAATTTATGTTGCAAATCTATGGGATTCAAGCCTTATACCATATTCGGACCTATTAATATTTTTAGCGCTGGCATCATATTTTATAGCAATAAATTCACCATATTCATCAAGTTTAATAGCGAGGGGTCTAACAAAGAAAATAGGCCTTTTAACGGTAATATCATTAGTAATAAATGTAATATTAGATTTATTATTGATACCATCAAGCATTTTTGGTGTAACATACTTTTCACTGGGTGTCCTTGGCGGAGCAGTAAGCACATTTATATCAATGCTTTTTGAAACTCTTGCATACAGGTTAATTGTTATAAAGTCGGAACAAATGCCTGTAAATTTGAAAATTTTGATGCAATTAATCCCATCAGGGGCACAGTTTTCATTCCTGTTTTTTATAACAATGTATATAAAAGTTTATGACATTGTCCTGTTTGCTCCTGTTGCAGTGTCATCCATAATAATATTTTTTATTGTGGCAATTCTATTAAAAGAGATATCATTGAAACAATTAATAACATTTATTAAACTATTAAATCCATTTTCAATTAAAAAAGCATTTAAAAATGAATAAGTTTATATTTTATTACAAAAATACAGGATATGGACCAGATAAATATAGAGGATTTCCATAAAATAGACTTAAGGGTCGGAAGGGTAATAGAATGCGAAAAGGTAGAGAAATCAAGGAATTTATTAAAAATAATTGTTGATACCGGTGATGAAAAAAAACAGATAATATCAAGCATATCAAATTATTATAATCCCGAGGATATGCTGGGAAAACAGTTAATTATTGTAAATAATTTAAAACCTGCAAAGTTTATGGGCCTGGAAAGCCAGGGCATGCTTTTAGCGGTTGAGGATGATAAGGGTGTTTCCCTTTTGAATCCTGATAGGGAAATGGAACCTGGATCAAAGGTGCATTAATGTCGTTGCCGGATGATTACAGGCCAGATAATATAGACGATTTAATCATAAATGATGAAACAAAGGATGCCCTGAAATCATGGATAAATTCCTGGCTAAATCATGAAGAAACAAAAAAAGCCATAATTTTATGGGGCAACCAGGGAACAGGTAAAACAAGTACAGCATATGCCCTCGCAAAATTTGGAAACCTGCCTATCATAGAAATGAATGCATCTGAACAGAGAAATAAGGAAAACATGAAAAGAATAGCATTAATGGCATCGGAATACCATGATTTATTCAGCAGCAAAGAACCTGATAAACTAATATTAATTGATGAGGCAGACAATATATTTGAATCCAGGAATCCATCAAAGGGTGGTGATTCCGGAGGTTTATCTGAATTATTGGATGTAATAAAAAAAACTAAAAATCCTGTTGTAATAACAATGAATGACTTCTATGCATTCAGGGGTAAAAATAATGCAAAGGAAATAATATTCTTATCCATAGTTATAGATATGACACCATATAAAAGGAAGAATGAAGTGAACTATAAATCATTTTTCCATAAAGCATTTGACCGCTTAAAATTTATTTCAGATGAGGAAAATATAAATATTTCAGGGACTGAACTAAATGAAATAATAAAAAATGATGAACCGGATATCAGGTCAATGATAAATGATTTATATTTATATAAAACAAAAAACAATGGCATCACTGAAAATAGCAGGGATGTATCAAAATCAATATATTATATGGTATCTGACACATTCAGGAATAATAACTATGATTATGTTTTAAATTCATTGCATAGCATGGATGATGATCCGAATTTCTATATGAAATGGCTCGATGAAAATATACCATATGAATACAGTGACCCTGAGGACATGATGAGATCCTATGATGTGCTGTCAAAGGCGGATATCTACTATGGAAAAAGATTAAATGACTACTCATTAGTTAATTATGCACTTGAAATATCTTCAGGTGTATCGCTTGTAATAAAAAATAAAAACGAACATTATGTAAAATATACATTCCCGGAATACGTGAAAAAACTAAGTGCAAGGAAAAATAACCGTGATAGGTACAATTTAAGGAATTTCATGACAAAATTATCTGTTATATCGCACACATCATTATCTGAAATATTAAATGGGATGTGGTTTTATTATATATTAAAAACAAAGTCAAAAAAGGATTTTAATTATATATCAACGGCATTGGATTTATCAGATGAGGAGAAGAATGCGATAAAAAAATAATTACCTTATTTTATTCTGAATAAAGCCATTCATAATTTTTTTGCATTTTTTTATTGTACCGCTTACGTATACCACGTCATAACCTTTTTTTTCTATAATTTTTATTATATAATCCTTATTGAACTGGTTGCACATAAATATTGCAAAGTTACTGTTTTTATATTTCCTTTTGATGCTATAAAAATTATATAAATATTTATCAATGCCATTTATTCCATATTCCGAATAGATTAATACATACCTTTTCCTTAAAATAGAACCTTTCAATATTACATTATGCCATTGCTATATTTTGTTTTTATGATTTTTTTAATAATAAAGATAAATACAAATAACAAGCTATAAATATTATTTTTAAATAAACTATCAACTAAAAGTGAATAATATGGAAAGTTCTTACAGTTTAATCAGGGATGAATGGAAAAAACTAAAAAAATCGGAGATATACGGATTACAGAAGCAGAGAATGATATCATGGAGAAAAGGTCATTCTATAGAGAGGCTTGAATATCCAACAAGAATAGACAAAGCCAGAAACATGGGATATAAGGCAAAGGAAGGCTATATTGTTGTAAGGGCCAGGGTAAGGAGAGGCGGACAGCACAAGCCCAAAATCATGGGAGGCAGAAGGCCAAGAAGGCTTGCATATACAAAGATGACATTAAAAAAGAATATACAGGTAATAGCAGAGGAAAGGGCAGCAGACAAATATCCCAATATGGAAGTATTGAACTCATATTATGTTGGTGAGGACGGTTTATACAAATATTATGAAATAATATTTGTGGACAAGGCAAGCCCATCAATATATAATGATAAGAAGATATCATGGATTGCTGAACCACAGAATAAAGGCAGAGCTTACCGTGGATTGACATCCGCTGGATATAAAAACCGTGGACTCGGCCATGGAAGATTGGGAAGCTCAAAGAGCAGGCCATCAATAAGATCTAATGGCAGGCTTAGAAAGTAAATATTAATATTTTTGCCACGGTGGCCCAGTGGTACGGCGCCAGCCTTGAGAGCTGGTTCCCTTGTGGATCGGGTGTTCGAATCACCCCCGTGGCGTTTTACGTATATTTTAAATAGGACTTTTTAATTTTATATAATGGATAGAGATAAGTTGAATGAGTTCAGAAACAATGCGCTTCTATTTCTTTTTAATATAGAAATACTTGAAGATAATACATATGTTTATGATAAAAATCTTGTTCAGGGTGGCCTGGAATATGAAGATTTAGAATTTCAGGATATAAATACGGTATTTACCGTTGATAATTTTACGGTTCTGCAGTTTGATAAGCCGTTAAGGAAAAATGGTATTTTAATAATAAATTTTAATGGAATTTACATGGACTCATATGAAAAAAGTGAATTATTCTACAGGGAAAAATATAATAAAATCATAGAAAACAATGATAATGTAAAATTAATAAATTATATACCATTAAGAACTGTGAGCAAGGAAAATTTTATGAACCTTTTTGAAAGGACAGAATTTAACGGCATTGTAACTTTTGATTATATTATAAATAAATTATATGAAATTTATATTAAAAATGTAATAGATGAAATTGACCCTGAAAAAATAATAATTATGGATAAAGAACTTATAAAGCCCTTAAAAAATATTTTAAATGATGTTGAAGTCCTGGAAAACAATCAATAAAAAAATTTTATATTTTTATATAATTTATAAAAAATATTTAAATACTATAAATTATTTATATATTTATGGCAAATAAGGTAATGGATACGTTAAGGTGGCTTGCCATTCTTGGCTCTGCCTTATGGGCAGGTATACACATGACATTACTTGGCATAAAATTGCCATATACAGTGAAGGTATTTTTTGGGTTTGTGATAGCAATAGCTATAGTCTCGGCAATGATATATGTGAGCGGAAAAAAGGAGTTTTACCTTCCTGTTTTTGTTTTCTATATACTTGATACTGCATTATTACTGGAATCGAGAATAAGCATAGCCCCTGTATTTGGAAAAAGATTGCCATGGACAGCATCTGCAATAGATAGTATAATTCTTGATGTTATTATGGTAATACTGTCTGGAATTATATATTTCATAGCAAAGAAATCAAAATAATGTAATTTGTAACTTTTATTTTTGATTATATTTATTAATATATTTTTAATATCTTAAAAATGAAGTTACGATTCTTTCATGATACGGATTTAACCGATATATCCAAAATAGAAAGCTCATCATTTACTGTTGGCGCCTATTCATTAATGATGCTTAAATCCATGATATATAGCAATTCAAGTTTTACAATAGTAATAGAAGAAAATAATAAAATTATCGGTTATGGAACAGCGGCAAAATTAAATAAAAAGTCAATGGATATAGAAAGCATAGCAATACTGCCAGAATATCAGGGAAAGGGATATGGTTCAAAACTAATAGAAGCAGTTGAAGATGAAATAAAAAAAAGGAATTATAAAACAGCTGTTTTAGAGGTAAGGGAAAAAAATGAAAATGCTAAAAGTTTTTATTTAAACCACGGTTATAAAATAGTAGATTTTATAGAAAATTATTATTTACTGGAATTCAACAAATCAAGAAATGCATACAGGATGGAAAAAGACCTATAAATCATATAGAATTTTTAACATCATTATATATATTATTCTCTGCGGAAATTATTAATTTTCTTTTTTCAACATCCCTCTGCAATGATTTAACTATGTGTGATATTTTATCTATTCTATATTTTTTGCCATTATAATAAACCCCAATATCATTTTTAACCCTATCCCTGCCACTAAAATATAGTGGCGGTATTATATCAGATATATAGTCATATTTATTGAATTTACTCAATTTATTTTTAATTTCAATGTAATTTTCACTGCTATAATAATTATTATAAACAATTTTATATAAATTTCTTTTTAAAATATTTTTTATCAAATCCTTTGATTTTCCATTCAATAACTTATTTATTAGCTCAAAGTCATTTAACTTTAAATCATTTATATCTGCATCATCATTATTATAGTATGCATATCCAAACATTTTCTGGGCAATCCTGCATGTTTTGTGGAAATAAACTGAGTTAAACATTAATATTCTTGTTATGATAGCAGATTCAATGTTTACTATTGATTTCTCCTCACCTACAATTTTATTTTCCTCTATTTTTATCGTATTGAATATTCTCTTATAATCTATGTTCCCCATTGTAACTCCACAGAAAAACGCATCCCTTCTCAAATAGTCTATTTCATCAACATCTATTGGCCCACTTATAATATTTGACAGCAATATATTTTTCTTTGATTTTCCTATAGCCATTTTTCCTATTTCTTCTGGATTATAGCCATATTTTTTTAATATATCGGGTATGCTGCTGTCATCATATGGTTTTTCACCTTTTATTATTTTTAAGGTCAAATCCTCATGCTTTATTTTATATAGATCATAAAAAACATCCTCTATTCCATGGCTTAGTGGTGGATGCCCTATATCATGCAATAACGCCGCCAACCGTAATTTTTCACCATCTATTTTTAACGAGTTTGATATTTCCATAGCCATAAACATTGTTCCTATAGAATGCTCAAATCTTGTATGGTTTGCTCCTGGAAAAACTAAATAGCACATACCTAATTGCTTTATATATCTTAATCTCTGGAAATATGGTGAATCTATAATATCATTATATATACCATCTATTTTTATTGGGCCGTTGATGGTATCCTGAATAATTTTATACATATTTATCATCATAATACTGGACACGCTTGAATCAGACCAGGTGTTTTGATAGCGTCCTCCACTTCCTCTCCTCCCCGCACCCTCTCAGCATCAATGGTTCCGAATACCGTTGTTCCCTTCCGGGCCTGGCGGGTTTTCCGGATAAATTATATCCATATTCTCCTTTGAGATTATAGATATAAACCCCCGATCCAAGAGGACAGAGACTCTACGATTCCATAGAGACTGTCAAAGGCCTGGTTGCCCTCTCCAAGCAGTCGCCCCCGCATTTCGTCTTCGGGTCACAGGGAGGGACTGGCTCCCCGGTCAAGTCCAGTATATGTTAATCAGTACATGCTAAAAAAATTTTGCTATTTCTCAAAAAAACTTTTAGCATTAATATAATCATAATAATAATTTATATTAAAAAAATCATTTCTATTGTAATTTATATTATTGTATTTAAGTTCATTATCAAATAGTTTTTCAAAGAAAATGGATATTCCCGTCAATTTGTTGTTTATTTCAAGATTAACAATGCCATATCCTATTTTCATTGCCGCATCAATAAATTTTATTAATATTTCTATATTAAATATTACGTCAGCTGGAAATACAAAAACAGGCAATTTTAATTTATCCAATGCCAGTTTAAGGTCATTGTTATAATCACCCGTGCCGTATATAATTTTTTCATTGATCATATCCCCTAAAAACAATGTATTACTGTTTATGCATATGTTTATGTTAAAATTTAGAGTTTTTAATTTATTTATCAGCATAGAGATGATATATTCATTATTTATTTTTAAAAGCATTTTTCTATTATTGTTTATACGTGATCCCCTGCCACCGGCCATTATTAATGCATCCATTGCCTACATTAATTTTTTAATATATTTTATTGTTTCCATTTAAAAAATATTTATAAATATTATAGAAAGTTTATAATTATAATTTATAATATAGTGTCATGGATAATTATTATATAGAGGGTGAGGAGAGGTTTGGAAAATTTACAACATCATTTTATAATGTCATTGCATGGAGGATGCTAAAAAAATTATATAATTTTACATTAAATGAAATGGATACTTTAAACCCTGAAACGATACTGGATGTGGGAGCAGGACCAGGCAAATTAACTGTAATGGTTGCCAAAAAATTCCCAAAAGCTAAAATATATGCTATAGACCCATCAAAATATATGGTTGAAACAGAAAAAAATAATTTCAAAAAGGAAAATATTGAGGCAGTATGTTCATTAGGTAGCAGCAGGGATATACCATTTGACAACAATTTCGATTTAATTTTTACAAGTCTGTCATTCCATCACTGGAAAGAACGGGAAAAAAGCCTTGAAATTATATTAAAGAAGTTAAATTTAAAAGGCAATTTGCTTATAATAGAATTTTTAAATGATTATTACAGTTCGTTATCACCACAGAAAAAACATTCACTGTCAAAGCATGATGCAGAACTGCTGAATTTTGATGGTTATGAAAAAACAATAGATACTAAAAATAATTTTATTGCATTAAAATTTAAAAGAATAATTTAATCATTTATTATCTAAATTATTTATTATTTCATCAACCTTCTTCTCAATATCTGAATTCATTTTCAATGTATCCGGCCATTTTCCATTGTAATTCTCTGCCTTTGATTTCTTTGTTGCATCTATGCCCATTTTTGACCCGTAATTTAATAGCTGTGATGGGTGGTCTAAGGTATCTGTAGCTGTTCCTGGTATAACCATAACATCCCTTTCCGGGTCTATGCGTGTTGTCATTGCCCACATAACCTGCTTCATATCATGGACATCTATGTCATCGTCAACAACAACAACTATTTTTGTAAGTGCCATCTGGCCTGTGCCCCATATTGCAAACATTACCTTTTTCGCCTGTCCTGGATATCTTTTTTTAATTGAAACAACAATCATATTTGTTGTAACTGTTTCCTCAGGAATATTCATATCTACTATTTCCGGTATCTGTATCTGGACTAAAGGCAAAAACATTCTCTCTATAGCTTTACCTATCCTTACATCCTCATTCCATAATTTCCCTACAATTGTTGTTGTATATATGGGATTTTTTTTCTGTATTACCTTCTTAATATGGAATACCGGAAATTCTTCCTCTAGGGAATAATAGCCTGTATGGTCTCCAAAAGGCCCCTCTAAACGTGTTTCAGATGGGTCTATATAGCCTTCTAAAACTATTTCTGCATTCCTCGGGTATTCCAAATTAACTGTTTCGCCCTTTATTAATTCTAAATGTTTCTTTGCAAGCAATCCACGGAATGCAAATTCATCTATGCCATTTGGCAGAGGCGCTATAGAAGAGAAAAATGTTAATGGGTCAACACCTATTGCGACGGCAACATCCATTTTTCTATTCTCGTTTTTATACCCACTAAAATGCTCTGCACCGCCTTTATGTATCTGCCAGTGCATGCCCGTAGTTTCATTATCATAAACCTGCATTCTGTATGTTCCAACATTTCTCTGCCCCGTATCCGGGTCTCTTGTTATTACCAGTGGCATTGTTATATATTTTCCTCCATCATCTGGCCAGTTCTTTGTAATAGGATACCTTGATAAATCCGGGTCCATGATGTTAAATTCAGAATCCTTTCTCTGTGATACCTTTGGTTTTATGCCGGATAATTCCTTCATCATTTCTAAACCGCGTGATATCATGGATTCGGTATCATCCGGTATTCTTACTAAATTTTTTAATTTCAGGCCTATATTATATGGTGTATCACCTAAAATATACTCTATGCGTTTATCCGTTGAAAATAAATTGCCGGCAACCGGCATATTATATCCCTTGACATTATCAAATACCATTGCCCTTTTTTTCCCTATTCTTTCCTCCTCACTTAAAATATATGTTAATTCAAGGTTAGGATCTACTTCCTCCTTTACATGGATAAGTTCCCTGCTCTTTTCCAAAAAATTAAGGTAATCCCTTAAATCTTCAAATACCATGATTTTGTTATAACTTAATTAAATATAATTTTATCCCATGAATCTATAAGTCCTTGGTTTTATCACGTCATAATAAAAGTTCATTATCGATAATATAACTATCAATATGCCGGCTATAAGTGATATTATGCCAGAAATTATTAATAATATATTTCCTGTTACTGCAATAGGTACGGGAATGCCTTTGAGGTTTACTGTAATAAGCAGTGAACCTGTTATTAAATATCCAATTCCAAATATTAGCATTGCAATAGCTTTTCCAGAACTTTCAAAGAAGTCACTGATAATGCTGTTGTTTTTGAATATATAGGAAATTAATAAAGATAATTCAAGTATTATAAATGCCTGTGCCCATAAATCAGAGTTGAAGTATGACGCGGATACAAAATAAAATTGTGCCAATGGATACCCAGAAAGTGATATATATATTAATATTGCAGAAACTATTACCATTAACCTCGATATTAATTCATCCCTTTTGAAGTAGAAATAAAGAAAACCAAAGAAAACACCAATTATTCCAATTATTCCGCTAAAAAAGTTTATTTTTAAATAAACCTCAACCAATATTTCTGATATAAATACCGAAAAGAACATTGTTAATGAATAAAATATTAGTTTATCAGTTATCTTAAACTTATCATTATTATAAAATATAAAATCATTCAAAATATAAATTACATCAAATATGATTACAAATATAATAGCTATTTTTTCAATAATCCCATACGAAAACAATCCATACAATGAAACAAGCAGCGACGAGATAATCGTAAGCCCTACCGAAATTAATATAATCAACTTGGACATATGCATAAGTTTGTTTATGGAATCGTTATCATAGTACCTTTTTTTAAACATAAGCATCAAATTAGAAAATAGTTATTTAATCTTTCTTATTAAATATTTATTTCTGGTATACCAATTTTCAAGGTCATTTATGGAATCCTTTAATTTTAAACCATTCTCCGTTAATTTGTACAAAAATCTATTTTCCTTATATATCTTCTCTATTATATTATTTTTTAACAATTTTTTAAGTGAAGATGAAAGTGCCCTGGCCGTTATGCCATCTATTGAGTGCAAAAGGTCATTATACCGCATTTCTTCCATAAAAAGCAAATGAATTATCAACGGGTCATATTTGCCATTTATAGATTTCAAGGCTTCAGTCAATGGACAATCATCAGCATTCATTGTATCCTCTCCATATATAATGATGCCATTACTGTTTTTATTTTTTTTGAAAAATGATTTATATAATTATATATTAACTGGATGTGCAAAAAACTGATGCAATAAACTTTATGAAGGATTATATAAATAAAACCTACAGCAATGTATACAATATAAAAATACGTGAAATAAAATATGATGAATATACAAAAAACTGGTCATCACATATAAGTTTTAATGATGATATGAATAGCCATGAAATCGCATTAATATTGAATAATGGCAGAATAATATTTGTTAAGGAATTTAAATAAAAATAATTAATATGCCCTTTCGTCGTAAGGCTTTATGTTTAAATTAGAAACTATCCTTGAGAATAATTTTATACATATTTAATGCATAAATAAATTAAATTTACAAATCAACATACCAGAAAGAAAGCCACTGAGTTTACGATGTGGATGAATTTCTGGAATTATATAGTATAAATAAAAATTTCATCTCCTCAAACATTCAATAAATAATTAATATTTGGTATATTTTCAGAATTCACGAATGGTATAATTTCTAAAATAACAATAAATTAAATATTATTAGAATAAATATTATGCAGCAATTTAAAGAGAAATTTTATATATAGTTAAATCATTATAATTATATACATGGAATATAAAACCACTTATAAATTCATACTCTATCCTAATAAAACACAAATAAATAAAATAGGTTATATTCTAGATTTATCACATAATTTATATAATGCAATGTTGGAACAGAGAAAAATGGCATATGAATTAAATAAATATTTTTATGAAAATTTAAAGGTTGATTATAATACACAGTCCGTAGAACTATCAAAACTTAAGAAAGAATTTCCAGAATATAAAAATGTATATTCACAGGTACTTATGAATGTGGCAGATAGATTAGATAAGGCATATAATAACTTCTTCAGAAGAATAAATGAAAAGAATAATGGTAAAAAGATTAAAGCAGGCTTTCCAAGATTTAAATCTAAATTTAATTACAGATCAATAACATATACACAATCTGGATTTAATATAATGGATAATACACATCTATTTATTTCCAAAATAGGAAGAATAAGGATGTTAAAACACAGAGATATAAAAGGCAATATAAAACAGTTAACTATTAAAAAAGATAGATCCAATAATTACTATGCAACATTTATTGTGGAGGAAAATAATAATATAAACTACTCTGAATTTCCATATAATGCAATAGGAATAGATGTTGGTCTTCTTAAATTAATAGCAACAACAGATAACACACCGGTAGACCCACCTAAATACTTAAGAAGATCAGAAAAGAGATTAAAAAGAGCACATAGAAGTTATCAAGGAAAATAAAATGTTCTAAGAACAGGGAAGAGGCAAGAATAAAATTAGCTAAGATAAATAATCGTATATCCAATCAAAGAAATGACTTTGCACAGAACTTATCTAAAAATATTGTGGATAATCATAACTTCATAGCATATGAGGACCTTAACATATCAAATATGTTAAAGAACCATAAATTGGCTAAAAGCATAGAGGATGCTTCTTGGGGTATACTTATAAATAATATTATTTACAAGGCTGAGAGGGCTGGTAAATATTATATAAAAGTAAATCCAAGGAATACATCCAAAAAATGTTCTAAATGTGGAAATATTATGGAAGAATTATCTCTTGATATTAGGGAATACCATTGCAGTAAATGTGGATTAATAATAAATAGGGATTTAAATGCTGCAATAAATATACTAAATGATGCTATAAATAAAATATTTAATAAATTTATTGTAATAAAGAAAATAAGAAAAAATAAACATAAGAAAGTACCCACGGACTGTGGGGAACTTATGCCCGTGGAGGGAAAACCAATACCTTATAATGCAAGTTTTTCTGTGGAAGCGGGAAGCCCTGATCTTTAGAGAGTGGAGGATGTCACCGTGAAACTTTAACCATAATATCGATAAGCCACCGGGGGGAATTGAACCCCCGACCTGCTGATTACGAATCAGCCACTCTACCTACTGAGCTACGATGGCTTTATATATACTGCTATACCTGATGGAATTTTTGGATAAAAATATGTTGATTTTTGCGGCAGAATTTTATTTTCGAGTATTAATTTTAAAAACCTTTCCTTCTGCCAGGACGGTATAAGTATTGCAAAATCGCATTCGTGCTGGTCAACTGCATTTATTGCATCGGTATAATTATAAATGTATCTTACCTTTTCGCCCATCTCTTTTTCCTTCATGGATAAAGCTTCCTCAAATAATACTTTATTTATTACTCCCGTTGGCAAAGGTCCAGAACCGTCAAATTTTTCATTTAATATATATTCTTTAGGAATCATTTCATAGAATTTATTATTGCTATATATGTAAATATTTTCTCCATTTTCTATATTCTTTGTAATTCTTATATCAAAGAAATTTTTGATTTTATTTATGTTTACCTCGAAATTAATACCGTATACAAGCCTGTGTACGCCACCTATCATTAAGCCATTATCATAAATTGATGTTATATACGACATTGCAAATTTCCAGAAATTATCATCTGTTTCACTGTATAATTCCCTTATTGCCCTCAATCTATGATGCCCATCGGCAACAACACCTGTAATGTTTTTTAATGAGTCCTTTATTTTATTAATTTTTTCAGGGTCATCCAGAAAATAGACATAGTTTATTACCCCTGAAGGCTCTTCAAATTTATATTTTTCTTCAAGAAGTACCGATTCTCTTCTTATTAACCTGTCAAAGTTGTTGTCAGGCACAACTATAAAAATGGGTTCAAGCTGTGAATTCAGGTTTTTCATTATGTTTTTTCTATCATAAACCTGCTTCTCAAAGGTGTTTTCATGCGGCTTTATGTCATCATTTATCTCTACAAGTGATATGATCCCATAACGGGTTAACATTTCCTTATTAAAATTAAATGATTGCTTCAGTATTATTATAATCTCCCTGTCATACAAATTTATAATGTTTTCATTTAGCCATCTGTCTAATATTGTCTTTGACCCTTTCATTCCAGTTACTTTATCCGGTATTGTAAGATTAATTATATTTTCATTTCTTGATCTTAAATTATATTCCTGCTCCCATGTAATGATATCAAACGGGGGTGAAATAAACTTTTTAATATCTCCATTGAATATGTAGGGTTTAAATTTATCGATTATCATTTATTCACCATTAAATTCACAATTTTATTTAAATTTTCACTGTAATTTTTATCTCCTTCCGGAGTTTCCATTATTAATGGAATATTATTAAAATTATTGTCATTTATTATATTAGAAAATCCTTTCAGGCCTATAAAGCCATTGCCTATATTTTCATGTCTGTCCTTTTTTGAATTTAAATCAAACATTGAATCATTTAAATGTACAACCTTTATACTTTTAATTAAATTATCTGATTTTAAGTTGTAAATTACATTATCATAATCATTTTTGATATCGTAGCCATATGCAAAAAAGTGGCACGTATCCAGGCATATGCCTGCATTATTATCAGATAAATCAATCATATACTCCATCTCTTCTATTGTTGATGGCAATGTGTTGCCTTTTCCCGATGAATTCTCTACTAATAACTCAACATTTTTTGTATCGAAACTGTTCAGTATTTCCATAATATTTTTCATTGATTTTGTTCTATCTTTATTTGACCCTGGATGCACAACTAAATAATTTATGCCAAGTTCATTGCATGCCTCTATTTCATATTTTAAATCCTCAATTGATTTATCCAGTAATAATTTATTATCCGTACCAAAATTTATTAAATATGTGGCATGTGCAACAGTCTTTTTTATATTATATTTTTTTATATTTTCCTTAAATTTTTTTATATTATCATCGCTTATTTTTTTATAATTCCATTGCATATTACTTTTAACGAATATCTGGAATGTATCGAATTGAAAGTTATTAGCCCTTTCAGGCGCTTTAGATATGTTTTCTGCTATGGATACATGTCCACCTATCATTTTGTTATTTTTTTCTAATTCATATCTTAATTTCATCATATTCATCAAACCACATCCATGGGGACACTGTTTACAGGAGCATGGAACAATTGAATATTAAATTTTAATCCCTTACCATACTTTCTTATTTGTCCTTCTTTTATATTTGCATCCATCTTATTTTCACCATTCTTAATAACCACGCTTTACCCATAACTTTGTGTTCCCATAATATTCTATCACCTGTATTTAATGCAGGCATACTCTCCGGCCATCCCGCAGGTACATACCATGGCAGTTAGAAAGGGTTTTTATAGCCGGAACACTGAAATTTCCTCTCTTTTTAGAATTGCCACGGTTGCCATGAACCCGTGGATAATACGTAATTTTGCATGTATTTATCATTTTCAACTTTTGATTTTTCATATTAGGTCCACTAATCGAATCATGTGTTGCCATAATGGAATAATCTCCATGGATTAGTTGGGCGGTATTTGATTATTTATCATCATATGAATAAACTGTAATACATGTAATGATAATACAGGATTATCTGTATATCCACATGCATCCAGATCGGCTCCGGCAAGCATTGCCCTCGAATCATCACTTGCAACATCAGTAGCTATCAGGCCTTCCTTTCTATATACCTCGGTATTCTGTGGCACCCTTTTATTAGGTGGTGTAATAAAAATAACTTTTACACCTCTTTTTAATGCATTTTCTATATTTTTCTTTAATTCTGTCCTGATTTCCCTGATCTTGGGTGTTGCTATCATTATTTCCCTTTCAGTCAAATCAAACATTTCGGCCATCTTTTTCATTACTTTTGACCTGCCATAAATTGTGAAAACTAACTGCGGATCACCCTTTGATGGAAGTACGTCCTGCAATTCCCTTAATTCATTAAATAATTTATTAACATCATTTATGAAATTTTCCCTGATTATTGACATTTCCTCAGGTTTGAACATCCTGGGTCTCCCCTCAGTTTCTCTTGCAAAGCCCCTGCTGACAAGTGATTCCATAACCTTATATGCCGATGTTCTCGGTATACTAGCAGTATCTGCAATAGTATCTGCATTTGCAACTCCATGATAAACAAGTGCGGCAAATGCCTGTGCCTCGTATGATGATAAACCCAATATTTTCAACATATCAGCAGTTTTAATTATATGGTCTGAATTAGCTTCCATAGCTAATTAATGCGTTATTAATTTAAAATCTTTTCTATTTCATAATGAATAAAATAAATGCTTATAGAATTAAAAAAAAATTATCTATCATAATTTTTGTTACTTATTTTCATGATTTATTATACAATATATTATTATATATTCTATTTAAAAATATGTTAAATATATAATTGTTGCAAAATTAATAAAGAATTTAAATAATAAAGAAATATTAAAATATGAATTACATAGAATCACATTTTGAAAACATGCTTTCAGGCAAAAAGGTTGTTATAGCAAGCTCGGCAAGTATATCAATTTATAGAATTCCAGATTTAATAAGGGATATAAAAAGGGAAGGTGCTGATGTAATTTCAGGCATGAGTGAAAACGCATCAGAATTAATAAATCCTGATGTTATGAAATGGGCTTCAGGCCACGATGTAATTACAAAAATTACGGGCAATATAGAACATATATCATTATTTGATGAGAATACTATACTTTTAATAGCTCCGGCATCATATAATACAATAGCTAAAATGGCTAATGGAATAGCAGATAATATACCATCATTATTCTTTTCATATGCATACGGCCATGGAAATCCTGTTGTAATAGTTCCGGCAATGCATAAGGACATGATGAACAGTAAAATAAATATGGAAAATATCAAAAAATTAAGGGAATTAGGCATTCTTATTGTAGACCCCGAATATGATGATACAAAGGCAAAAATAGCAGATAATGACAGGATAATTGATTATTTGTGCAGGTCAGTTTATGGGAGTAAGTTAAAAAATAAAAACGTTTTAATAATATCAGGAAGGAGTGAATTAAATATAGACCCTGTGAGAATAATGTCAAACAGGTCTTCAGGTTATACAGGTTACTGGCTAACAAGAAATGCATTCAGATTAGGCGCAGATGTTATAACATATGTTGGCAATTCGGAATATAACATTCCTTCATATGCAACATATATGAAAAAGTATAATTTAAGGGAGATAATTGTGGAAATAAATACATATTTAAGCATAAACAGATATGATTACATAATAATGCCAATGGCATTAATGGACTTTGATTTAAGTGAAAGCAAAGAAAAATTGAAAAGCAACTCTGACCATGATATAACATTAAAACCAAGGCCCAAGGTCAGGGACCGCATAAGGGAAATGTCACCTAATTCAGTAATGGCATTATTTAGTTTGGAGAAGGAAGATAATTACGATGAAAACAAATTTAAAAAATCGTCCCCTGATCTTGTAATATTAAATGATTACAAACACCCATTTGGGGAAACCATAAATGATTATACATTTATATATAATAATAAAAAAGAAACATTAAACTGTGATAAAAGCGGATTATCATTAAAGATATATGATATAATATTAAATATTAAAAGGGAAGATGGAATAGATTTTAAGGTTTAACTGCATTATTTATTATTCCAGCTATTTTTTCCGGCTCATTTATAAACGGTGTATGGCCGGCATTATCTATTTCAATAAATTCACTTTCTATTTTTTTATTTAATGTTAAACCATATTTTATATCTATTGTTTTATCATCTTTTCCCCATATAATATATGTTTTTGATCTTATTTTTTTTAATTCTTCATCGGTAATTTTTTCAGAGTCTTTTTTATTATTTTCCATTATTTTATATAATGCATCCCTATTTTTATAATTCCTTACCTTTAAGATTGAGGATATTATATCATCCATTTTTTCTTTGCTTTCATTGCTTAATGCAGGAGATATGCCTGCAGAATCTATTAAAAACAGATTTTCTGGCTCTATATAATCTGATGATAACTTTAATGAAATCCACCCACCATATGAATTTCCTGCCAGGGAAAATTTATTTATTTTTAATTCATTTATAAGATCTATTATGGCTTTGCATTGCTGATCTATTGTGTAATCTATATCAGGCTTGTCTGAATGTCCGTGGCCTAATAAATCAATGAATACGGGCATTATATCCTTTTTTAAATATGGTTCCAGCCTTAGCCATGTATTGCCTGTTCCACCAAAGCCATGTAAAAATATTACAGGATAATTTCCATCCCCTATAAGGTATGATAATTTTCCATATAATGTATTCACATATTTTCTTTCCATTTTTATTCCTTCGACCTTGCAGCTATTTTCATTGCTTCATCTATATTTTCAAGTTCCATTGCAATGTCTGATGTTATATCATATATATAGCCTAAATTATCCTTAAATTCCTTTTTTTCTTTCTTTGTTTTTATTTTATTCATTATTTCATCGATTTTATCAAGTGATTTTTTTCCTAGTTCAAATGCCTCATTTATATCTGTATTTCTTAATATGTTAATTTTGCCATATGTTGCCTCAAAGTAATTTTCCCAGTCATTTGATTTCTCAGTTATTTTTATAACCTCATCATATATTTTTAATGCATCGCTATATTTTGATTTTAACGTTGATAATGCTTCAGCCTTTGCATTATTCGTCAATGCTATTAACTGTATATCCTTTATTTTAGATGATAAATCAATAGCCTCATCAAAATGTTTCAGTGCATCATCCCTTTTGCCTGCATCAAGATATATGTAACCTAAATTTATTAAATCTATTATTTTCATATCATCTTCATTTAATTTTTCATGGATTTTTAACGATTCTTCACCATATTTTATAGGGTTTTCAAGGTTTTTATGGTCCAGTGAAGAGTACGATTGGGATAATTTATAGCAAAGTTCTGCCTTTTCATTATCATCCCCATTTAAAAGCTCATATGCCTTTGAATATTCCCTTATAGCGTCCATATACTTCTCCTTATTTATGAATTTATCACCGTTTGTTATATATTCATTATAGTTTTCCATTTTTATCACCATTTAATAATTCTATTGCCCTTGAATAGCTTATATTATTCTCATCAAGCATAGTATTAACTATTTTATCTATTTTACTGCCAGTGGCACCGGCGGATATTGCTATGTTACGCGCATGCAGTTTCATATGACCCTTCTGTATTCCCTCATCAGCCAAAGCCCTCAGTGCAGCAAAATTCTGCGCCAGTCCAACAGAGGCAAGTACGTTTGCAAATTCATTTGAATCCCGTATTCCAAGTATTTTCATGTTTAACTGTGCCTTTTTAGATGTTTTTGTTGCGCCACCAACAGTGCCAACTGCTACCGGTATTCTTATTGACCCTATTAAATTTCCATCATTATCCTTTGCATATTCTGTTAATGGTTTATATCCATTAATAGATGCATATGCATGGGCATTTGCTTCTTCGGCCCTGAAATCATTTAATGTTGCCAGTAAAACCGCATCTATTCCATTCATTATACCCTTATTGTGTGTTGTGGCTCTGTATATATCGTTTTTTGCAAAATTGTTTGCCATAATTATTCTATCTACTATTTCTTCGCCCAAAGCATTTCCATCAAATTTTGCATATGCATATGTTATTCTTTCTGTTGTTAAATTGCTCATTATCCTTAAATTTGTTTTGCCGCCTGTAATATTTTCTATACAACCTGATATATACTCAAGCATTGTGTTAATAACATTTGCACCCATTGCATCCTTAACGTTTACTATTAAATATAATATTATTTCATTATTTATTATTTTAAATTCTATATTGATGGCACCTGCATTTAAGCGTGATAATGTTTTTGACCTTGTATTAGCCATTTCAAGAATTTTATTTTTTTCTTTCATTATTTTAATTATGGCTAATTCTATATCAGGTATGTTATATATCTCAATTTCACCCCGCATTATCGACTCAGTAGAATATGCTGTAAAACCTCCACAAATTCTTGCATATTTTGCGCCATTTGAGCATGCAGCTATAACTGATGGCTCCTCAATGCTCATTGGTATTAAGTAATCACTGCCATTTATCCTGAAATTTGTTGCTATGCCGACAGGCAAACTCATTAATGTATACACATTTTCTATCATGTCAAATGAATTTTCATCAACATAATTATTCATTATATTCATGTCATTCTCATTTAGATTAGATAATTCTTTTATTATGTTTCTCCGATCATTAATCTCCATCCTATGGAAATTATGAATATCTGAATTCATAAATTCATAATTCATTATCTATTATTAATTTTTATTATATGTTTATAATTGCATTAACGGTTACAGCATTAAAAATTTAAATTTAAAGGTCGCATAATGTATTAATGATTGATTATAAAAAATATGACAGATATATAAAAAAATTTAAAAATAGATCGATATTAGATTATTTAATCAAAAACGAGATAATAACAGGCAATTATGATGATATTATATCTGATTTAATTGATGATGAAATATCTATGATAAATGATAAATTTGACATGCCTATTAAAAAATGTGCGGTAAAGGCATTGCAGAGTGCTTATTTCTGCGCCAAAAATGGAATGGCAAGTGCAGCATTTGAAAATAATAGATTTTTTCTGGAAAGATTATCATTATTAAAGATTATATCATGCATGGATATTGAAAATAATCCGTATGAACTGGCCTTGGAAAGAAAGGAGTGGCATGAGTTAATAAACAATAGATTTACTTTGTATGGGTCTGCACAGTTTGTCGGAAAATTAAATCATTACTATGGCAAAAATTTTGATGTAAAAAATGTTTCCGTTTATACGACAGGAATACCTTTATGCGGAATACATTCAAAAAAATTTGCAATGTATTCTATGGACATATCAAAAATAGAAAAGGAAACAAATATAAAAATAAATGAGAAATGCTCCAAATGTGATAAAAAAGCAACACGATTCGTTATTGCATTGCCAAAGGCCGGTGCAATTATAGGCCTTTTAGGTTTCTATAATAATAAGGATACGAGAAATATAGGCAAATTATATGCAGATTATTCAAGAGTTTTACATCCATATGGATTTTATTCATATCCAAAGGAATATCTTATAAATTTATGGTCTCTAGATTTAATAAGATTATTTACAACAATAAATAAGCTTATTTTTTAACTTGAAAGCCGGAATCATCCTGCGTTATCTGAAGGCAGAAGTCACCTTTAAACGTTCTGCCCATCAAAATATGTGTGCCTTCTATATGCCTTTCCACCCTTAAATGTATATATATCAACAAATTTTGTATATGATTTATTGCCATCTTTTAATGTACCTTGAAATTCTCCCTCAACGATAACATACGGATCTTTCACTATTATGTTTTTTAATGTATGGTGGCCTTCCTTTATTATTCTATTATTCTTATAAAAGTTTTGAAAATCCTTCCTTCCTTTTAAAGGTTCATATCCTGGCCTCTCATATATTATATCATCGGAAAACACAGAAAATAATGTATTTAAATCATTTTCATCTACTGCCTTATAATATTTTTTTACAAGTTCTTCTAAATCGTACATGGTACATGATAATAATTATTTATATATTATTTTTTATGATATAGATTTTTATTGTTGTAGATAATACAGCATTTTTATATTTTCAGATAAAAATATTATTTATTCCTTATTTAAAAAATCTGGAATTAATAAATTTCTCTAAAATAAAAAGGTTAATGAAATTGTATATAATTCACCTTAAATGTTAAAAAATAGAAGTTTGGTTTCAATATCTGATCTATCAGAAGATGATGTAAATAACGTATTTTTAAAGGCAGATGAGATGCTTGGGTATATAAATAACTCAAAAAAGATTAATATAATGAATTCAAAAATACTGGCAACATTATTTTATGAACCAAGCACAAGAACAAGATTATCATTTGAATCTGCAATGCACAGGCTTGGTGGTTCTGTAATAAGCATGGCAGATTCCAAAACGGCATCTGTATCAAAAGGCGAAACACTGGCAGATACAATAAGAATAGTTGAATCCTATTCAGATATAATTGTTATAAGGCATCCATTAGAGGGGGCAGCTTTGCTTGCATCAAAATTTTCATCAAAGCCGATAATAAATGCCGGTGACGGTTCAGGTGAACACCCAACACAGACACTTGTGGATTTATATACAATAAGAAAGGAATTAGGCGACATCAATGACAAAACAATAACCATAATAGGCGATTTAAAATATGGCAGGACCGTGCACTCATTATTAATGGCTTTAATTCGTTATAATGTAAAGATAAATTTAATATCCCCTGAAAATTTAAGATTGCCGGATTATGTTTACAACGAATTAAAAAATAAATTAAATATAACAATTTCAAGCAATCTTGAAAAATATATAGATAGTACAGATGTATTATATGTAACCAGAATACAAAAAGAAAGATTTACAGATAAAAATGAGTATTCAAAATTAATAGGGTCATATAAAATAACATTGAAGGAAGTGGATAAAATGAAGGATAATTCAATAATAATGCATCCATTGCCAAGGATTGATGAGATAAGTCCAAAAGTAGATATTACGGATAAGGCAAAATATTTTAAACAGGCATCATATGGAATACCTATAAGAATGGCATTAATTTCTATGATAGTAGGTGATTAAAATGGAAAAAACGTTAAAGATATCAAAAATAAAGGACGGAACCGTTATAGATCATATACCTGCAGGGAACGCTCTGAAGGTTCTGGATATACTTAATATATATGAAAATAATTCAATAAGCATAGGCATAAGGGTTTTAAGCAATAAGATAGAATATAAGGATGTTATAAAGATTGAGAATAGATTTTTAGAAAAAATAGAGTTAGATAAAATATCATTGATTGCACCATCGGCTACAATAAGCATAATAAAAAATTATGTAATAATAGAAAAATTCCGTGTTGATATGCCCGATAAAATAAGGGGTATATTAAAATGTATAAACCAGAACTGTATAACAAATTCCGGCGAACCGGTTAAATCAGAATTTAATATAATTTCAAAGGAACCGCTTATAGTGAAATGTATATACTGCAAGCGCGAAATGAATAGCGATGAAATTATAAAAAATATATAATTAAATATCTAAAATTAAATAACCGCCGGAATTTTTCCATATTATATTTTTATTTTTTATTTTTATTTGATCCTTATTGATTCCATACACAAAAGATTCATATTCACCACCTTCACCGGCTATGTTTATCCTATACATTTTATATATTTCCTTTAAGTGTTTAAAATACTTATAATCTATAGTTTTTCCAAGGTCATTTTCACTGAATCCTTCGGCAGAAACAGACACAATCATTGCTTTTATATTTCTTAATAAAAGTTCCTCCAGAATATATTCCTGTTTTTTACGCCATAACGGTGAAAAAACTATGGTTTTTTCACTATATACCAATTTTTCTATTCTTGTTTTTTGATAATCCGATGCTATTGCACCGGTAATAATGGCATCAACATTATCTATATTTTTTATATAATTTTCAAAGTTTTTTTCCTTTATATATCTTATTTCAAAGTTTAATAGTGATGCGGGATATTTAGATATTCCAGAATTAGGATAATGGAACATCATTGAATATTCATCAGGTATTATTGTTATGCCATATAATATATCATAGCCATGCTCCATTGCAATCATAGTTGATAAAAATGAATCCTTGCCGCCTGAAAATAATGTTATAGCTTTCATCGCTAGTAATTACATAATTATATTTAATTTATAATTTACGAGACTGTAAACAAATAGTTTTTTATCCATATATTTCCAGTATTACCTGCACATGGAAGTCTAACTGCAATGCCTTTCATGCAATATGATAAAACAATTATATCCTGGAAACCTTTATTGCAAAAACGATTTTCAATCCAATAATATAAATTCTTTATTAATAAAGTATTAATAGTCATTTTTACTTATTGAATAGTGAAATACATACTCATATTTGTTATACTCACGTTTCTTGCATTAATATCATTTATTTATTATATTTTAAACGTTTATTATTCTACAAAATACCGGCAGATAAAAAATTCAAACAGTATTAATTTAAACGATTCAATGATTCTTATACCGGTATATAAAGAGGATGTAGAAACATTTGAAAATGTTATAAAGGCAGTAAAATATCAGGGTGTTAAATTTATTGTTGTTGGTGATGGTGAAGACAGCAATGAACCATACAGGTCAATAACTGAAAAATATGGCGGCAAATTTATTTTAAAGGACCATGGTGGAAAAAGGAAGGCACTTGCAGAGGGCATGAAATATGTAAATACAGATTATGTAATGTTTGTTGATAGTGATACAGTAATACCACGCAATGCATTAAAGGATATGTTAACAAATTTTAAGGATAATATAGCCTGTGTAAGTGTTAATATAAGAATTAAAAATGATAATTCAAAAGTTTCATACGCATCGGAATTTATAGAAAGGACAAGGGAAATTATATTCAGGGCAATGTCATACAATGGCAGCATTATGGTTGCCGATGGAAGGTGCGCTTTATATAAAACAGATGCAGTAAAGAATTATATTATGTCCACTGATTTTAAGGATAAAAAAGTTTTTGGCAAAACTACAATTTCCGGTGATGATATAGAATTAACAAGTTATTTAATAAAGAACGGGTATAAAGTTGTTAAGGATTATCACGTTACAGTTGAAACAGATTCACAGAAGGATTTTAAAAAATTTATGCACCAGCAGATTCGCTGGGCAAGAAATGGGTGGTATTATTTCTTTAAAAATATATCAAACGGCACAACAAAAAAGGCAGGCTGGTTATATTCATTTGATGTTTTATATATGTACATAATACCATTTTTTGGACTTGCTTTTCTATTATACAGATCATTTTTAATGTTACACCATTTCGGTTATTTTGATGATTTATCACTGGTGAGAGTACAGCATTATATAATGTTCAATATACTGCCATTTAGGTATCATGTATCTGGGGATAAAATAAAGTACTTCAGTAATTTTTTATATTTTATATTTATTGATAAGATGGCAGTGGGCCTGCTTGGAATAATGGGAAATTCAATATTTATTGTGACAATAATGCTTAAAATAGAGAAACAGAGATTGAAGACATTGGGTTATGGTGCCCTAGGATTATTAATAATGTTCATAGCAAATATATACGGTTTTTTCACATTCTGGAAACAATCAAAATGGATGACAAGATAAATTAATTATCTATATCAACGTTTAATTTTAACTCATCATTGTCATTTAATTTTAATTCATCCCTTAAATATTTATCTGAAATAATCTCTACAATGTCTGTATATGAACTTCTTTCAGGAAATATTAAAAAGCATTTTATTCCATCTATATGTGCCTTAAAGCATTTAACTCCGCCGAAAGTCCTCTCATCGTCCTTGAATCCATTAATATGTATGCCATCAGCACTTCTTACGCTCCTTAAAATATTTTCATATTCACTATTTATTTTTACATTCAATGTTCCGGGATATGGTTTTATCCCAAGTTTTTCCTCAAACTGTTTCATATACCCCTCCTTTGATATGTAATATTTTCCCTCTCCAAGGCCATTCCTCACATTTCCACTTAATTCAAAATTCTGATGCATTTCAAGTATTGAATATAAATCGTTAAGCTCTGAATATAAGACATCAAGGGATTTTTCAAGCAATGTTATTTTTTGTTTCCGGTTATTCATTGTTCTATCTATAAATTTATTCTTATATAAATTTATTATAATACGGGATGCAGTTTGCTGGCTTATTTTCATTTCCCTTGCAAGCCCGGCAGATGATATAAAAACAACATTTTTGCTTCCGGATTTTTTTTTCAATATTTTAATAGCATTATAAATATTATAATCCATGCAATGTTATGCTAAATTAATATAAATATTATTTTAACTAATAAAAATGAAATGATTTTTTATTTGATATTATTATTACTTTTATATTATCATCTTTCAGTATTTTTATTAAGCCCCTGTCGTTTGTCATTACATACGCATTTAACCTTTCAGCCATTAAGTGTATGCAATTGTCTGCTTTGCCTTCAGATGGTATTATATTAAAATTATGCGCATATTTTAATGCCGCCCTTGCATACCAGTTGCCAGTGCCAAGGCCATTTAATTCATATATTACGCACTGCGGTACTAATATATTAAATGTCTGTACCAGCTTTGTTATCTCTATTTTTATATCTATCTTATTCTTTATGGCATATATCAGTGCATTGGTATCAAGTATAAGATTTTCCATTGTATATCATTTTACATTTTCAGCTATTGCTATATTTTTCCTTATTTTTTTAATCAATACCTTTATATGTTCTCCTTTTTTTACATTAGGTATATATATCGTATATTCTCCATAAAATGCATGGCCTTCCCCGGATTTACCTATTTCTGAAACGGTTACATTATATGTTTTGCCTTCAAGTAGCTCATCTTCATTTTCCTTTATCTCCCTTATTACTTTTATAGGGTGCTGTGCACCACATGCCTTACATACCAGCAAATATGTACGTCCAACCTTTTCAATTGTAGTGTCAGGGGAGTTGCATTCATAGCACAATACGTAGGTTGCCATATATTCGCTCATTTTTTCCCTTAAATCATCTTCACGGATTTTTCTATTAATAACCAACCGCCTTGATACTATATTTGCACCGATGCCGAACTTCTTTGTTAAATATTTTGTTATGTCTTCTGGATTCCTGTTTAGCATATCTGCTATATCAAGAAAATTCCTTATTATAGTTGATTTCCCCTCATAAATAATTTCAGGGCTTGGTACTTTCAATCTTTCCTCTGTTTTATTTTTCTGCGATAATACACCGGATGCCTCGTTTAATAATTTATTATAATCAAATTCCATAATATATGATTTCATACTTGTTTATTAATATTATTTAATTATATGCATATAAAATAAAATGTACACAATAATATTTTTTACAATAAAATGGTTATTTGTTATAATGATGTCAGACAAACCTTTAATATAAGTTATTATTTTATATAATATATTAAAATTATTAAAATATAAACGTACACATTTAATTTTTTGTCAGTACAATAAAAATATATAAATACTATGATATGTTAACAATAACTATGAAAGAAAAAAATGAGAAACTTACATTAAGGATCTCAGATGATGAACTGGAAGAAATAGATAATTTTCTTTCAACCAATGTTAATTTCACAAACAGATCAGAGTTTATAAGATTTGCTACAATGGAATATATAACAAATCAGAGAATAGGCATAATTACAAAAAATAATAGTGTACACACAGAACCTATAATAGAAAAAACACTTTCTAAAGCTGTTAATTCAGGTTATTTTAAAAGCCTGGAGTCAGCATATGAGGAAATAATAAATGAAGCATGGAGAAAAAATTTGATATCATTACTTATAAATATGAGAATAAAGGAAATGGAAAAAATTCAAAAAACAATGGGGAACGAGGTGAAATATGATAAAATATGAAGATTTACGTGATGCTATATCATCAAGCCAGATAGATTATTTTTCATTTATAACATGTGATAACAGGCTTTACAATAAAATACAGGATGGAATAAAAAATATATCCTCATTTTATTATGTAGCAAACACAGCAAAAAAATATTATATAGAAGAATTTACGAATTATAATTATAAAAACAGTTACAATGATGATAATGTAATTATAGAAAAGGGAGAAAAAGCAAAAAAATATAAATTTGTAAGATTATGTGGCCTTAATAATTTATCAGATAACCTTATTAATATAATATCAGATGCTGCACTTTACGTATTTATTGATAATCAAAAAAATATATTTAATAATATATATAAATATATGGATGCCAGTAATATACCATATATAAAAATAGTATATTCTGGAAAATATCTGATAGATAATAAATACATTGCATCTCCAGAAAAATTATTTGAACATATATATAATAATTATTATTTATAACTATCTTCTTTATTTATTATTGAAACGTATGTATTTTCAAGATTGTCATATTTCTCAACATAATCTATTTTTAAGCCCTCTTTTAATAAATCATTTATAACTTCATAGTTCTCAAAATTCTTATTTTTCTCTATTATTATATAATCATTATCCATCGTATAATTAACTATTTTATTGCTTATAATTTTTATTTTATTTTCAGCAGTAATTTTTAGCAATTCTTTATTTTCATCCATTTTTGAGTCGTGGCCTATATTTCCCCTATTTATTATAATAGCCCTATCACATAATTCTCTTGCCTCATAAATTAAATGTGTGCTCAATAATACCAGATGTTCCTTTGATATTTCTTTTATTAGTTCCCTTATGTCATACATGCCTTTGGGGTCAAGCCCAAAAGTTGGTTCATCAAGTATTACTATCTCAGGGCCTCCGAGTATCGCCACCGCCAATGCCAGTCTCTGTTTCATACCCCTTGAATAAGTTCCAGTTTTTCTGTTTACAAATTCTGTTATGTTTGTTATATCCTTCAGGTTTTTAACATCCCTTAAATAATCATTTTTCGGTATTCCCTTGATTTTTCCAGTAAATTCAAGTATTTCATTGCCTGATAAATATGGATAAAATTCTGGTTGCTCTATTAATGACCCTACATATTTCATTGCCTTTTCAGGATACATTGCCACGTTTATATTGTTTATTTCAACTTTTCCGGACGTTGGCTTTATTATGTTAGTTGCAAGTTTTAGCATTGTTGTTTTTCCTGCACCATTAGGGCCTAATAAACCAACGCAACCATGGCCAGTAATATCAATGTTTATATTGTTCAATGCAGTTAATTTGCCATATTTCTTTGTTAAAGAATCCATAAATATTTCCATTATGAGACCTCCTTCCTTTCAAATAAAAACATGCCTATAATAAATGAAATAACCAAATAAATAATCATTACAAGCATTGCAAGCACTATGTCGCTAAATGGTGCAGGAGAAATGCTTGGTTTCGCTAAAAAATCCGTTGTATTTATGTTCATATATACCCTATCTATTATCGTTGCTGCTTCATTTAATAGATAGGTAGGTGTTACCTTATACAATAATTCAATTATTAAAGAACCTGCCTCGAAAACTATGTAATATATTATAAAGACGCTTATGTATGCATATGTATTTTTATTAAAAATTGCGCTTATCATAAATGTTATTGACATTATAGATAATATAAAAAGGACCAAAAGACCCAGTGAATAATAGAAATCAATAGATGGTAGATTCTTAAAAAGGAAACCCAGTGTTCCCAGCTCAAATACTGTATAAATTGCGATAATTATCAATGTAACTGTAACCGCAGCTAAATATTTCCCTATATATAATTTATACCTGTTTATTGGTAATGGGAAGATGTAATATGCAGTCTTATTCTCTATTTCACTGGATAATGCAGGTGATCCAAAAAACACAGATGCGAATACAGGTATATTTGCCAGGACAAATGTCCACAGAAAATAAAACAAAGTTTCCTTCAATGCTGGAGGCAATGATGTAGACCCTAAAAATCTGGGCAAATCATTTACATATTTTAATGAAAAATATGTCATCATTACACTTATTACTATTATCAAAAACAGCATTAAATAAAAGCTCTTTGATCTGTAATAATTTTTTATGTATTGAAGATAAATTGTAGATAACTTAGACATATTATCACATTACTTTTTAATATTTATGCTTTTAAGGATATTGATAATATTGTGGAATCCAACATCTATTTCAATTGTGACATTGTTTTTATTTTCTGTTATCACAGGTTTTGATATATTCATATTTGTTATGTTGGATATACCTGATATGTTTGTTAATTTTGTATTATTTAATTCTTCAAGAATAGTTAACTCAGCCTCGAATTTAGTTATATTTTGCTCAAAGTTAGTCATGTTATAGGGAGTTATATTTATAAACGTATTATTATTTGTTGAATTTACTGTAATATAATTTATATTCATGGATTTATTTTTTAATGCATAATACATTGATAAGTTCTGGTTTATGTTTATATAACTATCAAGGCTATGTGCATTTTTATTATCCTTATTTGCTATTATTGAGTTATTTATGGCATTATGTTCCCCCATAACAACATATTTATCTGAAATTAAATAAAAGTAAAGGTTCATTGTTTCATTTGTAACATTTTTATTGCCGATAAACTGTGATAGTATAAGGTTAACGCTTACATTTTTTGCCTCAAATACTGTAACACCTTTATACGTACTGCTTGTTAAATTTATATTGCTATTCAGGGATGAATTATCGCTTATTGCATAGCTAACATAATTATTATTTATTATATTATCGTTGGATGCATTTAATACAATTCCAAATGAATTATCATCATAGAATATGTAATATAATGAATTATTCTCATTCACTGTTGATATAAAAGTTGAATTGCCCGGTATATATTCCATAGGGTTATATGTATTAGCCTGATTTGATGTATTAAAATACTGGTACGCGTAATATCCAGCAGGTGCAATAATGGCTGCTGAAACCAGGATAATAATAATTTTTAATATTATAGGTTTCATTATTAATCTCTATCGTTAATTCTATATAAATACTTTATTAATTAAAGATTAATAAAAATGAATAGTTAAATATAAAAAAACAATATAGGTGTGAGCTCCGGTGGTGTAGCCAGGCCAAGCATTAGGGACTCTCAATCCCCCGACTCGGGTCCAAATCCCGGCCGGAGCATCCGGTAACGGCATATTTAAATATTTTATTAATTATATATAATTTTTATTTATAAAATATCACCAATTTATCAATACATCATTACTGGGAAAAGCCATAATTGGATATTTCCCGCAATGATTTTTTATCCCCTGGAACTGATAACAGTATACCGTACAAATTATAGCATTTCAAAGATTCAATATAATTGTCTAATTCCTTAATTCTTATATATGGCTGTTTTATTCTTTCAAGTATATTCTTATTTTTATCTGTGCCTATTATAATATATGGCATTAATCTTTTTGTTTCAATACTATTTAATAATGATATATTATTAAAATTCACACACAGGAACATATCAGCATTTAATCTTAACCTTTTTTCTATTTCCGTTTTATTTTTGTTAAAACTTATTATTAAACCGGATCTCACATCCCTTGATAAACTTATTTTCAATGCATTTTCCGATGTTAAATCATTAATTTTGTTACCATATAAAGGATCATCGCCCTGTGTAAAAATTATTGAGGAATTTATAGATTTAGCCGCCTTTATTATAGATATTAATTTCAATTCATTTATATCTATTAAGCGCTGGTTCATTATAATCTCCTTATCGTTATAATAATCTCTTATTATGTAACCTATAAGTTCAGGAGGCATTGTTGGGTATCCTAAAGGATTGTCGGGTATATCAAATCCATCAAATGCCTCTAAATACTTTATATACTCCTTTAATTTATTTATATTGGACGAAGGATAAATCTCTGCATATATTTTCATTCATTACCTATTAGTATATCAATAATATAAGTTTTTGGTATAATAGATAAAAAAACACTAGGTTTAATTTAAAATTATCATTAATAATTAATTATATGTGGTTCAGTTAATTTTTTTGATATTAAATTTATCAACCGTATGGATTTATCCTTTGAAACGTTTGCAACTGCTCCCTGTGTGGATATTGCACAGTCATTTTCTTTCATTTCATTAAATGTTAAAATATTATATGTTAAATTATAAATATCCTTAATAATATAATTATACCCCTTTTCCTTTTTTTCTTGTATTGTTTCATCCTTTATGTTTTTAATACTGCCAAAAAACCACATATCAGAAAAATATATCTTAATCGGCCTCAATCCTTCCGGTGTAAAAGCACCATCATACGGTTCATTTTCTATTATTTTTTTATCCTTTAATACCCCTATGCCTATTATGCCTGTTTTTATTGAATTATCCAATGGCAGATATTCCTGCTTCATTGAATGGAATACAAAAACATCATTACCTTTAAAGGAATTATAAAATTTTATTGTTTTATCATATCTCCTGAATCCCCATGATTCTGTGTTTAATGCCTTTAACCAGTCACATGGCGGGCCCGTAATCTTTTTTATACCATTGCTTGATGCAAGCTTTATTAATTCTTTTTCGTCCATTTTTTAATATAAGTTTATATTTTAAAAATATTATGTAAAATTATATAATATAATTCAATTAAGATATAATGAGGAAAGAATTCAGTTATGGAATAATAATATATTCATACGATAATAATGAGGTTAAATATTTATTATTAAAAAGAAATGAAGGATGGCTTGATTTTCCAAAAGGGCATATAGAAACTGGAGAAGATGAATATGCCGCGGCATTAAGGGAAACATTTGAGGAAACAGGAATAAAACTAAGTACGGGAGATCTGGATGAAAATTTTGAATATACAATAAAATATAGTTTTACATATGATGGTGAAGATATATTTAAGAACGTTAAAATGTTTATGGCAGAAATAAATTATAATAATATAATACGGATATCACATGAACACGCTGGATTTTTATGGTTAAATTATGATGAAGCAATGTTCAATTTGAGTTATAATGACCAGAAGAATATGCTAAAATATGCAGATGGATATATAGCAAAAAAGGAAAAAATAAATGAACTAGATAATAATTATTCAGAATTATGCAACAGGAATGACTGGCATCTGAGCAAAAATTTTGTACCAGGGAATGGAAATTTAAACGCAAAAGTATTTATTGTGGGGCAGGCCCCTGGAAAAAATGAGGATATACAGAAAAAGCCATTTGTTGGGAGGAGCGGGAAATTATTAACGGAATTGCTTGAAAATAATGGCATAAAAAGGAAGACCGTTTATATAACAAGTGTTGTCCAGTTTTATCCACCTGATAACCGGATTCCGGATAAAAATGAAATAAATATATGCCTGCCGTTTTTGAGAAAGCAGATAGATATAATAGATCCCGAAATTATTGTATTATTAGGTTCTGTTGCAATGCAGTCATTAACGTCAATTAAAAATGTAATGAACAACCATGGCAAATTTATAGATAATTTATATTTTATAACACTCCATCCAGCCGCTGCATTGCGCAATCCTGCAAACCTTAAAATTATGGAATCTGATTTTAAAAAACTTAAGGAAATAATAAATCAATAAATACTTTTATTTTTTGTTTCATTTCCGTATATAAGGTATAAAAATGAGCCCAAAAATCCAATTATATATATTATTAATATATAATATGCATATTCATGTATTCCTGCATTGAAAAGTGCAAACACTGTAAATACATAAAGAAAATAACCTACTGACCTTACAGAACCTATGCCAGTGCCCCTGAATTTTGTTATAAAATTTTCAGGTTCAAGCATAACCCGGGATGCCCATCCTATTTCACCGAAAGCGCTATTTATAACTAATATTATTATTAAATAATATATATTTACTAAAATTTCATTGATGAATAAAACTACAAATATCCACGATATTAATAATCCGGAAAAACCTATAATTGAAATAACTTTTCTTCCTGATTTTCCAAAGAAATAGCCACCTAATATGCCTGTTAACGATTCAGACAAAACAGATAAAAATATTATCAAATCTGTATATTCTGGGAATTTATACGGGCCGATGACAAGGTCAGAAAATGCAAATCCGACTATTATTGCTATTCCAATAAATGATAGGGATGTAAAATTTAAAATATTTTTTAAATCTATATTTACATTAAATTTTTTCTTTTTATTGAATTCCCATCTTATACTCTCTTTTAATTTAAACCTTGTTATAAAGGCTATTAAAAATCCTGCCACTGCTATTATTCCTAAAGATAATTTCTGGTTATATACGGATGATCCGAATAATATAAATATTCCTGCTATAAGGACAATTGCTATATTGGCCATGTTTGAGGATTCTATCAATGAAAAACCCCTTGATTTTAATGGCAAATATTCCGATAAAAGTGATAATGATAATGTTTCATCACCGCCAAGGCCCAATTCTGCAATGAAAATTAAAAATATCAGTGATAAATAATTATATGATATGGCTATTCCCGATAAACCTGTTGCAGTAATTACCACTGTTAATAAAAATAACTTTTTTCTCCCAAATTTATCCGACAATGTTCCTAAAATTAGATTCCCTGATAATAATCCTAATGGTGAGGCTGCAATAATAAAAATATCAATATTTGATGGAACAAAATACCATGTTGTTACCAAAGGCGCTATTCCGAGTGCAATGCCCCACATAAAAAAAGATACTGAAACCGTAACAAAAATCAGTGTGTCATAGTTATTCCATGGTTTATCATCAAGAGCATCCCTCAAATCCTTATACGTTTTATCATAATAGTTCATTTAATTCCTCCGCCGGCATTGCCCGGATCAGGTTCCACGGGTCGATCCCTATCCTCTCAGCTTTTTATAAGCTCCCCGTGATAGGTAACATAATATTCTATAAAAATTTAGTTATAAAGTCAAAAATATAAAATTTTACAAATCAACATATAAGAAAGAAAATCATTGAATTTACAATTTAGTGTAATTCCTTGAATACAAATATGTATAACATATTTAAACAACTATATAATAGTAATAATAAAAGCACTTAAAATGAGGCTTTAGCTCTTATAGTACCTACAGGACTTTTAAGGGAATATACGCTTTCAGTTATAACCAGTACCTTAGAAGGATTTAATATAAATCCGCATGTGAAAGCAATTATAGTCCATGGGATATAAAGCCTCAATGCTTTAGTATAGATAGCTCACTACAATATTACACGATTAATTTTAAGTAGTAACCTGCTACTGTAACTATTATGCCAACAGTTACCATTACAGTTATCCAGAAAGGAGCCCTGCCAGCGGTTGTTTTGCTTATAAATAAACCCAATATTGCCAATGATATATATGATAAAATAAACGGTATAAGGATATTATTACGTACTATTAATGATGATGACAATGGTATCAAAGCACCGAGGAAACTGAATAAAGCTGCAATTAAGGCGCCTATAATAGATTCAATAAATATTTCTGATCCCAGATGCCCCTTCAATAAATAGTTTGTAGATTTTAAATTTAACTGCAGTGCCGTTCTGTGCAATTCTTCATTTAAACCTGCATACTGTGCAATAAAATAGCTAAACGTGCCGGCAAATGCTGATCCAAATGATATTTTAAATGCAAGGTATAAATCTATGTGTGTATTTCCTATTATGCCTCCAGATGCGAGTATCAATGCTGTTATAATTCCATCGGATAATCCTATGCTTACAGGGAATAGGTATTTATTTTTCATTTAACCTGATGTTTCCCTGTAATAACCTCATCTATAGAATGTATAGCACAGCCCATGTCCTCAATAATTTTTATTAAATAATTATAGTTTATGTTTGTGCCCTCAACTATTATGCTTGTTCCCATTGTTTCCATATCCATTTCTGTAACAGTAATCTTAACAGCATCTACTCCCGGCACCTCCTCAATAGAACCTGCAAGTTCGGTTAAGGTAGGTCGATTTAAGCCCTTATCCACGTCTAATAAAATCCTTCTAAGATTCATAGTTCATTCAAACTCCATCTAAATATATTGTTTAGATATAAATATACCATATTATTCACTTGTTTTTAACTTAATTAAATATTAAAAACACATTTATTAATTTTTTGTAATTTTAATAATTTAAATTCATTACTGAACATTATAAAACTTATTTTATAGCATTGTAATATTATATTTTCCCAGTATTTTAAGTGAATTTGTTATTAATCTTATCTCATTTATTGCTTTTTCACTATTATCATTATTTTCAAAATCTATGAAAAATATATAATTAAATGGAGAAAACTTTACTGGCCTGGACTCAATCTTTGTCATGTTTATATTATATCTGCTCAATATTTCAAGCACTTTATTTAATGATCCCGGCATATTTTCAGCAGAGAAGACAATTGATGTTTTTGATTTCTTATCCGGATTTACCATGTCCCTGGAAATTAAGAAAAATCTTGTATAGTTATTTCTGTTATTTTCAATATCCTCTGATATTATTTTCATATTATATAATTCTGCTGCGAGTTCGCCTGCAATTGCAGCATGTTCTAATGCATTTTTCTCTTTTACCATTATAACGCTGCCCGCTGTATCGTACTCATTTATAGGTATAAAATTGTTTTTATAAATAAAATCGGAGCACTGTGCAATGGCCTGTGGGTGTGAATGGACAAATTTTATTTTGTTAATATCAGAATCATTAATGCCAATTAAGCAATGCTTTATCCTTAAATAATATTCCTTAATAATAAAAAAATTCATTTTATATAAATTATCATATGTTTCATTTACCGATCCTTCTATTGAATTTTCTATGGGAACAACACCATAATCTATTTCATTGTTATTCAATGAGTCAAAAACAGACCTTACAGATTTTAATGGAATATAATCACCCTTTGTCATGTTTATTGCGGCAGTATTGCTATAAGCACCTTTTTCACCAAAATAACCTATTTTCACTATATTAATATTATAAATTTATATTTAAAATTTTATCTCAAAATCATTATTATCCTCATTATTATTTCCAGGGTTTTTCATATATTTTGAGTACTCGTATTTATCCCAGTATCTGTATAGCATGATAAGGAATACTATTATAAACACAGAAGGGATCCACATTAAAAGTGCATATAAGGGGTGCGTAGATTCTTCAAGTTTTATTTCTGTAGATTCAATTGCCCCGGCAAATCCAAGCTCTATTATTACAAATAAATACATGTAAATTATTGTACCAATGTTTCTTTTTGCTTCTCCTGAAACCTTTTTATACATTAAATAGAATAGTAATATAGCTATTCCATCCACTATTACATCAAACAATACGGAATATGCGGCAATGCCAAAATAGCTTGCAAATGCAAAATAAGACACAAATTCTATTACTGATGCCATGATATATGTCCAGAACAGTTTTGATATTCCCTGATCTTTATACTTTGAATAAACATATATTATATATATTCCTGTTGAAACCGCAACAGCGTATGATGGCAGTTCAAGCCATGAATGTGGCAGAAGCATTAATGATGCAAATATTGAAAATCCACCTACATGGGTTGCCGTACCCTCTACGGCCACAACAACAGCTGTTTCTCCCATGGATATTATAAACATCAATAATCCTATTATAGGTATAAATTCCATTGACCCTATCATTAAATTATGTGGGAATATTGATAGCCATAATGAAAAATATGGCTGTGATGTTATGTTGCTGTCCTCCTTCATAAAGCTTGAATATAGAGCCGGATCACGTATGGGCAATGCTGATATTATGGCAAATGCCACAAGTTCCACGATAAATGTAATTAGAAATATTCTGCGTACTCTCGGTATTTTATATGCCTTTGATTCCATATTACCACATTTCAATTATATTATTTATTATTTTTGCTATATTCAATCTAATTTTTCCAGATTTAACTGTTTCACATTTTCACTGTATTTTTTCAATACATTATCCAGTGTTATTATACCAATAAACATTCCCTTGTCAACAACAGGAGCCCATGTTGTCCTGTTTTTCATCATTAACTCCCACGCATCCTCTGCGCTGTTGTCAAGTTTTAAATATAAAGTGCCGGGTCTGTAATAATCCTTGATATAGCCATATGGTTTGTTTTCAATATCATATAAATATACGGAACCCATAAGCTTGCCGTTGTAAACAACAGGCAGGGCAAGTATTTCATTTTCCCTCATTATAGTGGATGCCTTATATATTGTATAATATAAATCTGCGTAAATGTAATTTATAATATCAACATCCTTAACCCTCATATCCAATAACACAGGTGTATGGTATTCTCCCATATTTGCAGGGGAATCCTTTCTGTTTTCTACCTGTGATTCATATATGCTATATTTTGTGCCTGAAACTATGTAGGCTATTGCTACAGCCAACATTGCACCCGGTAATAACTGTAAACTTCCTGTCATTTCAACCACCATAAGTATAACAGACAACGGCACTTTCCCGGCAGCGCCAAAGAATGACAGCATGCCTATAATAACAAAAGGTGCGACCAGCGGTGCAATAGAAGGGATATACATATGAAGTATTAAACCAAATAATGCACCAAATGATGAGCCTATGAAAATTCCCGGGGCAAATACTCCACCGGATCCCCCTGAAGAGACTGTAAATGATGTTGCCAAAATTTTTGCAAATGGCAGTAATAATAGAAATATAAGCAATGGTATTCCGAAAGTTACCAATTCATTGAATTTGCCATCCTCAAGCAGCTGGACCCAGCCGTAACCTGTGCCCATTATCTCGGGGAATGCCAGGGCAATTAAACCTACTATAGCACCACCTATCATTGGCTTAAAATGATTTTTTATTTTAAATTTCTTAAATAAATTTCTTATTCCATAGAAAGTTCTTATGTATAAAATTGATCCAAGACCACATATAACGCCAAGGATAGCATAAAATGGCAGTCTCAAAACATCAAATGATTCAATATAATAACCAAATATAGGTTCAAATCCAACAACAGATGCAAATATTGAATAACCTATTGATGACGCCACAAGTGAGGGAAATATGGCTTCTGATTCAATATCCCTTCTATATAATATCTCGGCACCGAGTATTGAACCACCGATAGGTGCCTTAAATATTGTTCCTATACCGGACCCTATTCCAACGGCAACGGCTATTCTCCTATCTCTGGGACTTAAACCGAGAATATCAGCAAGAAATGACCCAATGCCCGCAGCTATTAGTGCCGTTGGCCCCTCCCTACCTGCACTGCCACCGGATCCTATTGTTATTGCAGAGGCAATTGTTTTAACAATAGGTGTCCTTCTTTTTATTTTGCCCTGATTATAATGGAACGATCTTATTGCAGCATCTGTTCCATGGCCTTCCGAAGATGGATCAAATGTATAAATTATAAAGCCAACAATTAATCCGCCTGCAGCTATTACTACAGGTATTAAATAATATCTTGCCGCATAAAAATGATACACCAGTGAACCACCTTCTCCAAGAGGGTGAGGTATATCTATGCCTAAAATATGTGTAAAAAATATAAGTTCAAATAATCTTATTGCATAATAAAATGCTAATGCACCAAAACCTGCAACCACACCTATTATGGCCCCTACTATAAGCCACCTTTCGAAATATGGCAGTGAGGACAATTTCAGGCTCATTTAAACCACATTCCTCATATCCAGCATCATCTTTTATACGGTTAATATTAGGTATTTATTTAAATATTTCTTTATAAATTATTAGCCATAATAAAATTAAAAAAAATGTTCCCAATATTTAAACAGTACAGTATAAAAAATTTTGTTTAGCAATATTAAAATATTAATTTATATTTTTATATCAATGAGTATCATAATTTTTATTGATCTGGATTATTTTTATGCCCAGGTTGAAGAAATATTAAATCCGGAAATAAAGGATAAACCAGTAGTTGTATGTGTTTATTCAGGTAGAAATGAAAAAAGTGGTGCTGTTGCAACATCAAACTATAATGCAAGGTCAATAGGCATAAAATCAGGCATGCCATTATCACAGGCACTGAATATCGGGGAAGGCAGGGCAGTATTTCTGCCTATAAGAAAGGATGTTTATAAAGAATACTCTGATAGGGTAATGAAAATTATATCATCATATTCAGATAAAATAGAAGTAGCAAGTATAGATGAAGCCTATATAGACATTTCTGACAAATGCAATAATTTTGATGACGCAGTAAAATTGGGTTACGAAATAAAAAATAGAATTTATAATGAATTATCACTAAAAGTATCAGTGGGCATTTCAATAAACAAGGTTATAGCTAAAATTTTAGGTGATATGGCAAAGCCTAACGGTTTAAAATATATTAATGAAAATGATATAAATGATTTTTTATCAACTTTAAGGGTTAAAGATATACCTGGCATAGGAAAAGTTTTATCAAAAAAATTAGAAGATCTGGATATTATATATATAAATGATATAAAAAAATATGATAGGGATAAATTAATTTCGATACTTGGTAATTCCAAATATAATTATTTATATGATATATCAAATAATAGTTATAATAAACCTGTGGAGGAAAGGGTTAAAAAGAATTTTGGAAGGTATTTAACTTTAATGGAAAATACAAGGGATATAGATAAAATAATGCCATATTTAATAAAATCAATAGACTCATCATATGAAAAGGCTCCCGGAATACCTATGGAACTAAGTGTTGTTGCAATAATGGAGGATTTAGATATTATATCAAGGTCATTTACCGTAAAAAGAATAAAAAAGGATGATGCATTGAGCATATCAAAAAATCTTTTAAAAAAAATACTTGACAGTGATTCACGGAATATAAGAAGAATAGGCATAAGATTAAGCAAAATAACAAATACAGAAAGCTTAGATGACTTTTTTTAAAAATTATTTAATTGATAATTTAATCCGTTTAAAAAATTCTGAAAAATGTCTGTTGCAGTTACAATGCCGACACCACCAGGAACAGGCGTTATGGCCTTAACATTATTCAATAAATTATTATAATCCGCATCACCGTATACAGTATTATTATCATAGTTTATGCCAACATCAATAACTGTTGAATTCTTGTTTACAAAGCTTTCATTTAAAAAATTCTTTTTACCTACTGCAACAATAATAATATCGCTATTTTCTGTTATTTTTTTTATATTTTCCGTCCTGCTATGGCATACTGTTACCGTATAATCCCGGTTTAAAAGCATCATTGCTAATGGTCTGCCAACAACGGGAGACCTGTTGATTATAACTGCATTTCTATCTTTTATATTGTAATATTCAAGAATATCCACAACCGCCCTTGCAGTGGCGGGTGCAATCATTTCATTTCTTAATGATAAATTCCCCTCATTGTATGGTGTCATGCCATCAGAATCCTTATAAAAAGGTATATAATTAACAATATCATAAAAGTTTAAATTTTCAGGCAGTGGGGATTCTATCATTATACCATTTATATCTTTTCTAATGGAATATTCTTTTATTTTATCTATTAATATATCCTTTGAAACAGTGTCAAATTTCTCCAAGGTAACATTTATGCCCAGTTTTTTTCCACGTTTTATTTTGGCCCTTGCATATATACTGCTTGCCTCATCATTTCCCGCCTGAATTAATCTCAATTCCGGAGTAAATTTATATTTATCAATTATTTTATCAATATTCTCTTTGATTGCATCCATTTTATTTTTTGCTACTATTTTCCCGTCCAGTATCATTAGAACCACTTTATTAAAGATTTTATTTCTTCCTGAGGTTTTTTCAGAAATATTGATGTATCATCAGGTTTATATGTTCCAGTTACCAAATTTTTTATAATGGAACCCTCAGAATAATTCCATTTTTCAAGATATTCTACCGCCCTCAAATAATGAATCTTTGCACCGTCAACAGAGCCAGCCAACGTTATATTTCTTTCTATTATATAATCTATATCCTCCCCTGATAATGCCGATGCAGGAGCCTTCCCGTTTGTTCCGAACAGTATTAAAACACCATTATAGTTTAATTTTCCGATAAATCTTATAATTGTTCCAGGGTCACCTGATGTATCGATCAATAAATCTATCTTCTTTATTTTATCTTCTTTGGTATAATCATAAAAATTTGCATTTATTTTATCTAATATATTTTTTTTATAATCGTTTATATCATGCCTGTTTACAAGATAAACGTTCATACGGTATTCCCTTGCCATAAAGGCATATAAAAAAGCTTCACTGCCTGTGCCTATTATCACACAATTTTTTTCCAAATATGTTGAATCATCATTTTCAAAGATTGTTCTTTTTGAAACCGTATCAAAAACCTCAAAGGCCTTCATAACATTTTTTGTTGGCTCTGTCATTGCAGCCGTCAATATCATGCCCTTATCATTTATTTTCACTAAATTTTTAGCATAATCAAAGAAATATTCGCGATTAAACCCATGTATTCCCCTTATGCCTGCTTCATGTATATCGTGGTCTCCATCAGAACAGTTATCCTGCCTTCCAATCCTGCAGTTTACACATTTTCCAGGTCTCCTTACAATTGGGACAACATAATCGCCTGTTTTTATTTCGAATTCATTTTCCTTTGCATCTATAACCTCACATACGGATTCGTGCCCAAGGACCATATAATTATAATTTTCAGGGTTATAGGTAAAAGATAGACTTCCAGAAACCTCTGCACGGTCAGTTCCACAAAGACCAGTATATAATGGTTTTAGTTTTACTTCATAATTAGCATCATCATTTATATTTATAGTTCCATACCTTACACCGCCTTTCGGCGCGTCTGTTGTTATACCATCAATATTTGCCATTATAACCAATAATATATAATTATTTAAGATTATTCTTAAACACCTTTAATATCTAAAAACACCATAAAATACTATTAAAAATATAAAAATCAATAAGAAATATTAAAATATATTATAGTAATGATTAAATGTGGTATTATGGATGCAAAACAGAAATTAAATGAAGTAAATAAAATAATAAAAGAGGTCGGCAATGACGATTCAAAATTCCAGTCATCATTCATGACATTTATGGGAAGCGCAATGTCAGGTGGATCACTGGATGAGAAAACAAAGGGATTGATAGCAGTGTCATTGAGTATAGCTTCAAGGTGTGAATGGTGCATATCATACCATGTCAATGCTGCATTAAGGGCAGGTGCCACAAGAGAAGAATTAATGGAAGTAGGCTATGTAACAGTTTTGATGTATGGTTCACAGGCATTGATGGAACTAAATAATTTGGTGGATGCAATAAACCAGTTTAAACCAGAATGAATATAGATATTTTCCTAACTAAAATTTTAAACGATAAAAATTATTCCATCAAAATAAATAATGAAATAAATGATATTATAAATTTAATAAAAAATGGATATGATAAAGATAAAATATCAAAAAAATATAATAAAAATTTTGGATTATTATACGAATTCGCAGGGTCAAGAATAAAAATAAAAAACAAGTTTTCAAATTTTAATTCAATATTTATGGATTATTATTCATCAATGTATTCTACTCCTGAAATTGTTGGAAAATTCAGATCAGAAAAACTAAAAAATAATGATATTATAGATATAGGATCTGGATCAGGCATGCAGTCTATAATGTTTTCATTTGATTCAAATGTAACAGGCATAGAAAAGGATAGATCAAGGTATTTAATGTCAAATATAAATAAAAAGGTATATCACTCAAGTGCAAATTTTATAAATTCTGATTTTTTTGAATTAAATTATGATTATTATAATAAAATTATTTTCTCTGATCCATTGAGGCCAAAGACTTCAAATGAAAGAACATTTTCAGGTTTAATTCCAGACCCTGAAATTATAATAAAAAAATTAAACAATATAAAGGGTTATGTTTTTGACCTACCACCACAGATGAAATGGAGCAATATTAAATTAAATGGAGAAAAGGAGTATATATCAATAAATGGAAATATTAACAGGTTAACTCTTTATTCAAACAGCATTTCTGAAAACAATGCATCTGCAGTTATGCTTCCAGAGAAAATGCAAATTTCTGGTGATTCAAAAGATTTAAATTATAATATGGAAAATATAAAAAATGATGTTTACCTGTATTTGCCAGATATATCCTTAATATATTCAAAATTGTTATATAAAATTATAAATGAAGATTTTCATTTAATTTATATGGATAGTAAAAGATATGTATTTACAGGGAACGAAAATATAAAAAAATTTTTCGGCAAAAAATACAATATATTATCAGTAACAGATAAAAATAATATTTTAAAGGAATTAAAAAAATTAAATGCAAATAAAATATTTTTAAGGTTTAACATTGATACTGATGAATACTATAAAATAAAAAATGATATTGATAAATCATTGTTGGGAGATAAAAATATATTCATATTTAAAAACTTTAACAGTTATATATTAACAGAATTAATAGAATAATTATTATTAAATTGTAAAAAGTATTATTGTAAAAAGTATTTTGAAATATATTTTTATATAATCAGGCAATTATTATTGATTAAAAATGATACAGCTTTATTCAAAGGCTAAATTACCAACAAGATTTGGCATATTCGATATATACACATTCCAAAATGAGGAGAAACAGGACCACGCAGTTCTTATACGTGGCGATGTTGAAAATCAGGAAGATGTGCCTGTAAGGCTTCATTCGGAATGCCTGACAGGTGATGTATTCGGTTCATTAAGATGCGACTGCCGTGATCAGTTATTAACATCATTAAGGTTTCTTGGGGAACAGAAAAACGGCATGCTAATATACCTAAGGCAGGAAGGCAGAGGCATAGGGCTTTTGAATAAAATAAAAGCATACAGCCTTGAAGATCAGGGACTTGATACCGTTGAGGCAAATCTGGAGCAGGGATTGCCGGCAGATAACAGAAAATATGATTTTGCTGTAGATGTAATAAGATATTTTAAAATAGTTTCCATACAGCTCATAACAAATAATCCTGAAAAAATTAAATTCCTTGAGGAAAATGGCATAAAAATATCAAAGAGAATACCTATAATCATAAAGCCCACACAGTTCGATGAATTTTATCTGGAAACAAAGAAAGATAAGATGGGACACATGTTATAAGCATCATACTTTTTGAATATCATTAAAAGTTATTAAAAATACATTATTTTTAGCGCGGGGAATGGGATTTGAACCCATGCTCTCATTTCGAGAAACAGCTTAGCAGGCTGCCGCCGTACCACTGGGCCATCCCCGCATTATGAAGGATATCTATCCTGCAGGTCGTTTGATATTTCTTCTAATATCTCTTCAAAGCTTTCATTTTCCATATTAACGACCTCACCATTGGGTAATGTCATTCTTACATAATATACTTCCCCATCCTTTGATATCTCTATATCAGCTAAACTATCTCCCATACACCTATAATTATTTTCTATATATTATGTTTTTGAATTCTTTAATGTATAAAGTCATGTTGTGATCTCTGTTAACTATATTAATATCTACCCTTAGAAGTTATCATCTCTTTGATGTTTAAACTTCCTGGATATAACCAAATAACTCTTATTTCGTTAGCGAATGCTTCAGGAATTGTTTTTTTATAATATTGCATGGTGCATGTATAGAATTCCATTGTTGATATGAATATTCCCATCTTTATTCCTTTTCCAATATATATTCCACGATCTTATATTGTTTCATTATCAATGAATGAACCTTATTGAATAGATTTTTTCCTCTATAATTACATTAATTCCGTATCTATCTCCCTTGTAATATATCTGGTTTATTAATATATTGAATAACAGTTGAACGAAATTCTGGTTATTCTTTTTACCTATTTTCACTGATTGTTTCCATTCATTATTATAACCTAATAGTTTTAGCCAGTGCTTGTAAACCAATTAAAATGCATAAATACAATACTATAAATAGAAAAAGTATAAATATTATAAATTACTCTCTATTTCTGGGGGTGTTAACATGGTCGGTTTCGTAAAGTTTGGTTATGATGACGATGATGAAGGCGATGACGATGATGACGATGATGATGACGACGAATGAGTTAAAAATTATATAGTTAATAAATATTATATAATATGAAAATCGTTGTAATTGGAGGCGGGGCAGCAGGCATGTCAGCGGCCTCTAAAGCCAAAAGAATAGATCAAAGTTCAGATATAACTGTATTTGAAAAAACAGGTTACGTATCATATGCGGAATGTGGCATTCCATATTATTTATCCAATTATTTTGATGATTATAATAAATTATTGCATTATCCATTAAGTGAATTTACGGAAAAAAGGAAAATTAATATATTTTTAAACGCAAATATTGAACATATAAACAATGATGAAAAATATGTATTATACAAAGATAAAAAATATTACTATGATAAACTAGTTCTTGCAACAGGTGCAAAGCCAAAAATTCCCGATAATTTTGCCAATAATGTTTATACTATAAGAAATATCGAGGACGCAATTAATGTAAATAAAAATTTAAAAAAGTCAAAAGACGTTACAATAATTGGTGCTGGTGTACTTGGAACTGAATTATTTTCATTATTAAGCAAAAAATATAATGTAAAATTAATATCAAAGCATGAAAGATTATTGCCACATATGGATGATGACATCGGCAATGTTTTAAATAATTTAATTAAAAAATACAACAATAATATAGAATATAATTCATTGCCATTAAATATCGATAAAAATAATGATAAATATACAGTTGAAACAACGGAGGGCAAACATAATGCCGATCTGGTTATATTTTCTGCAGGAATTTCTCCAGAAAATCAAATGGCTAATGCACTTGGAATAGAAACAAAAAATAATTTAATTAAGGTTAATGATTATATGCAAACTTCAATTGAAAATATATACGCAGCCGGTGATAATGTAACATCAAGAAATATTATTACAAATGATTATGATTATTTCCCGCTGGCACAGATAGCTAATAAGATGGGCAGGACAATAGGAATAAATTTATATGGCAACACAAGAAAATTCCCCGGTTCTTTGGGAACAACAATAATAAATGTTTTCGGCTATCAGGTTGGCTATACGGGGCTAAATGAAAAAAAAGCTAAAGAATTGAATTATGATTATGATACGGTATTTGTAAAGGCAAAAAGCAAATCAAACTATTTGAATGGAAATGATGTTTATTTAAAAATTATAATAAATAAAAAAAATGACAATATTCTCGGTGCGCAGATCATAGATCAGGATAATGGAGCATGGAGATTAAATTCTATAGCCACTGCCATAAAAGGAAAATTAAGTTTATACGATTTATTCTACGATGACCTTGGATATGAACCGGAATATGGTCCCGTATGGGACCCGATAATCATAGGTGCAAGCCTTGGTTTAGATAAGAGTCAGAGTTACATATGAAATAATTAAAATAATAAATATTGTTAACAAGGAAACAAAAATATAGTTTAACATCCTTTTATTGTATAAAACGAATAGAAAGAAGTTAACAATTTCCTTCATTTCAAGTTTTGATTTTCCCTCTGTTCTTTTAACAAAGTTCACTGGATATTCTGTTATTTTAAAATTATTTTCATTCAGCCTTTTTAAAATATCAACCTGCCCAACATAGCTATTTTCAAGGTCAACCTGTGTAACCAGGAATTCACATGCAGCCCTGCTGTAAATTCTAAACCCAGATGTGCAGTCCTTTATATCAACATTAAATGATATGTGGAATAATTTATTTGCACCCTTGCTAAGTATCTGCCTTATAAATTCATCGTTTGTTATTCCCCTGTCTATATATCTTGACCCTATAACCAAATCCGATTTAGTTCTTTTAGCCTGTTCTATCATCCCATTTATATCTTCCGGTCTGTGAGATAAATCCGCATCCATTATAACAACATACTCGGAATCAGATAATCTCATGCCATCGAGTTCTGCACTTATTAATCCTAATTTCCCCCTTCTAAATAAAAAATGCACATCAGGGAAATCATTAATTAAATCCCTAGTGCCATCCTTTGATCCATCATCTATAATAAATATTGATGATATATCCTCATCATATAGCTTTGGTATTAAACGCTTTAAATTAGCTTTCTCATTTAGTGCAGGCACAACAACACTTACATTTGTATTCATGGTTATTCATAGTAATTATAATATTATTATTTAACTTTTATTATTTTATTTTTTCCGCTGTTAAATAAAGTTTATCCATTCTTATATCCTCTATCCTTGTTAATCTGCCGCCTACAGTAAAAACCTTGTCATCAGATTCTATTAAAAACGAATTTTTGTATCCCGGTATTATATCGGTTCCTTTTATTGTTCCCTTTAAATCTACTTTTCCCTTCTGTGTATCCCCTATTACACGGCCTTCAAGCTTATATTCATTGTTTAAATACATGTTTATGGCATCGCAGGATATCCATGATGTATTAAATACCCAGTTATCCTTTATCTGGAATTTTGATATGTAAATAGATGGCTTCCATATTATATTATAATAATAATAATTTATTATGTGTATCATTTCCTCTTCCTGAAAATCTATTGCATATCCCATTTTTATATTTATATTGTCAACATAAACTATTGCCTCACCGCGGTCCTTTATTAATATTTCTGGTGATATTCCTGGTCTGCGCTTTATTATTGCCTTTTCTATCAATTCACCTATATCATATCTATCAGAATCCGGAAATACTGTAATTAAAACAGAAACCCCCCTGTCAGCAGCCTCAATTATATATTTGTCGAGGTATTTTAATAATGCTAACCTTAATGATAATATAATCTCTGTGCTAGCATTGCTTATCATATTCTTCATCTGTTCCCTTATTAAATTTTCATTATCCATATACCAGAGATAAGGGTTATATTTTTTTATATTGTGTGTGTTGTCCTCAACAAATTTTGATATCTTGTCCTTATATGAACTCATCTCAGATATTATTCTATCCAGTGCTACATCAGCAGGTATAGCCCTGTATATCTTTTTTTTCCCTGGGCTTACCTCTATAAGCCCCTTTGAAATCAAATTATTAAATAAATCATAAACCCTGGGCTGTGGAACTCCGGCAGTTGAAACTATTGCCGTAGATGTCTGTGGTCCATTTAACAAAAGTGTTTTATATACTTTTATTTCATATGGCGACAATCCAAACTTCGAAAGCTTATCAAATATTTCATCTTCATCCATAAAAGATAATTACATGCATATAAATAAATATTTATATTAAATAAAAAAAATTTATAATTTTCCAATATCTCTTACTATATTAATATCAAGAGGTGCTTCACCTGGCTCCCAGTTAGCAGGTATTGCACACATATGGCCTTCTCCCTCAGGTGTGTCGTGCAATGTCTTAAGCCCCATAAATGAACCATATATGTGCTTCACATCTTTTCCAAGGCCATCGTTAAACATTGCGATATACTGTAACTTTCCTTCCGGGTCTATTATTACCAGCCCTCTCTGTGCCTGATATTCCTTTGCGTCCAGGAACCCGTAGTTTTTTGCTATTTCCTTTGTGTAATCATCGATTAATGGTATTTTGCTCTTGCTTACTCTCGGTGATGTATCACACCATGCCTTATGAGAAAACACTGAATCTTCGCTAATTCCGAAAACCTGTGCCCCCTCCTTAAGGAATTTGTCGTATGATCCCATTAATGCTTCTATGTCCGTTGCACATACGAATGTAAAATCTCCTGGGTAAAATGTTAAAATAACCCACTTTCCTCTATAGTCAGACAATTTAATTGTTTTAATTTCCTTTTTTTCAGGGAAATATGTTTGTGATTCAAAATCAGGTACTTCTTCTCCTATCTTCATGTTTATCCATTTAATATTAATAAATTATATATTAATTTAACCATTATGCAGGTAATACAAAAATTTTATTTAGACAATTTAATATTCAGGTGGTAATTTAGAATAAATAAGAATTAATCACTTATAAACAATATTATTTGTTTGCTTTCTTTGGGGTTGTTTTATTTGTTTTAATAGAATTTTTTATTAAAGTCATATTGTTCGATAGTAAAAATCTGTATTTTTCAAGTAATAATTTAAAATTCTCGTGCAATGAATTTAGGTTTTCTATGGTCTCTTTATAATTCTCCTCGTTTATATTGTATATTTTTATTTTATTTTCAAGTTCATATATCCTATTTTCTAGATTTTTTATATTTAAAGTTTTGCTATTATTGTTATTTAATAATAAATCATACTTTTTTGATAAATTGTTATAATTTTCATTAAGTGATGTAAATTCCTCCATTTTATTATTTAAATTTGCATTTATGTCATGCAATTCTGAATTCAGTTCATCTATATTCTTATTTTTTTCAGATATAACATCATTCGATTTATTTATATTATTTTCATAATCATGTAACTCTGCATTTAAATCTTCGAGTTCTGCTTTTAATTTATTATTTTCTTCTGTTAATTCATTTATTTTTGAATTATTTTCATCATTTATGTTTTTTATATTTTCATATTTTTCTTTTAAATCATTTAATTCAGAGTCTTTATTTTCTATTATTAAACTCTGTGACTTTATATTTTCTTCATCATGATCAATTTTTGTTACCAGGAGTGATATTTTATTATTTAAATCCTCATTTTTAGCCTTTTCGGATTTAAGCAGGTTATGGGTTTCTTCCAGTTGCTTAGTTAAATTCTCTATTTGCTCTTTAGGTTTCATCATAAAATACATAATAGGTTATTATATATAATATTTATTATTTTAATTTTACATAATTATATTTGTAAAATCCTCTAATACCAATATGGAGGAAGCGCCTTCTGCTTTATTTACTATTTCCTTTGACATTATATGGTTTGTATCTTTACGAAACCTGCTTTCCTTTCCTGATAATTTCCTTAAATGCCTTTTAGCAGATTTTGTTCCTACTCCTTGTAGAATGCTTCTTAGATTTTTAGATCTATTCCTTACCTTCTTTACTTTTTCTCCTGTATAATATTTACCTGTTGAATCAACTGCTATATTCACTATTCCCAAATCTATTCCAGTGATGTTTAATTGTTTCCTTATTTCTTTATTATCTGTATTATATTGTACTTCAATGTAGAAATTATTTTTTCTTTTTATTATATATTACTCATTTTTATTATTATATAGTATTTCAATATACTCCATTTTATTATTTATTTTATTCTTTCTTCTTGAAATGTAATTTAACTTTATTCTTCCATTCAATGTGCTTATGCTTATTATATTATTATTTTTAAAATTTAATGACCTTTATAATTATATGCACTGTTAAATTCTTTGAATGCTTTATTTAAAAGAGCCCTATCATTATTGCTAGTAATAAGCTTTATTTCAAAGGGTTTTTAATATTATATAAATATTCTTATCTATTATGTTTATCCAAAATGTATTTGTTGCTGTTTTTAAAAATCATGCCATTCATGGTCTATGAAAATATTTAATTTTACTGACATTTATTAAATATATGGTAATAATTAGTGCCAGAAATTCATACACATCGTAAACTCAGAGGACTATTTTCTGATAGATTTATTTGTAAATACACATATAATACAGTGAAGATAAATAGCATAAAAGTGTTGTTCACTGGAATAAAATGGCTCTATCGAAACATGCAATTATAATGTTTACACCCATAATTATGATTTAACTTTTATGGCATGTAAATACAGTATAAGCAAACCAAAGTTATCTAAATTAAATAATAATAGGTCATATAATAATTATTTAGATAATTTTATTAATATACAATTCATTAAATCAGGTTTATAGCTAATGCTAAACCCCTACCTCACTGATTAGTTAATACTATAATTGTTATTTATTAATATTATAATGCTGATAATAATTATCATGAAAATAAAATTAAAATTATGATTATTTTTATGGAATCATAGTTGTTAAGCTAAATATTTGGAACTGGTATTATCTATATAAAATATATAATTTACTTAATTTTTTTAAGGAATTCCTCTATATATCCATTGAATGATTTATTGTCATCCAGATAGCATGCATGTTGCCTGCCAACATTATAAAATTCAGCATTTTTATTATGTTTCATTAATAATTTATAGTTATTTATTGGAGATACTATATCATTTTTCCCCCATATAAGCAACATTGGTTTATCTGATATTTTATCTAACTGGTCTTCATATGACGAGACGCCAACTGCACCAGTAAGAACAAGTGCCTTAAATTTTTCTGGATATTTTACCGCAAATCCTACAACTGCCTCACCACCCATTGAAGCTCCAAGAACAACTCCCGGCTCAAGTTTCATTGTATCAATAAATTTTGCAATGAAACCTGATAAATCTATATCCATATTCTCGGATTTCCCATATCCTGGGAAATCAAGTGAAATAGCATGAAAACCTGCATTGGAAACAGTATCTATTGTGCCAGTTTCTTCATACGTTCTTGCATTAAATCTTGCCCCATGAACAAACAAAAAAGGCATTCCATTTCCAGATTCTATATAATGTATTTTTGAACCATCTAAATCAACAAATTTATCTTCTAACATAGTTGATAATTCTTATACCTTAATTAAAATTTTGCATTATTTAATTGCTAATAATATATGTTTTAGTCATATACTGGCTGCAAAGCGAATTTATGGAGCTTACAAGCACTTCTATAGGCAATTTATATGGCAAATAATTTGGTTTTTCCGGCGTTAGGTTTACTAAAGCATAAGAACTATAATAAATAGTACTATTTATGGATAGTATAACACCATTTCCGGAATACATTGGTGGAGAATAAAAGGCGCGGTATAATGATTTATTAATGCTATTTATATTTCCTGTTATATTTAATACAATATATGTTATATTATTATTATTTACACCTGCAGATACAATATTAAATTTTATATCCCGCTTTGTACTGTCATGCATAACTATTGCAGAACCTATACCGGTAGCAATTATTATAAAAATTATTATCATTGCAATGCTTTTTTTTACCCTTTCCTTATGTTCCTTAAAAAATTTCAATTTTTTATTATTTATGTCTTCAATATATTTTTTATCAGAAAATACAAATACAACAGACATTGTAAATATTATCTCCCATAAAATTATGTAATTAAATAATGACCTGTAATTAAACTGCAATACAATCATAGGTATTACAAATAATATTAGTTTATATTTATCATATTTTATAATAAATAATGCCCATAAAAATATTAATAAGATAAATTCAATTGCTGTGAAATATAATCTGGGTATATAGTATATATTCAAAAATACCAGTTGCGAAAATCCGGATCCAATGCCTATCAATGATTCGGTTAAAGGTGAAATTATAGCATGTATATAATTCATTGGTGATAACAATATAAAAGGCAAATTAAAGCCCAAAAAAATAATAATCGTTGATACCGTAAATTTTATTGCATTTTTGATTCCATATTCTCTATATATCATATAAATAAATGGAATTATTATATACGCCCCGAATTGCTTTGATGACAATGATAAGCCAAAAAATATTCCGGACATAATATTTTTATTTTCCGTAAAAAAATAATATGACGCCATCAAAAATGATAGCCATATATACCCGGTTATGCCCCCAAGGGCATACTGATAAAGCAATGGATTAAAAATAACTATGGCCGCAATAAAAATGAATATATATGAAAGGTTATTCTTCTTCAGAAATTTGAATAAAATAAATATTACAATGAATGCAAAAAATGATACTATTATACCAGGAGGTATTTTTAATAAAACTGCTGGTATAAAAATTAGAAATGATAAGGCAGGGTATGAGAATTTATCCGCAATGCCTCCAGTGGATAATGGTGTGTAAAACATTGGATTTATCCCCAGTGATTTTAATACTGCAGGGCTTATTACAATGTTATACGGATCAACACCCTTTAAAAATATATACGCAGAGTAATAATCAAAGCTTATCTCATCTGTTCCAAATTTAGGTATGGTTCTGAATATAAACGTTATATTTTCAATCATTACCAAAAATATAATTATAAGAAAATAATAATCATTTTTTACATACATTTTACTTCTGTATAATAATATTATAAAAATTAAAATTATTACAGGGACTATATATGAAATTATGCCATAAGGATAAAAAAAAGCAGGGAAAAATGATGCTATCCCAAGGAAAACAAATCCGGCCTTAATGAAACCACTACTTTTAAGTTCATGTTTAAATTTAAATGATACAATAAGTATAACCGTTGCTATTAATTCTACTGATGGAATTATTATGCCACTCACTGGCCAGTCAAGGTATGCCGTTAAATACCATAAATTATACATCAATGTTAAAATCAGAAATGATATTGCTATAATCAACGATTTTGATTTTATATAATTCATAAAATAATTATCCATCCCTAATGTTAATATAATCTATATTAAAATACTTTTCAAATTTTATAAAAATTATATACATAAATATTCATTTTGTTTCATCAATAAAAAATTTATATTATGAAATTTACGGCATTTGCAGATTTTTTTGCAAATAAATTATAATTTATTAAAAATAAAAGGTTTTGTAATAAAAGTTTCAAAGAATATATTTATATAACATGCATTAAAAAATAATGTTAAGAGGTTATAATGTCATATTATTTAAATATATCTACTAACTGTTCTGGAGGTAAAATATTGGAATAATCATTAATATTTCTTTGAAATAAAAGGTTTATATCAATATTGTATGTTATAATAATTTTTAATTTATATAAATCTAATAAATACATCTACGTTTATAGACGAAAATTTATGAAAAAAAATCATAGAGTTTAAATATTATTAAAAAATAATTCTATTATGTCCGGTAAGGATTTGGTTCTATGGTTTAGTGATATAACAAAGGATAATGTTGATATAGTTGGTGGTAAATCCTCCAATCTTGGTGAAATGGCAAGGATGAAAGATATACCAATTCCAAATGGTTTTTCCACTACAGCATATGCTTATAATGAGTTTATAAATAAAAATAATCTGCACGATAAAATAATTAAAATAATAAATAATACAGATATTAACAATTCTACTGAGTTGAATAATGCAAGCAATAGTATTAAGCAATTATTTCTGGAATCATCATTTGAAAAGAGTTTTGAAGAACAGATTTATAATGATTACAATAAATTAATAGAAAAAGAAAAAAATATATATGTAGCTGTCAGGTCATCCGCAACTTCTGAAGATCTGCCTGATGCAAGCTTTGCAGGTGAACAGGAGACATATTTAAATGTTCATGGTGTTGAGGATGTACTGGACAAAATAAAATTATGCTATGCAAGCCTTTTTTCTCCAAGGGCCATATATTATAGGGAAAAAAAACATTTTGGGCATTTTAAACTTAGTTTAGCAACGGTAATACAGAAACAGATTTTCTCAGAAACCTCTGGGGTAATGTTTACACTTGACGTTTCCAGTGGAGACAATTCAAAAATTGTTATAGAGTCAAGCTACGGACTTGGGGAATATATAGTAGGCGGTGTTGTTACGCCTGATACTTTCTATGTTGATAAAAAAACATTGAAAATTACTGATAAAATAATAACAAAAAAAACCAAAATGTTAAAATGCCTTGAAACAGGGGGAACAGAGGAATTAGTTGTCGATACAGAAAAAGTAAACGTACAGTCATTAACAGATGGTGAGGTAATACAGCTTGCAAAATATGGCATTGAACTTGAAAATCATTACAAAAACTGTATGGATATTGAATGGGCACAGGATTCATTTGATCATAAAATATATATTGTTCAGGCAAGATTTGAAACTGTCTGGAGCAATAAAAATAAAAAGGGTGTTAATATGGAAAAAAGTGTGGAAAAAAATATAGAAAATGATATTATTTTGAAGGGATTGCCGGCATCTCCGGGTAAAATTACAGGCAGGGCAAAAATTTTGATGGGTACTGACGAAATCCATAAATTTAACGATGGTGATATTCTAATTACAAAAATGACTGCCCCTGACTGGGTACCCATAATGGGCAAGGCAAAAGCCATTATAACGGATGAGGGTGGATTAACATGCCATGCAGCAATAGTATCAAGGGAGCTTGAGGTTCCATGTATTGTTGGTACATCATCATATGGCAAAAAAGCTACGGAAACAATAAAAGATAATGAATTAATAACTGTTGATGCAAAAAATGGAATAGTTTACAGAGGAGGCATAGAGGGGTCAGAAGATATTGAAAGCAAACCTGAAAATATATATTCATACGAGGGCAATATAATTACAGGGACAAAAATTATGGTAAACATGGGGGAACCGGAACTGGCTGAAAAGGTCTCAAAATTGCCATCAGATGGCATAGGGTTAATGAGAGAAGAGTTTATATGGGCACAGATAGGTGAACATCCGCTATCATTGATAAAAGAGAATAGGGGCGACTACTTTGTTGACAAACTGGCAGAGTCCCTGGGCAGTGTCTGTAGGGCATTTTCACCTAGGCCTGTTGTATTAAGGTTTTCGGATTTTAAATCTGATGAATATAAAAATCTTAAAGGTGGAAAGGAATTCGAACCTGATGAGGATAACCCTTTGTTAGGATGGAGGGGATCTTCAAGGTACTATGATGATAGATATAAGGAAGCATTCAAATTAGAGTTAAAGGCAGTCAAAAAAGCAATAAATGACTATTTACTGCGCAATATATGGGTTATGATTCCATTTACAAGGACGGTTGAGGAATTAAAGAAGGTTGTAAAAATAATGGAAGAAAATGGCCTGGAAAGGAATAAGGATTTCAAATTATTTTTAATGTCAGAAATACCAAGCAATATAGTACTGGCAGACAAATTCAATGAATATGTTGATGGCTATTCAATAGGTTCAAATGATTTAACAATGCTTTTATTGGGTTCTGATAGAAATAATGGCAAAATGAGTTCAATGTTCGATGAACGTGATTTGGCCGTTAAAAGGGCAATAAGGTATTTAATAAAAATAGCCCACAGGGATGGAAAAATTGTATCAATATGTGGACAGGCGCCATCACAGTATGATGAAATTGTGGATTTTCTGGTCAGATCCGGAATAGATGATATATCTGTTAACCCTGATGCTGTTGTCCATGTCAGAAAGCTGGTAGCATCCGTTGAAAAGAAAATACAGCTGGAAGCGGCACTTGGAAAGGTGGATATAAATAAGGACTGGGACATGCCATCATGAAAATATATTTTTTTCATTTATTTTATAATCTTTTTTAAATATATACGAATAACTACTTTTATCAAAATTAATTACTGTGTAATTTTTATTTAATAATTCATGAAATATTTTTCTGTATTCCAGTTTTATTTTTATTGCTTTATCTAAATTATCATTTTTTAATTCGACATAATTATTAAAAATTCTTAATGCTATTATATCGGATTTTATTTCGTTAAAGTAAATATTATCATCATCTATTGAGTTTATATATTCAGGTTTTTCATATGATTTGTCATAGCTATCGTTTATATACCATTCTGCAACAAGCCTGTCCGTGGGGACACCCCTATTGAGCCCATCATTCATAGTCCCATAAAAATTATCTATGTATGTTCTTGATAATGCACCAAGCTTATTCAAATTAAAATATCCATTCAGGCTCATCATTGGGTCAAATGTCCATGCTATTAAGTCATAGCCATATTGAATAGCTAATTCTTTTTGCTTCATTTTTAATTTGTATCCTACATCTGAATATTTTTTATTCTTTATTACGCCGGTCATGTGGGAATATAAATAAACCTTATTATTTCTGAATCCGGGGTACGAAAAGCTCATCCCGACCATTTCATTGTCATCATATGCGCCCAGTAAAAACCCACCATGGTATGCCATAGAATGTAATGTATCATAAAACTGGTAAATTGCATTATCCGATGCCCATGCAGATTTTATTATATCCATAAATTTTTCTATTTCTGCTGAATCAGTAACAACTGAAATTTCCATAATGGTCTATGCTTAACTTATTTTAAATTTAATTATTATTAAAATTTTTTATAAAAATAAATATTTATTATTATACTTATTCCATTAGGGGATGTTTCTCCCTTACGAAATGGCCTGAATTTAAATCGTTTATTGCTTCCCTTATCTGGTCATCCGTATTCATGACTATGGGTCCATACCATGCTACCTTTTCATTTAGTGGTTTTCCACTTACTATTATAAATTCGGAATAATCAATGGCATTAAAATCTATTTCATCACCTTCAGTTGAGAATATCAATGCACTATTTGTTTTGTAATCAAATTTATTATTTATTTTTATATTACCATCGATTAAATACATTATTGTCCTGAAGCCATTTTCCGTTTTATATACAAAGGAAGAATCATTTTCCATTTTTACATGGTAATATGAAACTTTCTGGGTTCCACCTTCATATATCCCTTCTATGTTTTTATATGAACCTGATATTACCTTTATTTTTACATTGTCATTTTCTATTTCAGGTATATCCTTTGATTTAATAGATCTATACACGGGCGTTGTCATTTTTCTATTTGCCGGAAGATTTACCCATAGCTGGAATCCTGACATGTATGTATCTATAATTTTTTTCTTTTCGTCCTCAATATACTTTGGCATTTCCTCATGAAATATCCCGCTGCCGGCGGTCATCCACTGCACATCTCCCTTATAAATTGTGCCTGAATTGTCTTCACTGTCTCTATGGTCAACCCTGCCATTAAGCACATAGGTTACAGTTTCAATTCCCCTGTGTGGATGCCATGGAAATCCCTTTATATAGTCACTTATTTCTCCAGACCCAAAGTTGTCAAGCAATAAAAATGGGTCTGTTACCTTTATTGTATTATTTGCTAAAATTCTTTTCAGTTTAACTCCGGCACCATCGTATGTATAATTACCTTCAGCATTATATTCAATATTTTTTAACATAATTTAACAATATATAGAAATTAAAATACTTTTGCTATATTTTAATATATCTGATATTAACCAAATGTTAACAAATTTTTTTATACATATAATTAATATCTTACTATGTCATTAAAAAACAAGGAAATTTTAGTTACAGGCGGTGCAGGATTTATCGGGTCTAATTTGGTCAACTCATTATATAAGGATAACCATGTTTATGTGATGGACGATTTGCAGACAGGTTCCATGAAAAATTTAGATCAATCAATAGATAATATTGAATTTATAAAAGACAGGGTTGAGAATGTTGAAAATTATGAAATAAATCCGGATTATATATTTCATATAGGCATATATTCATCATCGCCCATGTATAAAAATAATCCACATCTGATGAGCAATGCAATAAATGATTTGATAACCGTATTAGAATATGCAAAGAAAAGCAAATCAAAAATTGTATATGCATCAACATCATCAATATACAATGGAATTAAACCACCACAGAGAGAAGACATAATACCGAAGGTAACTGATTATTATACAGAGGCAAGAATAGCAATGGAAAGAATAGCTGAATTATATTCAAAGTTATATAATCTGGATATATCTGCGATGAGATTTTTCTCAATATATGGGTATAATGAAAAATCTAAAAAAATATTCGCCAACCTGGTATCACAGTTTTTATGGGGTATGCACGATAATAAATCTCCGATATTATATGGTGATGGAGAACAGAGAAGGGATTTTGTTTTTATAGACGATGTTGTTAATGCATTAACCCTTGCATCAGAAAATAATAAGGGCTTCAATGTTTATAATGTAGGTACAGGCAAAAACTATTCATTAAAAGAGCTTGTTGATATATTAAATGAGCACTTAAATAAAAAAATAAAGCCAGAATATATTGAAAACCCCATGAAAGCAACCTATGTCTATGAAACGCTGGCAGACACAAAAAAGGCTGAAGAGTTAATAAAATTTAAGGCAAAAATATCCCTGGACGAGGGTATAAATAAATTAATAAAATATTATAATTATTAAATTTTTTATATTAAATTGATATATACAATCATCAAATGTTTGTTAATAAATTATTAAAAAATAAAACATCGTTATCACTTATTATTGCAGTAATAGTTTATTCTATGATATGGTCTGCCATATCATTATTAAGATACTATACATTTCATGCAAGCGTATTTGACTTGGGTCTAACATCATCATTGCTATACCGTGCTTTTTCAGGGCACATAATATATGGAGTTACATCAAGGCCTATTGATGCAAATAAAATGATATATTTTATTATAGCACCCTTTTATGATATTTATCCACATCCTTCTGTACTTCTGGTTTTTCAATCAGTTTTTATATCAATAGGGGCAATACCTTTATATAAAATAGGGCAGAAACTATTAAAAAATGATAGAATAGCTTTAATATTATCATTATCATATTTACTGTATTATCCATTATCAGGTGTAAACTGGTTTGATTTTCACTTCATGGCCTTATTTCCGACATTATTTTTAATGTCCATATATCTATGGTTATACAATAAAAATAAATATTCCCTGGTTTTTGTATTTCTAGCAGCCATATCGGATTATTTAGTTCCATTTATATTGTTATTCTATTTTATATTTTTAATATCAAGGGGTAAAAAGTTCTCATATAAGCCATTTAAATACGCACTGGGTGTTTTATTTATTGCCATAGGCGTATTGGCATGGGTTAATATATATTATGGCATATCATACACAGCAGGGATAACGCATTTGGCATCTTCCTCATCTGCAACTTCATCAGGTTTTAGCTTACTCTTTGCAAACTTCCCATTAAAGGCACTATATATATTATTAATAGGATTCCCAGTGTTATTTATCTTCCTTATATATCCTGAAGCATCAATCATGCTTATACCATATATCGGCATGGAGTTCTTATACAATTATCTGCCATATTTTGACCCTGTGGGTTACCAGTATCCGGCATTGATAATACCTGTAATATTCTTCGCCACCATACTGGGATTAAAAAGATTAAATGATTTAAAACCAAAAAAATTCGATTTAAAGAACATAAAGAAAATTGCTGTAATGATCCTTGTTTTAAGTATTGTAAGTTATTCAATAGCAGTACCATTAACTGTGGGCATATCAATAAATTCTGAAAACAATGTTCCGGCAATAAAAAATGATATAACTGTTAATTATTATGACCGCGCCCTCAGCAATATGATAAGGCAGGTGCCAAAAAATTCTGAAATACTAATACAGGATAATATGCCACAGGCTGCATACGATACGTATTACCATCTTGCAACCAGCAAAAATATTACATATTATAATTATTCACTTACGGATCCCTATTCTATATGGTTTGATGATAATATCAGCCTAAATAACAAGGTTACATTAAATTCAATGACATGGTTTAATTCATACCTTCTGGACAATTATTCAATAATAGATGAGGAATACGGTATGATATTTATGGCTAAAAATAATATAAATACCAAAAATCTGAACTCTACATTTATGCCATATAGCATTGCAATAAATACTTCAGTTGAAAAACTGGATCAGTTCTTTATACCTCCAGGAATATTTTATTTGAACGATTCATTAAACAGGACAGTAAATATAACAATAAATGCATATAATGGCTTCAACAATGTAATAATTAATAAAACCATATATAAGTCCACTATAATTAAAACCGATCTATATTTATATCCCGCAACCATAACTTCAAATGCCAACATAACATTTTATTTAAACCAGACATCAGAGTATTAGAAATATTTTAATATTATCTTTTACTTTTTAATAATAATGGCTGTAACACCGAGAAGAGGTACATTTATACCAAAAAGAGCAACATTTGTACGTAGAAGAAAACACTCATCAAGGGAGAGATTTGAGCCGGGGTATTTAACAAAGGAAAAGCAGAAATTAAAAAATGAAAAGGATAATATAATAAATTTAAGAAAAGCCCTAAATAAATGTGGTGCAAGAATGGACTGTGTCAGGAAAGTTGTAAGAAGGAGCAGGATATGCTACCATAATTTTACTGGTATGAATGATAGTGATAATAAAATTATAAGGGTTTATTTAAGAAATGGCGGTTATTTGCATCTAGAAACGGATAAATGGTTTTATCATAAAAAAGAATAATTATGATTTTATATATTTATTTATATCCTTTAGAAAATTTATAAATTCATCCTTTTTCAGTAATTTTGTGTTCACATTTCTTGGGCTCGGGTGATATGATGAATATAATCTCATATTATCTATTTCATAATATTTTGCATTTACGAATTTTAATTCCTTTGTATTTACATTTTTTAATTTAAAATATGACAATGCCGAATCAAATGCCAATTTGCCAAGGCATAATATTGCCTTTAAATTTTTCATTGAATCAATTTCATCATATAAATAGCCCGAACAATTCATTATCTCTGATTTTAATGGTATATTGTCAGGCGGTGCACATCTTACCGCTAATGATATATACATATTGTTATATTTTAAGCCATCATTTTTATTTTCCGATGTGGGAATATTTGTAAATCCTGCCTCATATAATGAAGATATTAAAAAATCAGAGCTTTTATCGCCTGTAAATATTCTTCCGGTTCTGTTTCCACCATTGAATGCCGGGGCCAGTCCTATGACAAGCAACCTACCATTGATATCACCATAGCCTAAAATCGGCTTATTCCAGTATTTGCAGTTTTTAAATTTCAATGGCACTTCTTTATTGTTCCTGTAATCAACAAGCCTTTTGCATTTTTCGCATTTTAAAATGGTTTTATTTAAAGCATTTATATCCATATAAAACCCTATTTCAAGCTGTGCCCACCATCAACAGGTATAAATGCACCATTTAGCCATTCGGATTCACCATTTATAAGGAAATTTATTACATTTGCAATATCCTCTGGTGGTGTTTCCAGATCGCCAATTTTCCTCATTTTCCTATAATCCCTGTTTATTTCAAAGCTCTGGATTATATATTCAGGCGCTACAGTATTTACCCTTATGCCCTTATCCATTAATTCAACTGCCATTATATTCATGGCTTTGTTTAATGCTGACTTTGCTACTGTATATGACATCACATCCTCTCTGTTTTTATTTACAGTATCTGAATTGCTGATAAATATTATTGTTGAATTGTATTTCATGTATTTTATCACATGTTTTGACAAATACAGTGGTATTTTTATATAATTTTTTATCATTTCATCAAGGCCATCCAGAGTATTTACGGTGTCCTCTACATAACCACCCACCATTATAATAATAGAATCTATGCTATTCACTTTATTTACTGTATCATCTATAAGTTTTTTGCATGAAGGTTCATCATTTAATTCAAGATTAATATAATCAATATTCCCATATTTTAAATAATTATTTTTTATCTTTTTTAATTTTTCTTCATTCCTTGAATTTATTATTACGTTATTTCCATTTGATAATAATTTATATGCCAATGCTTTCCCCAATTCCCCGGTACCTGCAATTAATACATTTTTATTTTCCATGAATGTACATTATATAAAATTTTAAATAACTTTTGTTATATAATTTTAAAAGTCCACAAAGCAAAATTAATATAAACGATTTATAATTATCATATTATGAGTGCGATAATAACAATAGGTTATATACTGGATACAATAATTTCGTTTTTTATTGGTGCGTGGTTTGCAAGATTTTATTTAAGGCATCCATTTAGAAGAGGACCTGCAACCGGCAAAGATTCACTTATAGGTAAAACAGGTGAGATTAAAGGAATGCTTAAAGACAATGCATATGAAATAAGCGTAGATTCACAGATATGGCGGGCAAAACCTGTTGATCCTGCTGATAAATTTAATAAGGGTGAAATTGCATATATTAAAAGCGTCAATAATTTAACACTTTACATATCAAAAATAAAAAATGAATAATTTTAATAAATAATTATATTAGTTTAAAATATACCAATTAATGTTTAAATATAATGTAGGTGTAATAGGCGGAAGCCATGTTAATGAAGAATATTGCAATATTTCATATACTGTAGGGAAATTGCTTGCAGAAAACAACTGTGTAGTTTTTTGCGGTGGCACGGGTGGAGTAATGGAATGCGTTTCCAGGGGGGTATCTGAAAATAATGGCACTGTAATAGGCATATTGCCTGGAAATAATAAGAATGATGGCAATCAGTATCTAACAGTAAAAATGCCGTTAGGCATCGGCTATTTAAGAAATTTTTTTATAGTAAGGTCAAGCGATGTTTTAATAGCAATTGATGGTTTTTCAGGGACAATGTCAGAGGCTTCATTTGCAGTGACAGAAGGTAAAACTGTGGTTTCTATAGGAGAATTAAACATAATAGAAAAAGACACAGATGGAAAGTTTATAAGGGCAAAATATCCAGATGAAGCTGTTGAAATAGCATTGAAGGAGGCAGAAAATTACATAAATAAAAATAAATAATTCATTCCTTTTTCAGTAAACGTTTTTTTGTTAAATGTGATACAAAGAATATTATAAAAAATAATCCTATTATATACTCTGCAATAACATCCCCGAGCAAACCAAAGTGAATTATAAACATTTTATATGGAACTAAAAGTATATACATTATTAATATACCTATTAATAATACTATTAATATATACATTGCAAATTTTTTTGTTCTTAATTTTTTGAAATGCAGCAATCCCGGAGAAACTATAAATATTATGCCCAGTGGGAAAAATATATCTGTAAAATCGTTCCATTTTGCGTGTCCTATGCTTTTTAACTGTAAAGAACCAATAGCTAATAATATTATGCCCACTATTATAAAAGCTATCTCAACATATAATGCTATATCTGATTTTTTTGCATTCTGATTTTTATTATTTACATTATTAATACTTTCATTATCCTGGTTATTATTCCCGGCATTAATATTATTATCATCAGTTTCATTTATTCCCTGATTATTATCCTCATCATTATTATTAACCATTTATTTGCTATAATTTACTTATTATTAAATATTGCTATTATTAGCTATATACCGTTATGCCACACCATTTTACTGAATCGTGGATAAACCTATTTATATCTTTTAAAAAAATTTTTCATTATAAAATCAGCAGGACCTTTAATTATTAATTATATAGTATTTATGCCTTATTTATAAGAATTTATTATAAAAATACTATGTCAAAATTTACAGTAATACTATTTATTATTTAATATAATTTTTAAAACAATAATATTTACTATTAATTATATTATTTTATGCATTTAAAAGCCTAATTTTGCCTCCTATAATCATAGAATAATAATCACAGCCACTAAGTATTATAAAGCTGAATTTATAAATTAAAACGTTAATAGTCGATAATAAACTAAATAAACTTATGTTGTATAACCATATAATGTCAGATGTTTATATTGTATCAGCAAAAAGAACGCCGATAGGAAAGTTCGGCAAGTCACTGGTAAAAACAAAGGCAACCGAACTCGGTGGAAAAGCAATAGAAGCGGTAATAAAAGATTCCGGTATAGACAAAGACCTTATAGAAGAAGTAATAATGGGAAATGTTATACAGGCAAATGTAGGGCAGAACCCTGCAGGCCAGGCGGCTTTCTATGCAGGTTTAAAGCCGGAAGTTACAAAAAATACTGTTAATGTTGTATGTGCATCAGGAATGCTTGCAACGGAAAATGCGGCAAGGGAGATTAAGCTTGGTGAGCATGATTTGATAATTTCCGGTGGTTTTGAAAATATGAGCAATTCACCATTATATCTGGCCCCTGAGTTTAGGTGGGGGCCCAAACAATTGTTATATAAAAATTTGAAAATTGAAGATTCTATGCTGAATGATGGCCTTGTGGATGCAATGTATAATGAACACATGGGAGTATCTGCAGAAAGATCTGCAAAAAAATATAATCTAACAAGAAAAGATGCAGATGAATTCTCGGTGCAGAGCCAGGAAAGGGCAATAAAGGCAACAGAATCGGGTGAATTCTCAAGGGAAATGATTAAATTGGAAAATCTTGAAAAGGATGAGGGCCTGAGAAAAACTTCAATGGATGATTTATCAAAATTGAACCCGGCGTTTGATAGGAATGGAATCCTAACAGCCGGGAATTCATCGCAATTATCAGACGGTGCATCAGCATTATTATTAGCATCAGAAAAAGCACTGAATGAATATAATTTAAAGCCCATAGCAAAAATAACAGGCTATGATTCAGCTTCATTAGATCCGAGGGACTTTGTAGAAGCTCCAATACCCGCCACAAGGAAATTATTAGAAAAGCAGAATAAAAAAATTGATTATTATGATTTAGTAGAACACAACGAAGCTTTTTCGGTTGCATCAATAATAGTAAGAAATCAATTAGGAGTTGACAACGAGAGATTCAACGTTAATGGCGGTGCAATAGCAATAGGTCATCCCTTGGGCAATAGTGGGTCAAGGATAATAGTAACATTAATCAATGCATTGCAGTCAAGGCATTTAAAAACAGGGTTAGCTACAATATGCCATGGTGGCGGAGGCGGTCATACATTAACCCTGGAACTAATGTAAATTATTAAAAATTATAATTTTATTTATTATTTATAAATTTCAACTTATATATGCATTCATATTTATCTCCACTGTCCGGAAATAATGTAACAATGTTTTTATCAGTTTTTATGCTTTTTGATATAATGTAATTAGCACCCGATGAAGGGCCGACAAAATAAGTTATACTTTTCCTTGATATCCTTAACGCCATTATATGCTTCATTCTCATTTACTGTTAATATTTCATCTATATAATTTTTATAATTATCTATTAATCCTTTATTTTTGGATTTAAATGGGTTCCTCAATCCAAATATATGGGAATCTTCATCCGGAATAACCCCAATAACCTTTACATTATATTTTTCCTTAAAATATCTTGCAAGGCCAGTTATTGTTCCACCTGTGCCTATGCCTGCAACAATATATCCTATATTTTCTATTTCATGGTCTATTTCAGGACCTGTTGTATAATAATGTGCATCAGAATTTAAATCATTATTGTGCTGGTTCAATTGATAATATTTTTCAGGTTCATTTTTAATTTTATCCTCAACATATTTTATTGAATTTTCCGTGCTATCACCGGGGGTTAATATTAAATTCGCGTTGTATTTTAATAATATTCTTTTTGTTTCCTCACTGGCACCTTCCGGTATAACTATTTCAGATTTATATCCAAGCAAATTTGCTATTCCGGCTATTGCAATTCCTGTGTTGCCTGAAGATGCCTCTATTATAATTTTATTTTTATCTAATTCTCCGGTCTTTATTGCATATTCAACCATGAAAAATGCAGCCCTGGCTTTTACAGAACCAAATTTATTGTAATATTCAAGTTTTGAATATATATTGCCTATTTTATACAGTGGTGTGTTTCCTATATTAAATCTATAAGCATAGTTTTTTATTTCTTCTAACAGTGAATTTGAAATTGACATTCTACATAATTATAAACGCATTTATTAACATTTTTTATATTTTAGTTTAAAATATTCATATTAAATTTATCATTTATGTAAAAATAATATGAGCAATGCCATAAAAATTCTATAACAATATTGATTAAATTTTGTGGGAAATCATTAAGTTATTGACCGGTATAAAAATGAGACACATTTATTCTATAGTTATTGCAAAATTATGTATAAAATATTATAAACATATATCAAGTAAAAAACCTTTGAATGATAGGGGAATAAATATAATTTAAATGTTAAAAACAATAAATACATTAGAATTAATTTCAGAATACCAAATATAGAATAATAATTCGTAATATTTATATATTTGAAACTGGTGCAGTGCAAAATAAAATATTATGAATAAAATTATAAATTATAGGCAAATAACATTAAATTGGTTAAAACAGCATATAAAATTTCAATATTGATAATAAAATTTTAAATCATATTAATTTCCAAATTATTTACTAATTACATAAGTAAGAAATAAACATATAAATACATGTTTATTCATATATAAAATATTGAGGTACAAAAATGAAAAATAAAAAATTGTTAATTATAATAGTTATGTCGGTAGTTTTTATTATGTTGGCTACGAGTTTAAACGGATTTTCATATAGCAATAATAACCACTCCAAACCTGATGCAGTTAGTGTCAGTCCAAGTGGAACATTATATTTATCACCCGGTCCTACTCCGGCATTTACAGATAATTTCAACCCATTTAATATATGGAGTTCACCTGCCGGTATAATGTCATTGCTTTATGAACCACTTTTTCAGATAAATACCTATAATGGTACAACAATACCATGGTTAGCAACAAACTATACATGGTCGCATAACAACACTTTATTAACATTAAATTTAAGGCATAATGTAGAATTCAGCAATGGTATGCAGTTTAATTCAACAGATGTTGTATTCACATTTAATACACAGAAAACAATACTTGGTGATTGGGGAAATATAAATAATATATCTGCTGTTAATCAATATACGGTTAATTTTAATTTTTCCAAACCCGATGTCCAGTGTTTATTCTATTTGGGTTCTAATTTTATGCTTCCAGAACCACTATGGAAAGGCATATCAAGCCCGGAAAGCAAAGTTATTACAGACCCTGTTGGAACAGGCCCATATATATTGAGTAGCTTTAGCGGACAGAAAATAGTATTAACAGCAAATCCACATTACTGGCAACCAGATGAGCCACATATAAAAAATGTCGTTTACATAGATTATACCAGCAACAGTGCGTTAACACTGGCACTTGCACAGGGTAAGGTTCAATGGGCATCTGTTTTTGCGCCAAACGTTACACAATTATTCGTTCATAAGGACCCTGAATACAATCACTATTATTTCCCTCCAGGACAGCCGGTTACATTAATAACAAATGATGTGGTATATCCATTTAATTTAAGCTATTTCAGGCAGGCAATAAGCTTATCAATAAACAGAACAGAAATATGCAAAATAGGTGAATATGGATATGAGAAACCGGCAAATGCAGCAAATATATTACAGCAGCAATTATTCTGGCTAAATTCAACAAATGCAAATGATGCAAATAAACTGGCACAGTATAATACATCGGAAGCGTTAAAATTGCTTGAAGATCATGGGTTTACAATGAAAAATGGGAGACTGTATGAACCAAATGGAACAGAATTACCTGCTGTAACATTAATGTCTGTTGCCGGATATGCGGACTGGGATACAGATATATCCATAATAGCAACGGAATTATCCAGCATAGGCATTAAAGTAAGCATAGAAACCCCAACTGCAAGTGTTATTGAATCAGATATAGCAACAGGGGACTTTTATATGGCAGTGGATACAGTTACAGGCATAGGTCCAAATCCATGGTACGATTATTCCGGGTTAATTGGCCCAATAACACCTATAGGCAAAACGGCATACACAGATGAAGAAAGATGGAATTATACAGATACGGGCTTCATGAATTACTATAATAATTTCACAAAAACCAGCAATGTCACAGAACAGAAAGTATTAGTAAACAATATGGCAAATGTAATGTTAAACCAAATGCCAATGATACCATTAGTATACTCCGCTAATTGGTATGAATATGTTAATAATACGGTAGCCGGTTTTCCGAATCAGAATAATCCATACTGGATACCAATGCCATGGTACCCCGGGCCAATGGAGGTTGTAATACTGCATTTGTATAATAAAAGCAGTATTACAACACCAATTAACTACGACGATTACTATATAATAGGTGGATTAATAGCAATAATTGCAATAGCCGGCATATCATCCATATATATAAAAAAGAGGAGACTAAAAAATAATTAAAGTGTAAATAAATGATACCATATAAATATATTTTTAAAAAAAGTATTGCGTTTCTTGTGGTTTTATATGCAGCAATAACTTTAAATTTTTTATTACCAAGGTTAATTCCAGGAGATCCTGCAGAAGTAGTATATTTAGCCATAATAAAAGAGGGCGGCGGATCAGTGAATCCTGTATATATTCATCAATTGGAAGCAGAATATGGAATCTCTAATGCACCCATGTACACTCAATATTTGCAATATTTGGAAGATCTATTGCATGGCAATCTCGGAATTTCTATAGCATTTTTCCCGGAACCTGTCAGTTCAATATTATCAGAGGCATTGCCATGGACATTATATCTTGTAATAACCTCTATAGTAATATCATTTTTTATTGGCAATAGATTAGGAAGGTATGCAGGTATAAATAGAAATACATTCAGGGATTTATTAATAGACCTATTCTCAATGTTCATGGCATCATTCCCTGCATTCGTCCTAGCATTTATAATGCTTGATATATTTTCTGTAGACTCGGGTATATTCCCTATTGGAGGAGCATATAGCTCCAGTGTAAATATTGGTTTTAATATGCCTTTTATAGTAAGTGCAATATATCATTCCTTTTTACCTATATTAACAATAATACTGACATCTATTGGTGGCTGGGTTCTTGGAATGAGAAATAATATTATACCGAATGTGAACAGTGATTTTATAAGCTTCTCGGAAAATCTTGGTTTACAGAAAGAGCAGATAAATAGAATAGCATATAGAAATGCTATATTACCAAATTTAACCGGATTTTCAATGTCTATAGGGTTATCTGTAAGCGGGGTTATAATAGAAGAGTCAATATTTTCATATCCAGGTGTGGGATTATACATGATTACTGCAATAGACTCTCTCGATTACCCCCTGCTTCAGGGCATATTTTTGATGGTAATTATAGCAGTACTGGTAGGCAATTTAGTAGTCGATATATTATACGGGTTTTTTGATCCACGGATAAGGCAGGAGGGAGAATAATGAATCATAATTTATTTAAAAACAGGTCTATAAACAAAATTCCGTTTAAATTTAATAAAATAATAAAGCCATTGAAAATATTGTTGACAAACAATAAGGCTAAAGCAGGTTTTATAATACTTACTGGGATGATCATTTTTGGCATTTTAGGTCAATTTTTTACACCATATAACCCGAATAAATACGAATTTGCAGGTTCTATGCCACCTTCATATGCACATATACTCGGTACAACTGTATACGGCCAGGATGTTTTCTCACAGTTATTCTACGGAGCAGCACCTACACTACTTGTTGGTTTTTCAGTTGGTATTATAGGAACATTTATATCGATTTTCGTTGGCATAAGTGCAGGTTTTGCATCCGAAAGGTTAAATAGTATTGTTACTGGAATAATAAATATATTCTTAATAATACCGGGTGTATTATTAATTATGCTTTTTGGTTCATATTTTCTTGGTATTCATGAGTCACTAGGTTATCTGCCAACTATACTGATACTTGTAATAACAGGCTGGGCTTTCGGTGCCAGGACCTTCAGGTCAATAACATTATCAATTGCCAAGAGAGATTTTATACTATCTTCTATGTTAATTGGGGAATCCAGATTAAGTATAATGTTCAGGCAGATTATACGGGCTATATTTCCGGTAATAATATCAAATTTCTTTTTCACAGCCATGTACGGTACAATGGGATTAACATTTGTTGAATATTTGGGCGTTGGAAATCTTTTACAGATAAACTGGGGTACAATGCTATACTGGGCAATAAACAATGAAGCATATTTAACCGGATTGTGGTGGTGGATTCTACCTCCAAGCTTCATGATCTCAATATTGATGTTTTCATTTATATTATTAAATTTTGGCATGGATGAAATTGGGAACCCATCATTGAGGAGGTTTAATAGGAAAAAAAATAAAAAAGGTGATATTAATGAGTTTACTGAGAACTGAGAATTTATCAAAAATATTTATCTCAAGAAGGGGCCTTTTAAAAAGTGAAAATATTACGGCACTTGATAATGTTAATATAGAACTAAATGAGAGGGAACTAATCGGCATAGTTGGTGCAAGCGGAAGTGGAAAAAGTACGCTGGCAAAAACACTTGTTTTTTTATACAGGCCAACGTCCGGAAATATATATTTTAATGATAAAAACATTACAAAATATAAATCAGGAAAAATCAAAAAATACAGAAAAAATATACAGATGGTTTTTCAAGATCCTTATGCATCGCTGGATCCAAATCACACGGTTGAATGGCATATAAAAAGGCCATTGGTATTAATAAAATATAAGGGAAATATAAACGAAAGGATAAATGAATTATTGAATATGGTTACATTGAATCCTCCGGAATATTATAGGAATAAATTTCCACACCAATTATCAGGTGGTCAGCGGCAGAGAGTTTATCTTGCAAGAACCCTGGCTGTTGAACCAAAGATATTGATCGCAGATGAACCTGTATCAATGCTCGACGTTTCTGTAAGAATAGATATATTAAATTTATTAAAAATGATAAGAGATAAATTAAATTTAAGTATAATATATATTACGCACGACCTTAATACGGTGAGCATGATTACCGATAGAATATATGTAATGCATGATGGGAAAATAGTTGAAAAAGGCAATACCATCAATATAATAAAAAATCCCACGGATGCATATACAAAGGAATTAATAGATGCTGCACCAAATCCATATAAGAGGATATAAAATGTATAATTGCATACTTGAAGTTAAAAATTTAAATGTTGGCTATTATGTAGAAAACGGTTTTACAAAAGTTTTAAAAAATGTAAGTTTTGATGTAAAAAGAAATATTATACTTGGCATAGCAGGAGAATCAGGTTCAGGCAAGAGTACACTGGCATCATCATTATACAATTCATTAAAGTATCCTGGTAAGATTAGTGGAGGTAGCATAATACTTAATGGAATAGATATATTAAACACAAAGCCCGGGGACCTCAGAAAGCTCAGGGGAGTAAAATATTCTTTTATACCACAGGCAGCAATGAATGCATTGAATCCAGTTAAAAAGATAAGATTCCAATTCTATGATATTATGATGGCACATAATATAAATAATGAAAATGATCAGGATAAAAAAATAGATGAAATCTTAAAACTTGTAAGACTTAATAATAATGTTCTTAATAATTATCCACATGAGTTATCAGGTGGCATGAGGCAGAGAGTTGTAATAGCAATGGCGTTGATCTTATCTCCGGAACTTGTTATACTTGATGAACCCACAACCGGCCTTGATGTGCTTGTTGAGCACAATATACTTGTTGACATAAAAAAAATACAGAGAAACCTCGGGATAACCATGATTTTTATTTCCCATGATTTATCAATACTATTTGAAATATGCGATGAAATGATAATGATGTACGGTGGTGAAATAGTTGAATCCGGTTCATATGATAAATTATTAAATAGCCCTGCAAATCCTTATACATATTTGCTGGAAAAGAGTATACCTATAATTGGGATAAAAATAAATAAGGGTTTAATAATAAAAGGGACTGTAATGAATTTTTCAAACAAAGGCAATGGATGTTATTTTTATGATAGGTGCATATATTCTGAAAACCGTTGTTCTGTATCACATCCAGATCTTAAAGCAATAAATGGGGAAAATCATTCATATCGCTGTTTCAGGTATCCAGAATGGCAAAAAGACTCAATATAAAAATGTTAAATATAAAAAAAGTATAATATATGGATGAATGATGATTTATTTTCCGGGTTAAAAAGATTCGGCCTATCAAATTACGAAATAAAAATTTATGAAACATTATCATTAAAAGGACCAAATACACCTACTGGAACTGTTAAAATAGCAGGCATACCACAGCCAAGGATATATGATTTATTTTCATCTCTGGAGGAAAAGGGTTTTGTTGATACGGTAACAGGTAAAAAACATTTATACAGGGCAGTTCCCGTTTCTCAGGTATTGCGACACGAGGTTTTATGGCTTGATAATTATGTGGATGAACTTGAAAGTTATGTTGAAAAATACAGGGAAACAGAGAATTTAAAAGAGCCATATATATGGTTTGTTAAGGGGAATAAAAATGTAACTGATAGAATAATATCCATGATTTATTCCGCAAGAAATGAAATCATAATGGCATTATTGCATGATACTTTTATTAATGTAAGAAAATATATAAATGGAGCCATAAAAAAAGGTATTACGGTTGCACTTGTCCTTTTCAATGATACAGATGACAGTGAATTGAAAACAATACCTCCCGGCGTAATATTAAAAAAACGCTGTGAAAAGCCACTGGAAATGGTTATTGTGGATCGCAGTTCTGTTCTATCAAATTTAAAAAGTGGAATAGAAAATATTGATTATTCTATATATCTCGAGGAAGATCAGTTATTACACGTTTTAAGTTATTACTTTTTTTATAATATATGGCTCCCATCAAACTATATAATTTATCCGGAAAATATAATGCATTATAAATTAAATAATATATGGTTAATATGTGACATTATAGATTATTATCTAAATAAAAATATAAAACTTAGGGGAGAGTTAAATGGGATAATAAACAATAAAAGTATTTCAATAAAATGTGAAATAATAAAAACAGAGAGAATAAACGGTGTAAGACAAACATTTTTTGTAACCGACGGTAAAAATACATATTCAGTTGGAGGTAAATCTGCTCTTAAAGAGGATATAAAGCTTATAGATATTACAATAACAAGATTATATGATTAATACTATTAATAAAAGTAATTTACAAATGCTTTAATAACAAAAATTAATAGGATGTTATGGTTTTGGACAATTTTAAATTTGGTTTTTCTGAATGTGGTTTTCAGTCAGAAATGGGATTATCGGACATAGATTATAATTCGGACTGGTTTATATGGTCAAATGATAAAAGAAATATTCAAAAACATTATGTTTCAGGTGATTTACCACAAAATGGGGTGGCATACTGGGATTTATACAAGCAAGACCACGATAATGCGGATAAATTGAATATAAATTCCGCAAGGCTTGGAATAGAATGGTCAAGGATATTCCCGGTGTCAACAGAAAATATAAAAGTTAATGTGAAATATGATAACGATGATATATTATATGTTGGAATTGATGATGAAGCAATAGAAAAAATGGATAAAATTTCAGATAAAAATGCAATAAAGCATTATATGGATATGTTTAATGATTTTAAATCAAGAAATAAATTCTTAATAATCAATTTTTATCACTGGACAATACCAAAATGGTTAAATGACCCATCTAATTTTACCGATAATGATAAACAGAGGGCGATAGGTGGGTGTTTCAATAACCGCATAATTATAGAATTTGCTAAATACTGTGCATACATAGCTAATAAATTTGATTATGTAGCCGATCGCTGGTCAACAATGAATGAGCCAAATATGGTTTATCAGGGCTGCAGTGTTGACAACTCATATAATGGCATATCAATGAGGAAAAAGAAATTTGCGGAGGCACATGCAAGGGCATATGATGCAATAAAATCATTTTCTAAGAAGCCGGTAGGTGTAATATTTGCAAATGGGGATATCCAATCTATAGATAATGACGTTGATATAGTAAACAAGGCAAAATTTTTTAACAGGTATTCATTTTTTGATTCTATAATAAATGGTGATTTATCATGGTATTATGAATTAATAAATGATGGTAAATCAATGAAAATAAGAGATGATATGAAAAACAGGGTAGACTGGCTTGGATTAAATTATTACAGCAGAGATGTTATAAAAAGAAGCAATTCAGGCTGGGATATATTGAAAGGTTATGGCCATTACTGTGGCGATATGAAAAAATCACTGGATAATAGATCAGTTAGTGAAACCGGATGGGAAATATACCCTGATGGCATATATAACATAATAATGGATTATTATAGGAGATATAAAATACCTGTAACAATTACAGAAAATGGTATAGCAGATGATATGGATAAATACCGGTCCAATTATATAATATCACATTTTTATAATGTAGAAAAAGCAATAAATGATGGTGCGGAAGTTGAGGGATATTACCACTGGTCATTAACGGACAATTATGAATGGGCATCTGGGTTCTCAAAAAACTTCGGCTTGTTTAAGGTAAATATGGAAACAAAGGAAAGGCTTATGAGGCCAAGTGCCATAATTTATAAGAAAATAATAGATAACTATGGTGTCCCTGAAAACCTTAAATGGATAGCGGAAAATAAGATATAGTAGCAGGATTTATTATATATTTATCCTATTTATGTTCTCCAGCATTGAGTTCCTTGTATAATGTTTTTAACCATAATTGAAGAAAATAATAGACAGCGGCCCCAGAATATATGGTTATGATACCGATCTGTGGACGCTGAAGAGAATATCCGAGGTCATATCAAGGGAATACAATATTGAGTACAATACAACACACATCTAGCATATTCTAAAGAATCTTGGCTATTCAGCACAGATTCCGGTAGCTGTGGCCATGGAGAAGAATCCTGGATATGTGAATGAATGGCTTGACAAGAATTATCCTAAATATGTTAAGGAAGCAAATAAGAAGAATGCAACCATCCTATTCCAGGATGAATCTGAAGTGCAGAGCAGGCCCAATGTAAGGAGGATATGGTCGCAGAAAGGAAAGAGGCCCAGAATGATGGCAAGGGAGAACCGGGACAGGATATCAATAACATCAGCTGTAACACCTGATGGTAATTTATACTTCATGATAAAGGAGGGAAGCATGAACAGCAATGACATAATTAATTTCATGGAACATCTTCTTTCAGAGATAAATGGATTCCTTTACATGTTCTGGGACAATATAAAAATACACAGGAGCAGGACTGTAAAGGATTTCCTTGAAATGCATAATGACAGGCTCATAACGGTGAGTATTCCTGCATATTCTCCTGAACTTAATCCTGATGAATTAGTATGGAATGCATTGAAATATCAGGAATTATCAAATTTCTGCCCTGCCAATATGGATGAACTGAAAAATAAAGTTATTCTCACAATGAACAGGTTGAAAAGCAACCTTGAAAAGATGATGAACATCATAAGGGGTTCGAGTCTTCCCCTGCCACCAATTATTGGAAAGAATTAAGGAAAAGTAGAATAATGATAACTATCTCATGGAATGGAAATATTTTTGTTTAAGAATAAATATATAAGATCAAATAAATTTAAAACTATAATATATAACTATTAACATAGGAATATATAACATCTGTCGTATGATTACTTCGGCGGTATTAATATGTACATACTACATAGAGTAGTTAGAGATGAAAAAATGAGCTACACAGAAATGAACGAAAAAGATAAAAATAAGAACGATAAAAAAGAAGAAAAGTTACAGAATTCAAACGATGAAAAAGAAACAAAAATGCAAAACAAGCATAGTGAAAAAGAAACAAAGCAGGAAAATTCAGATAATGAAGACGAGTAAACCTGAAAATATGCCAGAAAATAAGTTAGAATATTATAATGCTTATTTATCTGGATATTAAAATTTATAAACCACAGAATTTTTATAATGTTATCAATTATGTTTATTTATTATACATTCAATTTTATAAAAATAATATCAATAAATTCAATATACCTGAAATAATAATGCGTATAGGTAAAATAATTTCAGAGACAATTATGATATCATGAAATGAGTTCTCATATATATTTATTATTTTTTAACATTTTAAATTGCCTCCCTTTTCTTTATATACAATAGGTATTGTTACAACCGCCCCTTCATCTATGGACAGTGACATATACATTCTCTTATAATTATAATAATATACCATTTCATCCACTGTTGTAAAATATAGCATTAACTTTTTTATTGTATAATTTAATCTTTCAAATTTGCCATTTGTCTGTTGATGGTTTATTCTTGCTAATCTAATAAATGATTTATTTCCTTACCATTTAAATATTTTCGGAATTTATTTTTATCTTCCGGAATACTATTATTGCCATTGGAAAAGAACTGAGTACCATGGTCTATTATTACTTCCTTAGGTTTTTCATACAGTTCTATTGCATGAATTGATATAAGAAATTAATTCTAACTTACATCCTCTATATTTTTTTCTTTCTTTGCTTCAGTATTTTCCAAGGCAGTCTTTGGCTCTTGTTTTCTTTAATAAGGAATATTAATGGCATTATTATAATAAAGCCTATTGCTGTGTAAGCCACCGCATGGCCAAATCCTACCAGTAATGATATGTATTCTATCATGAATATTAGTCCAGCTGCAAAATATCTGGCAAATGTTGTAATTGCTCCAAATCCGGAACTTCTAAACTCTATTTGGTTATTATTTTGGAAAAGAGAAAACATAATATAATATATTCATATAATTAGATGTGCAATATACATATAAAGATGGAAAAATATACGATGGGGATAATGAAATATTCTCTGTAAATATAGAATCTGCAATGGGAGCAAAATCAATAGAAATAAAAAGTCCTTCACAGACAATATCGGTCAACAAAGCCCCCGGCGGTTATAAAATCTTTCAGGGGGATATGGACTTAGGTACATTGAATAGAAATTTAACAATGAACTATAATGGCAGATCATACTCTGTTTCAAAGCCATATGTAAATGATAATGTAAGAACAATTGATGTAAATTCTGATACATCAAAGGTAGGTTCAATAATTTTCAATCAGGATTCATTAACAGGCACATTCGAATATCTGAACGATGAAGTCCCTGCTGTGATATATATGTCGTTATTATCACCATATATTAAAAATGGTTATGTTAATCCTCAAAATAATGCAATGCAGGTTAGGGGAAATAGATATATGATGTCAAAAAAATACATGATATTATCAAACGTTGTTTTCTTTATTGCAATAATTTTAATATTTACTTCTGGTTATCTCGGGATTCCAAGCGTATATGACTTTGTAATATTAATACTGGCGGTTGTATTCTCATACGCCGTTAGAATCTATGGAAGAAAAAAATACAGGGAAGAGCATCAGAACGATATAAATAACCAGAATAACAATCCATAAAAATTTATAATTATTTATAATTAAGTAATATAATGGATTTTTATAACGAAATAACAGAGTATATTGAAAACGGGAAAATCAAAAGCAAGGAAGAATTGCAGAAGGAGAAGTTAATTTTATCAAAAAAATTTAATTTAGACGTTGTTCCAAGTGATGTTGAAATATTAAATTTTAAAAACAATAAAAAATATGTTAATCTATTGAGAAAAAAACCTACAAGAACAATTTCAGGTGTCGCTGTTGTTGCAGCAATGACATCGCCGGAGGCATGCCCCCATGGAAAATGTATATTCTGCCCGGGTGGCGTTGACAATAATTCGCCTCAGTCATATACAGGATTTGAACCATCGGCATTGAGGGGAAGAAATAATTATTATGATTCATACAATATAACATTTAACAGGTTAAAGCAATTAGAAACAATAGGGCATGATACAAGTAAGGTTGATTTAATTGTTATGGGTGGAACATTTACGGCAAGGTCAGAGGAATACCAGAGGAATTTTGTAAAAGGCTGTTTAGACGGTATGAATAAAACAATATCACCAACTTTAGAAGAATCAATACTTGAAAATGAATTCTCTGAAAGAAGGTGCATAGGGTTAACTTTGGAAACAAAACCAGATTGGTTTAATGAAAGGGAAATAGACAACGCATTATCATACGGCACAACAAAAATTGAACTTGGCATACAGGTATTAAATGATAAAATTTTAAGGGATAATATGCGCGGCCATGGTGTACCTGAAATTGCAAGATCGACACAGTTAGCAAGGGATGCAGGATTAAAAATATTATACCATATAATGCCGGGTATGTACGAATCTAATTATGAAGAGGATATAAAAAGCTTTGATACAATGATGGGTGACGAAAATTTTAAGCCAGATATGTTAAAAATATATCCTACGCTGGTTGTAAACAATACATCTTTGTATAAATACTGGCAGGAAGGTAAATATGAACCATATGATACATATAAGGTAGTCAATTTGGTAACATATTTTATGAAGAACATGCCTCCATGGGTACGTGTAATGAGGATGCAGCGTGATATACCTGTAAATTTTATCGTATCAGGTGTTAAAAGAAGTGACCTGCACAATTTAGTTGATGAAAAAATGAAGGAATTGAATATTAAAACCATGGAAATAAGAACAAGGGAGGTAGGCATAGCAAAGGAAAATTACGATACCGGTTATAAATTAATAAGGCGCAATTACATAGCTTCCGGTGGAGATGAAATATTCCTATCCTTCGAGAATTCAAAAAATGATATAATAGGATATTTAAGGTTAAGAATGCCATCCGAAAAAGCACATAGAAAGGAGGTCCTGAATTCATCTATTATCAGGGAATTAAAGGTTTTGGGAAACATAGTTCCAATAGGGGAAGAGTCACAGAACAACTGGCAGCATCATGGATTGGGCAAAAAACTTTTGGATGAGGCAGAAAAAATTACCAAGGAAGAATATGATAAGAAAAGAATTTTGGTAATAAGCGGAATAGGCGTTAGAAACTATTTCAGAAAATATGGTTATGAACGTTTAGGCCCCTACATGGCAAAGGAATTATTATAATTATTTCCATTTCTTCCACTGGTTTAAATAATCTTCAGAAATTGACCTTAATTTATTTATATCATTATCAGGAATTGTATTTATTTTCCCCATAATTTTCGAATAAATATATATTTTTGCTGATTTCTCAAGAACTTCAGATGCAACTATTGATCTTTCCATATCATTTCCTACTGAAACAGCACCATGGTTTTTCATTATTGCTGCATTATTTTTTCCCAAGCCTTTAACAACGTTTTTTGCAAGTTCAATTGAACCCGTAATTGCATATTCCGAAACCTTTATGTTATTTCCCAAAAGCATTGCTATGTCCTCTGTTATTGCCGGTATATTATCGTCAACAACGGACAGTACAGATGAATATATGCTATGTGTATGTACTATAGCATTAACATCATTCCTATTTTTGTATATTTCATAATGCATTAATTTTTCACTGGATGGTTTTAAATTTCCCTCTATTATATCTCCATTAATGTCGGTTACAACCATATCATCAATTGTGCTCTTTAAATAATTGGTGCCGCTTGGCGTAATTACAATACTATTATCATGTGTCCTTAAACTTATATTTCCCCAGGAACCAACTGTCAATTTATCATTTACCATCTGTCTGCATGCATTTAAAACTATTCCCCTCTCTTTTTCGTATAACATAGAATGAAATATTTAATTTATATAAAAATTTTTATTATTTCATAATTAAATATAAATATCCGTATGATATTATAGAAATAATGTTGCTATCCTATGCAGTTTTAGGTGTAATAACTTTATCTGTAGCAGTATATCTTATCGTATCCATTCTTGGAGCTGATAAGATATGAATATATATAGCATAATTGATGGAAATAGGGCTGTTTCGGGCATAATTATTACATTCATTTATATAGGCCTTGCATTATTGTTTGGTTACTTAATATCAGGATACATAAAAAAATTATATACTGATGAGGAAGAAAAAACATGGTTATATCCGATTTCCGGAAGAATTGTAAACTTCTTTGAAAAATTTTTTAATGAGAATAAAAATAAGCAGATGAAATTTAAGGAATATTTTTTTACATTAATAATGTTTAATTTTTTTGCCGGCATAATTGGCTTTGTTTTTATATATTTCCAGCATGATTTCCCATATTCATATGCTAACAACCACATGGATTTATCATTAACATTCAATACAGTTATAAGTTTTTTAACAAATACAGATTTGCAGCATTATTCAAATTCATTTGACTTAAGCATATTAAGCTGGACCTTTGTGGTTACAGGTTTAATGTTTCTGTCTGCAGGTACCGGATTCGCCGCATCAATGGCATTTATACGCGGAATATTAAATGATAACGGCAAATTAGGCAATTTTTATCATGATTTCCTGGTTTCAATATTCTATCTAATACTGCCGCTGACAATTCTTGTAACAGTAATAGTAATAGCCATGGGAGTGCCAGAAACATTGAGTAGTTACATAAACGTATTTCCAATAGGATCCAGTGCCGTAAAATTGCCATTGGGACCGGTTGCAACCCTGGTATCAATAAAAAATATTGGCACCAATGGCGGTGGCTTCTATGGCGCCAATGCTGCATTTCCACTTGGAAACCCTGACTGGTTCACAAACATTGTCGAATATTTATCGTTTATGCTAATACCACTGGGATCCATAATGTCACTTAGATATGTATTCGATAAAAGGTTCGGAAATATGTTAACCGGTGTACTGTTAACAATATTTGTATTTACATCAATGCTAACCTTTATTTCAGAATTTATAGGTATACCTGAGATATCAGCCTTAGGCATATTCACAGGAAACATGACAGGCAAGGAGGCTTATTTAGGATTAGCGCCATCATCAGTATTCCAGGTTGGATCTGTTTTTACATCAACAGGAGCCTCATCAGGTGGAATTATAGATTATACCCCGACAGGCATGTTAGGGCTTTTATCCAATTTAGTTTTAAATGATCCGCTTGGCGGTGTTGGTACGGGCATTGTAAATATATTTACATACGTTGTTTTTACATTATTTATAACCTCATTAATGGTAGGCAAATTACCAGAATTAATGAATATAAGAATAGGTTCAAAGGAAATTAAATATTCAACGCTATCATTGATTTCACACCCATTAATCGTTATAATTCCTTTAGGGATTACATTAATGATCCCGGTAATAATGGGAACTTTTTACAATGGTTTTCCTTCCAATATATCGAATTTATTATATGAATTTGGATCCGCAGCATCAAATAATGGATCGGAGGCAGGTGGATTTTTAACCAATAGCAGTTATTTCAATTATTTAGATGGAATAATTATGCTTTTAGGCAGATATTTAATATTGGGCATACAGTTATTATTAGCGCAGCAGTTTGCATTCAAAAAGCCAAAAACCATTTATAATAAATCTGCAATAGACACCGGTTCATTTTCATTTGCCTTTATGCTTTTGGCCGTAATAATAATGATAGGCTTATTATCATACCTGCCAATATTTGCTTTAGGGCCATTATATTCATGGGCAAAGGACTTTGACTTTATGGTGATAGGATGGATTTAAGGGGAGTAATAATAAATGCATTGAAAGGTTTCGACTTCAGGAAAATAATAAAAAATCCAGTTATGTTTATAACTGAAATAGCATTTTTTATATCAATATTTATAATCATATTTCCATCATATTTCAATGTGCCAGATACCAGTGTTTACATATATTTCTATATATCTGTTACAGTACTGTTATTTTTAACCGTATTTTTTTCCAATTTAAGCACTTCATTATCTGAAAGCCAGAGCATGGCCATAACATCATCACTGGAAAAAATGAAGATTTCAACAAAGGCAAATTTATTGAAGGACAATAAAATAATAACTGTAAGTTCAGATGAATTAAGGAAAGGAGATATTATAATAGTAAAAAAGGATGAAACCATACCATCCGACGGCGAGGTTATAAAGGGATCGGGGTATGTAAATGAATCAAACGTGACAGGAGAATCCAGGCCTGTTATTAAATTAGTCGGCGATAGTGTAACAGGTTCAACAGTATTAGTTACAGATGAAATTACAGTCAAAGTTTCTGTCAATCCAGGAGAATCATTCATAGACAGCATGATAAAGGTAGTTCAGAATGCTGTCAGGGAAAGAACACCAAATGAAATTGCATTATCAATATTTTTATCAGGAGTTACATTGATATTTCTGGTTGTTGTTGCATCAATATTCTCTTTATCAGCATATACGGGCATAAAACCAAATATAGATATATTATTGGTTCTGCTGGTGGCATTGATACCAACAACAATAGGTGGGTTACTGCCTGCAATAGGCATAGCAGCTGTAAATAAAGTATCACAGTACAATATAATATCAAAATCCGGCAAAGCTGTGGAAAATGCCGGGGATATTGATACAATAATTTTAGACAAAACCGGTACAATAACAATTGGCGAAAGGGAAGCGGTAAAATTTTACCCTAACCAGAATTATGATTATCATGATTTCGTAAAAAAGTCATTATTATGTTCATTAAATGATGAAACCATAGAGGGATTGTCCATAGTAAGGCTCGCAAAAAAAGAAAACATAGAATATAATGAGGATGAATTGAAAAATTATGAATTTGTGCCGTTTTCATCGGAAACCAGCTACAGCGGAATAAAGAACGGGGATAAATATATATTAAAAGGGTCATTAAGAGCATTATCTGAAAAATTGAATTTAAATGATACATATATAAATGGCATATGCAAGGAAATATCATTGAAGGGTGGTACTGCAATACCCGTTGCATCCGATGGAAAATTTATCGGCGTAATAGAATTAAATGATATATTAAAGCCGGGAATAAGGGATAGAATAGAAGATCTCCATAAAATGAATATTAGCACGGTTATGCTAACAGGCGATGATGAGGTTACCGCAGCATATTTCGCGAGAGAGGCTGGCATAGATGAGTATATAGCAAATAGCAAGCCTGATGACAAATATAACAAGGTAATAGAAGAAAAAAATAAGGAAAGAATGGTAGCCATGATCGGTGATGGCACAAACGATGCACCCGCACTGGCAAAAGCTGATGTTGCAATGGCAATGAATACTGGCACACAGGCAGCAAAGGATGCAGCAAATATGATAGATTTGGATTCAACGCCCACAAAATTAATAGATGTAATATTTTTGGGTAAGCAGATTTTAATAACCCGAGGTTCATTAACAACATTCAGCATAGCGAATGATATATCAAAGTATTTTGTGATAATACCTGCAATGTTCTATATGTTTCCGGAATTGGGATTTTTAAATATATTGAATTTGACAGATCCTTTAAGGGCAATAACAGCCGCATTAATATTTAATACAATAATAATAGTTATATTAGTCCCACTTGCACTCAGAGGTGTAAAATACACGCCGTCCAGTGCATCAGATTTACTGAAAAGGAATATTATAGTATATGGTTTTGGTGGAATAGTATTTCCATTTATAATGATATACATAATATATATGTTATTAAGCTTAGGTGGTGTAGCATGGTAAAAAAGAATATATTGAAGGCATTTGCACTTGCGGTGATAATAATGTTTATAGGTGGCTTTGTTTTTCCTGTTGCAACTTCATTAATAACAGAGCACACACTGCCATATTATTCAAACGGGCAGCCTGTTAATGTGGATGGCAAAGTTGTTGATTCATACCTGCTTGCAGAGGCATTTAATGAATCCTACTTCTTCCAGCCAAGGCCATCGGCAACAAATTATAGTTTCAACGACAGCGGATCATATTCAACCTCATTAAGCAATAAAAGTACATTAAATAATTTAAAGGAGAATTTAAATAAATTTGAAAAAGAAAACAATGTTTCGGAATCAAAAATACCATATGCAATGATTTCGGATTCAGGATCTGGAGTTGATTATGCAATACCTCTGGATGGTGCATATATACAGATAAACCGCATAGCAGAAAGCATAAATAAATTATCAAACAATACTATAAATGTAACATCCATAGAAAATTTTCTTAATAATACGGTAAATCATGACAAACAGCGTAATTTTCCAATATTTGGATCATATTATGATAATGTTGTTGAATTAAATATTGCAGTAATAAACTATATGGAAAATAATAAAATAGTAAAAAAATCATTTTTTAATTAATACTGTATCTATTCTAGGATCCTTTACTATATATTTTATATCAGAATTTATCCTGTATTTTCTATTAGGTATATTCCTTGTACCGATAATCACGCAGTCCGGATCCTCTCTTTCTATTATTGAGTTTGTTTCCTCCTTAATTCCGGTATTATATCCAGATTTTAGAAGGGATATATCAATATTCTTCGATATCTCACCGATATTATCAAATAATATTTTAAATCCATGTGTTTTCTTTTTATCATATTTTCTTAAATCCATTATCATCAATTTTGCCCTATTCATTTTAGCCATTTCCATCGCAAAAAATACCGCCGACCTTGTATTTATTTCCTCTGAAACAGGCAGTAATATCTTTTTATACGGATATTCTCTTTCACTTATGCTTAGTAATATTAATGGTATTGATGAATTCTTTAGGACATAGTCACCGATGCTCCCGAATACGGAGCCGGATAATAATGCACGTTTATGTGTTGCCATAAGCAATAAATCATAATAATGGGATGACGCTTCTTTTACTAAGCCGGTTTTAACATTTTCATACGTTGATATCTTTGGCACAACCTTTATATTGAATCTTTTTCCGTCCTTATAGGCATTTGTTACCAATGTAACACTGTTTGACCATTCTATGCTGTCATTTCTCTCCCTTACTGTTATTGCCGTTAATTCTGAATTGTATGTTCGGGCTAAATCAAATGCCACGTTTAATGCCTTTATTGAATTTATACCTCTAAACATTGGAACAAGAACTCGATCTGTTTTTATAAAATATGATCTTGATGCCTCAAACATAAATATAGATTGAATATACGCATATAATTATTTCTATTTTATATATTATAATTTGATAAAAACTATCATGGTAAATATAATAATAATTTAAAATAAAAACATAAAAACATTAATATGTTTAATTGTAATCAAAATCTGTGTTATGCATTACTATTAGGAATAAAGAAATAGTTGATTACGCAAGCATATATGAATTATTAAAAATGAAGGTTGATACATTATTTGTAGTTGATTATGATGCCATAGCCAGGGGGCATTTAAATTTTAATGTATATGATAAATTATCAAAGTTCTTTGAAATAACAGTTATGAATTATCCACGGACAGAGAGTGATTTAACAGACACAATAATAAATGGGGCATCCAATGTTGTAATAAATAATAATTTAACATATAAAACAATAAAAACTTTTATTGCAATTACAGAAAATATAGCAATGAATTATAATTACAACGATACATGCATATACTTTTCAGAGAATGGTGGTTCAATGTTCCTATCCAATAAGGAAATAATGTTGCCATATAAAACAGCATATAACTATGGAAACTTTGATATAAAAAATTCAATAAAGCTTACAAATTTTCCTGATGATATTATGGATATTAAAAATAAATAAAAGTGATAATATGAATATAAATACAGACATAGGGATAAAATTAGAAAATCCATTTATGCTAGCCTCAGGAATCTTAGATGAAAATGGTTATACAATGGAAAGGATTTTAAATAACGGTGCTTCATCTGCTGTAACAAAGTCTATAGGAATTGATGAAAGGAAGGGCTTTGACCCTCCTGTAATATACCACGATGAAAATTATGTAATAAATGCAATAGGATTATCAAATCCTGGCATAGGCAGTTTTAAGGATGAAATAGAAATAGCATTGAGGTCAGGAAAACCGGTTATTGGAAGCATATTCGGAAAGGATGCTGAAGAATTTTCACTGCTTGCGAAAAAGATGGAATCATATAAGGTTTCTGCAATAGAACTGAATTTATCATGCCCACATGTTAATGGCTACGGCTTAGAAGTTGGTTCTGATCCTGATTTAGTAAGCGAAATTGTTTCAGAGGTAAAATCAAAGGTTAGCATACCTGTATTTTCAAAGTTAAGCCCAAATACATCCGATATAATAGAGGAAGCTAAAGCAGCAGATAAATCAGATGCTTTAGTTTTAATAAATACCGTAAAGGCAATGAAAATAGACATACATGCAAGGAAACCCGTATTGAGCAATGTATACGGTGGATTATCAGGAAGGTCAATAAAACCCGTTGGCGTAAGGTATGTTTATGAAATAAAAAAAGAATTAAATAAAAAAATAATTGGTGTCGGGGGCATCGAAAATATAGATGATGCAATAGAATATATAATGGCAGGCGCATCCGCAGTCCAGATTGGTTCTGTTATATATAAATACGGAATAAATATATTCAATAAATTAAATAACGATTTAAATGAATTTTTTATAAAAAATGATATAAATGACATTAAAGATATAATAGGAGTGGCTATAAAATGAAATATGCATATATAATAGATAATGTACAGGAAAGCGAAAATGTCAATACAATAGCATTTTCATCGGATGATGATATAAAACCAGGGCAGTTTATAATGGCATGGGTGCCTGGAATAAATGAAATACCATTATCATTTTCTTCTATTAATAAAATAAAAAAGATTACCGTAAAAATATATGGAGAAGCATCAGAACATGTAGCACATTTAAAAAGAGGTGATTATTTATATTATTCCGGGCCATATGGGAAACCATTTACCATTGTTCCCGGGAAAAAGTTGTTGATTGGTGCAGGCACGGGCATAGCACCATTAATACCAATAATAGATGGTAATACTTATGGAATTATATCGGGAAAATCAAAAAAAGATATAATATTTGAAAACCATTTTAAGGACAGGTTAAAAATTGTAACCGATGACGGTTCATGTGGAATGAAGGGTTATGTAACAACTGCATTAAAAACAGTGGACCTGGATAAATTTGATATGCTATATGTATGCGGTCCGGAAATAATGTTAAAATCCGTTTTTGATTATATTAAAAATATAAATGTAAATGCCCAGTTTTCACTGGAAAGATCAATGAAATGCGGCATTGGGTTATGTGATTCATGTTCAATAAACGGCTATCAGGTCTGTACAGATGGACCTGTATTTTCAGTAGATCAGCTAAAAAATATGGATGAGTTTGGAAGGACAAAATTGCAGTATTCTGGCAAAAGAGTCTATTTTTAACTCTACAGGCATAAAATTCCACACCGTTTGTGGATGAAACAATGTTACATAAAACCATAAGAAGCCATAACAGTTTTAGCAGCCTTTAATTATTTTTATGGATATCTCTGACGCCATTGGGCACAACATACTATGGCATTGTTCCCGGAATAATTCAGATAATCATATTAATGCCATCTAATTATCTGAAGGATCAGAATATCGATTATTTAAATAAGTGTATAATAAGGAATGTTCTTAAAGGCTTTTAAGGCTATTCTGATTCATTGGCACTTTTGTTAATTATATAGCAAAGATAATATTATACATAAATATTTACTTTTATGGAAAAATTATTGTTATTTGATATTGATGGAACATTAATGGAAGAATCACCAACACATACTGCATCCTTTAATTACGTTTGTAATTCTATTTACGGTGTTCAGACAGATATAGAATCATTTCCAAGGCATGGAATGACAGATACCGGAATACTCTACGAATTATTGAAAAAGGAAAATGTTGAAGATGACCAGATAAGGAACGGCATGAAGAAAGCGTTTTCGGCAATGGTTGCATACGTTTCGGAAAATTTAAAACCCGATGATTATAAACTACTGGCAAATGTTAATTCAGTTCTTGGAAAGCTACATAACAGTACATACAGTTTAGGAGTTCTAACCGGAAATCTACAGGCTATAGCATCATTAAGGCTCGAACGGTCTGGAATATCATCATATTTTGCTGCTGGAGGATACGGGGATGACAGCAGGATACGTTCAGAGCTTGTGAACCACGCCATAGAGAGATTCGGAAAACCTATTGAAAGGGATAACATTTACCTCATAGGCGATACCCCGCTGGACATTAGGGCTGCAAGGGACGCATCTGTAAATGCCATAGCAGTGGCAACCGGTGTGTACAAAGCATCCGATTTAACAGGTTCGGATCTGGTGCTTAACAGTTTTAAGGAAGAAAAAAAATTAATGGATTTTTTAAAAATTTAGGTATCGTTTGAGGCTTTCTCCAGGCTTTCCCTTTTTAATTCAGGGCCGAGTACAACCTCCGCAATGCCTCCTATAATCAGAACTATGCCTGTTACAACAAAGACATAGAATAATCCATAGTTAAGAAGTGCAAGAAGCACAAATGGTCCAATTATTCCACCAAGCCTTCCAAAGCCTATTGCCGTCCCAAGTCCGGAGCCTCTTGCCCTTGTAGGAAACATTTCGCCTATCTGGGGATAAAGCAGTGCAGCAGCCGCATATGTAAAGAAGTACATAAGCGATAATATTGCAATGAAGGCAATAAAGTCTATTGAATGGACAACAATACCAAGAATTATTGCAACGATGCCTGCTACCATGTATGTTATCATTATAACAGGCCTCCTGCCTATGATATCAAGGAGGTAGGCCCAAATAAGCACACCCAGGACACCTGCCCCAAGAACAACACTTAATATGAGTCCTGTGTCCTTTGCGGGTATAAGGTATATCTTTGTAAATATCAGTGGTATAATTGAGAATGCAGCATAATAGGGCCAGGTTTCGCAGAAATTAAGTATCCATGAAAGGGCTATTCTCTTCTTGTATTTTTTGAATATGACGCCGAAACCCTCAGATGCTGTGATCTTTCCAAAATCAACTGGAATATTCACAGTGGATGTAACATCAGATAATTTTACATTGGATTTTTTCACCTCTGCCTCAATGCCATCTACTATATCCTCTGCCTCCTTCACCTTTCCCTTCCTCAGGAGGTAACGCACCGATTCCGGTAAATCAAGCCTTGCAACGAAGATAAATCCTGCCAATACAAATGCTGTCAGGAATGCTATTCTCCATCCAAAGCTTACAGGCAGATACGCTATTGCAAAGAAAGAAACAAATCCTGCTATAAAGGTACCGAAATCAAACATAACACCGTTGCCGGCACCAACTGAAAATCCCCTGTTCCTGGACGGTGAGAATTCTTCCAGGGCAGCTATGGCAGAACCAAGCTCACCGCCAATTCCGAATCCCGCTATCCATCTTGATGCGGCAAGCATTGGATAGTCCACTGAAACGGCTGATAGAAGCGATCCTCCAGCTATGATTGCCATTGTTATAATGAATAGCTGTTTCCTTCCCCTTACATCAGCCATAGACCCTAAATATATTCCACCAATCATTTCACCTACAAGGAATATTGGTGTAAGTGCAACAGCTTCCTCATTGGTGAGGCTGAAAAGTTTTTCCACCGTTGATAATGTAGACCCTCCAACAGAAAGCACAAAACCTTCAAGCAGCATTCCACCTGCCAGAATAAACCAGACTTTCCAGTGCCATGGACTCCATGGAAGCCTGTCCAGCCTCGGCAGAAGATCTGTTGTAATTTCAGAATCTTTCTTTGCCATAATAGATTAATAGTTATTAATATATAAATAATTGTATGTAATTACTCAAATTTAATTTATATTCTGAATAACCATTATATCCAGAATTTTACTATAGATTATAAAATAAATAATGTTTATGTAAAAGACCATTATGAAATAGGAAGATTAAAATATACGGCATCACAGATGAAGCATGGGGCTTAATGCTTTACCATTAGGTAACTCACCCTAGAATAATTGCATAAGATAACTACTTATAGGATATTGGAATAGTATAAATATGGGGAGTGAAGATTATTTGATTACACTGATTAGTGGAAATGACAGTACAAGAGTAGATGAAGCAACAATTGTTGCCACGGGTCTGGCAGAGAAAATGGGTGCAAAAAGTGTTACCTTATTATTTATAGGTAGTTCAATAGAAACATTGAACAAATTTGATCCACGTTCGTTAATTATCAGAAATAAAATTGAGGAACTTAAAAAAGCAAAAATAAAAATTATGGCATGTCCTGTTGCAATGGAATATTATCATATAACTGAAAGTGATTTATTATACTATGATTGTGACAAAATACCCGGTGGGAAAGTCATTGCAGATGCTAATAAGGAAGGGCATACCATACTTACATTTTAAAATAATTTTATAAAATATTATTTAATTGTTATTACTAAATGACCATAAAAAATTAATTTTATTAGTTATATATTTATTTTTAGTAGAATAGATAGCAATATATCTATTCTTAATTTTATTTAAAAATGATTTATAATTTAAAAAGTAACCACAGAAAATCCTGCATCTACTTCCTTAGCCGTCTGTACACCGCCCATTACCGGTTCAACTCCGTCCAGTAACTGGCTTTCCATTAATCCTATTCCCTTGGCAGATACCTTGCAGTAAGTCACTTCTATGCCTGCTGATTTCATGAGGTTAACAAGGTCAACAATTGGCTTTATACCATTAGAATCTTTCAGCAGATTTTCGACACCACGTCCAAGAAACATAAAATTAACAGTTGCCCCAGCATTCTTAACCGAGCTATATGCGAAATTAGCTGCCACATTAACCATGTTCAAATCATCTTTTCCCTTAGTTAGAATTACAAATATTTTTGCCATTTCCTATCATTACCTTTTATTGTATCTTAATATATATCCATTTTCATTTAAAATTCCGGCATTACATATTATTAATATTCAACAATTGTTTAATTATATATAAAAAATTAAAATAATTTATTTTTTCTTTTCCCGGTCTTTTTTCATTTTCTTATAATGCCTTCTAAATTCTTCCGGTCTATATGAGAAATTATTGTATTTAGACCTGTACCATACCGCAGTCATTAAAATGGTTACTATAGCGAAAAATCCTGTTATTGCCACATCGTTCGGATTCGGATCATAACCATTGTATGTCCTTTCAGTAAGGGCCGCAGCAAGTATCATTATACCAGTCATAATTATTATAAAAACCCTTATACCGGTTTCATTCTTTTGCTTTGGCTCTTCAGACCTTTCAAGCTCTACTGCTTTTTCTATTTCGTCATATGCTTTGTCGTAGGTTTTATCATATACTTTCCTGTCTTCCATCTTATTCACTCCTTTTAGCCTTATAAATCAGGTGAACAGCTAGTAACAGGAATATTATCACAATTACGAAGAATTCTAAACTACTTACTGCCATCTGCAAATCTCCACTCAATATATGCCCGGATGCACATCCATCGGCCATTCTTGCACCCAGCAGCATCATAAATGAACCACCGAAAGCACCTCCTGCTCTTTTGATTTCACTGTTCCCAAACCTGGATACCCACGATGGCGGTATTACTTTATTAAATGCCTGGAATCTCCTTGTTACGAATACCGAGAATAAAAAGGCACCAAATAATGTTCCAATATCACTGAATGGTTCCCAGCCTATTGTTGTAACTACTATTTCACTGTATTTCCAGTATGAAGCAGGTAGCCACAGTTCAGCTGCTATCCATGAAAACGTTGTTGATTCTCCAAGTATCTGGTGCAAAAACATTTCAAGTACAACAGTGAGTCCAATAATTATACCCACTGTTAACATTACCTTTCCAAATAAATCGGATGATACGGTATAATGGTAATTGAACTGCTCAGCAGTTGTTCCATTGCCCATTGGCATGGATGATCCCTCCTGCAACACCTCTGCCGATTCTATATTTTGTTCCTCTTCTGCTGTTGTTGGTTTATAATTTTTGTGTGATGATTGGTAGAAACAGCTTTTTCCTCCCTTATATCTAGGCAGCATATATGCTATTCCAAACATTAAAATTGCCCATATGACTGCTATTCCAAAACCTACATACAGATCTGTATCTACCTTTCCACCGAAATATATTTCACCGAAATTATCATAGGTTACCAACCAGTGCCCAAAGGATGTCTGATATATCATGGTCCATGATGCTGCACCAAGCAACCCACCGAAAACCGCATATACTGCATCCCTCCTGCCTTCACCTAAAGCCATCCATATTGTTCCAGGAACATATCCTGAAATTGCTATGCCCGTTCCAAAGATAGCCGCACCCAGTGCAATTCCCCATATATAATCTGGCTTAACCCCCCAGTGGAATGATACACCCAGTGCTGCCAGTCCGTATAATGCCAGTGCACCTGAACCAATTGCAATTGCTATACAACCTATAAATAATCTATCCTGAAATTTTCCGAGTCTTATCAGGATTTCTGGATTTGAAATACCCCATGCTTCCGCAAGACCACCCACTATCATTCCGATAAATAGGCCTATCCATTCCCAAGCTGTTACTGTTATCATTTTCGCTCTAGAACTAAAGTTGTGATTTATATTTAAATATAATTATTATAATATCAATATATGATTATATATGATATCGTTGCACAAAATTTATAAATTTGTGTAACATAAATAAAAATGATAGAAGAATATGGTATTGCAATTCTGGACCAGGAAGGAGATTACATCGTAAAGCCATTCTTTGCAGATATTCCAAAAATCTCAAAACTGATAATAATATGTGATGCCAAGCCAGAATATCGGAATATTAAACAGAAAATAACTGATTTTCTTAAATTCAAAAATATAAACTTAGAATTCATTGAAATCAAGGATGTTGGAAATTTCTTCCAGATTTTTCTGGTTTTGCAGAAAATTTGTAAATCTAAAAATGACCCTATATGGATCAATATATCCTGTGGCTCTGGAATAGGAGTTTCTGCACTTACCATACACGCATATAACGAGGATATACCCATGGTAGTTTACGATAAATATCTTGATTCAACCATGGTAATCAACGTAAAAAAATTGAAGAAAATAAATATATACAATAAAAGATACATGCAGCTTATGAGAGAAATATTAATAAAACCAAAAACTATAGAACAATTGTCAGTTTCATTGAACATTACAAAGTCCGCAGTTTCAAGACGATTAAAAAATCTCCTGGCACTGGGCATAATAACGAGGAATGGGACCGGTAGCAGGAATTATCCATATGTGCATTCCATGAATGAATTTGGAAGACTTTTATTGGGTTAGGCTTAGTATAATAAACAGATAAAATCCTTTAACTTATATGATACATTTTATTTGCCAATATGGAATCATATGAAAAGCCTGAAGAAATATTAAAAGACCACGGTACTCAATTCTTTTTAAATGGCAATAACAGAATACGATATAAGGATAAGTTCCGGAAGTATTTAGAAAATAATAACATAAACATATATTGGGAAGAATAAATTATCCTCAAAAAATGGTAAATTAGAGAGATTAAACTATACAATAAAGATTTTAAGTTCATACTTTATGGCAGGGGAGGAAATTATATATTATTATAATTATAAAAGGAGGCGCATGTCCTTATCCATAGATGGAGCCCTGTTGTATTATCCCCTCTATATTCGATATGCTTATATTCCATATTTTATTACCTTGCTGTTACAAAAGAAGTATTTCACTCTGTTATTAAATAATTCTTTCATTATCAACAGAAGGTTTATATTTACGCAGAATACTATATACAACCTAATAATTAATTAAATATTTTTATTAATATATTAATACGAATACTTTAAGTATATTAATTCATTTACATTTTTAATGTTTGCATCAGATGATAAATTAATGAAAGCCCGCGATTATGGATTGCTTGGCATGGCGCTTAATGTAATAGGCACAATAATATCACCGCTTATACACGTTTCGTTTATATTGAATATCGCAGGTATTTTATTAATTGTCTTTTCAATAAAAATTATATCCGATTATTACGGAAATAAAAATCCATTCAGATATACCGTTGTAAGTTTTATTATATCAATTATAGGATATTTAATTTCAATATCTTTTATACTGCCAGCTTCATTTGCTTCCAGATTTGGCATTCTTTCCATTCTTTTTGCAGCAGGTCTAATCATATTGACTCTTTTCCTGGCATCAATTTTCCTGTATTTTGCATATGATGATATATCAGGATTAACAGGAATACACGAATTCCATTCAGGTGCAATTTTAATATTAATAGGGCTTATATTAACAGTTATATTGATTGGCTTTTTATTAATGCTTATCGGACTAGTATTCATATTTATTGGATATAACAGATTGCCATATAGTGCAAAAACAAAAAGCATAGATACTAATTTTTATAATAATTAATAAAAAAATTATTCAATTTTTAATTCATTCAGTTTTGAAGTTTCATTTAATTCCCTTGTTAATGATATATCATCAAGCTTTGTAATTCTTACTTCGAGCAGAGGATCTGCTGTGCCAAGGAAAAAATGGCCACCATATATCATATGGTCTGATCTGGCACCGGACATATGTATATGGTATTTGGGGTCATTTCCGGCTATTGTTCCATGGAATGATACAATCTCAATTCTTTCCGGTATATTCAATTTTTCATAATGGTCATTGTCCCAGTATCCTATAGTAGTATCCTTTAGCATTCCTATTGCAAAGTCAATTAATCCTGATTTGATATCATATTTATCTACAATTGCATTCAAATTGGATATAACATCCTCGCCAGCATCAAATTTTGCAATAATTATATTACCTTCATTCTTTATTTGCATAATACATTATTATATTTAACATATAAATATTTATATTATTAAATTTTATTTTCAAAAACAAGCATAACAAAAGATGCAATATATGCAATTTCCTTTGTAATGTCTGATAATTGTGACCCAATATGCCCACCGCTTGATATCATTAAATATGATCTATTGTTATATTCTTTTAATTTATCATAAAATTTCAGTGCATGCCCAGGATGTACCCTATCATCGTGAATCCTTGAATATATTAACGCAGGAGGATATTTTTTATTTTCAATTTTGTTCAATGGCGAATACTTTCTTAAATATTTCATATCTTCAGGATTATTGGGGTCTCCATATTCTCCCACCCAGTATTTACCGGCCAATAATTTATTAAATACTGTTAAATCTATAACAGGGTTCCCTATAATGGCGCCATTTAATTCATCAGGCATGTCAGTAAACGTATATGCTGAAAGCAAACCCCCATTACTTACACCATAGCATATAACATTATATTTTTCGTCCTTTAATTTTCTTATTATGCTTTTAAATGAATTATATACATTTATTTTATTTTCTTTCATGCCAAATTTATGCCATTCTTCACCATACTCTCCCCCTCCGGGAAGGTTGCATACCGCGACATTTACACCGTTATTTATTAAAAACACGAATAATGAATTATATGAAGGTGTAACTGATATATTAAAGCCACCATAGCCATAAACTAATATGTTATCTGACTTATTATTTGATTTCAATACAAAATAATGTATCTTTTTATTATTATATTCAATAAAATTTTCACTGTATTTTATTTCAGATACGATGTTTTTACCTATATTCTCAAGATTGCTATTTTTATATTTATATATAGAATAGCTTATTCCAAAGGATGAAAGAATTATTAAAGCATTTTCCATATCAGAATCTGATGCAATGATGCCATATGGGATGTCCATTGTAAATTCCTTTATTTTCTTGCCGGAAAAGTCATATAATACAGGTTCTATTTTTGCATCGTTTAAATGCAAAACCAGGAAGCCATCATGGACAAGCATGGCATCCTCAACAGGAGTGTCGAAAACTATTTTATTTTCATTATATTCTATTGTGCCATAATCTATTTTATTTAATATATATAATGTTTCATTTTTATAGCCTAATATTTTTACCTCATTACTGTAATTTTTAAATATTTTCCAGCTTTCGGGATTTTTTATATCACCGGCATAAACTGTTGATACATTATCATATACTACATTTATTATTATTTTATTTCCATATACATCTCCCAATATTGATGTACCGGGATTTGTGCCATCACCAAAAACTACATTCCCATTTAACATAATTTTTTCAGTGTCATTTTCCCTGTTTTCCTTTATTATATAGAATGTTCCATCAAAAAATATTATGTCATTAATATATCCTTCTTCTTTATATATTATTTTATCGTCATAAATTATTTTTAATATTCCCATGTCGGAACCGGTAGTTTCAAAAAATGCAATTTTTTTGTTTATTTTATCAAAATTAACCCACCTTATTATGTTTTGTGTTGAATATATAACCTCCTCATCAAATATTATCTTATAGAGCCCATTATCCTGGGCCAGGTATAATGTATCTCCATCCAATATTTTTGCCATATATATTCTTCTTGCGTATACATAATCCTTTACATCTGATTTTATTTTATTATATTCTTCATTTATGGCATTATTAAATTTTCCTGTTTCATTTTTCATGTAATTCTTAATATTTTCGTCAATGTTATTAAAATTTAGGCTATCCATATATATATAATATTATACAATATTATAATCTTTACAGTTTATAATTTTTATAATTTATAAGAATATAAGATAAGAATATATTATTCAGAAAAATATATTATTCTTGAACCCTCAAAGTCAAAGTCAAAATCTATTTCCCTCAAACCCAATGATTTCAAGTTGTCTTTTTTATCCCTATCAATAATGAATATAAAAAAACCTCCGCCACCAGCCCCTATTAAATTGCCGCCATATGCACCAAGGGATATGGCCTTGTTATAATAATTGTCTACATTATTATTTGTTATGTCATTCGATAATTTTCTTTTTAAATTCCAGTTTTTATTTAATATATCACCAAGTTTCTTTATGTCCATATTATACATTTCCTCATAAAACTCTAAAGAATAATTTTTCATTGCATTATACTTATCTATATGTTCCAGTATATTTTTTTTCAGGCCATCCTGTATTCCTCCAGAATTATGTCCTATCCCTGTATATAATAGGCATAAATTGCTTTTAAATTCTTCTATTATTTTGGTATTTAATGTAATGGGATTTACGTTGACAGAATTATTTTCATTAAATTTTAACAGGTTTATTCCACCATATGCTGCCATGTACTGATCCTGTTTACCTCCTGACTCATTTAAAATTTCACGTTCAATTTTTACTGCTTCCATTGCAAGTTTTTCCCTGGAAACAAATTCGGATTTATATGCATGCAGTGCATTTAATAAGCCTACCAGAAATGTTGAGCTTGATCCCAGACCTGTGCCATTGGATGGTATATCAGATATACTTAAAATTTCAATACCACCATCTATATCCAATAATTTTAATGCCTCCCTTATCAGTGGGTGCTCTATTTCATTTACCGTTTTCACAATTTCAGTTTTTGAATAGGATATTCTTATCTCATTGTCAAATTTTTTATTAACAATTATGTAAATATATTTATTTATTGCAGCTGAAACCAGCATCCCACCATAATTTCTATAATATTCGGGTATATCTGTGCCCCCACCAACAAAGCCAATTCTCAATGGCGTTTTTGTAATTATCATTGAATGGCTAACATTACGTTGTATAAAAATTTTTTTTAATTATTCCTTATTTAATTCATAATATAAATGGTTTATAATTTCATTTATTATATTATGTGCAGTTTCCTGTGCATTTTCCGATCCTGGCAGTGTAAAAATTATCTTATTTTTATAAATAAATAATGATGCATCAGATATATATGGAAAAATCCCTCCAGATTTAACCCTGAACAATTCTCCAAAGCCCTTTATTTCTTTATCCGCTATTTTCCTTACTGCAATGGACGTCTGATCAAGTCTAGATATGCCGGTGCCACCAATATATATAAAAACGTCGTAATTATAATAGTCATTAAATAATTCATTTAATATCTGGACCTCATCATCCTTTACTATTGTTCTGTATCCATTTTTTATTAATTTTTCCATTAATTTTCCTGATAAATCATTTTCCAAATTTCGTGACGACGATACAGTAATAATTTTATACTTCAAATCATAATTTTTTTCAAGATGGTGCATCTAATTTTGCCTTCCTTTTATATAACACACTTACATCGCTTATGCCTGTTTCAGGATAGTTTCCAGTTTCATCTTTTTCAAGATATTTTACCATGTCCCATATGGTTAATAGTGATGTTAAAACCCCATTTATAGCCTCCATTTCAACGCCTGTTCTGTATTCTGCCTTTACATGGCAGTATGAAACAATGCTATCATCATTTATTTCAAAATTAAAGTCTATAGAGGATAACGGTATCTGATGGCAGTACGGTATATTATTCCATGTATTTTTAACTGCCATTGTTCCTGCAATTCTTGCTGTTTCTATCGTATCGCCTTTCTTAACATTTCTGTTTTTTATTAATTCTATAGTTTCCTTTTTTAATTTTATTTTTCCGGAGGCTTTTGCTTCCCTTAAAACAATATTTTTATCTGTTATATCTATCATTATTATCAAATTATTATAAAATATAAATTTTTATTGTTAAAAAATATTTATAATTCTACCATTAAATTTCCATCCTCAATTTTTGTATTATATGAATTCAGGTCTTTTGCCTCTTTTCTTGTCATGGCCTTAAAAAACCCGTTTATGTTTTTTGTTACCTTCCCAGTTTTTAAATCAAATTGTGCATGGTGTTTCGGGCATATTACTGTATTATCATTAGTTTTGCCTTTCCCAAGATCTCCACCCATATGTGAGCATAATGCATCTATTGCATAGTATTTATTATCGAAGTTAGATATAACTATTTTTTTGCCGTTTATATCAAATTCCTTTAACTTTCCATTTTCTATATCCCCGGTTTTGCATACAGTATTCCATGTCATAATTGTCAATTGTATATTATAATTGGCATATATAAATTATGGCATGTACAGATTTATTATGGATATTTCGATTATATATTTAAATATAGGAAATGTTAAAATATAACTAAGTACATAACCTTAGAATGAATAATATATTAAAAGGGATTGCAAAAGAATACCCGGTAAATGAGTTGATAAATTATGTTGGCCTTATAGCAATCTCAGTATCATTATGGAATATTGACTTTTCAATAGATAAAATTGTCAATATACCATTTATATTTCACACAATTCAAATATCTGGTGTACAGTTATATATGCTTTCATTCTTTTTAATATATTTAGTTTCAATACTTTTCATGCTGACAAATAGATATTACCATTCATTAATTGTTTTATTCGATTTTATAACTGCAATAAATTTCATGTTATTTGTTTCATACCAGTTTGACTATATATCGCTGGCATTATATGGCATATACTGGAACGATGCAATATTCTTTTTTGGATATCCAATAATACTGGCATTTTTATTTTTAAACTCATTTAAAAGGCATAAAAGGCAGATGGATATGGAAGATGCCATGGTAATTAATAATATACAGATAGAAAACAATAAACAAAATGTAAAAAAATCAACAAAATAAATTTTTAATCTATTTTTATTATTTTAGGCGTTTTAAATTTAATACTGCTTTTATATTTAACCCCATTTCTTAATATTATTAATTCTGCACTATCCTTAACGTTTGATAGGCTATTTATTAAATCCCTCATTGTTTCAATTTTATTATCATTCACTGATATTATTATGTCGTCAGGTCTCAACCCTGATTCGTAAGCAGGCCCGTATCTGTCAATGTCTACTATTAAAACTCCAGTCTTTTTATTATCTGAATATTTTTTAATGTCCACACCTGTTATCCCGAGGTATTTCCTTCTAACATGGCCGTTGTTTATTATTTCATATGTTACATTTTTAATTGTGTTTACAGGTATTGAAAATCCAATTCCCTGTGCAAACGGTATTATTGCAGTATTCATTCCTATTACTTCATTTTTTAAATTCATTAATGGCCCACCGCTGTTCCCTGGGTTTATAGCTGCATCCGTTTGCAGTAATCCTTCAAGAACAAAATTTGCCCATGGCATAGGTCTGTTCTTTGCGCTTACAACTCCCATAGAAACCGTATTGCCTCCGGGCAATCCAAGTGAATTGCCTATGGCTATTGCTATCTGACCTACCCTTATGTTTTCAGAATCTCCAAGCTTCAAAGGTTTCAAATCGTTTTTATTAACCTTTATCACCGCTATATCTGTCTGGGGGTCCATTCCTGTAACAATGCCATTTAACTTTTCACCGCTGTTCAGTATTACCTCTACCTCCTCTGAATTCTCAACTACATGGTTATTTGTTACTATGTAGGACCTATCTATAATAAATCCTGTTCCGGACCCTTTCAAAGGTTCATAGGAATTTCTGGCCACAATGGTGCTGTTTATGCTTACCACGGATTCCATAGCATTGTTGACAACTTCTATTATATTATTTTCCATATTTTTTAGATCCATATTCATCATAATGTTATTGCGGTCATGTTTATATATTAGAAAGTCCTTTATATTATACCAGGTGAGTTTAAATTGACTCTGTTAAAACTATACAACCTTATAAATAATGATGAATTAAATGCGAAATACCGTGATATATTAAGGCAGTGGACCATGCAGATAATACTATTCCTGGGCAATAAAAATTCAGGTTTCAATGAATTAAAAAGGGGAATAAAGGGGATAAATTCTACAACATTATCAAACACATTATCAGTTCTTGAAAAATATAGCATAATTGAAAGGGAAATAATACCATCAAAACCTGTAAAAGTTAGATATTCATTAACAGAAAACGGAAATAAATTATATAACATAATAAGTTCGCTGGCCGATTTTTTAATAGGCCTGGAATAAAAATTCTTTATAATTTTAATAATTAATTCTAATTTATGGCATTTAAATTAATGTGATTTCTGAAAATATTTTAATTAATAATTATATAATATTTATTTCCAGGAATTTGCCACATTATAAATCCCGTGTTTTTTCTTATATTGATTTTAAAAATACAAATAAATTATAGGCAAATTAAAAATATTTATTCTACACATTTATTGAAAAGCGATATATCATCTATGGGAAATTTTGAAACCCTCTTTCCGGTCTGAAGTTCAACTGACCTTGCAAATGCGCTCGGTATTCCTATCATTGTAGATTCGCCAATTCCCTTTGCCTTATCAGGAAATTCTGAATTGTTTTCCACGATTTTTATGTCGTACTGTGGGATCTTATCTGCTGTTAATAAACCTGCATCGGCTATATTATTTGTTATTAACTGGCCATCATCTGTATATCTTAAAGTTTCAGACAATACCTCGCCAATAGCCTGAAGGCCGCCGCCATGTATAGAGCCTAAAACGTTTTTTAAGTTTAATACCTTGCCAAGATCGTAATATACATATATTTTTATGGAATTTATATCGTTAATATCGGATGAAACCATATTAAAATTAACGGAGTTTGCATTATAATCTATTTTATAATAATAGTATTCATTGAATTCATTTTTTAATAATAGATCGCTATCATATTTCCCGAATTTTTTAATTACGTCATTTTTAATCACTTCGGCGGTTTTCATTAAAACAGAGCCATGTGTTATGCCGGATCTGGAACCCCATGTGCCTGTACCTTCCTTTAAAATATCTGTATCATCGTAATCCAAGGATATTAAACTCTGTTCTATTCCAAATTCATTGCCCAATATTTCCTGCACAAATAATTCATGCCCCTGGCCGGATACGTCGCCGCCTAAATAAACTTTAACCTTTCCATTCTTCACTATTATTCTGCACGATTCCCCCGGTGCTGTATCCTCATCAAGCACGCCCAGTGATATGCCTAAATTCTCTTTTTTCGATAATTTATAATAATCAAAATACTTTAATGCAGCTTCTAGGAAAGGTTTTGTCGGGTAATTCATATCAAGCCCCAAAGGCGATTTAAAAGGTTTTTCTGTTGCATTTTCCAATCTTATGTCCGCTATGTCCATTTTCAATTTGTCTGCTAATAAGTCTATCATTCTTTCCATAATTATGGATGCTTCAGGTTTGCCGGCACCACGGTAATAACCGTTTAAAGCTTTATCCGTTAATACGTATTTTCCTGTTAAATGTGCGTTTTCTATAAAATATGGCCCTGTAACCTCATGTATAACATTTCCCATGTCAACTAAATCTGCATCTGCAAAATATGCGCCTGTATCCAGATAAACAGTACCATCTAAACCTGTGATCTTGCCATTGTTTCTGGCATACAATGTTATATCTGCCCTTACCCCTCTTCCGGCGTGGGATGATTGCAGGTGTTCAGTCCTGGTTTCTATCCATTTTACCGGTTTTTTATATTTCATTGCGGCATAGCAGGCTATGACATATTCAGGAAATAGTAAAGCCTTTAATCCAAAGGCACCACCGGTATCAACGTGGTGTACTATAATATCATTGTCCTTTAAATTCAGGGATTTCATTAGGCCGCCCTTTAATCTATGCACGGACTGGCTGGATACATATACATGCAGTACGCCGTCCCTATAGTATGCCACCACCCCTCTGGTTTCTATTGGGTTTGCAAGCACCCTGTCCATGAAAATTGTATCTGAAACCTTTAAATCATAATTTATATCCCTTTCGTTAAATTTATTTCCTGCTTCCTCTACATCAAGTATATTGTCTTTCATGCCCTTATGTATTGCCGGCTTTTTTAATGCATCGTCTATTGATGATACAGCATCTAATGGTTCATAATCAACCTCTACAGAATTTAATAAATCTTCGGATTCATAACGGTTTTCAGAAAAAACAGCAGCAATACACTGGCCAACGTAGCTTACCTCATCAATAGCCAGAACAGGCTCACGCATTGCATGGTCTGTACCAGTATAATATGCCTTTAATTCATTAGAATTTAAGCCGCCCTTTACATTTTTAATTTTAGCATGTGCATATGGGCTTCTTACAATGGACATGTATAGCATATTGTCAAATTTAATATCATCTATGTATTTTCCTTCTCCATCAACAAACCTATTTAGATACACTTATCTCACCCTTCATTTTTTCTTCTGCCTTTTTAATGGAATCCAAAATGCTTTTATAGCCAGTGCATCTGCACAGGTTTCCACGCAAATTCTTTTTTATATATTCCTCATCAGCGTTTTCATTATTTTCAAGTATATAGAATGTCTGCATTATCATCCCCGGTGTGCAGAATCCACACTGCAATCCATTTTCATCCACGTAGGCCTGTTTAATCACATCCAGCTTTGGGTCGTCGCTTTCTATAGTTGTTATCTTATGGTTGTTTGCCTGTACAGCCAATACAGTGCATGATTTAATTGATTTTCCATCCATGAGTACAGTACAGGCACCACAATTTGATGTGTCACAGCCTATATGTGTCCCTGTTAAATTTAATTCATCCCTCAAAAAACTAACCAATAGCATCCTTGGTTCTATATCTTTTTTATATTCTTTTCCATTTACATCAATATTAACCATCATTTAGAACACCTTATATATTCCTTTTAACCCATTTACAAATATATCTTTAAGTATTTTTTCCTTATCCTCTTTTTTACCATTGATGTCGTCCTCAATATCACATGATTTTAATAATAAGTTAAAAGCATCATTGCATGTTTTATCATCTATCCTTTTATTTTTTAAATAGTCCTCGGCATCTTTTGCCTTAACGGCAGTATTATTCAGGTTTGTTAGTCCTATTCCTATATCCTTTACCGTCTTATCGCCATTCAATGACATATTAATTGCTATGGCAAAAACAGCAAAATCACTGGACAATGTTGTGTATTTATAATATTTCCCATAATAATTTTCAGTGTTTTTTATAATTATTTTTGTTAATATATCATTGGATTCAAGTGCTGTTGTATATGCATCCTCAAAGAAATCTTCTGCCTTTATTATCCTGCTTCCTTTTGAGTTTGTTACCTCAAATTCGGCATTTAATGCTAACATTACAGCAGGCATATCGTTTCTTGGATCCGCCTCACATATGTCGCCACCTACTGTTCCCATATTCCTTACCTGCGGGTCCGCAACCTTTGATGCTGCATCGGATAACAATTTGCATTTATCCCTTATAATTTTATTTGAGGCAACTTCAGCTGTTCTTGTCATCGGGCCAATTTCAAGATTGTCATTATATTCAACAAAATTCAGGTCTTTAATATTAGAGATATCAATAATGTATGGTATGCTTGTTAGCCTTAGTTTTAAAAGCGGTATTAAACTATGGCCACCTGCCATTATCTTGGAATCATCCTTATACTTATCAAGCAACTGTTCCAGCTTTGATATACTATCAGGCGCAAAATATTCAAATTTATCAGGGTACATATAGTGATTAATCTAAAATTATATTTAAGAGTTTCTTTAATCCATGAATAGATAAATATAAATTATCAGTATAAATATTTGCATATAACCATATTAGTTATGTTGAATAATTTCTATTTTAAAATACAAAATTTAATTTATATTCATTATATTAACCATAATGATTTTATATTTTGTTAGGCACGGGCAGACAGCTGATAATTTAAATATGGTATTCCCTGATAAATTTACAGAACTGACCGAAAAGGGGAAAAAAGAGGCCAAAGAATTAAAAGAATATATAAAGGATATAAATTTCGATGCCATTTATTCAAGCCCATTTATAAGAACGACCCAAACAACAGAGATACTTACAGATAAAAATTATATAAAGGATAATAGATTAATCGATGTAAATACCGGCAACTTAGAGGGAAAAAGCATAGCAGAAATATCAAAAAATGATAAATTATGGTATTCTACATTTCAGGATAGCAATAATAATAGATATAATGTAGAATTATTTGATAATGTTAAAAAAAGATTGAATGATTTTATAAATGATATAAAAAATAATGGTTATGAAACGGTTTTAATCGTAACACATCTGGAACCGGTAAGGGCAATGTATTCGCTTGCAACAGAGACTGAGGGATTGCCATTAACAAAAATTGAAATAAACAACTGTTCAGTTTCAGTGTTTTCATATACTGGCGATAATCTATATTTAAAGGTATTAAACTGGCTTCCAATAAAAAATTACAGCAATGGGAAAAATAAAAGTTTTTATTGATTTTTATAAATTAAATTAGTTTTAAATATTTTATATAAATTATATTATATGTACAGGATAGGCAGTTCAGGATGGGCATATAATTCATGGATAGGTCCATTTTATCCGTTAAATCATAAATCAGATAATTTATTAAATTTATATTCAAATGTATTTAATACTGTTGAAATTGAATCAACGTTTTATGCCATGCCAGACCCAAAAAACCTGTATAAATGGTATAATGAAACACCAGATAATTTTATATTTTCCCCAAAATTGCCTAAAATAATAACATATGATAACATACTTTCAAATATAGAAAACATGTTTAAATCATATACAAATTCAGTAAGGGCATTAGATAATAAACTTGGAATTACATTAATTCAGATTCCGCCATTTTTAGATTATAATAATGGAATAAACAGATTAAAAGAATTTATTAAATTATTTCCAGAAGATTTAATGTTTGCAATAGAATTTAGAAATAATACATGGCTCAGAAATGATGTTTATTCACTTTTAAGGGATAAAAACATAATACTTGGCTGGGTAGAAAGGCCAGAAATCAGTATATCTGATATATTGACATCAGATAACATATACTTAAGGCTAATGGGCGATGAATCGGTACTTCATAAAAAGGATTTTGGGTCAATAAAAATAGATAGAACTGTTGAAATAACAGAATGGGCAGATATAATAAAGAAAAATTATAACAATGTTAAGAATATTTTTATATATGCAAACAACCATTTCCAGGGATTCACCCCGGGAACATTAAATATATTAATGGAAAAACTTGGATTGGGCAAAATAAATTTAAAAATGGATAGGCAAAAAACATTATTTTAAACTTCATTTAATTCATCCAAATTTATCTTTTCATTATATTTTTTAAACTGGTTTACCATATTTGTTACCCTGATAAGATCAGGTATAAGCCTTGCAACGTATATATGGTCAATAAATTTTTTATCCTCCGGTGATTTTGATATAATAATATCTGTTTCCTTTTTATAATCAGGCGCATTCCCTAAAATACTGACTTTGCCAGTACCCTGAATGATTATTGATAACTCATTATTATCAATTTCATAGCTTATCTCAGGATTTTTTTCTATATTTGCAAGGGTTAATCCTGTTTTTTCTATAAAGAATATAATGCCCTGGTTTAATGCATAATATACCTTAGTTGTCCATAATTTTATGCCATCGGTTGAAATTGTCATAAATCTATTTTTCCTTAAAAAATTAAATACATCCTTTTCCATGAATTATATATTATAAACATTTATTTATTGTTTATTAAAATATTTTAATATAATATTTTTAAATTTTTGATAAAATATTTGTTTTATAACAATATTAAGGTCAATGGAAAACAAAAGCATAATAGTATCATTCTCCAAAGCATCAAGGTCTTTTATACTGTCCGTTCTTGCAATCATAACGCCTTTCTATTTATCGGAATACATAAATGTGTTTGATATTAGCATAGTTGTTGTATTCAGCATAATTTTTTCAACATTAATAATATATATATTCCCATTAATAAAATTAAGTAATAACTCAAAAATGTTTATGATTTCGGCTTTAATGGCAATTGCAATGTTCTTAAATTATATATTCATGGATTATTATATATTTATTTTCTCATTGATGTTAGGTTCAATATCATTATCTGGCAGGGACATAAGCCCGAACCAGCCTGTAGAGCAATATGCAATAAGTTCATATGAAACAGATTTAAGGGGACGCAGTCTGGCATTTTCATTTTATAATTTTCTATCATATGGTTCATCAATAATTTCATCAATTTTTCTTTTTTTATATACGGATGTTGATTATAAAACAATATTTTTATTACTGTTTATTGTGGCTTTACTTCAGTTTATTCTATATTTATTTATAAAATTCCCTGATAATAAAAGAATAAGGGCAAAAGACCTTAACACAGAGACCAAAAAACATGTAAAATCATTATCCATACTATTCTCAATGGATGCACTGGCAGGAGGAATGGTAACTGTTTCAATGATATCCTTATGGTTCAAATTTGTATATAATATATCATTGAGCACGGCGGGCTTTATATTTATATTTGTAAACGTTATAACTACAATATCCATATTGCTGTCGCATGTAATATCGGGCAGGATAGGGTTAATAAAGACAATGGTTTATACGCATTCTATAAGCAATATATTTCTAATTCTGGTTCCTGTAATCCATTCATTAATCTTAAGCGAAGTTTTTCTATATTTAAGGCAGACAACAAGCCAGATGGATGTGCCTGCAAGGGATACATTGATCAACACAATAATAGATGAAAATTACCGTGTAAAAAGCAATACAATATTTTCTGCGGTAAGAAACGGTTCACAGATACCGGGTCCAGGAATAGTAGGATATATGCTATATATTTTTCCGCCCTTTATGTTCTTTGCCGCGGGCACCTTGAAATTGTCATATGATATTCTATTTTATATAAAATATAGAAAAATTAAAATTTAATTATTTAGATAAAATTCAGGTTCCATGGCAGAGTATTTAAATACATAATGTTTAATATAATTTAAATTAGCATAAAATTATATTGATTTTACTGCCCCACCATCTATCTGTATATTATCACCAGTTATATATGATGATAAATCAGATGCCAAGAATGCAACTAAATTGCCTATTTCTTCGGGTTTTCCGAATCTATTCATTGGTATTTCGGATTTTATGCTTTCCATAACCTTATTGTGACTTTTATTTAACTCCTCCGATCTTTTATTTATTATATCTCTTAGCCTGTCTGTATAAAAATATCCCTGTGAGATTGAATTTACTGTTATATTGTGTGGTGCCAGCTCAATGGACAATGTTTTGCCAAGGGCAACTATGCCAGATCTTAAAGTGTTTGAAATTGAAAAGTTTTTTAATGGGTTTTTTGTTGTCATTGATGTTATATATATTATTCTTCCACTGTTTTTTCTTATCATATCCTCTGCTGCAAACCTTGTTAACAGTATCGTTGATTTTAACATCATGTTTATATTATAATCCCAGTCATTCATATCCAAACTTAGAAAATTATCAACCCTTGGGTCACCATAATTCATAACAAGTCCATCAATATCGCCATGTTCATGATGTGATTTTACAACCTTTATAATATCTTCACTTTTTGATAGGTCTGCTTTTATTATATTTAAATCATTACCTGTTTCTTCCTTTATGTATTTTTTTAATGAATTTAATTTTTCAATATTCCTTGAAAATGTCGTTATATTAGCATTACATTTAGATAAAACTTGCACAACTCCCCTGCCTATGCCGCTGCTGCCAGCACACACTATCATATTTTTATTTTTAAGCGATATCATAAATTAATATATTTATTACGTTAATATATTTATTTAAGTTAATTTAATATAAATATTTTCCAATAATAATGTTTTTATATTAACATAAATTGGTATATTATGGAGAATATCGGAAAATTCAACTGGAATTATGTTAGAAAGGAAACTATATCAGATGCAATCACGAGGCAGATGATATATGGAGAAAATACAATGATAGCAAGATTAGAAATAAAAAAAGGTGCAGTTGTACCCGAACATAACCATGAAAGTGAACAGATAACATGGATAACTAGGGGGATGTTAAAATTCAAAATCAATGGTAAGGATATATATGTAAAAGAGGGTGAATCCTTAATTATTCCATCAAACGTAAAGCACGAGGCAATAGCAATGGATGATACTGTTGATATAGATATATTCAGCCCGGTAAGAAAGGACTGGATAAATGGTGATGACACATACCTGAGAAAAAGGTCATAAACTATTTATAAAAAATTGGTTATGTTGGATGGTGATTGTTAAACAAAAATATTTCTATTCCACGGGACATTTATAAACTCCTATAATAATTGTGTTCCCTTCTTCTATAGATGTCTTTCAGATTCCTTAGAAACGCCCTGTAATATTTTAAGAAACTAATATTTTTAATAATTCAAGGTAGAATATATTATATTGCTGTAATCATAGAATCAATTCTCTATTATTCCCTTTTCTTAATTGAAATTATTCATTTCATTAATCCATAATTGAATGTGTCAAGAGCACCTGCTAATAACGGAGCGTTCTGCTCTTTGCCTGCAGTATATATTTGGCATTAAGGTGGTAGCATGAAAAATATAATAATAAAAAAATACCCTGAATGGCATTTAATGGCTGCTATAGCTATTATGATAAATTTATATCATGGATAGTAAAATTTATTACAGCTATTTAATCTATCTATAAGTGTTTGAAGCCTGTTAAAATAATTTCATATAGGAAAAATTGTATAAACCAGTTTTAATTTATAATAATTCAATAGAAAATATTATTAATGTTATTCATTTATATTAATAATGGAATCATTAAATGATTCATTAATAAACGAAATAATAAAAATTACGGGCAAAGATAATGTAATAATAAATACTGAAGGAGAAATACCATATGAAAATGATGCCTCATATATACGAGGGGAAAAGCCATTTTTAGTTACACTTCCCAAAGATAAATACGGAATCTCAAAAGCATTAAAATTATGCAATGAAAATAAAATAAATGTAACCGTAAGGAGTGGGGGCACATCTTTAACAGGATCATCAGTGATGAAATATCCAGGAATACTTATAAATACAATGAACCTTGATAAAATAATAGAATTAAATTTATCATCACGTTACGTTGTCTGTGAACCAGGGGTAAGGTTAGATGTGTTAAACAATTACCTAAAAAAATATGGATTTTTTTACCCTCCGGATCCTGCAAGTTCAAGGTCATCAACTGTTGGCGGAACATTATCGACAAACGCAGGCGGCCTGCGTGCTGTTAAATACGGTGCAACGAAGGAGTGGGTTCTGGGCCTTGAATTGGTCCTTGCAGATGGTGAAATAATAAGCACAGGAGAATATACATTAAAGAGAAGCGCGGGCTATGATTTAACCGCACTCCTAATCGGGAGTGAAGGAACACTGGGAATAATAACCAAAGCAATACTAAAAATAGAAACATTACCGGAAAAAACAGGAAAAATAATAGGATTTTTTAAAAATATTTATGATGTTGGCAATGCAATGAGCTCTGTAAAAAATAATGGCATAACACCCATCATGGCCGAGTTTATGGATTTCTACACATTAAATTCAATAAAAGATAAATTAAAGTTAAAAATACCGGATTATACCAAATATATGCTTATGCTGGATATAGATTCAACTTCTGAATCGTTGGATAAAAAATTATTATACGTTAAAAAATTATTATCAAAATTTTCCGATGATATTATAACAATAAAGGATCAAAAGATAATGGATGAAATATATATGGCAAGGAAAGGCGCATATTCTTCATTGCTAAAGGAACGTGAAAATAAGGATCAGATAATAGTAATAGGTGATATAATAGTTCCTGCCGATCAATTGCCGGATGCCATGAAGGAAATAGAGGAAAAGGTAAGGGAAAACAAATTGAAGGTCACATTATTCGGCCATATTGGAGATGGAAACATACATGCAAATATTTTTGCTGATAATAATGAAACTGGCCTAAAAAAGGTATACAAATTCCAGATGGATATTGCCAAAGTTGCAATAAAACACAAGGGGTCTGTATCTGCGGAACACGGCATCGGGCTGGAAAAAAACGAACTACTGTATGAGGAATATAAGGATAAAAACTCATTATATACACTTGAATTAATGAAAAATATAAAGAAAGTTTTCGATCCGAACAATATAATGAACAGGGGTAAGATTTTTTATGAATCTAATTAACGAAATAGAGGAAATAACGGATAAATGCATAAAATGCGGTTTCTGCGAAAGTGTATGCCCAACATTGCCGGCATTTAAGTATAATTCAATATATGGTGCCCGGGGCAGGGTAATACTTGCCGGATATGCGGTAAATCATATGGATGAGCCTTTAAAATTAGACGATTCATTTTATTCATGTTTGGACTGCTTTGCGTGTGAAAATGCATGCCCTGTTGGTATTAATGCAGGAATTGTCAGTGAATTATTAAAGGAGGCAATAACAGAAAAAACATTCAATGAAAAAAACCCCGTTGCTGAAATGATAAAGGATGCAATAATAAAATATGAAAATCCATTGGGTTTAAAAGATGCATGCTCTGAATGGTCGCATGGCATAGAATTTGATAAATCAGATACAATAATTTTGACCGGTGATATGTATCAGTTAATGCCATATACAAGGTCTATGAACAAATTAAGAAAATATATTGATGATAGAATAGTTAATTCATTCTCAAAAATAATTTCAAAAAACATCGATATCATAAAACTATCAAGGCATTTCTACGATAAAAATTTAAAAATAAAAATGGAAAATGACCTTAGAAATATAGTTTATATATTAAAAAAATCAGGAATAAAATTTGATTACCTGGGTTCAGAGGAGCCATATCCTGGAATGTTTTTATATGATTTAGGCTATATAAACGAATTTAAAAAATACTCAAAAAATATCTATAAATCTTTAAAATCAAGGAAAATAAAAACTATTATAGCCCTAGACCCACATACATATGATTTATTGAAGAACAAATATCCATTATTTATTAAAAATTTTGATATTAATATAATATATTACACCGATTTAATAAATTTAAAATTTAAAAAATCAAATGAAAAAATAACGGTCCAGGAACCATGCCATATGGTTTTGCATAATAATGAATATAAGGCAATGGACATATTAAACAGTTTATCAGATGTAAAGCTTCCTGACCGCAGCGGCAAAACCACAATGTGCTGTGGCGGCCCTGATGAATTACTATATCCAGAAATATCATACAATGTATCAAGGAAAAGGTATAATGATTTAAAGGAAATATCAGATAAAATAGTTACAGTATGCCCGCTATGTTATAACAATTTATCATATGATAACAACGTCGTTGACTTTTCAGATTTTATTAAAAACCTAATTATTAATGAATAACAGTAATATTAACATTTTTTTCCATGATTAATTTTAATAAATAATTACTGTTAGTAATTATAATATATACTACTTACGCAAAAAATTTATATAAATAAGGCATAAACGCATGTGAATAATATGCACGTTATAAAAATAGGCGGATCGATACTGAAAGACCTCAATGATCTTTCACTGATAAAAGACAAGCTTAGAGACTGCCATAACTGTATTATTGTTACATCAGCATTAAAGAATGTAACAAATATGCTTATAGAAGCAACAGAAACAAAAAATACAGGAATTATAAATAATATTTATGATATGCATATGAATATTGGGAAAAATTATTTAGATGATAATTCAGCATTAATACTAAAAAAATTCAGGGATGAATTATTAAACCTTGTTTCAATGGATGCCAATATATCCTTGCGTGATAGGATATTATCATACGGAGAAAGAATGGCCACATTAATATTATATAATTTTTTAAAGGATAACAATTTTGGTGTTTCATATATTTTGGATCCTTTTATTGTTACGGATAACAATTTTGGCGATGCAAATTTCATATATGACTATACTGAAAAGAATATAAAATCAATAAATTTTAATGATTTAACAGTAATTCCAGGATTTACAGGCAAAACATTAAACAATGAAATAACAACCCTGGGCCGTGGAGGCAGCGATTATACAGCAATGATAATAGGATCTATATTAAATACAAATGTTAGAATTATAACTGATGTCCCTGGAATAATGACATCAGACCCTAAAATCTTTAAAAATTCAAAAACATTAAATGAGGTATCAATAAAAGAGGCTCTAAAAATGTCATATTTCGGGGTTAAGAATTTTAATTATAAAGCATTCACTCCGGTAATTGACAAAAATATAGAGATAACAGTAGAATCATTATATAATGATAATAAAACCGTTATAACAAGAAATGAGACAAATACATTGAAATGTGTTGCACTGGCAGGTTATAACACATTAAATAAAAATATGCTTGTATTCATAGGTCATGGAATAAATGAAAAAAACATAAGCAATAACATAATAACTTACCTGGGCAAAAACCATCTGTATTATAAGGATGATTTATCACTGTCAGTTGTTCTCGACGATGATATAATAAACAATAAAAAATGCTTTGAGGTGGCCTCATCATGGATAAAATAAAGGTTTCCTTATTAGGGTCTACAGGCATGGTTGGCCAGAAGATGGTTAAATTGCTGGAAAATCATCCATATATAGAATTGGTAAAGGTAAGCGCCTCTCCAGCAAATACCGGAAAAAAATATAAGGATGCCGTTAAGTGGGTGGATCGTGGGAACATGCCTGAAAAGTTTAAGGATCTAAAAATTGTTTCCGCAGAACCTGAAGACCACAAGGACGTTGATTATGTTTTATCGGCACTGCCATCAGAAATTGCAGAGGAAATAGAATTAAAGTTGATAAAAAATAAAATAAATGTAATATCAAATGCCTCGCCATACAGAATGAACAATAATATACCTTTAATAAACCCCGAATTAAATTATAGCCATTTAAATTTGGTTGAAAATATGGACACACAATTTGTTAAAAACCCGAACTGCACATCAACTATAATGTCAATGCCACTGGCAGAAATATTGAATCTGGATTATAAAAGTATAAATTTAGTTACACTGCAGGCAATAAGTGGCGCAGGCTTTACAGGGCTTCCATATATGTCCATAGATGACAATATAATACCATATATAAATGGTGAAGAGGAAAAAATACCCAATGAAGTATCAAAGATCTTTGGCTATGTAGACAATAATAAAATAATTAACAGGTCATTAAAAATGCATGTTACCTCATTAAGGGTGCCTGTTAAAATAGGGCATATGGGAGTAATGAATATAGAATTAAACGAAAAAATAGATGTAAATGATTTAAAAAATAAATTAAAGAATTTCAAGCCATTAAAAAAGTTCAATAATTTATACAATGCACCGGAAAATCCTATAATTATACACGAGGAAAAAAACAGGCCGCAGAATATAATGGATACATATAATGGCATGGAGGTGCATATAGGAAGAATAGAATATAATGATAACAATTTAAGGCTGATTATTTTAGGGAATAATTTGGTAAGGGGCGCAGCAGGAATAACAATACTTACATTAGAAACAATGAAGGAAATGAAATTAATATGATTCTAAAAAATCTATTACTTTTTTAATATCATTATCTATATTATAATCTGAAATACTTTTTATAAAGTCGTCATCTGAATTAAATGCTATAAAATATTTTGATGCAGTGTACATGGAATAATCAGTTTTTGAATCACCTATGGATAAAACGTTATCCCTATTAATATTGTATTTTTTTATGGCATTTTTAATAACAATGTTTTTTTTATCAGGTACAACATTGATTTTTCCATACGGTATTATATTATTATCTTCATCAGTAAAAATCTCATTTGCATATGCATAATCAAAATTATATTTATCCATTATTATATCAGATAGCCATGATATGCCTCCGGAAACTATTATGGCCTTCATATTATTTTTATGCAGGTAATCGATAACATCCGGTAATCCTTCCATTATTTTAATCTCCTTTAATATACTGACAATCTCACATTTTTTTATTTTATTGAATTTATTTATCCATAAATTTAGATCAAGTTTAAAAAATTCATCATATGTTATTTTTTTATCCGTGTATTTTTTAAAATTTTCCGAGTTGTCTAACCCCAGCCTTTTATGGACATAATACCAGCTGCTTTTTTCATATGTAAGCACACCGTCCATATCAAATGCCACTAATTTTATCATCAATACGTCCTTGAAAATACTGATAATCTTCCATCTTTTCCACAGACTATGCATTTTCCGCCGGAATTCTCACTGTATATATTGCCAAGTGCAGCCTTTTCAGAAATATTCTCTATTTTATCTGAGCATTCCTTTGATCCACACCAGTATAATTTTACCATTTTATCCTCATTAATTTTATCCAGCGAATCAATAAATATTAAATTCTCATCAAAGAATTTCTTTGAACTGTTTTTTATATCATTATTTACCATATTTAAATAATCATATATATTATTCAAATCATCATAATTTATTTTTATTTTCTTTTTTTGTGTCCTTAATGATAATGTAATACCATGATCTGATAGCTCCCTGCCACCTATCTCAAACCTTAATGGGGCACCCTTCATTTCCCAGTCGTTGAATTTATATCCTGGTGTAAAATCCCTTTTATCTATGTCACAGCGTATATTCATTGCCTTTAGTTTATTTATTATGTCATATGAATAATCCATAATTTTATCATAATTTTCACCTGGTATTGGAACTATTATTACCTGTACAGGTGCTATTTTATATGGCAATATTAAACCCTTATTATCGCCATGTATTCCTATTACTGCCGCCAATAATCTTTCGCTTAGGCCGAATGTAGTCTGGCTTACATAATTCAGATTTCCATTCCCATCAAGATATTTTATATTATAATTTTTTGCAAAGTTCTCACCGTATTCATGTATTGTCCCTACCTGCAGGGATCTGGATCCCGGCATAGCTGTATCAAATGCAATAGAATAAACAGCTCCTGGAAACTTATCCCAGTCAGGCCTTGTATTTAATGAATAATATATGCATAAATCATCAGATAATTTTTTCCATATTTCTAAGTATTCTTTCATCTGCTTTTCTGAATCATCATAGTTTACATGTGCTGTATGTGCCTCATAAAAATGTATTTCCCTTACCCTTATAAATGATCTGGTATGCTTTGTTTCATACCTGTAAACATTAACAATCTGGTATATTTTAAATGGCAGATCAGTATGGGACCTTATCCATAATGGAAACATTGTATACATTGCTGATTCACTTGTTGGCCTCAGTGCAAGGTCAATGTCTAATTTATCATTTCCGCCTTTTGTTACCCAGTATATCTCATTTTCAAAGCCCTTTACGTGCTCAAATTCAACCTCCAACTGTTCCCTTGATATTAAAACAGGAAAACTTACCTCATTAAAGTTTTTTTCATCGGAATAATTCCTTATCAAATCATCAATTAAATGTATCAGCTTCAATCCATATGGCAGCCATATATTCATCCCTTTTATTGCATACCTTTTGTCGCTTAATTTTGACAGGTCAATAATTTCGTTGTACCACTCGCTGAAATTTTCCTTTTTGTTTTCCATTTTATCTTTTATATATAATGGATATATATTATTTTTTAATTTCTGTTTTTATATAATTTTCTATAATTTCCATGGCGTTATATTTATTCTCGTTATTTATTATAATATTAAATAATTCATGTGATTTTACTGACAATTCCTTTAATGCACTTTTATCATTTTTTAATTTTTTTATATTTTCATAAAAGTCATTTATATCAGAGATTTCAATATAATTTTCAGGATTATAATCCAAATATCCGCTCAATCCAGTAAGTGTAGAAATTAATGGTATTCCATGGGATAAATAATCCATAATTTTAAAACTGCGCCCGCTGCCTTCTGTTACCGGATTTAATGCCATCAGGGCGTTTTTAAGGATATAATTCTTTTTATTTTCATCTACCAGGCCTAAAAATTTTAAATTTTTTGCCTTATTTTTTAAATGCATGGAATTTATATTTCCTATAATAACAAAATTTAAATCCTTTATATTTAAGGCGATTTTATTTATAAAATTTACAGCGTTTATATTTGCATTGTACATTGAGCCTATGAAAACTATATAATTGCTGTTTATGCCATTCCAGTTATACTCAGTTTTATTTATATATGGAACATAAAACATTTTTTTATCATTAATATTATATATCTCCTTAAAATTTTTCATGTCATTCATTGATATTGAAAAAATCATATTGGAATCCTTCAAAATTTTATTTTCTATATTTTTTGTGTATTCATTATAAATATTATTTTTTCTCAGCAAATATTCAACATTGTGCGCATCATAAACAATTATTTTATTTTTTAAGTATTTTTCAAATAAATTATACTGCCATGGCCCCTCAAATATTATAACATCGCTTTCATATATTTTTTTTATTACGTATTTATAATACTTTTTTCTTAAATATTTATTCATTGAGATAAATACTTCCATTGACCTATTGCCTTTTATAATAGAAAAAAACATTAGTAAATAATTTCTGAACTGGTCTGAATTTTTATATTTTTTATCCATATAGACTAAGCCACCTACAGATGCCAATTCAGAATTTTCATTCAGCAATGTATGGCACCTTAATGAATATGCGCTATTATATTCCGGAATAATTTTTCCATGGCATATCTGCAGAATTTTCATTATATATAATCATTAATCTAAATAAAAAGTTATTTTTTATATTTTAAAATTTTATATGTATTTATCCATGAATATATATAAAATGTAAATAATGCCAGTGTAAATATTATTATTGCATAGGCAAAAGCATATATTTTTGTTAAATCATACAGCATATAATATGCAAATGTTGAAATGCCAAGCGGAAACACATATGCCCATATTGTCATTTCCTGCCTTTTTTTGATATGCGTTACTGCAATAATAGCTGCAACACTGAATATAAATAAATCAAATCCAAAAAATAGCATTGAAATGTCAACTGCAATATATTCAGGAACATGAAACAATTTTATATAATTAAACAATGGCAAAAAAGCTATATTTATTATTAACATGCTTGATGCACCTACAGGTATCATTGTTGCAGGCCTGATATTATAATTATCATTATTTATGTGTGAAATAAATGCAGAAATGCCTATAAATAGGAACTGGAAAAAAGATATTCCAAGGGCTATCATTACCATAAAATACAATAAATCAAGTATGCCTGAAGTATAGTATGACGATTCCGGTTTAATTAGCAGTGTAGAACTTAAAATTATATTGGCACTTAAAACTACTGTAGGCACTAAACTTGCATATGTAATGCTATTAAATTTATATCTATTTGTATATAAATTATAATTTAATGTTACATTTATAATAAATACAAAAATATAGAAAAATATATATAAATAAAGAAATATTTGTGCTACCATCTCATTAAAGCCTATGTATGCTATATAAAAAAATGCCAGTGCAAAATATAAAACACCGAGAAATGCTGTAAAACTCAACGATGTAATATTGTTGAAATCATCTTTTATTAATTTTGGGTTTTTTATATACCTGTATGCCCATGAAAATAATACAAATAAATAAAATATTACAACAATGTAAAATATAATTTTGCCTATTATAAATAAAATATAATAATCAAAAACCAGATATAAAATATAGGTTGCAAGTGATAACGCTAATGTTCCGAGGACAACCGGAAACCATTCCGGTCCTAAACCTTTAAAACGCATTGCACATTATTATAATGCAATATTTAAGTATTATATTAATCATACAAACTTTTATATTTCAATGTATTACAAAATAAATGAATAATGAAGTAACCTCATTCATTTATAAAAATGATAATATAAAGGGCATATTAATGGTTTTTATAGCATCTGCAAGCATATTTCTGGATGTCTGGGACCTAACTGCCTTTTCATTTGTTTTAACATTTTTTAAAAATGAATTTCTGCCTTCGGGATTAATATTGGGAATCTCAGTAAGTGCCGCAAATTTAGGAGCCATAGCAGGTGCAATTTTAGGAGGTTATTTAACGGATAAACTGGGAAGGAAAAAATTATTGATATATAATATGCTTATATTTACCGTATTTTCAATATTAATTGCTGTATCAACAAACCTTTACGAATTTATAATATTCCGGCTAATTATGGGTTTTTCAATAGGCAGTGATGTTGCCACAGGATTTTCATACATTTATGAATATATAAGCAAAAAGCAGAGGAATCATTACTATTCATTATGGGCATATTCATTTTCGGTAGTTGCATTGTTAGCAATTTTTTCTGTGTTTTTATTAAAATTATATGTAAACAATAATTCAATATGGAGATATGTTTTTATTATAGGAGGCATTTTCGCTGCAATAATATTATTATTAAGGACCAAATTAACAGAAACACCAGTATGGCTATATAACAATGGGAATTATAAAGAAACAGAAAATGTAATAAAAAAGGTTTATGGAAAATCAATAAACATAAACAGAAACAATAATAAATTTAACATCAATATAAAAAACATAACAAAAATATTCAAAATAAAAATGAATAAAGAAATATTATTTGTATTTTCATTGAATGGAATAGTTGGATTTATTGGATGGGGGTTTTCATTTTATATAACATATATGTTGGTTGTTCTGCATTTCTTTACATTCTACCAGGATTTAGAGGCCGATGCAATTATATATTCCTTTGGCTTTGTAGGTGCAGTAATATCACCATTAATATCAAAAAAATATGGAATTTATAAATCAAGTGTCATACCATCAGTAATAGCAGCGTTATCATTATTAATACTGGTCTTTGTTTTTTCAAAATTTATACCTGATTATTTTGTCGTACCATTATCAGCATTAATAATATTAATGAATTATTCTGGCCCAATGGCATACAATGCGGTATTAAATGATTTTATACCCTCTGAATTACGTGGCACAGGCAATGGGTGGAACTATATGTTTAATAAAATAACTGAGGCAGTAAGCGGTTTATTTTCAGGCATACTTCTTGTGCTTGTAGGAATAAGATACAATACATTAATATTATTTCTAATAGTTTCAATTTTTACAATTATAGCTTTGATAACCGGAAAATCAAAATATTTTAGAAATCATGTTTCGGATTTCCAGACCTCAGAATCGGAATAAACCTCTTTTTTCCATATCGGCGGTATTATTTTTATTTTGTCTATTATATATTCACAGGCCTTAAATGCTTCTTTTCTATGGACTGACGATACTGCTATTCCTATTGAATCCTCACCAAGCTTTATTAGGCCAGTTCTCTGAATAACAGAAACATCTATTATATTATATATTTTTCTGGCTTCTTCTATTATTCCATCAATTTTATGCATAGCCATATCATTATATGCATCATATTTCAGTGCCTTTATTTCCCTATCAGAGGATTCATCATGCATTCTTACTGTACCGAGAAACGTAACTATAGCTCCTGATTCAGCATTTCTTACGCTATTTATCAATGCATTTATATCTATAACATCCCCCTGTATTTTTATCATTATATTTATTATATATTTTAAGTATTAAAACATTGATTATTGTAAAAACATATTGTAAAAACATATTTTTAATTTATTATTTTAATACATTATATATAATAATTATACAATTTAAATAATAGTATATTAACATATACAAATAAATATAAAAAATTCACAAATTTTTACTATATTATTTAATAATTTTTTCCAAATTTGTTAACATAAATTTTTTATAATATTTAATTATCTTAAATATGGTGTAATAATGGTTGTTAAAAAGACCGGATTGGAAAAAAACTCTGTAGGTCTTTTGCAGGGTACATTTCAATCCCTGGGGCAGGTTGCCCCTGCGGCAGATATAGCCATATTGCTTGTAGCCTCATTTTCGATATCGGGGGCGCAAACGGTATTGTCAGTTATTTTTGGATGGATAATATATGCGTTATGGATGGTAACCCCCTATGAGCTGTCAAAATTAAAGTCAAATGCAGGTAGTTACTATGCATATGCTGCAGGGTCAACGGAAAACGGTGGTTTTGGACCTATAACAGCAATGAGCTTCATGTACTACGATATCACGGGTGCAGCCTTTGGTATATTGGGTTTATCGGCATTTTTATTTCTGATGGCACCGGAGATAACATCAATACCATATTTATGGATATTGTTTTCAGGTATATTTACAGCTTTTATAATAACAGTTACATATTTGGGCATAAGGCCATCATTGAAATATACTGCAATTACAGGCTTAATGGAGGTTTTATTCCTTTTAATTGGATCTATTATTATAATAATAAAGGTAGGTTCACATAATTCTGTAGTACCGTTTGAGGTAACGGGTCCGTACAGTATAGGCTTCTCATCAATAATGTTTGCTTCTGTTTTTTCGATTTTAGACTTCACCGGTTCAGGTGTTGTAACAACTATATCTGAAGAAATAAACAAGCCGAAGAAAAACATCGGAAAATCAATAGTGTTTGCAATGATTTTAACAGCAATTGCAATAATTCCGGCAGCATATGCATTAACAGTTGGATGGGGAATAAGCAACATATCGTCATTTGCATCACATGGCGATGCAGGGCTAACTGTATTTTCAAGATATTTAGGCCCTGTAGGCCTTATTTTACTAATAATATTTACAATAAATAGTTACTTCTCAAACGGCGTTTCCAAGGCTACAGCAGTTAGCAGATGGTGGTACTCTGCAGCAAGGGACGGTGTTATATTTCCTGAATCCGTTGGAAAAATTAATGAAAAGCATAAATCACCGGCAAATGCTGTAATAATATGGGCATTATTATCTTTTGTACTGGATGTCATTATGGGTCTTGTTTACGGTCCTTTGGATGCAGCTTTTGTTCTGGAAGCAGGAACAGGAATATCAATAATTATAGTGCATATGCTTGCAAATACATCTTTAACATTATACACAAACAGAGTAAAAAAATTTAACCTGTTAAAACACGGAATAATACCATCAGCAGCAACAATTATTGGAGTTGTAGTTCTGTATTATACAGTAAGCGATATTATCACAAAATGGTTAACCATTCCGAATGCAGTAAACGATGCATACTTCGTATCCTTTATATTTACAATTATCTGGATCCTTGGAGGTGGTATTATTGTAACAATGCATTATTTCAAGAATAAACCTGAAATACTACGCGATTCAGGCGAATTCAATATGAAATAAATTTTTAAATTTTTTTTAATTTAATTAAATTAATATTGTTTTAATATATTATCATTCATGGATATTGAGGAAATAAATATAGAAATACCTGAAAATTCTAATATAATTTTAGGTTATTCCCATTTTATAAAAACAGTCGAGGACCTAAATGAAATAATAAAAACAACAATTCCGGATAGCAGATATGCGGTAGTATTTTCAGAGGCTTCTGGAGAAAGGCTTATAAGATACGAAGGCAATGATAAATCGTTAATAGACTCCGGAATAGAAAACATAAAAAAAATATCCTCCGGGCATACATTTATAATATTATTAAAAAATGCATATCCAATAAACGTTTTAAATGCAATTAAAATGTGCCAGGAAGTCGGAAATATATTTGCTGCAACTGCAAATCCATTAAAGGTAATAGTTGCAAAAACCGAAAATGGCAATGCTATATTGGGTGTATCCGATGGCTTTTCACCTTTAGGGGTAGAAACAGAAAAGGACAAGGAAAAACGCAGAAAGCTTTTAAGGGATATAGGATACAAGTTTTAGGGCCCGTGGTGTAACGGATTATCATATAAGCCTCCGGAGCTTATAATCCGGGTTCGAATCCCGGCGGGCTCACTCTCTATTGTGTTTTATTTTTTTTATTTTATAAGGAAACATTATATTTTAAACGTAAAATATGGTACTTATAATTTGATATTTTGCTATTTCCTTTATATACTCTTGGCATGTTTTTGGATCAGGTTTATAAATATAAAAATGGTTAAATAAAAATAAACACAATCTGTTTAAATTGATTTTTATTTATGCCTCTTATATAAACGATATTTGCATTGAATCAGATCAAGCCTTATAATTTACTACCCGATAAGTTTAGTAGCCTTAAATCGCAAATTAAGCCTATTAAAATGCTTATGCAGATAAATCATAAATGTAATCTGTGCATTTTCATGCAATGACCCTTTACATAAGTATTTCCCTTCCTTTTGTATGCTGGAACCCATGTGTAACCCACAGGGCATTTTTCAAGGCTTGTCTGCATATTGTTATAATAGGGCATCTCCTCTTCCTGTTCTTCTTTTTTCTTTTTAATTTCCTCAACGGCTCCGTTTGCTTCTGCCATATTTTAATATAAACAAGATTAGTATTTAAAATTTAACATAAAAATAAAATGCCCATTATCAATAATTTATAAGATATCGATTTATCGATAAGGTTATTTAAAATAAAGCATTTGAATCGATAAAAAAGTTATTTGGCTTTTATCTTGCTCCATACAGATTTGTTTTTAACCTGTGTGTTTAATAAACCAAGATACTTTAATGCCTCATCCAGATTGGTTAAAACCTGAATCTGACCTGTTCTTCCAAAGCTTACTGTATTGCCTGTTATATCGCCGTTGTTAAAATGATGTTTTGCAGTATTAAGTGAATCATCTATTGCAGATATTAATTTCTGTGGGTTATGTGCCATAAAGGCATTCATCTCATTCTGTGCGTTCTCTTTCTCTGCCTCTATTTGTTTTCTTAAATTTTCCCTTATCTCGTTGAATTTGTAATCTGTTAAAAAATCATTATCGTTTATTAGTTTCTTAATCTCCTCTGCCTGATCATTTAGTAATTTTAAAGTGTTCTTTTGGTCTGGCGTAAGTGTTATTACTCCAAGCATATAATCCTGAATATTCTCTGGCTTCTTGTTATTGAATATTGAATTATACAATGCCTTAAAAGATTCATTGAAACTTTTAATCTTTTTTAGAACTTCAGGTTCTTCAAGATTGCCAACCTGTCTGTCCATTTCATCCTTGCGTTTGTTAATATCCTCTAATTTAGTATGCCACTCCTCCCATTCTTTTTCTTTTTCTTTAATTTCAGATTTTAACTTATATTCCTCATCCTTACTTTTTCTTATCTCTTCTAAAATGTTATTTTTCTCTTCCCTTATCCTTTTCAGTTTATCTTCATTGCTTTCTATGACTACAATGCCTTCAAGTTCCTTTGCCACATCCACAAGATATAATGGATTGAGAGGGTCACATAACTCTTTAATTACTTTCTGGTGTTCTGGGTATTTGTTATAAATGAATAGGGCAGATTCGGGGTTGTCTTTTAAATAATGATAAACCTGCTCAATCTTTGGATGTTCACCAAGAATCCATGCATCCTCCTCTAACCAGCCAACCTTTTTCTTTAATTCCTCATTCTCGCCCTTTAATTTCTTATAATAATTCGGCTTTGGTTTGTTTTCTTTTTTCACCATAATGTATTGAATTGGATGGTGTATATAAGTTTAACCAATTTTAATATCTTTTTAATGTGCTTTAAATATATTTTTAATATGGTTTTAATGCCTGTATTCTTATGGAGAACTAACATATTACTATGTTTGCCATATAGTTTTATGGTGATTTCCCTAAAAACACGATTATCTGTATTTTTTCCTCTAATGTATATATACACGCGTGCGAGGAATTTAAAAAAAATTGGATTTTGCCGACCACAAATTTTAAATTGAAATATATGAATAATACCAGATCCAGAATAAAAAATGCCTGTATTCCATCGAAAAATTTACCGAAAAAATCCTTTAAAATGCGTGATAACACCGAAAAAAGATATTTTAAAAAATTTACCATTTAAGTTATTCGCACGTGCGAAAAATACCTTAAAAAAAATTTTTTTGCGATGCATAAGCCAAGGCTTATCTTTTATATGGTATTATAACACGCCACAACGGGCTTAATTCAAGTGATTCATCATAAGTGAGTTAATTTACCCCTATTTGTAAATAATAAAATTCAATGTGGAATCTAATTATTTTTTCACTATAAAATGGATAATTTACCAAATGAATGGTATTATGAGATAAATTCATGCATAAGCGAAAGTAATTTGATTAAGGATATTCAAATAAGATATTTTCTGCCTTGTAAAGTTCTTTGTTGTTGGTATTAAATTCATTCTTAACATCTACATTTAACTTTTCTAATGTCAGTAATTTAAAGCCTTTTGCATAAAAACGTAATTGTCTTTTTTCCATTTCAAAACTTACCAAAAAGTGATGAGCGTTTGCAGTTATCTTAAAGTCATTTGAAGGCGATAAATAAAAACTTCTTAAAGATGAGTTCAAACTATTTTCATTAAATGTTTTACATTCTAAATAGTTCTCTCTGCCTGTTTTATCAGTAAAAACAATATCTGGGTATCCGCTTGATTTTTCTTTGCCTGATGCAGTAATTGGGGTATGTGCATTACAACCTAACTTTGTTAGTTCATTTTTAACATAGGGTTCTATAGCATTTCCTGCCTCATTAGGTCTATCTGATTTTGGTTTTATACCATTAAGATTTATTGATTGCATAGCATTTTTACATGTATTGATTAAGCAATCTAAAAGTTCTTTATCTTTAGGATCTGACCTATCAAAATCAATAATATCATAGCCAGATAAAGATTTTATAACTATCTTCAATGGAATGTCTTTTAATGGAGCTAACATTTTTTTAATAACATCTTCTAATTGTTTAACATATTCATCATCAACCATATTTACACCTTTTATATTTTTTGGAATAATACAATACGATTTGTATTAGTTCCTTTTTTATTATTATCTACCCCCCATATATTAGAGGTTTTAGTAAATGTTTGCATATTGATAAATGTTGATATATGCCTAAATCCTAATTCTATACCAATTTTATATACTATTTCACTTAAATCTGCTTTTTTAGTTTCCCCAACTTCAAATGCAACATATCCTCGTATTTTGCTAACTCTGTAAATCTCTTTTAATGTTTCTTTAATAAATGATGACCATTTATTTAAATCACTTAATATAGTTATTTTATCTTTTAATTTTGAATAATCATATCCATTAAACCATAAGCGAAGCCAATTATCCTTGACATAATTTACTAAATTTATAAAAGGCGGGGAAGTTATTGTTATGTCTACAAAACCATCTTTTAGTTCTTTCAAATTCCTGCTATCATCTTCTAAAAATATTACATTTTTGGATATATCGAAAAGATTTTTTCTAATATCAGGGCTTATATCTTTTAATAGAGATTTTGATTTTTTCAAAATTATTCTCTTAACATTTCTATACTCTGGTTTTTGATTTAAGCGTTTATTGATTTTTATTTGTTCCTCTTGCGTAGCTGATTGATTAGGTGGTAAAGTATATACAGAAAAAAATCCTTTAGAATGCCCTGATAATCTATTCGTGGCTACCATTCTTATCCATTTATCTATATAATCCTCTTTACCTTCTTCTTTTCTTGCTATCAAATAGTTTTTTAAAGAAATTATTTCTCCTTCAGTTTTTCTTTCATAAAACATTGATAAATCTATATCTGCACTTTCTTTAACATCAAATGAAATTTCTGATAATCTATTAGATATATCCTCTATTGTAGGTGGCATTAAACGGGGTTCTGTAAGTATTTTTGATATTGGATTAATATCATTAGATATTGGAATTCTACCCAATAATGCACTTTCAATTGCTGTTGTTCCTCTACCAGCAAAAGGATCTAAAACTATACTTTTACTATTAGAATATTTAGATAAAAAAAAATCAGGTAATTGTGGTTTAAAACATGCTCTATAAGATATTTCTTGTATGCTATTACCATATCTTTGTTTATTGGTCCAAAAACTACCATATACTAATTTTTCTCCATTCTTGCCTATTTTATAATCATAATTATTAGTATTGATTATAGTAAAACTATCTAATTTACTTTGATTTTCGATCATGCCTCTATCACTCCTTTATATCAAACCTGCTTTTTAATTCGCTTTGGATTAACTTGTTATCTGGCATGAGCATTTGCACTTTTAATTTGTAATACCTTATTTTTCTTATAATATTTAATAATATTAAATTAAGTTTTATCATATATATAATAGCATTATTAAATAGTTTATAAAATTTAGCATAACAAAATTAAATATTATTAATTATAATAGAAATAGAGTTTATGGCATACGATCCAAGACTTATCTAATATGGTTTTATAACACGCCACAACGGGCTTATTTTTAATGAATCATTATCTTATGGTTAATTTATACACATGCAAAGTGTTTCATTTAAAATAATAATATAAAAGGCAATTTTATGGCTTAAAAACTAATATAAAAATGGTTGTGGGGTCTTGGTTTAAACATAATAATAAAAATGGTTGTGGGGTCTGGATCCAGATCAATTTCTTTATTCCTTTTTTTATCTGAACCAAGATGCAAGAACCAAGAACATTTATATCTGGCAATCACAATTATTAATTCCTTCTGGTTCTTTTTATTGTTCTGGTTTTTTATTGTTCTGGATCCAGATCCCCCCCATTCCCTTTGTTCTGGATCAAGAACCAAGAACCCTTTAAAATAAACCCCTGAACAATATATTCTTATAAACAAGATTATCTGGGCTATCAAAAATAATTACTAATAATTACCAAATAATTACAAAATAATTACTTCTGAAACCCTTTAATTCATTAACTCAAAATAACCTTTTCAAAAAAGTAATTATGTAATTATAATTTCTCCCTTCATGTGTAGAAAATAATTTAAATTAAAAAACCAAAATAAAATTCAAAAAAATATTTTTTTTTGTATAAGGATGATGAAAAAAATAATTACATAATTACTTTTAATGCAAACCCTTTAAAACACTGGCTTAAAAGAGTAATTATTTTGTAATTATCAATAATTACATAATTACTTTTTATAAAAATAGTTAAAAATAGTTAAAGAATAGTTAAAAAATAGTTAAAGAGAAAATCCTTTAAAACACTACTTCTCTATTATATATTTCAAGTTTTAACTATTTAACCATGAATTCTCCCTATACAAAAAAATAATTTAAAAAATAAAAACAAAATAAAAATCAAAATAAAAAAAATATTTCTTATAGGGGGGCAAAAAAGATGGTTAAATAGTTAAAAACGATGGTGAGCCTTTAAAACACTGGCTCCAAACTTTAACTATTTTTTAACCATCGATGGTTAAATAGTTAAAAATAATTAAAAAAAAATAAAATTATAATCCAAGATCTTCTGGTGATGGGACATTCCCAGTCCAAATATTAACATTATTCTCGGTTTTCTCAGTTTTAGTCTTGGTTTTAGTTTCCTTTTCAGTCTCTTTTTCATTTAGCATTTCTGCGTATTTATCTGGCAAAGAACCCTCAATTCCCATATTTCTATTCCCTTCAATATATGTGGTTTTATATACGAATCCATTCCCATCTGCAAAGTTTCTCGCACTCTGGTTTATGCCCAGCCCTTTTTTTATAAAGTTAAATCCAGCCACAGTTATCTGGAAGATCCACTTTTTATTGTCTTTATTATCCTCCTCAATTTTAAATTCACTCTGCATTTCTTTATCCTCGTAAGATAAATTTTTATAACCATCAGAAGAATGCATTGCATCTTCTTTGTTATAATGGAGGCTTAACATCTTTGCAAAGAATTCATCGATAATTTCAGGCACTTCTATTTTAGAAACCACAGGAATAAAGTCAGGATTATCCTCAATCCACGCACCAAGCAGTGAAACAACTTTTCTGCCATCATCCTCTTTGCGTTTTAATTCCCTGTATTTTTTAACAATGTCATTAATGTTTTTCTTTTTTAATTTATCATATAGCATTCCTCCTGCCATGCTCTTGATTCTGTTTATAAATTCTTTGCCCTTATCCTGTGTTACCTTATCTATGACATCATTTTTATCAAATACAAACTTATAAATCCTTTTATCCTGTGCTTTTTTCTCCATTGCGTCAATATCTTTTATATCCTTTGATTCGGTGTTTCTGGAGAATATAAAGGTTGCAAGAACATCGTAATTTGTTAAAGATTTATCCATATTGCCCCTTATGTTCTTTCCAGTGGATTTTAATCTTGACATGGATCTCTCATCAAGCAGTGCTTCTTCAATGTATATGGGGAGATTTGTTGCATTTGCAATTGCATGGTGCCTAAATGAGCTTTTTAATGCATCATCGTTCATCTTTGCCCTGAATATGCCATAATCCATTGCCAGAGCCATATCAATGGTGAAACTCTTGCCAGTATCGGATTCTCCAATGGCATCAATTGTTACAAGATAATCTTCAAATCCTATCACGTTTATTATATTTGCACCGATAATGCCATAATATAGTGTTAATTGCTTGGGTGTCAGCAAATCAATGCCTTCTTTATAAACATTGAAATCCATTTGCCCGATATTTAAACCACTTATCAGGACTTTCTGATAATCCACATCCCTTCTGGCATAACATTTATCTGGGAATTTAATTATTTCATCCTCAATATAAAATTTGGGTTCTTTGTATTCTCCCTCTTCGATAGGAAGGGCATTAAGGCATTCAGTGAATAAATTAACATTGCCCGGATAGACAGTTATATTCACAAATTCAGATTTATTAAAGACCTCACCATTAAATTCAATCATATCCACGCCATCAATTTTAAGCCGTTTTATTTTATCCTGAATAGGTTCACCATCCTGATTTTTCAATGTTATTTTTGTTTTTATATATTTTATGCCGTAGGTGTTTTCAACAATACTTAAATTGTAAGGATTCTCTTGTTCCCACCCAGCGTATACTGCCGGCTGATTATTCACCCATTTTATTGGTACCCATAAACCTTTGTCTATTTCATTGTTTATTTCATTGTTTATATTTTTGATATTTATTTTTTTGTGCAATTTTATTATCTCTCCCCATTCATTTTTTAGCTGGGTTTTTGAATAATGTTTGGCAATTTCAAAAGCCTCTGACACTTCTGCTTCATTCCAATCTTCTTTATTCAGCAAAATCACAGCCATCACACCATCATCTCTGGAGAATCCCTCCCCGTTTAATATAGTAGCCATGTCAGCATTAAGGCTATCCAACTTTTTTAATGAATCCCTTATCAATTTCTTGTAGATTGATTCAACTTCATTATCACTTTTTAGGTCATCATTTGGTACTGGTTTTTTCACTGGTGGTTTTTGGTGTTTAAGAGGTTCTGGGTGTGGATATTTTTTCAAAATTTCATCAGCCTTCTTTTTGGCATCTGCTGTTTTTTTCTTTTCATCAGCCAACCTTATCTTTTCTTCATCAGAAAGTTTAAAGAGATCATCAAGCACATCATTGTCTGGCTTTATATCTGGTTTGCCATCTTTGATATTTTTTATATCTTTTTTATCTTCTGCCATTTTATACCACCTCCACTGTTGCAATCGCTGATTTTAAAACTATTATGGGCTTCTCTACTTCTCTGGTTATATTCCCATTAAAAACCTGATTTGTCTTTGTCTTTATGGTCAGATCGTACATGCCAAGATTACTCAGAATCCCTGTTATTTCACGCCCGTTGATTAATGTAATTTTAAGGTTTTTATTTAATAAAGTTTTATTTAGATCATCTGTGCCATATCGCAAGGGCTTTTGAACTTTATTGCTTTCATTATCTTTAAATACTTTTAAATCCTTATTGTTCTTGTTGTTATCCACAACATTGTTATTTTTATACATTTTTTTTTCACCTCTTTTCTTTTGCCAGGTTCCACAATAAAGAAAACTTCGCTAAAAACTCTGCCTCTGTCATCTGTGATGGTTCTGACATTATTATGGCTTTTAATTTCTCGTCATTTTTTGCAATTTCTCGAAGTGGTTTTAAATCTATCATTGATTCCAGGCCTCCTCTTCTGATGGTGCCACTGGCTTCCTGAATGTCAGTAACAAACCATTTCTTTTGAGTTCGAAAATCGCGATATCGTCCTTCTCTATACCTTTTGCACGCATGTAATCTTTTGGAAGCACGATATACATGCTCCCAGAGAGTTTACGTACGTTACACTTCCAAAACATCTTCTCTTGACTCATTGTCATCAAATCTTTAACAGAAATATACTAATGTATTTATTCGCATTAAAATGCTTACATATGAATAAATATATATAAGTGTTAAACATATGTTAAACAATGAGTAGTCAGGGAAGACGTGAAAAACTTAAAACCGTTGAGACATTGGTATCATTGTTATTGGCAAATCCAACACTTACAAGAAAGGATATTCTGGATTTAATGATGGGAAAAAGGCAGGATGCTATTCCAGAATGGCTAAAATTTTCAGGTAAGGATGGAAAACTGAGACCACTAACAAGGCAATCGGTTTACAAAGCTCTTGATTTCCTTAGAGATTCAGGGATTCTACATGAAGAATACAATACAATAGGGAGGATAAAGATGCTTGAATCCAATCCCAAAGGGATAAAAATTAATAAATATACCATAAAAAGTGTAATTTTAAGCATTGATATGGATCAGGTAAGGAAAAAATACAGGGAATTGTGGATTCAGGGGTTCAGGCAATCAGTAAATTTTAATGTGCTGTCTGAAAAGGCTAAAAAAATGGCAATAGAACAGATGGGGAGGAGGTTTAATGTTATCAATGCTCTGGATGTGGAAGAAGAGGCTGAACAAATGGATTTTATAAATAAAAATATGGATGATAATGGTGTCTTAACCTATATGCATCTTCAGGATTTTGACACTGTAATGGAATACCTCAAGATGTATGAAAAAAATGCTGATAAATTTATATTATAATAAAAAAAATAAGCCTCCAAACTTGCGATTTAAGGCTTATTCAATATAGCAATGGTATAAATTATGAGCTGGATCAACATTAAGAATATTCCACGATAACACGATCATTGCCCAGTGCCATTTTAACAGTAAAACCTGCGTTTATGTATTCCTCAACCTGATCAATAGGTATTACCTTCTGTTTATGCGTTTTGCCCAATTCATCCTTGTCCTTTTCAATCTGGGCAGTTATATCTATTTGCTTGGCACCAAACAATTTATCACGTGCCATCTTGGTTATTTCATCGGCATTCAGATCAAGAAGCTTGTTTTTAGTAATTTCCTCATCACTAAAACCTGCCATCATTAAAAGCTGTGTTCTAAATTTAACTTCTATCTCATCTTCGGTCATGCCCTTCCTCTCGGTTTCAAGGTATTTGGTGGATTTAAGATAAGCAGACCTCATGGATTCAACCATATCAGAGGATAGCAACCTTTCAGTTGTATAAGTATGCTCTATATCACCTTTGTGCCCCATAAAAAAGGTTCTGTAATCACGTGTAATAAGCCTCTCATCCTGTGCCCTCAGCAGTCTGGAAGCAAAATAAGGTCTAAGATCGTATGGTCTGTTATCATATCCCGCAGTTCTTATTGCCTTTCTAATAAGCTCAGATACCTTAGTCCTTGATATAAATCCATTATGCCTTAAGGCTAATTTGGAATAGGTCAGGAGTGGTGAATTCTCATTTAGTTCTTCACCTTGATTAATCCTTTCATTTAAATACAAGGCAATATAATTGCATCCTTCCTGACCAAGAAAAGTAAAATATTCATTTCTCTTTTTAGATATTGTTTTCCTGATCGTAATCTTGGCAGGTATTTTCTCAAATTTCACACCATTGCGATCTATTATTAATCCCTCTATATCATTAAGTCTTATCCCATCAGTTCCAGATTCATTGCCAAGGCTCTGTATTCTTATTCCAGAAAAGGCAACCATGCCAATTGCCACCCTTCCCCTTGGATCAGATGCATTTAATACCTTTCTAAGATCTTCCTGTGAAAATATCTGCTTCCCCTCCAGAGTGGGAGTTGAATCACTGTCCTTTACTTTTAAATTCATTGATAGTTTTATGCCGTTAAATGAAAGCCATGATTTAACGGCTTTAATATTGCCTTTGATATAGCCTCCTGCATAATTTTTATCCTCCATGTCTGATATATAATCCCTAAGCATGTCAATTAACTGCCTATCCTTCATTTTCAACAATTTGAAAGGATCAACCCCGATGGAAGTGCAAAATAAACCTAATCTTCTCAAATACACTTTTGCAGTTGTTTCAGAACCTCTTCTTAATTCCTTATACCACCTTGCAATTTCCTTATTTTTTCTAATTTCTTGATATTTTTCCTTCCTTGCCATGTATAATATAATACGTATACCTTATTAATATTTTTCATACGCAATAGCGTACTAATACCGGCGGGCTCATACTATTTATGATTTAAACCATTTTTATTTTATATGCTATGATATAAGTTTAACCTATTTGCTCACGCCAGTTATCCTGTGTAAAAATAAACGCTTTTCTGCAACGCATAACGGACAATACAGAATTTTTATAGTATAATCTTTACACAATGCCTGTTTAAAAATTTCTTTTGAATTATCAATTTTCATTATAGAATTATGTCTATTCAAAGGTTATGCTATATAATACTATGCCAAAAAACCGGATTTTTTAATATTATATTATGTTGCTTCTGCGTTCAAGCAATAATGTATCATGCCATATATTATTTATCTTGGCTATTTTTTCCCTTGTTCCAACTATTCTAAAACCATATTTTTTATGCAGCATTAAACTTGCCTTATTCTCCGGGAAAATTATGGATTGAAGTGTCCATATGTTACACTGCCAACTTTCATTGATAAGCTCATCCATCAAGGAGCCCCCGATACCCTTTCCCCTATAATTTGTTCCTATATATATGCTTAATTCGGCAACTCCTGAATATACGGGCCTGCTGGAAACATGGCTTAAAGCACACCATCCTGATAAGACATCGCCATAAATAGCTACAAGCCTACATTCTTTAATATGGTTTTTATCCCATGCTTCCCGGTCTGGAACTTCTGTTTCAAATGTTGCAATTCCGGTTTTAATTCCATCATTATATATTCTGCTAATATCATTCCAGTCGCTTAAAATCATGTGCCGTATTTCTATTTTTTTATCAGCAGCATTCACAGCATTCACCTTATATTGTCCGGTCTATATATCAATTATGGCCTATTTTCACTATATATTAATATTTATTGCTATTATACTTTATTTACATTATTTTAAAATAATTTATATATAAATTTGCATTCAATATAAAATGGTACATATAATTAGCACAATAAATCTTAAGGGAGGCGTTGGAAAAACACAGACAACAATAGCATTATCGGAAATACTTGCAAATAATTATAATAAAAAGGTTTTAATTATTGATCTTGATCCGCAGACCAATGCCACGGTATCCTTAATGGATGAAACCAAATGGCTTGAGATGGATAAAAAGGGAAATACAATATTCCAACTTTTCAGTGACAAGGTATATAATACAGAACTATTCAATATTAACAATTCTATAGTAAAGAATGTTTCAAATGTAAATTCAGGAATAAAAAATCTGGATCTGCTGCCATCAAGTTTAAGGTTAATTGATATACAGGATAAATTGCCTCTTGTATCAAATTCTGGTTATTTTATAAAAACGCCGATAACAATATTAAAGGAGGCATTGAATGAAACCATCAAAAATTATGATTATGTAATGATAGATTGCCCACCAAATTTAGGGTTGATAACATTGTCAGGAATTTATATTTCAGATTATTATTTAATACCAACAGTTCCAGATATATTATCAACATATGGCATACCGCAGATATTAAGCAGGATTGAAAATTTTAAAATTGATGCAAATATAGATATAAAGCCACTTGGCATAATAATTTCTATGTTCAGGTCAAACAACAGGCTGCACAACTCAATCATTGATTCATTAAAATATAAGGAACGAAAGGCGGATTATCCAAGGATTTTCAATACATATATACCATTAAGCATTAAAATATCAGAGGCCGCAGAATTTAACTCAAGAGTTAATACCTTGGGCCAGAAATATGGTTATGATTTATATAATAAATATGATGAACTTACTAAGGAGATAATGTCGTATGTCGAATAAGGAAAAAGCCTATGAGCTATCAAAATTATTAAGGTATATTGCAGGTAAAATAGAAAAAAATCCGGAATTAATAAACAATTTAAAAATAGAAATAAAAATAAAGGATGCTGATGATAAAATTATTAAAAAGAAACCTAATGAAAAAATTAAGCTATATGATTTAAATGATAACGAATTATTGAAAAAATTAAAAAAAGAAAGTATAAAAACATTAAAGACTATAATAAGCGAAAATAATCTTGACAGTTCTAAAAGTACATTAAAAATTAAAGATAAAGATGAATTAATAAATTTTATTATGAAAAGATTACACGACCGTTATTATAAAGGAGAATCATTCAATGTAAAAAATAATAATCAGTAATAATGTAAAATAGAAAATGTTATAAATAACGAAATCATATAAATTTATGGTAGAAATCGAAACTGGGCTAAAACCCTATATTTCATTTTTATATAACAGGTCAAATTCTAAAATATTTGTTTTAAAAGGTTTCTATGATATATATATTGATAAAAAGGTATACTATTCAATAAATATGATTAATATAATTAATAATGAGGTTAACCTATACCATTTTAATAAGATTATTTTTAAGGGCAATATTGATGATATAAAGGATTTTACTGTTTATTACCATTACAACGTTATTCAATTTAAAATAATAAAATATTTAACATACCTGTTTATCTATTTTATTGTTTTTTATAGAATTATATTGGTTTTTGTTCATTAATATCTATAATGATCTAAAAGGCATAATATTGATTGGTAATAAAGTTCATAATTATTTGTTTCCATTGCTTCTTTTAGCATTTTACTGCATTCATTCATAATTGTTATTTTGTCATTGAACAATGGTTTTATGTTTTTATTTATATTAAAGACACCAGATTTTACAGTAAATGGATCAGGAGGGCATTGATAATCTGTACCAGCTTCCTTATTATATAATGAGCACTGGCTTTTGTCATATTCTATTGAAAATTCATTTACATCCTTAAAATTAGCCACTATGGTTTCTATGCCCCCCGGTTCAATATTATTCCAGCCCCCCTCAAGCATAGAATATTTCTCCATAGGGTTTAGTGTATATAAAAATGCCACAAAAAGTGTGCCATCCTCATTTTCTATAATTGCTAAAGGTGCTGAATTACTTTTAACTGATATATTTTTTAATGCTACAGGCCTGGTAGCAAATTCTACCTTAAAATCATAATAATAAAGTGGATAAAAAGCATCTCCAAAGGGATATATATTTAATACTTCATTGTTCTCATTTATGCCACGTATTAATATAAATGACAATTCCTTATTATTTGGATTTTCAAAATTCCATGATATCAATCCTTTTTCCTTATTATACCATGTATAATTAGATATTATGTCCTTTTCTTTTACATCCTCTGATATTAAGCCAGCAATTTTCATTATTAAATATAAATAAATATAATATAAAATACTTTTTATTTTTTTATATTATTTTTTAATAATTTAATTTGTTTTATAATTATTCTAAATTTAAATATCTATATATAATTTTTATCAATGTTTACCAAAAAGTATTTGAGAAGAAGTATAATTATAAAATGATAAACATGACAAACGTAGTTAAAATAGCAAAAATGGATGAAGAAAAAAGAAAGGAAGAAATGTCAAAAGTATTTGGAAAGATTTTAAAGGAGAAAGAAGAAAAGCAATTAAAAGCATTGGAAGAAATGATAAAGGATATGAAGGAAGCAACAGATAATGAATATATAGACCTGTGCCTGACAAATCTTGGGATATCAGCATCATTGCCCGATGATCAGTTAAAGGCATTCGTGGCAATAAGAATGAAGGCAAATTCAGAATTGCCTGATGATATAAAATCAAGGGATATGAAAATGATAAGCACAGCACTGGGAAAAGCACCAGAAAATGTAAAAACAAGAATTTCTGCTTTCATGCCTAAAAATTAAATTTAAAAACTAATATATTTTTTTATTATAAACTTTTTAATTTTTATTTGTGGCACATCTATCCATAAGTTTTCCAACAGTAAATGATGCACTGTCAACGCTATTTTTCACGGGGAAGAGTTCCCACTCATTCTCTCCATGGGCAAGCAGGTTTCTAACATTCAATGCTAATCTGAATAGCAGGCTTGAATTTTTATCTAAAAATTTTTCTGCCCAGTGCAGTAATGAATTTTCAGAATTTGGGAACGGCTCACCGTTAACCTTTATGTCATAATAGCCTATTTTATTTAGTCTTATATACAATTTTAATCTCCTATAGTTGTAATTATTTAATATAATATCATTTTCGCCATACCTGGATATCACGATTTTTTCTCCAAGCCATTTTGAATATGCACAGCGCAATCCCATTTCCAATAATAAATACATTTCCAGTGTTGCTATTTCATTAAATTTATTTAAATTTATTAATTCATATGTATCTTCCTGCAATTTTGTTAATTTTAATGTTAAATCATCCCTTTTTGCCCTGTTTCCCACTATAAACATCGGTAAATTTGCAAGGAAAAAACCCAGTATTTTTTTATTTGCATTATTAACATCGACATTGAATTTGCTTCTATTGAATGTTATTTCATTGCCACTATAATCTATAGAATCCATAATTTTACTTAAAATAAATCTATCTGTTTTTTCAGGATATTGAAAAAAATCAAATATGGATTCAAGCAAATAATCCTTATATTCCTTTTCCATTATACGAAATTGATAAATTGTATTAAAAATTTTTTAACTTATTATGCTTTAATATTGTGGCAGGTTTTAAATTTAATATTAATTTATATATATCATTAACATTTATTAAAACTATATTTAATGCATACTTTCATGTCCACGTATGGTAAAATCAATAAGAGTTTATACAATATTATTCAGTAATGTTCGTCAATTATATAACATATCATATGTATTGCTGTTATGTGTACTTCCTGTATAATAGATGTTTTATCTGAATCCGCAAGGAATAAATCATCACATATGCCTTTTAGCATTCCGCCATTTCCTCCTGACATGCCTAATGTATGTGCCCCGATTTTTTTTGCCTCTTTCATTGCATTTATAACATTTTTAGAATTGCCTGATGTGCTTATTCCAACCACATAATCATTTTTATTGCATAATGCCTGAACCTGCCTTGAGAATATTTCATCATATGAATAGTCATTGCCTATTGCTGTTAGTGATGATGTATTTGTTGTCAATGCAATTGCGGGCAAAGGTTTTCTTTCTTTCATAAAATGGCCTGTAAGTTCCGCAACAAAATGCTGTGAATCTGCTGCAGATCCACCGTTTCCAAAAACTATTAATTTGCCATTGTTTTCGAATGTGCTAACTATATCAGATGCAATTTTACCTATTTTTTTTATATCAATATTTTTTCTTGCATTTATGCCCTCGTTTATATAATTTTGATAATCCATATAAGATTATATGTAATTAAATAATAAATTTATTCATAAATTTATTTATCAAAAAGGAAAAATTTAATTGTACAAAACAATGTACCTTTATGACATATTTACTTTTCCCAAAAAATATCCGTTTATCAAACAATGTAAATTTGAGTATTCCTAAGGAAAAAGCAAAAGACGAAGAATCATTCTCATTACTTATACCAGAGAATAAGACAGATGCAATAGTAAATTACTTAAAAAACCATGCAGGTTTTAAAAATGCAATACCAAGTTTTGATAAGGGTGAAGAATACGGCATATCAAAAATAATTAAGGCCCCATGGGAACTTCATTTAAGAATTTACAGTTCATCATATTTTCCAGATTTTTCAAAAATATATGCACATGTTGAAATAGCAAGAAAATATGTAGAGCATTTAAATTTTAAATATGTACAGCCAGTTGTATATGAGCCATTTAAATTTTATAAGGATGTATTCTCAGAACTTATCATAGCTTACGAATCAAAGCATATTGTAGAACATGTAAATGAAAATTACTGGTTCAGGGTTCTGAATCCTGCAAAACTTACTCCTGTATCGGCACTATCGATTATGGAGTATACAGCCTCCTCAATATCATCAAAAATCAAGGGTTATTTTGGCAATACAAAACGTTAATTGTATATTTAATTTTATTATAATTTATATTTATAATATTTAATGCTTTTTTATGGTGCATTTTTTGCACTTTTAGTAATAATATTATTGTATATTGCAATTAATGCATAGTGGTATTATGGATGCAAAACAGAAATTAAATGAAGTAAATAAAATAATAAAAGAGGTCGGCAATGACGATTCAAAATTCCAGTCATCATTCATGACATTTATGGGAAGCGCAATGTCAGGTGGATCACTGGATGAGAAAACAAAGGGATTGATAGCAGTGTCATTGAGTATAGCTTCAAGGTGTGAATGGTGCATATCATACCATGTCAATGCTGCATTAAGGGCAGGTGCCACAAGAGAAGAATTAATGGAAGTAGGCTATGTAACAGTTTTGATGTATGGTTCACAGGCATTGATGGAACTAAATAATTTGGTGGATGCAATAAATCAGTTTAAACCAGAATGAATCAAAATAATAATATTTTAAATTAATTTTTTATACTAAACAAAAAATTTATAAACACATTATATTATATTATATTATGACATTGTGTGACATAAATATATGCTACTCAATGGGGTGATCAAATAAAAAAAATTGACCGGATAGAAGAATTTAAATTTTGTCTGTATATAGGAGTTTTTCTTTTCCTTTTTTCAGCTCTATTATTCCTGTATTCACTGTTCTTTGCTACTCTGCTGTCCATTATTTATGTAGCTTTCTTTATTCTAATTGCAGGCATATCATTAATTATAATGTCGGCATACTTTTCAAATGGTTTTGATGTATATTCAGTGAATAGGGTCAAGGAGGATATATTAAAAAATAAAATAATAATGGCTATATTATCTATCATGGCCACATTATTTGTTATACCATTTATCTTTATAATTTAAATTTTTATTTATTTCTGGCTTATATTTTTCTATCCTTATCAATATAAAATAAACATTAAAATAACAATTTTCGCTATAACACAAAGCGCATTATATACTCACTGCCAATATTTTCTATATGTAAATCCTGTTATCACTGACTACATATGATGCATATGGATTTTTGGGAAAAATTGTTAAAAAGCCTCTTGCATTAAATTTTAATTTTCATTAATATAACCTGCCTGTAAGAATATTATCTGAAATGGATTTAGATGAAGTTTCGGCCAAAAATGTAAGGGCAATATATACAAGAAAAAACCATGGATATTTATGATTTATATTATTTAATTTCTATTAAAAAGGTAAATTTTGATCCTGATTTAATCAATAAAAAACTTAATTTTTATAATATAAAATTTGATAAAAATGAATTTATCATGAAAATTCTAAAATATAGTTATGGAATATGTACCTGATATAAATGATATAATTAAAATTAGATTACTATGGATTAATGGTCAAATATAATATTTATTTATATAATTATAATAAAATTTATATTGCATTTTCCTCTAGCACGGCTGTTGGGTGGTCCCTGGGCAGCAATGATGTGACAAGGATTGATATTAATGCAGGTACCATCATTATTGAGACAATGCCAAGTGTCCAGTCGCCTGTAACGGAAACAATAGATAATATCAAGGTTGGGAATATTATGTTTCCAAGCCATTCAAAGCCATATGCAAATGTACTTGCTGATGCCCTTACCCTTGTAGGATACATTTCATTAACGTAGAAAGGCCATGCTGCATACTGTGATAATAAGAATAATGTAAACAGTATATTGAAAACCAAAACATATATTCCCGTTGCAAGTATTATGCCAAACATTGATATGAAGGTTAAAGACATAAATATTAGAACAATATTCCTCCTTCCAATTTTATTTCCGGAAAATGCAACTATTGTATATCCTACTGCGGATATGCCAAAAGAAATAAACTCATATGTCAATGTATCAATAAATGAAATGTGTTTTACCTCCAAATAATATATTGGTAGCGATACTAGCAATATCGTTGATGTGCCAGTTAAAATAGCTGTATATATTGCAATTAAAATGCTTTTTCTTCTTAAGTCCGTATCAAATAACTGTTTATACGATGCTTTCTTTAATTCCTTTGTATTAATTTTATACTCCGTTTTTATTTCCTTCTGATTTTCTTTTAATTCCTCCCTGGCCTTTTCCATATCTTTGAATCTGTCCGTTTCAGGCAAACCCTTTCTAAGATATAATAATGAAAGTGCAGGCAAAAGCCCGATAAAAAATACATATGGTAGGTATGTTGAATGCAGTGTAAACATATATACTGTAAAGGCACCCAGTGTCTGGCCTAATGGAAAGCCCAGGGAAACAATAAGCATCTGCCTTCCACGTTTTAAATGCGGTGCGGTTTCGGCTGTCAGTGTAAATCCCAATGGTTCATCAGGTCCAGTGCCAATAGAAACAACGCTCCTTGAGAAAGTAAAATCTAAAACAGAAACAGACAATGCTGAAAAAAATGAACCTATTGAATATATTAAAATTGTTACCATAAATAATATTTTTCTGCCATATTTATCAGCCAAAGGCCCGAATGTGAATGCTGCCAGTGCCGATATTGCAAAGGATGTATCATCAATAATATTTATATCGTTTAAATTAAAATGGAACAGTGCCATTAAACCTGGTATGCTTGCTAAAAACAATTCAAAATCAAAGGCAAATAATGTTACCCCTATAACCGAAGCAATAGTAAATTTCCAGTATCTTTGCATGCACGGTTTATACCAATGATATATTTTAATTTATACTATCAGGCAACTATACTCTGTATAGTTAAATATTATAATAACCATTTATACTTTTAATATATTATGTTATTGTTTATCAATGCAAATAAGTTTTAAATTTTTTTATATATTTCTTAAATATTATTACTTCTACAATTTTTTTGTTACCACTAAATCCCGTACAATTTTTAATGCCCATGCCGCACTTCCGGCTCCAATATAAACTATTTTTATTCCGACCACTTTTTACCACTAATGCTTTATTTCCTTAATTGTGCCTCCTATTTTTAATATTCCCTATCTGTTTAATTCCACATCGACTAAATAATATTGCTATTGTGCATGTAAATTACCTGAATAGCAATTATAATAGCATATATTGAGCGCAATATTGCATTAGTATTTATTATTCATGTTATTATACTCGTTATAGGATTTCCTGTATTGATATATTAATTTTACGTTTAATGCAAAACTATAGGTATGGCAAATTACATTTCAAAATACGGCATAGAATATATATGATTTAATGAATATTATACAGGATTGTCATTGAGTCTGCTTATATTGTCAATATCAGAGATAAATAATGAAATATTATTATATTATTTAAATTATTATAATAATAAAAGTTTGAATACAACGATATATAAGGTTAAATTAAACAACGGTGATGCTATTATCTCATCAACGTTAAGATTACATGTGATAAATACAGATGAAAAAGTATGATTCTGAGAATTATTGAAATTATAATTGCATGGGCAATTTGCCCTATATATTTCCTGCAACTGATAACATTTCTTTATATAACATTATTATAATTATACGATAGCGTTTAAATTATGAAATGCATTATTTAATTCCGCTAATAAATAATTATATATTTTATAGTACATATTCATTTATGGCATTATGTCCAGTATGCAATATAAAATTCGATAATAATGATTTTCTGTCACTTTCAGATCATTTTATAGACATGGCTAATTCCAGCGAACCGTTGCACGTGATGTGGTTAAACAGGAATATTACAAAAACAAGTGTTAATAAAGATAAGTTAATAATTTTATTCAAAGATTTCTATGATTTAAGGAATGCAGGAATAAAATCATGGATAATTGATAGATTTGTTAGAGAATATCGTGGTGAAAACCCTCACCCATTCATATTAAAAATGCAGGAATACAATAAGTATATAATGGAGGGGTATGCAGTTGAACATTACTTTTTCCTGAAGCAGTGGGTAAGGTCATGTTCTGCGGTAATATCAAAAACAGATTATATATATATACAGAGGTATGAACTGGAGAATATGACTACCGAATACTTCGGTAATAACAAAAAAGCACACATAGAACTTTTGCTCGAAATGGCAGAGTCATATGGAATAAGCAGGAATAAAATAATGAAAACAGTCCCATTAAAGAATACTGAGGATGCAATAAAACGCTGGAGGGAACTTGCAGAGAAAGGGCAATGGATCGAAACAATGGCTGCAATGCATTCCCTTGAACTTATTGCAAACCGGGTTTTAAGACCCTATGGCGCAATATATGATTATTTTAACTATGACGCTTTTAATAATAAAAATGTGCCAGAAAGTGTAAGGGAGTTTTTAATGGAAGGCTATAAAAGTGATGATGCACATTCATTTGGGGCATTGGACCTTATAGAAAAATATAGCAATAAGTACAATGTTGAGGATATGCAGGATGCTTATCTGTCATCAACATATGTTTTTTATAAATATCTTGAAGCAAGAATAGAAAGGGGCGAGATGATTGAAAACAAACAATACTGAGGGATGTGCCCTGTGCAATGCAACATGGGGTGAATATTACAGGGAGATAGAGGGAGAAAAGATGTTTTTCTGTTGCAATATATGCGCAGATATACTTGAAAATATGGTTAAAACCGTTAAAAAAGAAACAGGCTGGAATAAAATAGACTACATAGAATTAAATGGTAATTACAGCAAAGGTAGGACATGCACAGCAAAATCAGTTAATGATGAGTTTAAATATTATTACAGGACTTACAGCGATGGCAAATTAATGGAATTTAAAAAGTTATAAATAAATCATTTCATTGATAAACAACAAGATATGCCATTAAGCTTATAATTGCGACCTGCAAAACCATCTGGACAGTTGCGGTTTTGGCAATCAGCATTAATGAATTGCCATTGCTGCTTTCATTTGCATTATTATTTTTGAATCCACTATAAATTTTATATGATGCAGGCACAATAATTAAAAATGTTAATAGAACCAATATAATGGAAATAATAATAATTAGTATAAATATATAATTTAATGTAAATATGTTTTCCCGCAATGATAGTATAAATCCCAGTAGTGGCGTAAGAATTGATACTGTGGGCACAAAAAATAATGTCATTGGGATTAATTTAAATGCTATATCGGATTTTATATCGTTCTCCATTCCAGAAAGCACTATTAAAAATATCAGGCCAAGAAATACATCAACTCCAGTCCATAGGGCACCTAAAAGTACATGTATATAATCAAGCACTAAAATTCCAGGAGTTGAGATAGCCATTATGAAAGCAATAAACGGCACCATAAACGAAATAATGCCTGTTCTCCTTTCATGGTAAACATTTCTATTTATATTCAAAAATTCACCCCCACTGCAAAATGTGCCATCATCAGTATTATTGCAATTTGAAATATCACCTGTATCAGAGATAGTCTAAGGTTAAACATCGTTAGCTTTACAATCTTTTCCGTATTTTTGGCACCACTTATGATTTCCATATAGACCCTTAATTCATTAGGAAGAAATATGCCTATTCCCTCAATAAAAAGGATAAACGCAATAACAAGTGCTACGATAATATATATTGATGAAAATGGTATTTTCATTGCTAGTGCTGTATAAATGCCTGCTGTGATTGTAACTGAGGATATTGCAGGCATAAAATACAGCATTGTTGGTGTTAGACGCATTGAAATTTTTGTCCTTTCAAAATTATTTAATCCTTTCATTACATACGAAAAAAATAATCCGAGGACAAGATCCATTCCAGTCCACATCGAACCTGCAACAACATGGAAATATTCAAGAAAATAAAAATTATGTATATATAATATCAATGCAAGTATTACCGGCGGAATTAAAATCATTGGGAAGCCACGTATAAAAGAATTTTTCATGTTGAATCGATTATCAACCTCTATTGTAGGTACTTCATTTTTTAACATGAGGTTTGATAATATACATATATTTAAATTCTAAGTTTATTATATAAATACAAAATTTTAATATTATTAACATTATATTTTTTATTAGTAATATTATGATGCCATAAGTTTTATCAAATGACCGTTTTCATTATATTCCTCAAATTGTTTTCCATTTTAATGTTATATATTATCAGGAGATATTTAAACAGGTTAAAAGAAATTATAGTACATATAAATAAACAGGTGATGGAAAAGCCTCTTAAAATAAGTTAAAAAGTGGGTCTATTTAAATGGGGCAGTTCAATATAAAATAAATTATAAAATTTAACAATATAATAAAAGATATTCAATTTAAAACAAAAATTTTATTAATTAAACATAATATAGCTTACGAAGTAAAATGGTTGATTTTTTTGATAACGATGAATATGACCGGTGGATGAAACACGCCGAAAGGACATTGGAATCAGCAATTAACGATTCATCATCAGGATTTTATAGCTGGGCATGCTTTAAGGCACAGCAGGCATCGGAATATGCTGTAAAGGCATATCTACGTGGCATAGGTATGAATACCTTCGGCCATGCCGTTTCACTTCTATTGAAAAATGCAGGATTTAATAAAAATATCATAAATACTGCCATGATTATTGATAAATATTATATACCAACAAGATACGCGGATGCATGGAGTGAGGGGGTACCGGATGATTATTATAACCAGAGCGATTCACAGAACGCAATAGAGGCTGCGGAATCAATATTAGAAGGGGTAAAATCAAAATGGAAATCATTGAAAAAAGAATGAAGGAAAGAAATAAAGTAATTAACGATACAAAAAAATATGCTTCATCATTAAAATTTAAATGTTCTGCTATTCTAATAGGCTCATACTCCAGGGGCGATTTTAATTTATGGAGTGATATTGATATACTAATTATAGGGAATTTCTCAGGCAATCCGGTGGAACGGCTCAAGAACATTGATTTCCCTCCGGGTTATGAAATAATACCATTGAATATGGAAGAACTAAATAAAAAATTAATAAAAAAGGATAAGTTTATTATTGATTCATTCCGGGATGGTATAATTTTAAGGGATGATTTTAATATTAAAGGCATTACCAGCAAAAATATTGAATTAAAATAATAACTATTTTATTGCCTTTCTATAGATATTATCCACAATATAATATGTCCTGTTGTCATTTTTAATTAAATATAATTTCTCTAACCTATGCAAAAAATTTGCTAATGTTGATGTGGAAACTTTTGTCTTACTCAATATTTCATTATATCCTGAACCAAAAGCCATCATTTTTAAAGCCTTTCTTTTCCATGCTGATTTATTTATTATATTGTTCAACTCATACCTTGCAACCTTTACTGCTTCGTCAAGGCTTTCATTCAAAGCATCATTATGATTATATATGCATCTTCTCCTGCCATAGAAATTTAACCATCCGGTTATTGTTCCGATTTCATTTATTGCCTCATTAATTTCAGTTTCATTTATATTGGCATTGCAGTTAATTAATCCGGATTTTAAATAATCAACTGCCGTCTGGCGATCCCATGGTTCAAGAACCACTTTTACCGGATTCCTCCCTGCCAGTGGATTTTTACCCTTCTGTTCCAGCAATGTTTTCATAAGGCCTATGGATGAACCTGTAAAAATAAATACTATATTTTTATTTTCCATCATTATATTATGCAGCATATTTATAAAATGGTTAATCCCAAAGGATAACTCCTGAAATTCATCAAGCACTATCATTGTTTTTTTCCGCGACAGTAAGTTGAATAATGATTCCATAACGTCTGTATTATTTATTTTTTTATTTAATTTTATTGAATTTCCCATTATATTTATTCCACGTATTTCAAAGTCATCCTTAAATCTGTCAATTAAATTTTTAGGCATATTATTAAATATTTTATTTATTGCATCTCCTGAATTTTTTATACCTGTTAAATCTATATATAATGTGTTATAATCATTTTTGTATTCATTTAAAATAGCTTTTGCCATACTTGTTTTTCCGATCATCCTTGGACCTAATATGGCTAACCAGTCTCCAGTATCAAGTACTTTTTTTATCATACTTATTTCACTGGTTCTATCGAATATATTTTCTACATTATCCCTAGGTTTTTCTGTAAAAATTACTTTGCCCCACATACTACTTTGCCCTACAAAGTAATACCATTGTTGCTTAAATAATTGATGGTAATGAAATTTTTAATTTTCATATAAATTTCATGCAAATATAAAGTTAATCAATGTTAAATTTTTATAATAGGATACTGTAAAATTCAAATAAATTTACTGCATAAGGAGTATACTTATTGATTCCGGAATTAGCTCTATTGAAACCGGTGTGCTAAAAAGGACCTCGCCATCCATTTCCACAGGTATTCTATCACCGGATATTTCTATTTTTTCCGCTGTTTTATTTATTATATCATGGTCATTAATATATGTCCCATTTATCAATTTTCTAAATTTCATTAGAAGTGTCAGCTTTGAAATGTCTTTTATCATATGTATCTCCATAATATGGTCATTCAGCACTGAGTTTTTTGAGGCAAGCATCCCGCCACCAAAATATTTTCCGTTTGCAATTATTACATCTATAAATTTGCCTTCTATAATTTCATTTTTAATGGATATCTTAAGGTTATATGCCCTTAATTTAAATAATTCACCTATAACTGCAAGTCTTATTGTGTTTTTATTCCTGTGCAATTTTTTATTTACCCTGCCAATAACATTTGCACCGTAGCCCAGTTCCATTATATTTACAAAATATCTTGTTCTGCCAGCATAATTAACAAGTACAGAATCAACCTTTAATATTTTATTTTTTGATATTGCATCCTTTATATCTTCAGGCTTTATGCTTCCGGCGGACCTAACAAAATCTGACCCGGTGCCGGCATCGATAATTATTAAAACAGGACTTTTGCAAACAAGAGCCTGGCATATTTCATTTATTGTGCCATCACCGCCTATGCATACAATATAATCATAGTTATCCTTTAAAGCTTCAAGTGCATATAAAAATGCATCATTGTTTTTTTTTGTTTCCCTTATTATAAAATCGAAATCATTTATGTATTTTTTTAACCTGTCCAATAAATATATTCCACGACCATTGCCAGCATGTGGATTTACAATAATGTAAATTTTCATTTTAATCACTTACTAACCTAGACAATTTATCAATATTCTCCTTTTTAAAATTTTCAGCATTTCCCGGATCATAGATCAGTACAGGAAGCCTACGTCTCAGCAGGTCATTAACATATACAGGGCATTCATGGCTTATTATAAATTCTACCTGATCTTTATCTGGCCTTGAATAATTTATATATGGCATATTCCTAATTTTTACATCTATTTTTAACCTATTTTTTATAATTTTTAAGGCTTTTCTTGCAGCGACACGGTAATCAGTTAACTTCCCGCCAAAAACAGTGATAATATTTCCATAATCAATTATTTTAAAATCACGTGAAATTTTGCCCGGGTCAGATCCCTTTCCGATTAATGGCCTTATGCCGGAATATGATGCTATAATATCCTTTTTATCAATAAATGTGAATATCTTTTTTGTACTGTTGATCAGGTATTCTATGTCATTATCATTGATTGAAAAATCGTCAGGGTTATCTATAAATTTATCTGTCGTGCCCAGTATGCAGACATGGTCACGCGGTATTAAAAACAGCTGCCTTTTATCAATGCTGGACCTGAATACCAGTGCATTTTTTATATTAAAATAATCTTTATTAAAAATTATATGTATTCCTTTGCTTAGCTTCATTTCACTGTTTTCCGGCAATTTTAAAACCTTATTTACGCGGTTTGCCCAGGGGCCTGTGCAGTTTATTATTAATCTCGCTTTTATTGTAATATATTTTTTATTTATTTTATCAAAACATATTAAAACACTGTAATCATTATCTTTTTTAAAATCCAATAATTCCAAGTAATTAAAGCATAAAACACCATTATTATATGCCGATGCAATATTATATATTACCATTGTAGAATCATCTGTCATGGCATCCTCATATGTAAAATAACCGTCTATTCCAATATTTTCTGTATAATTTCCATTAGAAAATTCAGGCATCTTAAATTTATTTTCAAGCATTGAATAAAGAAAAAGCCCGAATTTTATTTCATGTTTATTCCACTGGCTTTTGCCTGTAAGCACATCAAATTTTATTTTTTTAACAATGTTTACATTTTTTAGCAGGTAATTCCTTTCTTTTATCAATTCACGGACAAGCATTATATGGCCAGTGGATAGATACCTTAAGCCGCCATGTATTAATTTCGATGACCCCGAGCTTGTGCCTGATGCAAAATCATTTTTTTCAATTAATATTGCATTTATGGAATTCTCAGACAGTATATTGGCGATTCCACTGCCGGTTATGCCGCCGCCTATTATGGCAACATCGAATGTTTTACTGTCTATATTTTTAATATCATTATTGCGTGTATGCAATGAAAATTCCCTGTATTTATTATTTGTCAAATACATCATCCCTTAAGCTGTTTATAAACATGGCATTGTTGCCGGCAAATTCCTCAAAATATTTCCCTAACCCATGATGGTGCGTTATTGAGCCACCATTGCTGATAAATGTATTTACCATATTTTTCCTTATTTTTATTAAATCATCTGTTTTATCAGTTTTAATTATAAATGTAAAATAAATTGCGCATCCATTAATATAAAAATGTGAAATATGTGACATTATTATTCCTGTTATATTCAGATTTTTTATGCTGTTATTGAATGTTAAAATGGCTTCATCATATAATTTTATTATATTTTCCCATGAAACCGATGTTTCCAGTGTATCCGGGACAAGGCCATGCTTCCACAGGACATTCCCGAAATATGGTCTTTCATATCTTGTGTTTTCCCATATTTTAGCAATTGTTTTACCGGAATATATACCATTTACAGGTTTTTTAAATCCGTTATTATTATTTATTAAAATTAGCAATGAACCTTTATTTACATTTCTTAATGATAAATATTTATCAAAAATATTTTTTACCATAGAATTATCCTGGCTTAAAAAAAGGAATTCTGTTTCAGTTTCATCGGATAATCTCAATATTGTAGGGAATTTTCGCATCTCCCTAATCGATTTTACTCCATCTTTAAAGCTTTTAAAAAAATATGAATAATAATGCCTTTTTTCAGGCAAATCATGTACCTTTATGCCTGCATTTAGGATGATCCCGCATTTGCCTTCTGAACCCATGGCAACATCTTTTACCGAAATGCCTGATGAAAATCTCGGTAAATACGGATCTGAAAATAAACCGTCGCTTCTTGCCAGTTCTACAGAACAGACCATGTTTTCTATATCTCCATACTGGTTTGACTCCTGCCCTGATTCCATTGTTGAAATCCATCCGCCCACGGTTGAATAATTAAATGATTCCGGGAAATTTCCCATGGTTTTGCCCTTTGTATTTAATATTTCTTCCAGTTCTCTGCCAGTAAATCCTGAACCACATATGGCCATTCCATCATTTAATTCAATTTTTTTAAACCTTGATGTATCGATGGAAATAGTTCTCCCATTGCCGGAGTATTTTGAAATTAAGCCACCGGTAACCGATGTGCCGCCGCCATATACAGTAATATGTATATTTTCTTTTTTTAATGTTTTTAATAAATTATATACCTCATTATAATCGGGATATACAACAGCATCAACTATTTTGGGCAAAACTGACAGCCGTGAATCCAATATTTCAATTGATGATTTCCCTATTGAATGTTTTAGCCTGTCCATTGGGTCGAATGATATATTTTCAATATTAATGCAGTTTAATAATATTTTTTGAAGTTCACCATCAACACCGGCATATGGAATATTTACATTGCCGTCCCATATTATATTATTCCAGTTTATGTCAAATAATTTTTCAATAAATTTTGCTGTATTTTCATTTATATTGTAATTGCTGCTGCCAAAAAATACATTAAATGTTTTTTTACCGGTTTCATCCATAACAGTGTAAGAATTATAATATATTTAAATTATCTACTTGAACCGAATTGAAACTATAATATTTTAAATGGTAATCTATTTTGTTTATTGCTAAATATTTTAATACAATAATATAATTTTTAATTATGGATAATTATTCCAGGCTAATAATTTCACTTCTGCTTTCAGTCCTTATGGGGGCAGTTGATTCCACAATTGTACTGCTTGCACTGCCAACAATAACAGATAATCTAAAAACACAGCTATCGTCTTCAATATGGATTATTTTAATTTATTTACTTGTAATTGCAGTTGGGACAACACAGCTTGGAAGGCTTGGAGACATTGTTGCAAGAAAAACCATTTTTATTTTAGGAATTTCCATATTTACGATAGGTTCTGCACTATGTGGTGCCTCAGCAAATATTGATGAATTAATTTTCTTCAGGGTAATACAGGGCATTGGAACTGCAATGGTGCAGTCAAACAGTGGCGCAATTATCGCAGACAACTTTCAGCCAAATAAGCGTGGCAGGGTTTATGGATATACATCAGTAGGCTATAATGCAGGTGCAATGCTTGGAATAGTTTTAGGTGGAATAATTACAACGTTTATAGGATGGAGGTATATATTCTACATAAATGTGCCCATAGGCATATTTGCCATATATTATGGAATTAAATACATTAACAGGAGCACGCCTGTAAGGAACAAGCTTGATATTCCTGGAATGGCAGCACTTGGTTCTGCCTTAATACTGATATCATATGCAGCCGTGGATATATCGACATATGGAATAAGAACATTTAATATGGTTTTAATTGGAATTGGCATAATTATGATAATGTTCTTTGTATACATCGAAACAATGGTTAAAAAGCCATTATTGCCATTAAAGGTATTCAGAATAAAGATTCTATCATATTCGTTATTTGCATCATTTTTCCAGAGTTTAGGATTTCTGGCTGTTGTTTTTATAATCATAATGTATCTGCAGGGAATCCGCGGGTTAACACCATTTGACAGTGCATTATTATTGCTGCCAGGATATTTAATAGGCAGCGTTTTGGGCCCATACTTCGGAAAACTTGCAGACCGGATAGGTTCAAGAATACCTGCAACCGTAGGGCTTTTAATGATGGCCGGGTCTATTTTAGTTTATACAACATTAACTGTAAATTCTTCACTTTACATAATACTGGTCGCATCCGCAATTACGGGCACAGGCTCATCAATGTTTTATCCTGCAAATAACAGTGCCGTAATGGCAAATTCACCCAAAGAGCTTTATGGAATGTCATCCGGATTTTTAAGAACTTTAGCTAATATAGGCATGCTTGGCAGCTTTGTTATATCAATATCCATAGCAAGTTTAAGTGTACCCAGAAGTGTTGCATTTGAGGTATTTGCCGGAGTTGGAAAGCTTGTTGGTGGTGTTTCATCATCCTTTATGATAGGAATACATTATTCATTATACGTTTCAATGGCAATAATATTACTGGGCGCCATTCTATCATTTTCCAGGGGAAAGGAGGAGAGAAGAACCTTTGAAATACCGGTTAAAACATAAATTTATTTATTGCTGCACACCATGGTTATTATGGTATGTTTATATATAAGTGCGGTTAATTAATGTATATTTAGATGCATGAAAAGATATATTGGCATTCCATTAATATAATTTTTATTTGATTTTATCCTATTGCCCCGGCATATAAAGTGAATCCAGATACTACTATAGCACATGTATCATTCACTGCAATGCCAAGAATTACCCATCATTAATCTTAAATACGTCCATAGCAAACCACGATATCCTGAAATAAGTTTATATATTTATTATTTTTAACATTTAAATTGCATCTGAACACATGCCAGGGATGATGCTATACGGACTCCACTATAATTTTAATTATATAATTGGCTTTCTTAATTTATACCTGTATTATAATGGATGCAATCTACTCTTTTATTAATAACTGATAGGCAGCGTCAGATAATCCGCTTTCAGGATTTCCATAGAATAGGTGCCTTGTCTGTGTAAATTCATATATGCCCTCTAAACCCAATTCCCTGCCAATGCCACTCATTTTAAAGCCCCCTCTGGGAGCCGCTGCAGATAATAGGTGGTAGTCATTTATCCATACAGTTCCTGCCTGAATATTGCTGGCAATTTTATATGCCCTGTTCATGTCATTAGTCCATATGCCTGCCGCCAAGCCATATTCCGTACTGTTTGCCATTTCAATTGCCTCATTGTCGGTATCAAAGGTAGTAACGGATAGAACCGGCCCAAATATTTCCTCATTGAATATTTTCATATCCGGCCTTACATTGGTCAACAGTGTTGGTGGATAATAAAATCCCTTTCCCGGAACATTATTTTTTAAATCCTTAGAATAATATACATTTGCACCATCGTTTATGCCCGATCCCATTAAATCTTTTATTTTATCCAGCTGTTCACTGTTTGTAATTGCACTGATATCTGTATTAAAATCCATTGGATTTCCTGGAACCATATTATCAAGATAATGCTTCATCCTTTCAAGGAATTTATTCCTTATTTTATTGCTGAGTATTAGCCTGCTGCCCGATTCGCATAGCTGGCCCGAGTTTAAGTATATGCCGAATAAAACGCCCTTAACAGATCTTTCAATATCCGCATCATCAAATACAATATTTGGGGATTTTCCACCGAGTTCAAGCGTAACCTTCTTTAAATTCTTGGATGCCTTTTCCATTACCTTTTTTCCCGTACTTGTCGATCCAGTAAAGCTTATCATGTTTATTTTTTTATTTTCTATCAAGTAATTTCCTGTTGTGCTTCCCTTGCCTGCAATTACATTTACGGACCCATCGGGAAAGCCTGCGTCCTCTATATCCCTGGCCAGTTCCAGCGCTGTTAAGGGTGTATAATGTGATGGCTTTAAAACTAAAGAATTTCCAGCTAAAAGTGCAGGAATTATTTTCCATACTGCCATTAAAAATGGAACATTCCACGGGGCTATTGCTGCCACAACACCCATGGGAACATACTGTATTATTCCCCTTGTCCCGGGATATTCAGGATGTTCTATTTCCCTTGATTCCTTATAATCATTGACTTTTCCGAAATATCGTATATGCTCTATGCCTAATGGTATATCCATAAAACTGCTCTGCCTTATGGTTTTACCCGTATTCAGTGATTCATAATTTGAATATATTTCAGATTTTGATTCTATTATATCTGCAAGTTTTAATAATAATTTCTGTCTTTCCTTCAAATTAATTTTAGATATTTTATTTAATGCATCCAGTGATGAATTAACAGCATTATCAACAGTATTTCTATCTGATCCTATGCAGTAGCCGATAACTGAACCATCCGACGGGCTTATCATTTCTATTTTTTCTCCTTCCTGGTCTATTTTTCCATCTATAAAATTGCCAAAAATTTTTTCCATTTAATCACCATGAACCTTATTGAAAATAGTTTCTATGCCTTTTCTATCGATATCCTCCGGGTTTGTTATTATACCTGTTGAATTTTCTGCAAGTTCTACCAGCAAATCAAAGTTTTTATGATACACATTCTCATTTATATTCAATGTGCCCATTTTTACAGGCTGTCCCATTTTTTTAAATAAATTCTCAATAGTTAAATCCAGTGATTCTTTTCTAATGTTATCCGGAAATATATTATTTAATTTATCATATTTAGTTCTTGATGATTTATAATTATAACGTATAACTTCTGGCAGAAATAAGCCAACTGTTTTTCCATGTGCTATTTTAAAGACTGCGCCGAAGGAATGCCCTAATGCATGGGCCAGCCCAATCTGTGAATTTGAAAACGACATGCCTGCCATCGATGCACCTATATGCACATTGTTCCTTGATTCCACATTCTTGGGATTGCTTAGAGCATTTAAAATATTATTTGATATCAACTCCAATGCCTTTTCCGCCAGTGCATCGGAGTATGGATTGGCCCATTTTGCAACATATGACTCTATTGCGTGAGTCATTGCATCAACAGATGTGTTTACTGTCTGCTCCCTTGGAAGTGATAAAACCATTTCAGGGTCTAAAATTGCATAATCCGGCAGTATTTCGGGTGATGCCAATTCATTTTTTCTGTATTCATTCTTTTCAGATACAACCGCGGCCCATGAGCATTCTGAACCTGTGCCGCTTGTTGTCGGTATTGCAATTAAATGGCTTTTTTTCCTTAAATTTAATTTTACCAATGGTGTAATATCATAAATATTAATGTCGGGCCTTTCATACAATGCAAACAGAATTTTGGCTGTATCCATTGATGAACCGCCACCAACGCCTATAAATAAATCAGGCTCGAAGTTTTTTATATCATTTAAATGCAATAGCATGTTATCATAATCGGGTTCTGGCAAAATATCAGATATTACCAATATTTTTGAATCAACAGGCAAATTTTTCTCTACTTTAGTTATTAAGCCTGAATTCAATATATTTTTATCCGTTATTATTGCAATGTTTTTTGAGTCCAGTGTATTTAAAAATGATAATGAGTCCTCGCCAAATACAATATCAGGTGATCTAAAAAACCACATATCAGGCCCCAAATTCGGTTTTTACCAGTGAAGCTGTATTTACCATTTCCTTTGCGGCCTTAGTATAGCGCATTATCTTCATCATCGGGCCATCAAGCTTGAATTTTCCTGTCATAAGGCCCTGTATTGGGTCTATTTCCCTGTTTATCAGTTTAACCCAGTTTGAATATTTTCCAGTATACTTAAATTCTGATTTCTTCAGTTCAGTTTCCTTATCTGAAGCCTTATATGACCTGCATTCCCCATGATACAAATCCAGGTAAAGGTACCATGTTTTGCTATATTTCTCATCAGGCTGCACAACAAAGGTGATATCACCCTCCCATGTTTTGCCTGCATCCTTATATTCGCTGTTGCCATTCAGAGCTTTTACATATTCATCTGCCCATTCGGGACCCGGAAAAATTGCCATAATAATTATAAATGCAAACTGTATATAAATATTATCAAATGGATATTATAGCTCTTACAAAAACATTTTTTCAATATTTTTATCCGTATTTACAATTAAAACTTTTGGATCATCGCCTTCCCTTAGCCATTTAAGCTCACTTAAATCATTTGATGCCACCATTGTATCTATGTGAAAACCCTTATAAATTACTAAATTCACAGTCATATTTTTTAAAGAATTTCTATGTTTTTCATTATTGTACTCATCATATTTGTTATATATTCCCTGTCTGCTGACTTATTTTCCTCATGTTTAAAAACAAATGCCCAGATTCCTAGAAATAACACCGAGACAGGGTCAGTACTGCTATGAACAGCATTCTGGATATCATCAATGTATTTTGACTGTATATCATCAAATCCGAGATATTTTTTAAAATCTTTCTCCATTTTTGTAATTGCTCTTTTATTTTCATCATTTATTCTGATTTCTATTTTATAACTAGGTGTTACAATTAAATTTTTTCCATTTTTAGAAATCCAGTTATATATATCCTTTTCAAATAAAACTTTGGCCAATGCTTTGGTGGTTTTCTTTATGTCAGAAAAATTAATACCACTTAAATCATATGCGACAGTTTTATTATCTAGTGAAGGCCTTCTGCATTGCTCTATTTCATTTTCAATATTATCTCTTTCAGCCATAATTAGAAAACATATTGTTTTATATAATACTTTACATAAGTTCATTCATATGTATTATAACTCCAGTTTATTATATAAAATTTTTTAGTATTTTTTAAGTAAGTGATTGTGTTCTTATGAATTAATATATTAACATATTCTAATATAATTAATAATATTTATTTTAAAATTATGTTATTTATCATTATTTTAACAATTATATCATTCACAAGTTCTGAAAATATCTCAAATATTTATTATTTATTGAATATTAATATATTTAGTTCCAGGAATTCATCCACATCATAAAAACCCGTTACTTTCTTGTATATTGATCTGTAAATCTGGCTATATCGGGTCGAAATCAAATCGCCAATCCTATCTCCGCTTTTCATAAGAAAAAATAATATATCGGCCTCCATGCCTGAAATAGTTGATCTGTTTGTTATACAACAATAAATAATAAATATGATTATACAATCAAATCCAATGCAGTTAAATAAACCATTTAATATTAAAAATGGAGAACTTTTTATTGATACTATAAGGATGTCTGATATAGCAAATAAATATGGTACTCCACTTATAATATATTCTGCTGATATAATAAGGGAGAATTATGAAAATTTAAATAAAAATTTTTCAGATTATTATAAAAATTTTTCAATAAAATATGCCGTAAAGGCAAACTCAAATATTGCTATATTATCTTTGTTAAACAAACTCGGGTCCGGTGTAGATGTTTCAAGTATTGGTGAAATATACTTATCAGAAAAGGCCGGAATATCATATTCAAAAATGCTTTTTTCACCTAATAATATTGATTTAAAGGAGATAAAATATGCAATGAAACGTAATATAACAATAAATTTTGATGATATAAATCAATTTAAATTAATTAAAGCCACCCCAGAAAAATTATCTTTCAGAATAAACCCAGGAATAGGTAAGGGTGAATTTCCAGGTATAACCACCGGCGGTAAAAAAAGCAAATTTGGAATGCCACCGGAAGTTGCAGTAAAAGCATATAAACTTGCAAAATCTGAGGGGGTAAAATCATTCGGAATACATATGATGGCGGGTTCAAACGTTCTTGATAATAATTATTTTATCCATTTAGCTGATAAATTTTTCGATATTGTGGGAATGATTTCAAGAAAATCTGGAATAAATTTCGATTTTATTGATATTGGTGGTGGTTTTGGGATACCATATAAAAACAATGATAAAGCATTAGATATTAATTACATATCAAAAAATATGATAAAAAATTTAAAAAATAAAATAAATGATTATGATTTGGGAGACCCCGAATTAGTAATGGAGCCCGGAAGGTATATTGTAGGAAATTCGGCAGTAGCACTTGGGAAAATAAATAATATAAAAGCATATAATAATAATTCCGTTGGCATAGATATAAGCATGAACATATTTTTAAGAATTCTATTATACGGAGCTTTTCATAATATTGAATTGGTGGATAAATTTGATGAGGAAAATAATTTTACAACAAATATTGTAGGCCAGATATGTGAAAATACGGACAAGCTTGGATCTGGAATAAATATATCCGAACCTGAATTAAACGATATAATAGGTATATACAATGCAGGTGCATATGTTTCAAGCATGAGCAATAATTATAATGGCAGGTTAAAACCCTTAGAATTATTATACGATAATAAAAATTTATATGTGATAAGAAGAAGAGACAGACTAAAAGACCTTACCATAGGTATGGAAGTGCCTGATTATTTAAGGTAAAAAAATCTAATATAAAAATATATAAAAAATAAATTATTCATTCTTTATTTTTGATATATATAAAGTAAGGTTTTTTATATCCTTTATATAAACTATTTCACCTTTTTTAAATGTATCCTCCGGATTTACGGGTCTTGCATTCCATATCTTGGAATCCACGCTGATTTCATATGAATTACCTTTTAATATATTTTTTATTTCCCCTGTTTTGCTTATAAGTGAATTCTTTCCGGTAGCCGGCCCCTCCTGAAAGGATGCCTTAAATAAAATCTTGCAAACCATGCACCTATAAAGAATGACAGTATTGTACCAAGTACATAACCTATTAAAATCTCTAGTCTCATAATCAATAATAATGGCTTTATATTAATTTTTGTTTTTTATGAATCTTTTGTTTCCGTTCATTTTTATCATATTTAAGCCGCAATTTATTGCTATTCTTTTAGATATTAATAATTATTTAAAAATATTATAACAAAATGTATTTAAAATTTTATACCATATACAATTGTGTCAAATAAAAATGTATTAATAGCCGGTACCGGTGAACTTGGAAAGGCATTAGCTTATCAATTATTGACAAACAATGATAATGTTATAATAAATTCAAGGAATGCGGAAAAACTGGAAAAAATAAAAATGATTATTTAAAATATGGCAATATAAATTATATTGCAATGGATATATCAAATGAGGAATCATGTAGAGACCTTATGGATAAGGCATCAAAAATTTTTGAAAATATTGATTCGATTGTGGTTATGGTGGGAGGTTATATAGAAGATGATGTAAATACATTATCAGGTTTGGATGAAATGATAAATAATCATCTTAAAATACCATTATATTTATCAAAATATATTACCTGTTTCCAATATTAATACCTTTCTTTCTCGTTCTACCACCAACCAATTACCGTTTAACCTCTAATTAATGATAATTGTTATCATTGAAATACTAATTATCAATCAATTGATAAAAATTGAAAGGAAAAACTTGAAAGAATATTGAAAATGTCCGAAATTCTTAAATAAAAGTTTATAATATTTACTGGAGGATGGGTAAGGCATTCCCATATGGGGATGCTGTACTGATGTATTTTAACTATATTTTAGACAAATCAAGATTATAAATATTATTGAATGTTGTGTATTCTATATCTATTTCCTCTCCCATGCATTCTTTGCCATATTTGGGTGCATGCATTATGAAATTAATGTGGATGGAATTCAAGTAATTTATCAGGTCAATGGAAAAGAATCCACCATCCATGAGAAGAACATCTATTCTTATCCCATATGATTCAATGATTTCAATAAGCCTGTAACCCATATTCAATGCAGTTCTTTCTGTTACAGGAATTGTGGCTATTGCAAATCTTTGATCCTTCATTACAACCGATGCAGTTGCATATTCATATGCATAATTTGTACCTGCTTTATTCTTTATCCCCACAACACCATACGCTTCAATATCGCCATAATACATCTCATCATGCCAGTCCATGGCGATCCTAACTGGCTTCCTGAAAATACCTTTCTTTTTCAGCATGGCAATAAAGCCGGCATTGATCTGTAGCAGGCCTTCCGGATTCTTATTTCTAAGGTGATTCCTTACAGTCTGCCCGGATATGCCGGTAAGTTTCGATGAACCTTCAACATAGCTGTTTTTCATGGATGCCAGTAGAATAGTATTAAATGTAAGGTTCTCACTCCTGGAATTTTTAAAGCCTGTGGATTCCCTTATTGACTTCACAAAATTTATATAATTTCCTGTGTTACACCATCTGCAGGGCATGTTTCTCATCATTGAAAGGGTTGTGTTCATGCCCGGCAATCATCTGACAATATATATTTTTGATCTACTGTTAAGCATGAGGTAGTTGACCTTTAAGAGAAAATAATATAACAATGGTATGGTCCGGAATTAAAGCCCTGATATATTAACATTGAATTGTATTTATTTAAGGTTAATTTGTGGAGGTCATATATATTCAAATAACCATTTCAAGTATTTGTACCTGTAACAATAAATACATTCGAAAAAAATAGTTCTATTAATGAAATTAATTTAAAAATGGATAATAAGGAGAAAAATTATTCCAATATTAATAATATTAAATATTTGTTCCTCACTATATTTTAAATAACAATAAAAATAAATCAAAAATGCCCTTATATTAAAGTTTTATTCGGTATAATATCTATGTTATCCCGAATTGAATTCCTATATAAACATTATAATATAGAAAAGAGAGTTAAAGAAAATGTGAAGTTAAACAATAAAAAAATAAAATATATAATAAACCAGAAGGAAATGGGAGAATCATCAACTAAACTGGCATTTATTTATAAAGTATCTGTAAGGTATATCAATAAAATATACTACAATTATTTAGAATATGGAAAGGATACTTTATATAAAACAGGAAGGAAAAGTAAAATTATAGATAAAAATACAGAGAAATTAATAATAAGCACAAGGAATAATTATCCATTGTCAGGTCCTGTAGCAATAGAGAATTACCTTAAAAATAATGGAATTAAAATATCACATAACATTATATACAAAATATTATTGAAATACAATATGGTAAATGAGGAATTGAACAAGAAGAACCAGAGAAAGTATGTAAAGTATGAAAGAGAGCATTCCAATTCATTATGGCATATGGACTGGACTGAGTATAATAAAAATGAGAAATTAATAATTATAGAGGATGATGCATCAAGGTTTATTGTTGGTTTAGGTGTATATACAGAGGAAACAATAGACAATACAATAGAAACATTAATCCATGCAATAGGATTATATGGAAAACCTGGAGAAATATTAACAGACCATGGCACTCAATTCTTTTCCAATGGCAAGAACAGCATTCCAGGGGATAAGAATAAGTTTCAACAATATTTGGATGATAATGGAATAAAACATATATTAGCAAGAATAGACCATCCACAGACTAATGGCAAACTGGAAAGGTTAAATTATACAATAAAGAGGTTAAGGCCTTATTTTAGTACATGGGATGAAGTAGTATATTATTACAATTATAAAAGAAGGCACATGTCCTTATGCATAGATGAAAGGCCGGTTGTAACACCATCCATGGCATATGAGGAACAGGGAGGTAATTTAAATGTTAAAAAACAATAAATATATTAAGGAACTTATTTCAGGATATCACATTCGGTATAATATCAATAAAAATTAAATATCAATTATTATTAAATTATTGTGAAACTTAAAAAATTTAAAATTTTATTTGCAATTTTTATACTCTTTTTATTGATCGTTATAACGTTTTTGCCATTATTCTATGAAACTGTAATAAAGGAAAATAAAATAGAAAGTAATGAAAAGGGATTTTTTGCAAAATTTTATTTTCGTGCAAACTCTACAATATTTTATAATAATACTTCAAATATTATACATGGTATAATAAATATTTTTTACACAGGTGCCCATTATTTTATTATAGGAAGTATATATAATAAAAACAGAATTAATAATTTTTATTATAACACAACAGATAAATCAGCTATAATAAGGTGGCTATTGCCAAATAATGTTTATAAATCCAATTCAAAAATGGTAATATTTAACAATAAATCGGAACATATTGAAAATGCAAGAAACACTTTCGGTAAAAATGAATATTCCGGTATAGGAATAATTAATCCAGTGTTATTGTGCATAAACAACACAAAATATCAAAATAATACTTATTTTATGGGCAATATCTATAAAAATTCGTTTTTGGAATATGGTGAATCCACCAGCAGTAGTATATTACTTTACTCTATATGGCACGGTAAACTTAAACCATTTACAGAAATATTTCCAGCTGTTAATTATTCAAAGGAACTTATAATAAATATGAATAATACAAATATGAAAATATCTCCTATCGATATTAATTATTATATAAATCCGGAAATTTATATTGATATTTTTATGGGAATATTTATGATATTATTTTATTATGTTGTTGTATCTATGGCAAGGAAAAATAAGTAAATATATTAATCATATAATATTAATAAAATTTTATTTAAAATAGAAAATTTTATATTTAATATATATTATAGCTTTTATGGATGATGATATAGATATAAGTTCTAGTGATGTTATAAAGTCTTTTGCAATTGTTGTGTCTATATTTGCAATAATAATAAGTATGCTATCGATTAATAATAGTTTAAACAATAATCATGGTAATAATTATAATAATTTTCATGCAGATAATTATGTAAGTTATGCCGCTTTGCCATCAAATTTTACTTTATATAATTATAATGGTTCTGCTGCAGTTTCATACGGTATGATGATCCATGATGATTATTATCACAGCAGCTATTATCCATCCGGAATTAATGAATCAATATTACAAAAAAATCTGGATCATTTTAATTCAGAGGATTGTGCACATTTTGTTTCGGAGGCTTTAATTGCTGGCGGTTTAAAAGTGCTTGCAAATAATCCGCCCGGAGATAATTTAAGTACATTTGATAACGGAATTTTTAATGGGAGCTATGGCATAGTAGGTGTTTATAGATTAGCAGATTACCTTGCAGGTTATGATTTACCTATATTCCCGACAAACACAACCGTTGAACAAACAATAGGATACCAGCCAATACCAGCATCCTATAATGGCTCACCCCATGCTTCAGTTTATTATGTTATAAATGAAAATATGATGCCTACCTATTATTTATCACCAGGCGATGTTGTAATGGACGGCGGTGTGGGCAATGGTCATGCAATGCTGTATATCGGTGGGGGTATGGTAGTACAAACCGACCCAGCAAATCTGTGGTCATACTACCCTGGTTTTGATGTAAATATAAGCTTTAATGGAATGGCAACATTATATGGTAAAAATGTTTCCGCTATTTATATCCATATGCCAACATTCAGCCAATATTATAGTGTTAATATAACTGTACTGAATAATAATAAGGTATTAAGCAGCAATGAGCATTTAAAATATGGCTCAAGCGTATATTTAATAGGGTCTTTTCCTGACGGCGTTGGTCTTGGCAATTATACATATTCATGGTTTGATAATGGAAAGTTAATATCAAATCAGCAGAATTTTACATATAAACCCTATGCCGGAGAAAATAATATAGAGTTAAAATCAAGCGGTACAAATGGTACAGCATACAAAAATTATACATTATATGTTCAGAGTAATCCGAATACAACCACATTAAATTATTTATACATTGTTATACCCGTTATTGTTGCAGTGGCTGCTATAGGATCTATTTACTATTTCAAAAAAATTAAAAAATAATATTATTTAATTTTTATAATTATTATTTAATTTAGTTTAATTATGGACAATTGATACTTTTTTTACATTTATTGTTAATATAGAGATATATGGCATATTATTTAATATATTAAAAATAATAACAATTTTTTTGGCTATAATTGGACTATATTCTGATTAATCACAGAAAATATTTAAATATAATAAGGTCTTATATTATTTGGTGATGAATATTAATAAAAAGATTTTTACACTATTAATTTTGCTTGTTGTAACCGTTATGATGTTGTCTGAAACACCGTTTTCTATAAATTCAGCGGCTACACCTGCCTCAGCGGGTCCGTCAGGAAAGTTTATTATGGGAACTCCGGTATCAGGTACAATAACAGATTTAAATCCATTAACGGTTTCAAATGATGTTGCTACTTCTGTAGATCAGGTAATATATGCTGATTCCCTGGCAAATATGTTGCCAAATGGATCTTTATCCCCGTGGCTTGCCACATCATGGGATGCAGTATATCTTACAAATGGGTCAGAAAGCATAACATATCATTTAAATGATAAGGCATGCTGGTATCAGGGCAATAAATCAATAGGGCGTATAACATCACAGGATGTAATGTTTACCTTTGATGTTATAAAAGCAAATGCAACACTTGATGGTAATGATATTGACCCGTATTTATACAATATTTCCACATCAGGAAATGAATCGGTAACTTTCTATTTCAATTCCACAAGTCCAATGTGGCTGATATACACAAGCACACAGGTTATAATACCGCATTACTGGGCTCAATACGATAATGGGAGCCTTGCAAATATAGGTAAATACCTGGATATGGCAAAGGCATGTGATGATCTTATAACTGCCGGGCCTTTCTATCTGAGTTCACAGAATGGAGAGGGAGCCATAATGAACGCTGAAAAAGGATTTTGGATGGGAACACCAAAAATAGAAACATTCTATTTGGAAGAATTCAAATCCACAACAGATATGACCGATGCATTGGAAACTGGAGCAATTGACTCGGAATTTCCATCATTAAGCGTATATGACCATCTTAAAACAGTATCCGGACTTACAAGTGTTATTGAACCTGAACCATGGACATTTTTCCTCTGGATCAACGATGTTAATGCACCGTTTAATAATGTTCATGTAAGAAGGGGGATATCATATGCTATTAACAAAACTCAGATAATGACAAAGGCTGAAGACGGTCTTGGATCATGGGGTTCAAATAATGTTTCATTTGGTGGTTTGCCTACTGTATTGAAATCATATTGGGCACCAGATTTAAAATACTACGCTTATGATCCTGCAATGGCAAGGGCTGAATTTGAGAAGGCAGGATATCATATAGGGTCATCTGGATACTTTATAAACAATACAACATCACAAACACTTAATGCAACAATAATAGAACCTTCTATCTCAGACTGGGATGCATCCGCAACATTTATAACCGCTGATTTAAAAGCAGTAGGTTTTGATGTAACATATAAAGTTGAGCCAATATCAACGTGGGCAACAGATACTTTCGTTGAAAGCAATTTCCATTATATGACATATTTCGGCTTTGTCCCGCCATTTACAAATGCATATTATACATTATACGAGTTATATTACACATACGATGGCAACTATAACGTCGAAACATATTCAAATAGCACGATGGACCATTTACTAAATGAAAGCTTGGTAGCAAAAACAACTGCAGACCAGAAAGTATACCTTGATCAGATACAGAAAATGGCTGATAATGAAGTGCCCATAATACCGATAGGAAATGCATATAATTACTATGTATACTCTAATTCCAAAATAGCAGGATTTAATTCAAACTATACAATGGATTCACCGATAAATCTTATGAACATTTATGTTCCGACAAAAACTGTAACCCCGCCATTCCCAACTTACTATGTAATAGGTGGTGTGATAATAGCGATTGCAGCTATTTCAGCTATTGCAATATTAATGCACAGAAAGAAAGTAAAAAAAGATGAATGACCGAAATGATAACCAGAGGATATATAATAAAAAGAACCTCGTATGCTATAATCACCGGGATTATAGCATTAATTATAAATTTTTTACTACCTAGATTAATACCTGGTAATCCTGCCATTACAATTATTTTACTTAATTATCATTATTTACCGCCGGGAAAGGTTGCATTGCTTGAAAAGGAATTTGGTCTTGCCAATCCCAATTTATTTTATCAATTTGAACGTTATATAATAGAATTATTTCACGGAAATCTGGGGATTTCATATTATTATTATCCCCAAACCGTAACACATGTTATAGCAACACATTTGCCGTGGACGTTATTCCTGCTTGGAACAGCAACGGGCATATCATCCGCTTTGGGAATTATTGTAGGGAAACGTATGGGGTGGGTCAGCGGATCAAAAACTGAAACAGGTGTTTCGGGATTTTTTGTTGCGTTAACGTCTCTTCCCTATTTTTGGCTTGCAATAATTTTGCAACTTATTTTTGCTGTTATGCTGGTTATAGACGGTATCCATATACTGCCTGTGGGTGGTGCATACGGTATAACAGTAACAGAGGGTTTTAATTCCAAATTTATAATAAGCGTTTTGTATCATAGCATACTGCCCATATTTACTCTGGTTATAACAACATTTCCGGCATTTGCATTAACCATGAGAAATACTATGGTAAACCAGAAAAGAGAAGATTACATACTTATGGCAAATGCCAAGGGAATAAAGCAAAGTGATATAATAAAAAATTATGCAGGGAGGAATGCAATTTTGCCGGTTACAACACATATAGTTCTGGCATTCGGATATATTGTTGCAGGTGATTTCTTTGTCGAGGTTGTTTTTTCTTATCCCGGAATAGGATATGCATTATATCTGGCAATTACCGCTGATGATTACCCGTTAATAGATGGTATTTTCCTTATAATAACATTTACAGTGATAATAGCCAATTATATAGCAGATTTGTTATATGCTCATCTTGACCCTAGAGTTGAATTGAGGTAATAAAATGTTGAATCCATACAGTGAAGATAATATAGATGAGGATGAAAGCGATTTACAGAAAGAAGACAGCAGATATAAAAAAAATATAGCATACCATATTATAAAAAATAAAAAGGCACTTGCAGGAATAATTATATTACTTGTATTTGTGTTTATAGGTGTAATAGGGCCTTTTATATCGCCCTATAAACCCAATGATACTGCATTCAATTCATGGATGCCGCCATCATTTGCGCATCCACTTGGTACAAATTATATTGGTGAGGACCTGCTTTCCTGGTATCTATACGGAACAGGGACGTCATTACTGATAGGCTTTTCAGTTGCACTGATAGCAACAACTATAGGTGCAATGGTGGGGCTGATTTCAGGATATTTCGGAAAGATAACGGATAATATCCTTATGAGGACCGTGGATATATTATTGATAATACCCACATTTCCGTTGCTGATTATATTATCAGCATATCTACCACCAACAAATACAACAACGATAATTATATTATCATTTTTAAGCTGGCCATTTATGTCAAGGGTTATAAGGTCACAGGTACTTACATTAAAAGAGAGGCCTTTTGTTAAGGCTGCTGTTATTTCCGGCCTTGGCAGCTTTACCATAATACGAAGGGAAATGATAATGCATATATTGCCTTTGATACTGATTAATGCTGTTTATATACTTGAGGGTGCAATTGTTGCACAGGCGGGTCTTGCATTCTTTGGGCTGGGCGATATAACATCGATAAACTGGGGAACTTCATTATACTGGGCGGAAGCAGAAGATGCAGTTGTTTATGATGCATGGTGGTGGCTTGTACCGCCTGGAATATCAATTGCATTGATAGGAATAGCCGCAAATTTGCTTGGCGTGGGTGTTAATGAGGTATTTTCAAGAAGGGCGGGTCAGTTATGAGTGATATATTATCAATTAAAAATTTAAGCGTTGTTTACAAAACATCAAACAGGGAAACAAGTGCATTGAAATCAATTAATATAAATTTCAGAAGCCATGAAATAGCAGCAATTGTTGGGGAATCCGGTTCGGGCAAATCAACAATGGGGCTTGCAATAATGAAACTGATATCAGATCCGGGTAAAATTACATCAGGCGAAGTAATATACCACGGAGACCAGGATATAGACATTATGGGCCTTGATGCTGGTGAATTAAGGCGTTTTCGCTGGAAAACAATATCCATGGTTTTTCAGGCATCCATGAACTCACTTAATCCGGTAACGCGTGTAAGAGATCAATTTATGGATACATTTGCAGCGCATTCAATGAAGCAGGATGATAAAATGATTGACTTTCTGCTTGAACATTCAGGACTGTCAAATAATGTAAAAAATATGTATCCAAATCAATTAAGCGGTGGCATGAAGCAGAGAGTAAATATTGCACTTGCCCTGGCATGCAACCCAAAGATACTTATAGCTGATGAACCGACAACGGCACTTGATGTGGTGGTTCAAAGGGAAATACTTGAATATCTTGCAAGCCTAAAAAATAAACTTAATTTAACAATAATTTTTATTACACATGATATTTCACTTGCTTCTATGGTTGCAGACCGCATGTTTATATTCTACGACGGAAGGGTAATAGAATCAGGGGATACAGAAGAAATTATAAATAATCCGCTTCATCCCTATACCAAAAAATTATTGTCATTAATAATCAGTTTAAAATCGGTAAATAATCTAAAATTTTATATGCCGGATAAAAAAAATTATAATAAAAGCAATAGCGGATGCAGTTATTATAATAATTGCCCTATAAGGTCCAGTGCCTGCCTTAAATATGATTATCATGAAATTATAAATAATAATCATATGGTAAAATGTATAAATGTGGATAAAGTGATAAATAATGTTTAATTCAAATGAATCGGAATTCCTTAAATTTTCTAATGTTACGAAAATATTTAAATCAGGGCATTTAAAAACATATGCCCTTGATTCGGTTTCATTTTCATTAATGGAAAATGAGATATTATCGGTTGTGGGTGAAAGTGGTAGCGGAAAATCAACACTTGGTTTAATAGCCATTGCAATGGAAACATATAATTCAGGAAATGTATATTTTGAGGGCCGTGAAATAAAAAAATTAAAAAGAAAGGAATTAAGGAAATTCAGGGAAAAATCACAGATGATCTTTCAGGACCCGTATGAATCCTTAAATCCATTTAATTCCATATACACTTCGGTTTCAACGCCATTATACGGTTTTCATTCTAAAATGCCCTATGACGAAAAGAGAAAATCTGTTATAAAAATATTAAATGATGTGGGATTAATGCCCGCAACTGAATATATAGATGAATTTCCCACAAAATTATCCGGTGGCCAGCGTCAGCGTGCATCAATAGCAAGGTCATTTATACTTAACCCTAAATTTATAGTTGCTGATGAACCCACATCCATGCTTGACGCCTCATCCGTTGCAGAAATATTGACATTGTTAAAGAAAATGAAAGAACAATATAAATATTCCATGCTTTATATTTCCCATGATATCGCATCTGCACATTATATTTCTGATAGAATGGTTGTAATGAATCTTGGAAGAATAATAGAATCAGGCAGTTCTGATGAAATAGTAAACCATCCGGCGCACCCATACACCAAAAAACTTATAGATTCTGTTCCAAAATTAGGGGAAAAATTGGATAATATAGAAAATGTTAACTTTATTCCAAAATATATAAATGGTGGTATGAAGGGATGTACATATTCAAATATATGCCCCATAGCAAGGGATAAATGTAAAACTGAAAGACCTGAACTTTTTGATCTGGGAAATAATCATTATGTAGCATGTTTTTATCCATTGATATAAAAACATTTTTTATAAATTATTTCTTATTGTTATAATTATTTTATATTTTTATTAAATTGTTAATTAAATAATATATAAATATATTTATCTACGCTTTTTAAGCAGTTCTATTGTAAAGCCGGCAATAAAAATAGCCGATGTGATTAACAGGCCTATTATAATATATACATAAATATCCAGAACTTTTTGTTGTGATGTAATAGCCCTTTGGGGCGATGTTGTAAAACTTATTTTGTTTGAATAGGAATGGCTATTCTGGGCATTTGTTTCAACTGTAACATAATATGTGGTTGAATATGAAAGATTTGTAAGATTGTATGTAGTATCATTAATTGAATTTATGCTGTAAATCATTTTTCCTATTGACATATTATTCGTGGAAATATATATCGAATAATTGTTAAAATCTATGCCGGTAAATTTTGACCATGATATAGCAAATGTGGGCCTTGTTATTTTTTCAGGCATTTTTATGATAACAGGTGAAGGTGATAAATATGTTAAATTGACATTAATATATGTAACAGAGCCACGATTTATCGTTATGTTTTTTGTTATATTGTTGTAAAAATCCCTATTAATTGTAAGTGTATAATTTCCTTCAATTGCAGTATAATTAAATTTACCGTTTATGGTTTCTATGACATTGCCATTAATTTTTACAATCGCATTATACGGATTTATTTTGGCTATTACCTTTCCGAGAAGTGTTTCTATTTCGGTATAAACTATTGTAACGTGTTCTGCGCTTACATTAATATTGTCAAAGTATCCAAGGAACTGGTATTTTTCTATTGATATATTATATGATCCTGCCAATAGAGATATATTTGCCATATCCCACTGGCCGAATTCTGTTATTTTTAAATTTTTTGCCGGAATTCCATTTATATAAATGCTTGAGCCATTCTGGTAATATACATTAATCCATGCAAAGTTTACAATTTTATTGTATCCAATGGTATAATTTAATTTTGCCGAATAATCCGATTTTTCACATACACCGGTAAAATTGCCGAATAAAAACCTTACATTTTCTGTATTTACCGGCAATGTAATTTTATTATCTGTTGATGATGTAATTGTCTTAAGGAATTGCCATGAATTATTATCCTCAATATATAGCAGAATGTTGCTGCTGCCACTATAGTTATAATTAATATGGGTTAATAGGGTACCCGGGGCAAAATTTGTGCTATAATTGCCATTTCCGGATAAATAATCATCCTTATAATAGGAAAAATCAATTTTTCCTGAGACGGCGTTTCCTGTGTTGATAATAGAAATTCCAGAGGAGCCCGGTGAAAATGAATAACTATAGTTTGTTCCCGTATTATTTAATGAATAATCCTCTATCTGTGAAATAATGCTAATATTTAATGGCATATCCCATATACCTATAAATTTTATATTATTCTTCTCCAGTGCACTGAATCTTTCACCCATTTGTTTACTGGTAAAATTGGAGCATGTATTTGGATTCACATTTTCAAGCGATATTGAAAGTTTTCCGGATGGTATTTCATTTATGCCCTGTTGGATATTGCTCAGGAAACTGTTATTTCCAGAATATATACCTCCATAGTCCATTATATTTATGGATGTAACATTTGTCCTTCCAAGATTTGTATAATTCCAGAAATCGGGGTCCCAGCTGGCAACCTCAACAAATAGTTTTTTGCCGAATTTATCCAGTACAAGTGAAAATTGATTTATAAAATTGTCAAATAATAAACCGGTGGTGTTATTTGTGGATGCAGGTTCCCAGTCTATGTCGTATCCTGTATAATTATACAATACTGCATATTCCGCCATTTGCTGAATTGCAAGGGACATAACATATGAATTGGAGGTAAATCTGTATATAAGCTGACCGCTGGCACTTACAATCATAGGAACAGCGCCTAGGCCATATTTATGTATTAAGGGTGTTATATTGGCCGGATTGGATGCATTTGTATAACCCTCAAATGCAGTTATCTGCTCATCCGGTTGTAATTGGTAAAATTCATATGAAACCATTGTATAATTGTTATGTGTCATATTAAGTTCCTGAAGTGATTCCTGAAGCATATTTGCCTGGTAAATCCATGGCATAACATTTATCTCTTTTTGTTTTTGTGGTTCTTTAGGAACTGTTAAAAATAGATTATATGTACCTCCCTCATTTTTTGTCTGATATATTTCGCCATTCTGAAGCAATATAAGTTCGTTAGACTGTGTTTCAAAGCCGAAATATTTGTTCTGAATTGCTGTCTGGTTAAAGGGTGTTGTTGTGTTGCTTATTGGAAAAAATGAAGTGCCGGTCCCGTTAAATACAGTGGATGCAAATAGGGTGCTATTGTTTTTTCCCTCTATTGCATAATAATAATAGTCGCTTGATGGGTTTGGTGTCTGTGTTAAACCTATAAAATCGGGATTTGACGTTGAAATTTTTCCCTCACCTACCCATACCAATGATTTAAGGGGATTAGTGCTCCCCTCTGCGAAATATATGTATCCGCTATGGCTTATGGCCAGCATTATAACGGTTCCAGTGCTTGGCGGAGAAAAATTATTGGACCATGCGAGTGTTGAAGTAATATTATTATTTACTGTACCGCTTATAATTGATGTCCAGTTATAATATCTATCGGAATAACCGTATGTTATGCCATTCTTTTCAGTAGCATAAAAAACCTGATTATGCGCGCCTATATATGAAAAACCCGCAAGGTTATATGATAAAGAAACATAATTATTTCCTGAAGGCAGTTTTGAAAGTTTCCATACTATCGGATTAACACCATAACTTGCCATTGATGCATAGCCATTTGAAAATAAAACCATTACCATGCCTGTCGTTTTTCCGTAAGAATTTTCCCAATTGTATGAAGCTCTTATACCAATGGGTTTACCCAGGTTTACACTATTATTATCATAACTTCCTATTGCCTCTGAATTTCCCAGGAAAATCCAATCTTTACCGCTCATATCAGGCCTTTCAAATACCTTGCCGTTGCTCCATAAAACAAATATATTTCCCATGGAATCGGAAGACATTGCTACAGTAGAAATATTTACATTTGAATCCGGTGTTTGTGCAGTATAACTAAAATTTTGACCAGTAATATTATTTAAATTTACCATCATATTACCCTTTGTTCCGGAATCTAAATGATTGTTTATTATTTCAAACTCCGGCAAAACCATCATTATTACAATAAGTATAGAAATTATTATTATAATTTTTTTCATTAAAATTGTAAAATAACTAAATATATAAGTATTTTTATTATAATATTGAATAATTGTCCCATATTTATTGGAAATAAATCATATATTTATTTTGATTGCTTATTATATAAATAATTTTTGTATATTTTTGTTTCTGTTATTACCTAAAATAGATACAATATCACCGGTAATAAAAAAGAATGAATTGAAATAATTTAATAAGTTTTATTAAATTAAAAATATTATAGTTATATCTGAATATATATATATATAATATATTTTATATTTAAATATTATTATATTTATATATTAATGTTAGACTCAAACACGGTTATTGTATAAAATAATAAAATTACATTTTTATTAATTGCAACATCATTTTAATGCAATAAATTTAAGTAAATAAATTAATACAATTATATGGCCTCTTTCGAAACAAAAGCAAGGATTATAAAATTGTGGAATAATTATTTTAAATATGACCCAATAGATATGGAACTTCTTAATAAAGGTTTTTTTAATAATAATTATATTTTGCCTGTAGAACCTATAATTAATGACGAATCATATTCTCTTCTGGGCATTAGGAGCAAAAAATTTCTTTATGAACCATATGAAAATAAGTCCGCATGGATTATGTCCGCAGCATATAATAAAAGGGAATCATTAATAAAATTATTAAATAATCAGGTATCTATTTTAAGAAATATGAATGTAAATAATATATTCTATTCCAGTTTTTCTCCAGGCTACTTCTTTCCGGGAATAGATAGGGAAAAATATCCGGAACTTTATGAAACCCTTGTGGATTACGGTTTTAAATCTATAGAGTTGGCACTGGGAATGGACGCATATATAGGTGATTTGTCTATAAAATGTAATGATTGTAAAATGATATCTAATTTGGAATCTATTGATGTGAAAGAATTTCTTGGAGTTGTAAAATCAAATTTCCCCGCTGATTGTTATTGGAGGGCAAAATGTGTAATTACAAAAGGTTATACAGACCAGATAACAATAGCAAGAGTAGATAATAAAATTGTGGGATATGCTATGTACTCTAATGGCAATGGCGATTTTGGTTTTGCACCCGGTGAAAGATTCGGTTGCTTTGAGGTTATTAAGGATTTTAGGTCCCTGGGCATAGGATCAAGATTATTGGCCAAAACACTGATAAAAATGAAATCTAACGGTATCAGGCATGCATATTTATTGTGGGGAAATAATAGGGTTTCATCATTGTATAAAAAATATGGATTTAAAATAACAAGAAAATTTGATGTTATGAAATTGGAATTAAAGAATTAAGTAAATTATAAATGTTATTAATTTAATATTATTATATTTATTTTTTATTAGAAATATATACCTCCTCTGCCATATAATTTATTGTACCATCTTCGGGTTTCATTTTTTTAGTTTATAATATATAATCTATATAAATATTGATATAATGTTAGATTCCTGCCAATAATGAATGTTCTAATTACTATTGTAAATACGATATAAAATTAAATGAAAGGATATATAAATACCATAACTGTGGATTAATTATTAACCGTAAATTTAAGTATATATTTTATATCCGCTTTTATGTCTTTTTCAATAAAAAATAAAAAATCTATAAAATTTGGGAAACTAATAAATTCTCATGGTTTATATAATAATGGTTATCTACTGATAAAAAATGGTATTATACAGGGGATATATGATGAAAATAATCAGGATTATGATTTAATTGATTACTCTGGTAAAATAATTACACCGGGATTTATAGATATACATACGCATGGATATTATGGAATAGATAGTATGGATTCTAATGAAAATGATATACATTACTGGGCAAAAAGAATTACCGAAAACGGTGTAACTTCATTTATTCCTACTGCTGTTTCTGCACCATTTGATGGAATGAAAAATTTTCTAGATAAAATAGGCAATGCAATGAAAACCCAAAAAAATAATGAATCAAGGATTCTGGGTGCAAGATTTGAAGGTCCATATATAAGCATTAACAAAAAGGGTGCACATAATATAAATTTTATCAGAAATATAAATATGAATGAAATAAATGAATTATCGTATAATTATAATAATATACTCAGGATAATAGATATTGCACCAGAATTGGAAAATTTTTATCAGGCATTCAATACACTAGCAAAATCTAATATAATGGTTTCTGCCGGTCATACCGATGCGGATTTTACCACTGCATATAACTCGTTTAAGAAGGGAATAAAACTTGTAACTCATTTTTATAATGCAATGTCACCCTTTAGCCACAGGGACCCCGGCATGGTGGGTGCCGGATTTTTATCCAGAAATGTATTTCTTGAATTAATAACCGATATGCACCATGTTTCAAGGGAGGCCATAGAGGTCATAATAAATCAGGTTGGGTTATCAAGAATTATACTTATAACCGATTCGTTATCTATAGGCAATTCTGGTAAAAATTCCGGAATTCTTGGGGGATTGGGTATAGACCTTAAGGATGGTGTTGCGTGTATTCGCGGTACAAACACAATTGCCGGTAGTATTCTAACACTTGATAGGGCATTGAAAAATCTTTTGTCCATGGGAATAAAGATAGAGGATGTAATACAATCAATGACCTCTGTTCCGGCCAATCTGCTTGGAATTAACAGCGGGGATATATTGCCGGGAAGAAATGCGGATTTATGCATACTTGATAATGATTTCAATGTTTATTCAACAATAATCAATGGTGAAACGGCATATAAAAAATGATTTTTTTATGCAAAAGTATTTTATTACTTTTATAATTATAAAATATGGTATATAATGAAAAATACAAAATGTTATTTGAAATAATAGAGCAAAAGGAAATGATTAAAAATATCCCGGAAAAACTTGATGTGCAATTGGTTAATGTAATAAGTAAAATAAAAAATTCTGATATAATTTATCTTACAGGTAGTGGCACAAGTTTTCATGCATGCCAGTTTCTTCAAATTTTATTGAATAAATCGGAAATAAATTCAATAGCAATACCCGCTTCGGAGTTCCATTACTGGTTTAACGGAAAAGCACATAATAATTCATTGCTTATTATCTTCAGCCAATCAGGAGAAAGCGTGGACGCAATAAATGCACTTAATATGGGAAAATCTCTTGGCCTATATACAATCGGTGTAACAAATGAAAATAAAAGTAAATTATACAATGAATCTGATTATGGGCTATCAACATGCTCCGGGCACGAGGAAGCACTTGCAGCCACAAAAAGCCATTCTGCACAATTATTGCTTGGCCTTGAGATATATTCTATAATAAATAATAATAAAATTGATTATGATTCTATTGATTTTAACTATATTTTAAATGACCTTGAAAAAATAAAGAATTTATCATTACAATTAAGAAAATATATAATATTTCTTGGCAGCGGCATTTTATATCCAATCGCCATGGAGGGTTCATTAAAAATGAAGGAAACTTCGGTTACAATTTCGGAGGGATATGCCACAAGAGAGTTCTTACATGGGCCCATGGAAATATTAGATAATAATTTCACCATAATATTGCTAGATGATCATGATGAAGAGGAAAATAAAATAAAAAATTTTGGCTCCAATATAATAAAAATATCAGTTAATAGCAAGGATTTTAATATAAAAAATGGTAATGAATTGGTATCAATATTTGAATATTTAATGGTTATACAGTTATTGGCATATTTTCATTCAATAAATAAGGGGCTTGACCCGGACCATCCTGATAAATTAAATAAAATTGTGAAATAATTTAAATAAATAATATTTTATATAAATAGATATTACCATTTCATGCATTCAGGTTATTTTATACAATCGGGAATAAATGGAAAAAACATAAATGAAATAAAAATCTTTCTGGAAAAAGTAAGGCCCTCATCCATTATTTTAGACCGCGATAATTTCGATAATTTGTCAGAATTAAAAAATATCGTACATGATATAAAAAAGTTTTATAAAATAGATTTGGGTATAGATTTTCCATATTTTGCCATGGATCAGGAAGGCGGTAATGTTATAAGGATAAGAGATATAAATTATATACCGAGCAATTATGCGCTTGGAAAGATAAACAATGCTAACCTGACCTATTATGCAGGCTTGATCACAGGTTACGAATTAAACAATTGTGGAATAAACTGGAATCTTGCACCCGACCTGGATATATTAAAAAATTCAAGCAATAAGGTTATACTTGAAAGGTCCTTTTCAGATAATATATTAAAAGTTGCATGTCATGGAATAAAATATATAAAAGGTTTAAATAAATATGGTGTTGCAGCAACGGCAAAGCATTTTCCAGGTCATGGATATGTTGAATCTGATTCCCATGAAAGGCTTCCCGTTGATAATAGATTAGATGCAGAGATAATAAATGATATTTATCCATTTTCAATGGCAATAAAGAACAATGTAAATTCTATAATGATGTCACATGTTTTATTTCCTGAAATTGATAATTACCCCGCATCATTATCATACAAATTCTATTCCATGTTAAGGAATGAATTAAATTTTAGGGGTCTTATTATTACTGATTCCATGAATATGAAAGCCATTTCGGATAATTATGATATAAAAGAAATAGTAAAAAATTCAATAAATAACGGGGCCGATGTTATAGAAAGTGCCGATCCTGATATGGCAATGGAAATATTACATTCACTTAACAGCATGGAAATAAAGCACAGTGAAATTAAAATAGAGCACATAAAAGGCATTGCAATAAGGGGACATTTAACATACAAACCACCAGAAAAATTAATGGAAATAATATCATATCTAAGTGTAGAATGGAAAAGAATAAAAATACTGGATCCAGAAAATGAATTAATATTGGTATTTATACCATATTCACTTACAAGGGTAAATTCGGATATAAATAATAATATTAAATTATTAAGGGAATTAAAGAAACACGGTTTAAAATATAATGTAATAAACTTTGAAAGCTTTAAAAATTTTGAGGATAAAAATAGGCAGATAATATTCATAGGCAGAAACGAAAATTTCCACGAAAATTATAAAATAATAAATAAGAAATCAATTGATAATTACTGTGTATATATTTCAACAAGTGTGGGAATGGATATTGGCCTATTCAATGATAATATAGGTTATATATCCACATACAGTACAAAAACTGAGAGTATAATCTACGCAATTTATAAAATTTTAGGGTTTTCATGAATAATAATTTTAACTGTTTTGAGCGTGAAATTTTGTACATTAGGGGATGTCACTAAAATTCTTTAACTATTCAGGAATATTGCATTATTCAATAATCTCCTGAACCTTAATATATTTGTATTTTCCCTTGAAGGATAAACCCGGTTTGTTAATAGTATTGAAAAAATATTCCTATTTTTATCGATAATAATTGATGTGCCGGTAAAACCGGTATGCCCGAATGAACCATCCGGTGCATAATCACCCATAAATAATGAATACCCATATGCTTCGGATGGGTTCTTTTTCCTATTGGCCTTTATCATCCATCCGTAACCAAATGTGCCGTTAAGATAATTGTTCTGCAATGTTGTAAATAAATCAAAAGTTTTACTTTTCAATATATTGCCGTTTATAAGGTTATTTACTAATACAGAAAGGTCCTTTATACTGCTGAATAAACCCGCATGGCCAGAAACTCCCCCGAGAAAATATGCATTTTCGTCATGCACTTTTCCGCGAATCAGGCCACGGTCCGCTGTTAATTCGGTGGGTGCTATTAAATCAATACAGTCGGGGTTATATGAGGTATTTTTTAGATTTAATGGTGATATTATCTCCTTTTTTGCAACATTGTCCAGTGAATCATTATATATGTGCTCAATTATAAAACCGAGTAAAATAAAATTCATATCGCTGTATACCTCATTTTCATATATTTTTCCGTGGTACAATAAATTCATGGCCTTTATATATGATTCCTTATTTTTGCCCATATTGTATAGAGGATAATGCGGTATAAAACCAGAACTGTGCGATAACAGGGATTTTATTGTTATATTATCAAGATTTGAATTTTTTATAAAGCCTATAGTTTTTAAATTATCTTCAAGTCCAATTTTCCCTTTTTCAAGCATTTTGCCAATAATTGTTGCTGTTACCAGGGGCTTTGTTAACGATGCCAGATCGTATATTGTATCATTTGTATACTCAAAATTCAATTTTTCTATGGATCCAAATGATTTTTCATAAATATTCCTTTTATCACTGTAAATGCCTAATGTTAGGCCGTATGAAACTTTATTATAATTATCAAGTATAATATTATTTATTATATCAGTAAAACTATTATCCATAAATAACGATATATTATTTATTATAAAAATTTATTTAAAAATAAAGATATTCTTTTTTTATTCTTTCCGGTAACTTATCTATATTTTCATCTATCTGCCCTATAACATAATCTATATCATTTTTATCTGTGTGGGCCCCCGAATTATAAAGGGATAAAAGTATTGAGCCTGCAACGGCGTGATATCCGTATATAGGTTTTATAAATTCTGCATTATCTATCTCATTTAGTATATTATCTTTAATGGCATTCCAGTATAAATTGCCTGATCTGTATACTCCACCGTAACCACTTATTGTAACATTTTCATATTTTAATTTCCTTTTAAGTGAAATCGCGCATTTGGCCGCTTCATATGCAGCATTTAGAATTATATCCCTGGCTATTATATCATTTTTATTGGCCAATTCGGAAACTATTACGGCCAGGCCTGCTATTTCCCTTATATTTATCTTACTTTTATAGACGATATTTACCAGGTCCCTGCCATTTTCAACTCCAAACCTCTCCTTTATTCTTGAACTCAGTTTTGATTCCCTTATATCTCTTAAATCTTCTATTTGTGCAACCTTTTGCAGGGCCATTTTACCTATATAAAAACCCCCGCCCTCATCGCCTATTAACCATCCCCAGCCACTTGACCTTTCAAACATATTTTTATATTTACCATATGAAATCATGCCTGTTCCGGGTGCTATTACTATACCATCATTATTAAGGAATCTTGAAAAATAACCTGCCTCTCCATCGTTGAATAATTTATAAGTTTTATCGCCTGAAACTTTTTTTACTATTTCCCTTACTATTTCAGTTGATTTATCGGAATCCTTGACACCTGCCATGGCAAATATATATTCGTATATTTCGCTCCTATCTATGCCGGAAACTTTTAATGCATAATTTATGGCCCTGTTTATATTATTAATTGCCCTGAATATGCCTATATTTCTGTAATTTGATGGGCCATCAACACCAAGGCCCATAATTTTATTATTTTCATATATTGCTGCAACCGTTTTTGTTGCACCCCCGTCCACTGCAATTCTTAACATTAAAACACTAGGATTATTACATATTTAAAATTTCCAATGAAAAATATAAATATACAATATCTATATTAATTAAATGATAAAAATAGGCCTGGATAATATTGAACAGATATTATCAACAGTTAAAGATAGAAAAATTGGATTAATTACAAATCATACCGGATTAAATGCTGAATTTATAAGCAATATAGAAATATTTAAAAAATTATTCAAAAAAAATTTTATAAGGGTTTTCACCCCTGAGCATGGACTATACGGCGATGAGCAGGCAGGCATTCCTGTGGATTCATACCATGATAATAATCTTGATATTGAAATAACAAGCCTATATGGCAATTCCGGCAGTTTAGATGATATAGATTTATCAATGAGGGAAAATGATACATCATATACTAAAAAAGGAATGCCGTTAAATTTTATTGAAGATATCGATGTTTTATTTTTTGATTTACAGGATATAGGCACGAGAATATATACATATGTTTCAACAATGATATTATCAATGGAGGCGTGCATGCATAAAAATAAAGAATTTGTGGTACTTGACAGGCCAAATCCAATATCAGGATCCGTTGAGGGTCCTGTACTGGATAAAAAATTCAGATCATTTATAGGCATAATGGAGGTGCCCATAAGGCATGGCATGACCGTTGGAGAGCTTGCAAGATTTTATAATGATTTTTATTTAAATTCCTCACTAAATTTAAAAATAATAAAAATGGAAAACTGGAAAAGAAATTTATATTACGATGAAACCGGAATACCATGGATTATACCATCGCCAAATATACCAACATTAAATTCTGCTATTGTTTATCCCGGGCAGGTTCTATTTGAGGGTATTAATATATCCGAGGGGCGCGGCACAACAAAACCATTCGAAATTATAGGATCTCCATGGATAGATTCATATAAACTTGCAAGGGAAATGAACACCTCTAATATAAAAGGAGTTAAATTTAGGGAGGTTCATTTTATTCCAGAATTTTCTAAATATAAGAATAATAAATGCAATGGTGTTGAATTATATATAACTGATATAAAACAGTATAAACCATATTTTACATCATTAAAATTAATAAAAAAGATTATGGAAATGTCATATACAAATTTTAAATTTTATGATAAATACTTTGATATGGTAAATGGAACAGATAAAATAAGAAAGGCGCTTATAGAAAATATTGATATAAATAATTTAATAGATGATATATCAAACATGGACAATAATTTTATTGCTAATTATAATAATATTTTACTGTATTAATTATGGTAATCTTCAAGGTTTTTTATCATATTATCCATATCATTATTTATATTTGATTTTATAAATTCAGTATCCATTAACCATTTTTTATTTTCCATATCCTTATAATCCAAATGCCAGGGAGCACATAAATTGCAAAATATTTTAGCATCCATTAAAATATATTTAAAAATATTGTATGATCTGCACATATGAAAGCACGATGTTATTATATTAATCTCAGGATATTTTACGCCCATTTCATTTAATAATTTCATTGTAAATACTGCATTTCCAATTGTGTTTCTGGACATTTTCTCAGTTATTAATCTTTTTTTATTAATGCCGTTTTCAATTGCATATTTTTTCATTATATCAGCTTCAGATAAACTGCAATGAATATTGGTATAACCCCCACTGAGTATTATAAAATCGTTACTGTAAAATGAATTTTTTATTAAAATATCCATCCTGCTTTTCTGCATATCAGAAATGGTGCAGTCATTTTTTATATGGCAACCAAGAACTACATAAAATTTATTATTCATCATTTTAAAAGACAATAAAAATAATCAATAAATATATTTTCATTATTATAACAAATTTTTAAATTTTAATATAAAAATTATTTTAATGACAATATTTAATCAGAAATATTTATAAATTAAAATATTTTTATCTTTTAATGGATTCAATTAAAAAAAGATATTGTTTTTGGGTATATTGACAGATCCAGGGCAACCGGATTATTCTGGCTTATAGCAATATCAGGTGCATTGGGTGGATTTGCAGCAGGTTACGATACTGGTATAATAGGTGATGCACTTAATGTTATATCAATAAAGCTTAACAGTGCCGAGATAGGATTATCTGCATCAGGATTGCTGCTTGGTGCCTTATTTAGCTCCCTAATAGCCGGGCAGATATAGGATAAATTGGGAAGAAAATGGATACTTGTATTTGATGCCATTATATTTACATTAATGCCTGTATTACTTGCAGTTGCAACATTTAATTTTATCACATTTATGAGCTGTAGAATAATAGAGGGATTTGCACTCGGTATGTATAATGTTCTGGCAGGAATATTTATAGGTGAAATGGTTCCAACAAACAAAAGAAATAAATATATTGCAACACAGCAGTTAATGACTTTTATAGGTGCATTTTTATCATTCTGGATAGGTTATGCATTAACGTTCTCATCAAACTGGAGATTAATGTTTGGCCTTGGCGCTGTTCCTGCTATTATTATACTTATTTTAATATTTAAAATACCAGAAAGCCCAAGATGACTAATATCAGCGGACAAACCTGAAAAAGCAAAATCAATATTAAAATATATATTTGTGGTTTCGGTAAATGATACAGAATTTAATAAAATATATACTAATACAAAAAATGAGGCAAAACATCAGGGTACATGGAAGGATGTATTTTCACAGGATATGAGAAGATATGCTTTTATTGCCATTATTATCAGCCTTTTTGTTCAGTTCAGCGGTATTAATACATTTATTTTCTATTCACCCGAAATTTTTGTTCATCTTGGCTATACAACGATTAATGCCGCATTTACAAGTGGCTGGGCAACCTGTCTAGCAGAGCTCTGGCCTGTATTTTTGGCGGAATTTTTACTTGTGAATAAACTCGGAACAAAAAAAGCATTTCTTATGGGTGCTGCAGGCATGTTTATATCAATGATAGTTAGTTCTATATTTCTTTTAGAGCTGCATGGCTCATCACTTGGAATTGCCACAATAGCATTGATATTTGTGTTTCTATTCTTCTTTGAGGCGTGTTATGGCCTTGCTTTATGGGCTTTCAGCCCTGAGATTTTTCCAACAAATATAAGGGGCCGTGGAACAAGTTTATTTATGACGGTAGATTCATTGGCAGGATTTATTGTTACAGGCACATTTCCTTATATGCTTAATAAAATAGGTCTGGCATACACAATTGATATATACGGTATAATTACGTTAATAGCCTTTGTTTTTATGATATTTTTCTTGCCTGATAGAAAGGATAAACATTTATTAGAGGGTGTTAAATCAATAGATTAATAAAAATTTATTTTTTTAAATATATTTTTATTAATGCATACAAATTTTTATATTTATGTTATAACTATATTTTTATGGAATATGGGATGATAATCACCAGTGTTGCAGATATAAGGACGGAACCTAAATTTGAATCTGAAAGGGATTCACAGCTTATTTACGGTGAAAGGGTCAAGATATTAGGTTATGAAAATAACTTTGTTTATGTGGAATGCCCTGACGGTTTAAAGGGCTTTGTAAAAAAAAACTTAACAGGCATTTACAGTAAAAGAAAATATAAACTTATAAGACCATTCAGATCAAAAAGTATTATATTACCATTTGGGTCTTATATTAATGATGATGATATAAATGAATTTAACATACCGGAATCATTAATAAGAAATATAAGCAAAAAATATGACCCTGTAGAAATGGCAAAAAAATTCGTTGGGACTCCTTATTTATGGGGTGGCACATCCAATTTTGGTTTTGATTGTTCCGGCCTGACACAAAGAATGATGAGGTTTTCACTATCATATGAAATACCAAGAAATTCAAATCAGCAGAGGGATTTATCAAAAACAATAAAGAGTTTTGATGATGCTAAAAAGGGAGACCTAATATTTTTTAAGGGCCATGTTGCTTTTTACATTGGTAATTATAAAATTGTACATGCCAATGGTACATATTCAAGAATAACATATAATGATTTAAGTGATAACAGTATATATTCAAAAAAACTGCTCAGTATAATGGAAAAAATAGGAAGATTTGAATATTAATATATATTTACCGTGTATGATAAAATCTATCAATTTTAAAAAAATAGAGATACCCATGTTAAAACCATTTAAAATTGCCCTTGGATCAACGGATTTTTATGAGGGCTATATTGTAAGAATAATTTCGGATGATGATATAACCGGCTACGGCGAGGCGGTTCCAACACCGATCATTACCGGCGATTCAATGGGATCCATAGAATATGAATTGTCATTATTCTCAAAAATATTATTAAATCAGGAAGAAAGCCCAGAAAGATTAAATGAAATGATGAAAAATTACGTAAAATCATCAAGGGCCAGCCGGGCGGCAATAGATATGGCAGTATATGACATAATATCCAAACGTGCTGGCATGCCATTAATTAAAATAATAGGAAATTACAGAAATAGCTTTTTAACATCCTATACTGTGGACCTTGTATCACCGGAAATGGCAAAAATCCAGGCAAATGATTATTTAAATTTGGGCATAAAAATATTTAAGATAAAGCTTGGCTCAGGTATTGATGAGGATTATGAAAGGGTAAAGATGGTCAGATCTGTAACAGGCAATAATGAGATATATGTCGACTTTAATCAGTCCTATGATCCAAAAAAGGCAGTAAAACTTGCAGATAAAATTGAAAAATTTGGTGTAACAATAATAGAACAGCCCGTTTTTTATAAGGATATTAGGGGATTAAAGTACGTTAAAGATAATACATCCATGTATGTAATGGCTGATGAATCTGTATATACGCCAGAGGATGCATTAAATGTAATAAATAATGATGCTGTTGATATGATAAATATAAAATTAATGAAAAGCGGTGGCATAACAGATGCATTAAAGATAATAGATATATCAGAATCGTCCGGAATTAAAACAATGGTAGGGTGCATGGTGGAAACAAAAATAGCAAATACTGCCGCACTTAATGTTGCACTTTCAAGGAAAAATGTTGATCATACAGATCTGGATGGTTACAGCAGTTTAAAATATGATATAACTGATGATTCCATGTACCTCAGGAACGGAAAAAATTATTTATCAATGAAAAATGGCATCGGTTTTGATATAAAAGAGGAATATAACAAATTTTAAATTATATTTTTATATCATAATTAATGGAGATTTTATCATACTGCTTTTTAGACGAAAATAATAATATTTTATTATCAAATAATGAGAATATTAATATCAATCCTGCATCAAACTTAAAAATTATAACAGGTTATTCAATATATAAATTATTGGGTAAAAACCACGAATTTAAAACAAATTTTGATATAGAAAATGATTCAATTTATATTAGTGGTGATCCAACACCTCTGCTACAGTTCTATGATTTATATAATATTTCTAAATCATTGCATGGAAACAGCATAATCAAAAATGTTTTCTTTGATAATATCTATGATAATAAATATTATGGAAAAGGCTGGGCCATAGAAGACACAAAATTTTGCTATGCAGCAAAAATTGAGCCATACACCGTAAACGAAGTATGCATTCCAGATAATTTTGATTACACATCATCAAAATTTATTAAGCCGCATGATAATGGTATGCATCCATATTATAATAATAAAAAACTATTTTCAGAATTTTTGTTGTATAATATTAATAATAAAAATAATGGTAATAAAAAAAATTATATTTATAAAAATAATATAAAGGATATAATAAATCATATAGAAAATGTAAGCTGTAATTTTTCCATTGAGGTAATTTTAAAATATTTATCATATAATAAATATGGAAAAGGTACCTGGGATAAAAGCATAGAAATTGTAAACAGTTTTATTAAATCATTTTATGGCAATATGGATAATATAAGAATAGCAGATGGTTCTGGTTTGTCCAGATTAAATATAACAAATACATTTTTTATTTCATCATTTATAAATAAAATTTATAAAAATGATAAAGAATTTTTATTGCTTTTGCCTGGGCCCGGAAAGGGAACATTAAAAAACAGGTTAAATAAATCCAGTTATATAATATATGCAAAAACCGGTACACTTAATGGCTGTTCATTATTATCAGGTTTTATTGATAATAATAAAATAAGTTTTAGCATAGCAATAAACAACTCATTAAATGAAACAGGGGTTAATGAACTAAAAATAGATAATTTATTATTAAATAAATTAAAAAATTTATAATAATTTTTTATAAAAATTATATCCAATTGATGGCAATAATTCCCTTGAAATTATAAAGGGCAAATTATTTGTTAATACTATGTTTATTATGTCCTGGTTATTTATATTATAATATATAATATCGTTATATACATTATATAGTTCACCGCTTTTACCTCCTATATTAACATCATCATTAATGTATAAAGAAAGTTTGGATCTATCTTTTTGCATATAAAAAAATGATAAAAATTTATATTTTAAATCTGATGTAAATATTTTATTAATTAATAATTTTAGGTCCCTGACAGAGGTATAATTATTGTAACCTAATTTAATTGCATTATAATCAAGAAATTTTCTTTCAAATATGGTATCAATAAATCCCTCTTTTTTTATGAAATTATTTAGATTATTAATACCTATTAAATCAATAAAAAAATTTGCGGATGTGTTATCACTTTCACTTATCATCAATACAATCAAAAATTCAATATTTATATCTGAATTTAAAAAATTCAGTATGGAATCCGGGGTTTTTATTATTTCACTATTTTTTATAATTTTTTTATTATAACCATTCTTTAATAAATAATATAAAATAAATAATTTTACTGTACTTGCCGCTATCATTATTTTATTTATGTTATTTTCCATAACCGGTTTAAAATTTATATAAAGGCCAAAACTTATATCTTCACTATGCCTTTTAATTATTGTATTGCATTGCATTTCATTATACATAAAAAAATATATATTAATCTCTTTATAAATTTTTTTAAATTGCCTTTTAAAATTTATGCAAAAATATGTTCGTATATATTTAAATAAATATAATATTTATTCGTATTATGTGTAAAATAAAATGTTTAAATTGGTAATATTATAAAAATATTTATATATAATAAAAATTTATACTTTTATATGTTATTAAAAAAACTAATTTCTATTTATGTGGTAACACTTATGATTTTTGGGGCTATGCAAATACTGAATACTGAATTCTCTTCCAATGCTACAAATACAAATAACAGTACATTTATTTTGGGTACAACAGAGGATGAGCCAATAACAAACCAGAATCCACTAACTGCAAGTGGATTATCTGGCGATATCCTCGGAATAACCTATGCTGATAGCCTTGGTTACGTATTCAATAACAATGGTACCGTTATACCATGGTCTGCCCACAGCTGGGAAATTACAAACAATAGTAAAACAATTACATTTAATTTGGTACATAATGCATATTGGATGGACGGAACCAATAAATCAATGCAATTTACATCAAAAGATGTAATTTTTACATTTAATGTTATTAAGTCCAATAGTACGCTTGATGTGAATAACCTGTTTCCAGAAATAGAAAACATATCAGCGCCAAATAATTTTACTGTAGTATTTACATTACAAAGGTCAAATCCGACAGTTTTTGACTTTATTGCCAGTCAGACCATTATACCGGCAGCATGGAAAAATTATGAACCAAATCTCACGTCTGTTGGCAGCTATTCCAATATGAAGATAGGCCACCAGCTAAGCCTTGGGCCAATGATTCTTACGAATATTGGTGCATCTTCTGTTACATTGGTAAAGAATCCATATTTCTTTATGGGCTCACCACACTTCTCAAAAGAGATTATAGATCTATTTGAATCAAGTTCATCCATGGTAGAATCGCTTGAAACAGGGGCTATAGATGCAACATATGTAGACCCGAATAACCTTTACAGCCAGATAAATAGTTATCCTGGCCTAAAAGCTGTTGCGTTTAAAACTGCTTTTAACCTTGTTCTCTGGTTTAATGATAATGTATCCCCGTATAATAATACAGATTTTAGAATTGGTCTATCATATGCAATAAACGATACATTGATATTAAATAAGGCAGAGGATAAGCTTGGTGGCCCGGTAAATCTAGGCGGCCTCCCCTGGTCTCTTTCATCATATTACAACTCAACCATTGGGTCGCCTGTCTTTAATTATACTGAAGCAAACAATTACTTTGTAAAATCTGGACTTCATTTAAGTAATGGTCATTGGGAATATAAAAACGGTACCGATGTTGTTCTTAACTTTATTGACCTTGAAGAGGCCGACTGGGACGCGGCAATGAGTATAATGCAATCAGAATTAAGGGTCGATAATTTTACAGTTAATTTTAAGGTAGTTCCCACAGAGGTGTGGGAAAATGATATATTTTCAACAAAGAATTATACATATGCTAGCTTTTTCAATTTCGGTCCTCTTCTGGCAAATTCATGGTTTGCACTTTGGGCAGAATATTCTTATAATGGTTATTGGAATTTTGAAAAATATAATAATGCAAATGTCAATAATCTATTTAATGTTTCTGAAAATGAAACTTTTAATTCACCGGCGTTTAACAATACATTATATGAAATACAGGGTATAATAGCAAGTCAGATGCCAACAGTTCAGGTAATAGGAGCTGAAGTATATTACGCATATGCAGTAAATAAGGTCGGAGGTTTTTATCCTGATCAGCAGTTAATTAGTCCATTAGATTCACTTTATGCCTATACCTTAAGCCATAGCAAAGGAAGCATAGATAATACAATATATATTATCATAGGTATATCTTCTGCAATCATAATTTTTGCTGCCGCAGCTTTATTATTAATTAGAAGGAGAAAAATTGATGAATAATTTATCATATTTTTATTTATAATAATTAAATTTAATATTAATATTTATTTTTATATAGAGATAAAAATTTTTAGTTTATAATAACCTCTTTTTAGATAATATTATTATATATTATTTATATATTAAATTAAATGATAGAAACTGAAAAAATAAATAAAAAAACAATAGGAATATCAAATATGTCAATAAAGGATATTGTAAATATTATAATAAATGAATCATATAATTCATTAAATGCACTAATGAATGCCAAGAATGATATATCTTCTGTAATACCTATTATTATTGAAAGAATTAAAAACGGTGGGAGGGTAATTTATACAGGTGCCGGAACCAGCGGTAGAATTGCAGCACAGGATGTAATAGAATTGTTTCCAACGTATGGTATGGATAATAAATTTTTTGATTACGTTATGTGCGGTGGTAAAAAAGCATTATACAAATCTGTTGAGGGTTCAGAGGATAACATAAAACAGGCTGTTATAGATTTAAAAAGAAAGAAATTAAATAAAAATGATGTATTAATAGGTATAACCGCATCAGGAGAAACACCATATGTTCTAAGTGCAATTAAATATGCAAAATCTTTAAATGCTTATACAGTAGGAATTACAAATAATACAAAAACAGGAATAGAAAAAATAAGCAATTATACTATTGTACTTAAAACAGGTGCAGAGGTTATACAGGGCTCAACAAGAATGAATGCAGGAACATCACAAAAAATAATACTTAATACTATAAGCACAACAGTTGCAATACTAATGAAAAGAACAAACGATAATGTTATGGACCACATGAAATCCTATTTTAATGAGAAACTAAGGGAGAGGGCCTTAAATATACTAATAGATAATTTTAATATAAATAAAATTAGTGCAGAAAATTTGCTAAAAAATAATGATTATGATATAAAAAAAGCAATAGATTCATTAAATAAAAAATATAATTAATGTTATATTTAAGAGTCAAGATAAAAATGTAATGAAAATGCAATAAATACCAGACCAGATGCAATTAATATAAGCGGTAAAATCAGGATAATATTACTTGCTGAAAACTGGCAGGTCGTGTACAATTTTGCGTAAATATAAAAACGGCTATTAGAATAATATATACTTAAAACTGGCATGCAATAATGAAGTTTTTATATTTATATATGTTATATTACCCATGAAGGTTTTGGTTTTGCCAGGGGATGGAATAGGGCCTGAAATAATGGGCAGCACGCTGAGGATAATTAATAAGCTCAATGAAAATTATAACTGCAATATAGAACCTGAAATAAATAATGTAAATGCGGGAATGTTCTCAGATGGTAAATACACAATTGATGAACTAATTGACGAGGCAAAAAAGTATATGGCCATACTTAAGGCACCTATGGGAAATCCTGAAATAAGGAACGCAGGTGGGACGGAATCCGGCCTTGACATTATTTTAGGTTTGAGGTTCAGGCTTGATTTATATGCCGATGTAAGGCCGGTTAAATTATTGCCCGGTGTAACCTCAGTTTTAAAGGGTTTTGATGATAAAAAAATAGATTATACAATAGTAAGGGAGAACAGTGAGGGTTTATATTCAAGCCACTTTGGCGGCCTGACATTAAGGGATGATGTAAGCATAGATACACAGGTAATAACCAGAAAGGGCACGGAAAGAATTTCAAAATTTGCCTTTGAATTATCAAAGAAGAGCAATGGAAATGCATATGGAGATAGAATAGTCACATGCGTGGATAAAAGCAATGTGCTAAAATCCTTTTCTTTTTTCAGGAAGGTGTTTACAGAGGTATCAAAAAATTATGGCAATATAAAAAGCCAGTATATATACGGAGATGCAATGACACAGTATATGCTCCTGAATCCAGATAAGCTTAATGTTGTGGTTTCTGAAAATATGTTTGCAGATTTATTGTCAGATCTCGGTGCAGCAACTGTTGGTGGCCTTGGCATAGCTCCAAGTGCAAATATGTCCGATAAAATGGGAATGTTTGAGCCTGTACATGGTAGTGCTCCTGATATAGCAGGAAAGGGCATAGCCAATCCTGTTGCAATGATATTATCTACATCCATGATGCTTGATTTCTTGAATTTTAAGGAAGCCTCGAGGTCCTTAGAAAATGCCGTATATAAAAATTTATCATCAGGGCTAAAAACACCCGATCTTGGTGGAAAACTTACAACTGAAAAATTTACAGATGAAATTTTAAAAAAATTATAAATTTATTTTTTATTGACAGTACTTATTAATTTCCAGTCACTCTTTGATGCTATTTTTCCTTTTTTATTCTGGACATAGTTGTATGCAGACAATGCTGCTGTTGCACCCTGGCCTGCTGATATTACGACCTGTTTGTAGGGTATATCTGTGACATCACCACATGCGAATATTCCTTCCTGTGATGTTTTGCAGTAATTATCTACAATAATTTCATTTGATTCATTGAGCTTTACAATATTCTTTACGAAATCAGTTTTTGCTATATATCCCATTTCCGAGAAAATAGCATTTATCTCAATATCGCTTTCGTCCCCGGATGAATTGTTCCTGATTTTTATGCTTCTGGCTGATTTATCCCCTGATATGCTTACCAGTGAGGAATCCTTAAATATTTCAACGTTTTTAAGGCTGTTAAGTGTATTTACCATTTCATCGTCGCCAATAATCTTTTTTGCCTTTGTTGTAAAATAAACCTTTTTTACAACAGATGCCAGATATATAACAGCCTGAATGGCATGATCACCGTTTCCATAAACTGCAACATCTCTATTTTTAAACAGTGGACCATCGCATATTGCACAGTATGATACACCATGCCCCTTAAACTCTGTTTCACCGGGAACATTTAAATCCCTTGGTGTTTTCCCGAATGCAAGGATAACTGATAAGGCTGTGATTTCCATGCTATGTGTTGATATTATAAATTTATCCTCTTCCTTTTTAAGGGATATTGCCTCGCTGTACAGGAATTCTGATCCAAATGCTTCTGCCTCTTCCTTGAATTTATTTAATAATCCAAAACCATCAACAATGTCATATCCAGGATAGTTCTGTATCTCGTTTGTCAGGAGTGCCTGCCCTCCTATATCCTTTGTAATAACTAATGTTTTTAATCCCTGCCTTGCCGAATATATTGCTGCGGTAAGCCCCGCAGAGGCTCCCCCAATAATTACAATGTCATATTCCATATTCATGCCAGTGATTTTATTTTCTGCACAAGCACTTCCTTCGGAACAACACCTATTGATGTATCCACAATTTTGCCGTTTTTAAAGAATAGAAGTGTTGGTATGCTCTCAATTTTTAATAATGTTGATATTCCGGGATTCTCATCAACATTTAATTTGCCGAAATTTGCCATGTTTGAATACTCTCCTGATAATTCATCAACAACAGGTGATAAATATCTGCATGGAGCACACCATACTGCCCAGAAATCAACTATTGAGAGTTTTGGCGACCTTACAAACGAATCAAATGTGCTATCTGTTAAAACCTTTACGTTATCTTTTTCCTTATTGCTTTCCATTTTAATTACCTCCAGAAGTTATGATATTCTTCTGTATTTATATAATGTATATGTCATATATAAGGATATTGTATGATATTGTATTTATTATGCAATACCATTATATAGGCCAATGAGATTACTATAATATGGGCTCGTTCAATCAACTTTTAAGAAACAATGCAACGTGCAAAGATTTATTTGAATATTTCTTTGATTTATCACCAAACGATGTAAATATATTATATAGCCTGTGCACTGATGAAATGAAAACATTAGATGAAATAGCCGATTACATGAAAAAGGACAGGACAACGGTATACAGGTGTTTGCAGAAGCTTGTGGGCACCGGCCTTGTTATAAAGAAAAAGAATACAATAGATAAGGGCGGCTATTATTTTACATATTCAAGGGTAAGCATAGACATGATAAACCAGCTTATACATGAAAAGGAAAATGAATTTACTTTAGCATCCAAATTACTGCTAGAAAATATTAAAAATGAATTGAAAAAGTAAAATTGCAATTGGATTAATGGAAATTTTTTATTAACTACTATTGTTTTCATAATAATATTAAATAGTTATAAAAGGATTTCAAATCCATGAGCAAAAATATTATAATAACTGGCGTAGGACCTGGAATAGGGAGCTCCCTGGCAACTTATCTTAACTCAAAAGGATATACTATATCATTATCCTCTATGGGCGATTCTGTGAAAAAGCTTGCTGAACAATTACACTGTGATTATTACCAGTGCAATCTTAAAAATATAAATGAGGCAAATGAAATGGTTGATGTTTTTATTGAAAAATACAAAACAATAGATGCAATTGTCAATGTTGCCGGCAATTATTTTTCAATGGAGAGAATAGAGAATGTTTCATCAGCCGATTTTGACAGTGCATTGTTGAACAATGCAAAGACATTTTACAATATATCCAAAGCAGTGGTTCCACATTTAAAAAAACAGAAATATGGGAATATAATAGGATTTTCTGCAGCTGAAAATGTATATTTAAATGGGAGCATTGGATACTCAGCAGGCAAGGGTGCCGTATATTTCATGGTAAAATCACTTGCAAGGGAACTACTGGATTATAATATAAAGGTGAATGGAATAGCACCGGGATTTATAGACAAATCAAAACATGAATATCAAAACGAACCTTTACTGTATAAAGGCCGGTATTCTTCCGAAGACATAAACAAAACAGTAGAATTTTTGATAAATAATAACATGGTAACAGGTGAAATATTAAGGGTTGCTGGAGGGCATAATATTAAAATTGATTCCGGCATATAAATAATTATTGAAAATTGTAAATAAAATTTTATAGTTATTTTTTACTCACTGATATTTATTATATACATAGAAAAAATTAAATTTCCTTATAAATACGTAATTATCTGATGATTTAAGTGAGAGAAATAAAACCATGGTTAATTTTGCAGGAGGAAAGATGTGTATTCAAATCATATGATATTAAAGATAACATTTCTGTAAGAATAGCTGAAAATACAGTGGAATGCCTTGGTGCATATTTAAAATTAAGAAATATTTCTCCCGGCATATAACCCTTATATAAACAATGTTAAATTTTAGTTTTGTATTGTATTAAATTTTAAAATTGTTATTTTATAAAACTATTTCCAGATGTTTTATTTTATATGTAATTTCAATGGAATTTATCAAAATTTATAAGTATAAAATTAAAATGTATAATTATGAATAGTTCTTATGTTAGCTTTTATAATGATGAACATTATATTTATTGCGTTGAAAGCTTTATGCCTTTGGATGTATATTTTAAAAATTTAAAAATTTGTAGATCTCAAGATTATGTGATTATGCTGGAAAAAAATTATGACCCGGTTTTATATTTTCATAGGTCAGATATAAATAATAACTATATTGAAGAATATAAAAATAATAGTTTTATGATATCAAAAAACGATAACAACGGTGATGAAAAATGCCCTTATAAGGGTAACATAACATGGTATTCAATAGTTTATAATAAAGAAATAGAGGAAAAGGCAGGATGGTCATATAATAAACCGCCGGAATATATAAAAACTATAGAAAATTTAATGGCGTTTTATAATAATAAAATAGATGTTTTTTATAAAGGGAATAAAATAAGCATAAGTGATGTATTGAATAAAATATTATGTGTAGAATGATACAATTTTATTCCTTACTATAAATTAATGCAAAGTTTGTACCATAAATATTATGTTAGCAAACATTTTTAATAAAATATTATAATTTTTTCCCCATAAACACTGAAAAATATTTATTGTTATCTGTTACAGCCTTAATATTCTTAAATCCTGCTTTTTCCATCATATTCTTAAATTCATCAATGCTGTATTTAAATGAATTTTCCGTGTGTATCAATTCCCCTTTTTTAAATTTTATAATATAGCCATTTATATTTACTGAAAAATTTTCCTTTGACTTAAGGAACATTTCCAGTAATCCTGTATTCTCATCATATTTTACTTTGTGTTCAAATTTATTTTCAGGTATATTCACATTCAATATTTTTGAGATATTATTTAATATGTTCAGGTTAAATCTTGCCGTAACTCCCTTAGAATCGTTATACGCCCTTAAAATTATATCAGGGTCTTTTTTTATGTCAATGCCAACAATCATTATATCATTATCATTCATATTTTTACAGTAATCATTAAGGAAATCAAATGCATCGTTTTTATCAAAATTCCCTATTGTAGACCCTAAAAATAATATAACCTTTTTCTCATCTATATTTTTCAATGTGTACGGAAAGTCAAAAAAATCAATAGTTATGCCCTTTATCTCAATGCCATGGAATTTAGTTTTTAATCTGTTTATTGTATAATCTATAAATTGTTGGGAAATATCAACTATTGCATAGGATTTAACGTTGTTAATGCATTTTAAAAACATCTCTGCCTTTTTTCCGTCCCCAGCGCCGATTTCAAGAATATTAGGGTAATTGCCTATATACTCATTGAATGTACTGCAGTTATTTTTAATAATGCTTATTTCTGTTTCAGTTAAATAGTATTCGTTTAATTCAGTTATTTCACTGAATAGTTTTGATCCAGCTTCATCATAAAAATACATGGAGCTTATATATTTGGGATCTGATTTTAAGCCCGATATTATCTCATCAATATCCTTATTTTTCATAGATCATCTGCAAGCCTGAATCCAGAGAACTGCCATCTATCATACGGGTGGAAAAAATTCCTGTATGTATTCCTCGAATGGTTTTTAGGGGTTATGCACGATGATCCGCGCAGAACCATCTGTGAGGACATAAACTTGCCATTATATTCTCCCACGGGGCCTTTAGGCACCTTATATCCGGGATACGGGGCATATGGAGACAATGTCCATTCCCATACGCCTGAAAACCTGTAAAATTTATTTGAATTATTAACCTCCGGATGGTATAAATTGCTTTCCATGCTGTTTGAATCCACATAATCATTCATTTCATTATATGCGGTTTCCATTTCATACTCTGTTGGCAATCTCATGTTTTTCCATCTTGCAAATGCATCAGCCTCATAGTATGAAATATTGACAGCTGGTTCATTTAAATCAATCTCCCTTAAGCCGCTCATGGTATAGTAATAATATGTATCACTGTGTTTTTCCCAGTACAGTGGCATTTTCCAGTTTTTTGACCGTATAGTATCCCAGCCGTCGGATAGCCAGTACTGTGGCTTTGAATATCCATTGTCCTCTATAAATTCTATGTATTCACCGTTGGTTACCGGCCTGTTAGCTATTTTAAAATTATTTAAATACTGTTTGTGAACCGGTGATTCATTGTCAAAATGAAAGTGTTTATCTGTTCCAAACTCCCTCAATCCAGAATTAAATTCATAAAATTTTAAATTGGATGCCTTTACCTTATCAGGTTCAATATTGGTATATGGCATTTTATATGGCGATGAATAAAAATTCATTTTTATATCCATTAGCATCAACTCCTGATGCTGCTGTTCGTGGTTTATGCCTATTGTAACCAGTTTATAGATTTCATCGATATTATTATTTTTATCAAATAAATCTACTGTTTTATCCTGTACATATTCACGGTATTTCATAACGGTTTCCAGTGAGGGCTTTGCTATTGTTTTTCTGTTAATTTTTTCTATATGGTTTCCGGCAGTTTCATAATATGAGTTAAATAAATAATCAAACGTTTTATCAAACTTTGCATAGCCCTTATTATGTTTTTCAAGTATGAATTTTTCGAAAAACCATGTTGTATGTGCCAGATGCCATTTTATTGGGCTTGTTTCCGGGGTTGATTGGACCATCATATCATCCCTTTCAAGTGGTTCTGTTAATTTTATGGTATAATTCCTTACCCGGTCCAATTCTTCAAGCAGATCAGGTATACTTTTATTATTGTCCACGTTATATGATTTCATATAATAATATTACAAACTATATATTTTAATTTTTGTACAGATAAATTTTATTTGTTATTTTAAGTTTTATTGTATACAATCACACTATTCAATCTGATTATTTAATAAATATATAACATGAAACTGCGCAGTATTTTAAGCATCACGGAAATGCCATCCAACGTGGATATAAATAGAGTTAATAATGCATAGAAATAAAAATTATTCTGTTTTCCATAAAATTTTTACATGGGTTATAAAATATTTAAACTTAATTTATATATTATTAAGTGCCGGCATTCATTGGAAAATACAAAATTATATAAAATGAAAAATAAATCATTGTGGCTTTTATGCCGGTAATCATAGATTAATATAATGCCTCTACATATCCGTATTAATGTTATATATGTTGTAATATAATATGAAAATTTGAAATGCCGGAATATCGGAAGCTATAAAAAAATATTATTGATGCAACTTCGAAATGGCAGCAATACTAATAGAAAATACAGGGTATCAGGAAAAATAGATATACTGCATGGCATTTAATCATAAACGCGCGTTCAGTGAGTATAATACATTTTGATGAAAAATATTATATTTTGCTTAAATTCCTGATCACTGATTTAAGGTCCTCATCAAGGTCATCCCTAAGGTTTATTGAGAGATATGAAAGCTTGTTATTGTCTGTTATGCCTATCTCTATATCAGATCTGGAACAGATAGATAAATGGCTCTTACGCCTGAAATCTATTTTTATCCTGTCTCTCTTATCATTTACAGTAACTTTATAACAGTTAGATTTTTTTATAACATCCATAATAATATAATATAAATTTATAATTAAAACTTTTTATAAAATATGTTTATAATAATTATAAAATAATGGTATTAAAATATAAATTTAATCTTCCAGAGTTGTTTTACCTGCATTACCTATTGTTTCAGGATTTTTATAATACGTGTAAACTGTGACAAACAGTGAGGCAATTATAATTACTATTCCAAGAATTGAGGCATAATTATATGGGTATACCGGCAGTGGAAAAAAGTTTGAGGCAAGTACAGTAAGAAGCACAGCTATTGATATTAAAGGAATTACTAAATTCCCAAGCAATGCCGTTATTCCAATTTTTTTATTTTTATATGTTGAGATTATAAGGCTGGATGATGTTATTGACCTTATTAAAAATGAGAAGAATGCATCTGCAAATAGCAATACAAAGCCGCCATCCTCAGGACCAAAGGATATGCCAAATATTATGCCGAGGATTACAGATAAAATTAATATAAATACTGTTGAAATGTATGGTGTTCCATTTTTCTTATTAATTTTTGAAAATGATTTAGGAAATATCACATTGTCCCTTGAAAATGCATAGAATATCCTTGTCATGGATGTGCCCATTGCTATATTGTTTCCCATAAAACTGTTTATTGTCAATATAAATAATAGTCCGAACAGCACAGGGCTTACCCGATAAAATAATATCAATCCCGGGTCATTTGACTTGCCATAGCTTAACATATTCAGTGGTCCCCAGGCAACAGTCATTGCATATGATAAAAACACAAAGGTTGCACCTATTAAAACAGATGATATTATAAGTGATTTTGGTATATTTCTTTTAGGTATTTTAGATTCCTCAGATATAGCCGTTAATGCTATGCTTAGGCCTATATATGTTACAACGGATAATATTAATGAGTGCAAAAATCCCGGAATTCCACCTGCCGCAAGAAATGGATTAAAAACTGCAAGTGTATTGTTTTTACCCGCAAGGATTACCAGGCCTATTCCACCGGCAATTAATACTACAAATTCTGCAAACCCTGTTATAATCTGGTAATTTGTTGAAAATCTTATTCCCTTATATAATAAAAAGAATGTAATTAAATTTATAGCTATTACTAACGGAATCCATAAATATGTGCTTAATAATGTAGGATAAAATAAGCCGAAGAATGCAGTTAAGCCTAACATGCCGAAACCGGCATATGCAAAGGCTGTTCCAAAAAGGAGATTCCACCCCTCAAAAGTGGCCATAAAACCACCTAAACTTTTACCAACATAGGTAAAATCGCTTCCAGCAGATATATATTTTTTGGAAAATCTATATGATGTATTAAGTATTGTTAAATAAATAAGGAAACCTATAAGTATAGACAATGGTGTTGCACCAAGGGCCAGCAGGGCTATGCCTGTAAAAAGATATGCAACATCTGCGGCAGGAGCCGTCATTCCCCATCCCTGCCATACCAGCCTTAAGATACCTAGAGAATTCCTGTGTAATCCATCCATAATCTGGATACTTAATATTATTTAAAAAGTTTTAGTATAAATTTTTCCGACATATATGTCATAATTTATTATTTTTATATATAATTTATATAATGCAATTCCATGCTTAAAATATTTATGCTAAATAATTATTAATACTGCATTTTTTATAATAATATCACATTTTTAATAATTATGAATAAAATTGTAATAGCAATATATGCATATGCTGTAAAAATTTTATTAAAAGCACACCAAAATTTTCTAGGATATATAGAATATATATTGTATGATAAAAAAGTTTAAATGCTATTTATTGATTGTAAAGGTTAAAAAGAGAAAAATAAAAGAGGTGAAGCAATGATTAAGATGGTAGCACTAAACATGGAAGGCATACTGCTAAAAAACAGAAATTCATGGAATAATTTAATGAATAAATTATCCAAAAATTCATATTATAATATAAGGTACAGCTTTGAATATTTATATGATAACATGAATAATAAGATTAGCATGAATATCAGCAATAATGAATTTGATAAAATTATAAGGGATTCATTTGATTATACTGATTTATATGATGGCATTGATAAATTTGTTTCAATACTGCACAGAAATAACATATATGCAGTAATAATAACCGAAGGTGTTGAACAGTATGCAGATATAATAGCATCGCAGTATAATTTTGACTATTATATTGCAAATGAGGCAAAAATAATAAATGGGAAACTGAGGCTTATAAAAAATGTTGACCCGTTGAGGAAGGACATTGCCCTAAATTATGCCAGAAACAGATTTGGGCTAAGGCCAGAAAACATTGTAACAGTGGGTTCATCAATGTCAGATGCAACAATGATGTATGGATCAAAATACCTTATAGCATTTAACCCGGAATACATGGATGTTAAAAGATATGCAGTAAAAACATTTGAATCAGAAGATATATCTGATATATTAAATATAAAAATTGCAAATTTTTAAATGCATAAAAAGTTATTTTAAATCAAGGCATTCCTCATCCAAAGCTGTTATATCCATATTTTCTGTATAATTTATAACGCATATGAATTCAAGGTCTTCATTCCCATTATTTATAATCTCATGCTTATGCCCCGAGTCTATAAATATAAAATCACCCTTTGATAATTCCATTTTTTTATCATCAACACACACAGTGCATTTTCCACCAATAAAATATAGGCTTTCATAATAATCATGGTAATGCATTGCTATTTTGCCCTCGGGCTTTATTATGAACCTGCGCATTGCATAATTTTTTTCCTGTTTGTCAGTAATTAGCCACTGTATATATGTATCCTTTGATTTCCCTACTTTTACCTCGTTACTTTTTACATTTTTAATATTTCCTGTATAGTATCCATCCATATGGCAATAATTTTAAATTATTAATAAAGTTATTTAAAAATACACATATTTATTGAGTATTATTTTTAGTATCGAATATTTTTAATCTCGTAATATAATTATTGGAATAATAATAGCATTCGGAGTAATTTATGTCATTTCCTCCCTTTAAATTTAATGTGTTTATATCAAAATTTATAGATATTTGAGCCTTTACAGATTCCTTCTGCCTAAAAATAAAAAAATGCATTGTGTTGTTTAATATCGACTTAGAATAGTTATTCATGTAAAAATCATCGATATTCTGTGTAATGTTTACAATAGAGGTATTATAATGCCTTGAATGCCTTGCCATTATGTCTATTGCCTCCGATATTTTTTCATCCCTTAACAGTAAATGTGCCTCATCGATAATAATATACTTATTTTTATTATTGCTGGATATTAATGATGAAATTTCTGACAGTATAAATAAAAAATTTATTTCTGATAAATTATTGTTTACATCATACCTGAAAATTATATTTTTACCTGCATTAACAGGCTTAGAAAAGTAATTTTTAACATAAAATTTAAATGAATTTATATATTTGTTTTTATCATAATAATTTCCTATTTTATTCAGGATATATAAAATATTGGGATTATTTTTTGATATAACATCAATTTTATTTAAAATGTCATATAATGATAGGTTTTTTAATATTTTATTGATAAATATTGCCAGGATATTTTTCTGGTCATTATTTGTTATGGCCATATCCAGATATTCACCCATGGATAAATCAATAATTACACCATTGCTATATTCTTTTAATGGGTCTATAATATAAATGTTTGAATCATTAAATGAATTTACCAGCATTTCTGAAAAATATGTTTTTCCTGAGCCAGTTTCACCCGTTACTGCAATGTTGTATGATTCATTTTTGAATGGGTTGAATAAAAATGGCTTATTGTTTAATATTTCAACTCCGGCATAGAAACTATTTGTATCGGGCTTTCCTGTAAATGAAAATGGCAATATTGACGATAAGCTTTTCAATCCGGTTAAATAATTTATTCCATTATAATTTAACAAGTCAAAGGAATTATTATCAAAATATTTTAACAATTTAAATTTTAGCCCTATTGTATTCATTGATTTTATAATATTGTTGACATTATTTTTTAAACTAACTGGATGGTCTGAAATTATTATTAGCCTTAAGGAAAAATTATAAATTTTTGAATCATTTATTATATTTTTCAAATCACTTATCTGTTCGTTCAAATTCTTTACTCTATTATTTTTTCTCATAAATTCCGATCTTCTTTCTGCTAAAATCCTATTTAATTTAATATCCTTTCTGGCATTATTTGCCTTAAGGGTTAATATTGCCGGGAAATCAAAGCTTTCTATCAATAATTGATATAAAAAATCGTTATCATAATTAGCATCGTATAAATCTATAATTGAATAATATTTATCTTTATATTCAAAATAATATTTATGTTTTTTATTATGGCCTAATTTAATAATATTTTCTATTAAATTTATGTCATTTACTATTTCTATATTTTTATAATATTTTTTTATAAATTCTGTATCATTTAATATTTTATCACTATTATTTGATTTTAATATTAAGTAAACATTATAATAATAATTATTTTTATTATTTAAATTAATATTATATGGCACTGCGGTAATATTAAAATCTGATTCTATATTATTGAATAAACTATTAAAATTTTTTATTATGTATTCCTTTTCTATATTAGTGTAAATATTATATGTACTTATTTTTAATGCATTAAAATATAAATTATTTTTAAAAAATAAATTATCCTTTTTAATAATTTTATTATTAATTTTTTTTAGGTTTAATTTTCTTTTAACCTCATTAAATTTATTTAAATCAAACTTTATAAGGAATAAAAATGAAAAATATATTATAAAAATTATTATTGAAATAATTAAATTTATTCTTATAAATATGGAAAATAATGATATGCCAAAAATAATCATAATTAATTTTTCTACTGGCATATTATAAATATACGAATGGTAATTATATATATTAACAGGTATTTTAAAATTTTTGCGGGTCATAGTAACTCTCCGGTTCGCTGATCATTCCACTGATGGATGAACCTGAATTTAATAATGATTCAGGGCTAAAGGCTATTGATGGCATATCAAATCCCGATACCATTCCAAAAATGCCCATCCTAAACAAATTAAATACTTCCGTCATAAAATATACCGGCGCAATTGCGGCTACATATATTATTCCTATCTGCAGAAAAGGATCATATGAAAATATTGTTAAAGTATATAGCATCATTAAAGTAAAAAAAGGGAAAAATGATAATTCAAAGAATATCCTTATGAATTTAAACACATATTTTTCCGCATCAGGGACTATTAAAAATATTGATATTAGTGGAAAGACTATTACAAAGAAGACTATTAAAGCCTGGCGGAATATTAAAACACCGAATAAAATTGATATTGCCATAACAAATGAGCTTACAAAAAACAGTGATATGATTTTACTGCTTATTACGGGGTTTGCATTTAATATATTATACCAGTTTCCATTTAATTTATATATATAATTATAAAAAACATATGAAAATTTTAAAAATAATATTCCCAAATCATATGAATTATAAAATATTAACAATGCTATAAAGAATTTTATTATAATATTTGAAAATTTTACAGGTACAAAAAATGAATTTTTTATTAAAATATACAGTGATGAAAATATTATTACTGTTACTGTAATATTTGAATATATATTGTTGAATAGTAAATTATAAAAAGAAATAAATGAACTATTTGGCTTTATAAACTGTGAATATGAATAGTATGGATTTAAGCCATATTTTACTGTTAAATTCCATAATACTGTAATAGAATATTCTAATAATGAAAATAATAATGATATGATTTCATTTAAAATGCTAGATATCATATTTATATACTGCCTGTTACAACATAGTTAAAAATTGTATATATCACACCACTTATTGCCATAACATATATTATAGTCCCAATTGTTGCATTCTTTAATTTTTCCTTTGCCATATATTTTTTTGTTTCATCGGTGCTGAAGAAATTCAATGCTATTGGTATCCACAACAGTGAGATTAAAACAGCAGAAACGCCTATTAATAAATCATCTATTCTGCCCAGCATTGCATTTATTGTTAGAGTTGCATATAATACTAACATGGGATGGCATATAATTTCTATATATATTTTTAACGTATTTATTTGAAATATTTAATAAAAATTTTTAATATATAACTATCTTTTCTTTCTAAAATCACAAATGAGGTAGAACCTGCTGCGACTGCAACGACTCCGGCAAGTACAGCTATTACTGTAATATTTATAGCAGAATATTTGGGGAATATAATGGATTATATAGTATTATTGCCAGTTATGTTAAATATTCCCGGTGTTATATTTGCATTATAATTTGAATAAGTACCTACCGTAAATTTATATGTTACATTTGCTTATATAAATGTCATCATCGAATTTGTTGATTTAAACTATTGCCCGTTTGAGAGGTTAACATACCATGTTATGTATAGGGGCATTAATTTTGATAATAATCCAGATTTTGTAATTCTATACTTTATTGCCCTTTTTGCACCTTGACCAAAAATTTATGAAATCCAATAAGATTTTGTAAAAACATTTTTTGATTAAATATTCTTACTTTTGCCTTCTTTGGTATATATGTTTTATTGCCAATAATTCTATGTAGACCTTACTATTTTATTTAAATGTTCTATATAAGTATCCAATTTCTTATTAACAATTTTTCTTCCAAATTTAGACCTATAAATTTCAAATACAGCTAACACCAGTAATTTATATAATATAGATCCATCTCTGTCATAAGTTAATATATAGTTAATAAAACCTTTAACTTCAATATCTTCGCCTTCTATGTGAAGTGCAATAGATTGTGCTGTAATTCTACTGCTTATTATTTTTTTAACTTTCCTATCAAATAAATTGTAAAGTTGCTTATATCCTATTATAATATTTTTTGTGTTATCTTTAATTTCCTCTTTAGTATAATATTGCGATGTATTGCCATCATAAAGTCTATAATATGTTAATACCTTTTTTGACTTAATTATTTTTCCATTTCCAATTGCGGAGAAATACATAAAAGCATCCAGTAATCTGTTTATTTTTGAAACATTGCTATTTATTACATCCTTTCTAATTGATATGGATGACATATTGAAATCAATGCCCTTATTTCTATAATTAATTTTATTTCCATTTTTATTTATAGTTATGTAATTATTATGGATATAAGCTACCTTATCGGTAAACTTGTTGTATATATATTCTAATTTATCCTCTGTAAACATATCATCATCATCTAAAAATGATATGACATTGCCCGAAGAATTTTTTATTCCAATTGCAAGTTTTCCGGATAATGAAGTGTCATCTGTATATATACTTTTAATGGAGTTCTGCAAAATGAATTCATCAATATTTTTATCATTAAAGTTACTTACAACGATTATCTCATAATTTTTTCGATCCAGTGTCTGATTTACTGTACTTTTCAATGCCTCTAAAAGGAATTCCTTTCTATCGTAAGCAATGATTATAACTGAGATATAATTGTTCATGATTTAATATATAATAAATATAATATAAAAAGTTATAAGAACTTATGTTTTATTGAATCTTTCTCTTTGAAAGCTTTATTATTCATGTTATATTGTGTGTTTTAGGCATTTAGCATAAAGCTGGATGATCTGTCACACATTCTAGTGTATATCGGAAATCATGCTATATATATAAAGTATTTTTTAGAATTGCATATAGGCGCAATAAATTTTACATCAAACTAAATTCATCATTTAATTTATAATTTTATTTTTGAATTTCCACATATGGTAGCAGCCTATTATTTTTATTGGTAAATACTATTTTTATTTATATCGATTTTATCAGAATTAACCATGTTTGCATACAATTTAAAGCCATCATCCATTTCCGGAATAATAAATAGTCTTTAGAAATATATTAATTTTAAATATAAAAAATGAATATTATTTAAGTATAAAATATATCTCTCCTATGAAAAACCTATACTTGACATTCTTTTATGACTCCTTGGTATAGTCATCAATAATTTTATATTATCATTGTTGTTTAATATTATTAATATTCCTAATTCTATTTCCTTTAAATCTTTCCTTTATTGATTATATGTTGCTTAACAGTGATATTAAAACTATTTTATCAGAATAATTGAGATTAATGTAATAGCCTATCTCTTTTAACCTATTCTTACCAAATGCATATTTTAATTATTATGTTTTACTGAATTTATAAATCTTTTGCGCTGTATGTATCTTCTAAAATATGTTGGGTAAATTCTTATTAAACTATACATAAATATTTTTATAACTGTATTCTCAATACTTGTTCTATTAAACAAAATAAAATCCAGTAGATTACCTGGCTTTTTATCCATATTAAATGAAAATTTCGATATTTCCCAATTTGTTATCTGTGAATTAATATATCTAATAGATTCCTTTAATTTAAATAAATCATTAAATTTATAAAAATTGTATAATATATTATTAATAAATTCCAGCTGTTCATTATTAAATTCCTCTATATTATCCTTAAATGTGTTACTTGTACTGTTGTGGACTGTATAATAAGTTAATTTAATTTTATTTTTTATTACTTTTTTATTTGATTCAAGTGCGCATAAATACATGAACGTATCCGGGCTTGCAAATATTTTTTTTAGATAATCTACATTTATTATGTCCTTTTTAATATTTATGCACGAAGTATTAAAATCTGGTGAATTATTCTTAAATTTTATATATTCATTTTTTATATTTATAGGGAAATAATTATTATGGTAATAAACTAAATAAGCATCATTATTGAATAAATTATACACATATTCTAATTTATTGCTAAAAAATAAATCATCATCATCTAAAAATGATAGAATATTTCCATTGGATACTTTAATTCCTGCATTTAGGAATCCCCCCAATTTACCTACCATCAATATATTTTTTATATTATTTCTGTTTATAAAATCATCTATTTTATCATCATTAAAATTTTTAACAACAATTATTTCATATTTATCTTTAGGCAATGTTTGATTAAATACACTTTTAATTGCATTCAATAAATATTCTTTTCGGTTATATGCAGTAATAATTACAGAAATATAGACATTCATTTAAAATATATATATAAAAATTTATATTTAAAGTTTATTTATTAATGTTTTAAAATCAAGATTTAACCAGTTTTATTAATAATATGCTTAAATTAAATTAAATAATACAAGAATATTTGATATGATTAGCGATAATGTAATTATTTTTATATAATATTTATACTATTTATTGGGCTGCACAAATTATTTCTTGTAAAGTTTAAACTATTTTTATTTTAATATATGTAATGTTCATAATTTACATTCTTATTAAGGATATATTTAAATTTAATAATATATATTTATACAAAAATGCAATAGCGTCATATGGATATAGGCATAACTGGACCTGACATTCTATTAAATCGTGGCGGCTCTCAGAATCATGCAATCAACGTTATTGATATATTAAATAATTATTACAACATTATTTATTTACCTAACCCGGGGTTATATAATGAATTTAAAAAAGATAAAGATAATATAATTAAAAGATCAAAAGAACTTGAAAAATCAGGAATAAAAATAACGAAATATTTTTATGATATATTAAATAACAACTATAATTATGATGAAATAATAAATATGTATTCTAAAGAGAAGATAGATTTTATATATAATTTTGATTATATGGATAATTTTATATTTTCCAAAAATTTTACATTAATATTAAGCAAAAAAATGAATTTAAATTTTGGTGTATCATTGCAGGGGCTTGCAGATTACAAGTTACATATAACTAATTATGTACACTCTACAATTAAACTAAGCAAAAACTTTCATATATTTTTATATAGGATATACAATTATATAGACAGAAAAAAAACAATATACAATCTTATAAAATCAGGGAATTTAATATTTATAATAATAATAAACAAACATTATGATGAAAATATAAAAATAAAATTCAAAAATATAAATGTGCTAAATATAAGCAATGGGATTAATAATTCAAACATCAGCATATTTGAATATAATAAAAATAAAAAAGAAAAAGAAAACAAAATAATATTCTTTGCAAGGCTGATTTACA
>JAJZZM010000005.1 GCA_021797555.1 Thermoplasmata archaeon
TGCTGCAATAAATATACTAAATGATGCTATAAATAAAATATTTAATAAATTTATTGTAATAAAGAAATTAAGAAAAAATAAACATAAGAAAGTACCCACGGACTGTGGGGAACTTATGCCCGTGGAGAAAAAACCTATGCCAGTGGCAAGTTTTTCTGTGGAAGCGGGAATCCCTGATCTTTAGGGAGGAGGTCACTAAAGGCAATATATATGATTCCAAAGCCCTATATGTATTTATATATTCCATAATGAATTTTAATTATATGCTAGAGTATTCTGCCACCTTCTTTAAAAATATATATAATATTAAAATTTGGATAATCATATAGTTATCATGAAAATAATTATTTGTCAAAATATGAAATGCTATATATAATTACAGTTAAATTTAATTAAATATAAAAATGATAGATATTAATATATATTTAATGTAAATATATGTTTACATGATTTTAGTAACAAATGACGATGGCTATGATACATTAGGAATTAAAAATTTATATAATATTGCATCACAATTTGATGATACAATTATGGTTGCACCCGACACTATGAAAAGTGCGTCAGGAATGTCCATATCATTTTCAAGACCTATAAAAATAAACTCACTTAAAAATTTTGGAATAAATGGCTATTCAATTTCCGGATATCCTGCAGATTGCGTATTCATAGCAAAAAATATGTTATTAAAAAACAAAAAAATAGATTTAGCATTAAGTGGAATAAATTATGGGCCAAATATATCATTAATATCATTATATGCAAGTGGAACCTTAAGTGCAGCAATGGCTGCTGCATTAACTGGCATAAAAAGCATGGCATTTTCAATACTTACCGATAATTTTAACAGTGAAATAGGTGGAGACATAAATAAAGCATCCTTAATTACAGAATATATACTAAAGGAATTCAATGAAAATGGCTTTCCTGAAAATGCTGATGTTTTAAATATAAATTATCCGGATAAAATTGACAATAATACAAAAATAAAGGTTGTGCCAATGCTAAAAAATCCATTCATGGTAACAGATTTTAAATCTGATTTATCTAATAATTATACGTACGGCAATAAAATAGATTTATATAATGAAGAAAATTCAGATTACCGTGTTTTATTCAATGAAAGAAACATAGCTGTTACGCCATTAACTGTACACGGTCATAACATAAAGGATTTTAACCCAACAGAAAAATTCTTTAAAAATGTTTCAGAAATGCTATATGAAGATAATATATTATTTTGATAATAAAATTTATTGACAATTATTATATTTAAATATTTCATAGATTTATATTTTTATAATAGGATTTCTATGTGTAGAAATAGACATTATTTGCAGGTATAATTTTATGTATAGAGATATATGGCAATCCTGATGATATTATCCATGTAATATTTGTTACGCTAAAGAAATCATGAAAAACCTTATTTAGCCTCAGCTATATGACGATATAGCTGTGAGAATCGGAGGCGGCTGTTATATCTCTTGACCTTTAAGGCCGTGCTAAAGAATAGCCGCCCTTCGACTCGATTTCATACCTCATTAATATTTAATAAGGTGAATAGGAGTTTGTCGAGTCTACGATTCTAAATCTCACAGAATCACTAGGAGGTGATTAAATGGTAATAGGTTTGGATGTACATAAACGTTCCGTATACGGAACTGTAATGGAGGATAATGGAGATATTATTGTCCAGAGAAATATGGAGAATAATATAGAGATGGTCAACGGGTTTTTATTGAATTACAAGGATCATGATGTTGTTATAGAATCATCTACATCAGGAAAATACCTTTCAAAGGAATTATCAATGCTTGGTTATAAAATACATCTGATAGATCCTGCAAAGGTTCCTGAGATATCAAATAATTACAAGAAAACAGATAAAGAGGATTCATTCCAGCTTGCAGATGTATTCAGGAAGGGTGGAATGAAGGAAATATATGTTCCATCGGAAGATATAGAGAATATAAGGTCACTGGTAAGGTATCGTCATTCCTTAGGAGAGGAATTAACATTGAAGAAGAATAAAATACATGCATTGTTAACATCATATGGAATAATAATAAAAGCTACAGACCCCTTCGGGAAGAAAGGGTTAAGGGAAATAGAAAATAGTTACAATAATCTCAATTATTCCGATAAAATAGTTTTAAGATCATTATTAAGTGATATATCATCAATCAAGGAAAGGGAAAAGGAAATAGAATCAGAAATATCAGTAATATCCAATAACAATAATGATATAAAATTATTGATGACAATTCCAGGTATAAACTTCTATACAGCATCAGGAATAATATCAGAAATAGGAACAATCAACAGATTTAAAAATAAGCTTAAGTTTGCATCATATACCGGTTTAATACCCAAGGAGCATTCATCAGGTGAAAGAACAGTTAAGGGACATATAACAAAGCATGGTCCATCCTTATTGAGGTTCTTTTTAGTCGAAACAGCGCATTCATTGATAAGGTTTACAAAGAAGTTCAAATCTAAATATCTCAGCATAGTAAGAAGACTGGGAAAGAAGAGAGCAATAATAGCAATAGCAAGGATATTGGCAGAAACAATTTATATAATGCTAAAGAACAATACAAGATATATTGAAAAGGAAAGAACTGAAACAGTCAATCCTGATGAACTATACTTCAAGAGGCTTGAAGAACTATCATTGAAAAAAATAAACAATATGAATAAACTTGCTAAAAATGCTCAAGTGCATGGCGATTCAGCAAATTTAATATACAAGAGAGGCATAAAAGATTGTTAAGTACAGGTTTTTCATAGGAGAAATAGAAAACAATATAGATAAAATAGCAATGCCTGAAAAAATTTACATTGTGTTTGAACTATCAAAGACGGGCAGGGCAAAATTATGAGAATTTTATTCATGGGGTTATTATTACAAGGCGGTGCATTCCTAGGTATCAAGGAGTTTCAATATTTAGGTCCAATTGGAACTATAAAAAATAAAACCAATGGTCAATAGAAATATAAAAATTATTAATTTTAAAATAATTATAAATAACAAATTTAATATAAAATATAATTATAATTATATATGTGCATATTCTGCGATATCATTAATGGCAAAGCAAAATCATATAAAATATATGAAAATAAAAGTACATTAGCATTTTTAGATATATATCCAATTTCATATGGCCATATATTAGTTATACCAAAGAAGCATTATGAAAATATATATTCAATGGATAATGAAATATTAACAGAAGTAATAAAAACAGTAAAAACTGTAACCGAATTATTAAAGGAAAAATTAGGCATAAATGATGTAAATATAATTAATTCAAATGGCAGAATAGCAAACCAGACAGTATTCCATTATCATATGCATGTAATACCCAGAAGAGAAAATGACAATTTAGATTTTATAGATGAATGGTGGGTTAATAAATATATTAAAATAAATGATACTAATTTTAATGAAATAATGAATAAATTAAAGAATTAGATATAAAATGCACAGGCTCCATAGATATGCCATCTGTTTTTCTGATGATGTTGTTTATTTCAGGCTTCATAGTGATGAAAATGGTTATGCAGCATATTATAGTAATAAAAAAGTAAAATGTTATTATAATAATATTTCTAATATCAATAGAAAAGGAATTTATGTTTATTTTAACAATGATTATTATGGCTACATACCAAAGAATACAATGGTATTAATTAAAATAATTACTAATAAAATATAATTTAATAAAAAATTATTTTTTATTTTTGCCCAGTAAATAATAAAGTGTGCCTCCAAAGGCTGCAATAATACCGGCAGCAATAACAGGTTTCCAGGGCGTTAATCCTGTTGGTACCGGCAATGTTATATTTTTATTCTCATTGACTTTAATTATGTCCTCGTCATTTTTTACGTATTTCAAATAAAAATCCTTTACTACTGGCTTATAATAATTATATGCCTCATATGCAGTAAAAACCCTTATATTGCCGAGATGCTGGAAATATTTCCTGTTTATCTCAACGTGCGATATTAAATCACCATTTTCAAAAATCCTTATATGGAATTCCCAAGGATAACTTAATGATTTAGTCAATCCTAAGATTTCACCCTCATCGAATGCTAAATCGGGTTTTTTAAATCCTGACTCAATTAAATAATTTCTTACATTATTAATTTTTTCGGCAGGAATCCAGTTTTTAAAAATAGGCTCTTTAGAGATTAAGTTTAGATCATATTTAGATAAATTATAATTCCTGCTCGAAGCTGTTACAAATTTTTTTGGAATATATGTTTTATATTCTGATGCTTTCATAATAAATATATTATGGGTCTGTATTTATCAGTATTGTTTATAAATGATTAAACCTGTTTATGTTATGGGCTCTATTAACATCCATTCCATTAGATTACTATCCATGTATTCTTAAATGTAGTGTGTACGGCCAATACAAATAAAAATGTTCGTAAAATACAATATTAGTTATATAAAAATATGTAAATTATTCCGATGAATTTATTATAATTAATATCTAATTCTTATATAATAATCATTAATGCATATTTTTAATAATATTAATATAATCTTTTGTAATTCATTACAATGAATAATAACCTAAAATCAAATATTATTACACTGCCAGGGTTAATTTTTCAGGGTATGGGCCAGCTATCACCATTGTTTACGTTTGATGGGATAATAAGCGTTGCAGCGTTTGCAGAAGGTGCAAGCCCTTTAGCGTTTTTAATAGGATTAATAGCGTCATTATTAACTGGAAATACATTATACCAGTTTTCTAAAAGAACTGCAAGCGCACGTGGATATTATGGCTATTCAAAATACGGTCTGGGAAACCATGCAGGCGTTATAACATCATACTTATATTTATTATACCAGATTGCAAATTTGGTTTTTATAATGTCATTTTTTATAATGATATTTAATCCTGCATTATTATATCTAACGGGAATAAACGTACCATTTTATTATGGAATTTTATTGATAATAGTAATTGCGATTCCATCATTTTTTATGATTTATAGAGGCATAGTACCATCGTTTAAATCACAGATAACAATAAATATAATAGAAATAATCTTTGTTGTTTCTGTTTCAGTAATTATAATACTGACATCTAAAGATAATTCACTAATAGTGTTCACACCAGTATCAGGATATAAGAATTTATTCTTGGGATTTATAACGGGAAGCTTTTTAGCATATACAGGCTATGGTTCAATAGTTCCATTGGGTGAAGAGGCGAAAGCACCGGAAAAAAATATAAGCCTATCAATAATCATAATGCTATTAATCATAGGTGCCCTGGATTTATTAATATCATATGCGCTGGTAGTTGGCTTCGGCATAAATAAGATGGGCAGTTTTACAAACACCGTTATTCCCGCCTTTATAGTAATAAAAACACATATAGACGTTTACTTCTCAATGTTCTTTTTTGCCTTTAACTTCTTTATTATATACACATTATTTAATACAATAGGAACTGCAATAACAAGAAATATATATTCAATGGCCAGAGATGGTTATTTACCTGATAAATTTTCAAAAACTAATAAATATGATGCACCACAGAATGCACTATTACTGACAATAATTATATTTATAATAACCACTGCAGTATCTTCAATTATATTTTATAGCAGTTTTGGCGTTTCCGGATTCTTATATCAGTTCATATTCTTTGCAACCATAAGCACAATGTCAACCCTGATCATACATTTAATTGTTAATTCCTCTCTATCAAAGGTACATAAATCATTATTATATGACATAGTTATACCCATAATATCAAGCATAGTCATATTAATAGCAATGTATTATGCAGTAATAGACCTGGCATTTCCGTTTGTATATGCCGGAATTATAATGGTTTTATATATAGCAATGGCAGTTATTATAGATCTATACATGGCAAAGGTATCTAAAGAAACAAAGGCTGTAAATGCATAATTTTTTTATATAAATTATATTATAATTTTATTTAATTAAACATTTAAAGGCGATATAATATTTATGGCACAATTATAAATTTTAAACATTAAAATTCCGATAATACTTATAAAAAAATACTTATAAAAAATTATTAAAATATATATTACTGTTTTGCTGTAACGGTATATTCGCTTTCCCTTGAGACCTCTTCCATTGCCCTTCCTTTTGTTTCTGGTAGGAACAGTATTGTTATTATCAGTGCTGCTATTGAGAATGTTGCAAGGACAGTCATAAGCACAGAAAGCCCGGAGGCTATTATAAATACATCAGCAAATGTACCTATAAATGCACCGGTTTTACCCCCTGCAGCAGATATGCCTGTCCCTAAACCCCTTGTTGTTGATGGAAAGACTTCAGGAGGATAAACAAACGTAGTTACATTTGGTCCGAACATCATGAAAAAGTAGCTTACACCATAAACTATTAAGAATTCTGAAACGTATCCAGGTGTATCAAGTATAGGTAACAATGCTAATATTCCGAATGCTACAGCAAGCATTATGAACCCTGTAACCTGTATCGGCTTCCTCCCCAATTTATCCAGTGTAAATGTTGCAAGCCAGTATCCAGGCAGTGCTGCCGCAGTGAATATAAGTGCGGCATATTCTGTTGATCTAATTAATCCCGGCAAACCTGTTGCTGTTATTATTGTTGCAAATATTCTGCTTGCCATTATAGAGTTGCCATAAAAGGCCCAGTCCATCAAAAACCATGAACCTGCAGTTCCTATCAATGTTATTAAAAATTTTTTATCCTTAAATAAAATATACCACGGTGCATTTAATTTCTGTTTCTGTTTTGATACTGCAACATCTATTCCGGTATATGATTTCAGGTTTTTTGCAGCTTCTTCAGCATTTCCTTTAGCAACACTATACCTTGGTGGCTCAGGCATTTTCCTTCTGTAATATATAACTATGGCAGCAGGTATGGCACCTACAGATAACATTATCTTCCATGCATCTGTTAATGGGATAATTTTTGTATTTATCAAAAATACTAATGCCAGTAAGGATGATACTACTAATCCTATGCTCTGCATTGAAAGGATGCTTCCGACATATTTCCCACGTGTTTTCATATTTGAGTATTCCGCCATTATTACGGATGATGTTGCATAATCTCCACCTATGCCTATACCAAGTAAAAATCTCCATCCAATTAATGCCCACGGATCCTTAAACGAAAGGAATGCGCTTCCAAGTGCCCCGATGACAAGCAACACCAGTTCCAATCCATAAACAGCTTTCCTGCCTAAGTAATCTAAAAGCCTTCCGAACGTTAAAGCTCCAAAAACCGCAGCTATCAGGGACATAGAACCAATAAGGGCAATTTCAGTTTTTGTAAGGCTCCACCCTATCATTGGAAGTATTGCAATTACAGTTCCTATTATAAATAAATCATAGGCATCTGTAAAAAATCCCATTCCGGCTGTCAAGAATGTTCTAAAATGGAACTTTCCTGTCGCGTTGTCCAGCGCAGTGTTAATATTTTTTATATTACCATTTTCTTTTTCGTCCATATTTTTCAATAATTAATTTATATAGTTTATATAAATATTCTGTATATAATTTATATAGTTATATATAATTTATATAAAATATATATTATTTATTACGGTCTATGTATTTAGAGGTTTTGTTTGGTGGTATAAGATATATTAATATTAATTTTAAAAATATTTTAGTCAATATATAAAATATTAAATACTTTATTTACATAATAATTTATGGATAACTATGCATCCTCTGCGAAATCACTCATATTTGCTGCGATAATAATTGAAGTTGTTTTTTTAGTTATTGGCATTATAGTATTTTTATTTGCTTTTGCCGTATCCTTTACAACTACTGTATCTAACGGACCGGTTACCTCAATAACAACAGAACCAGCACTTCCATTTATTTTTGGTATAATTAGCATTGCCTTTATTTTTGGTATTTTCTGGATATTGCTGGATTATTTTCTTTTATATAAAAAAATTCTGGCAGACAAGATTGAAGAAGCAAAATCTGCATCTCTGGTTCTCGGAATAATTCAATTAATTTTTGGTGGTTTAATACCAGGAATTTTAATATTAGTTGCCTATGGGAAATTAGCTGATTCTGTAAATTATCGGATGAACCATCATGAGAAGGAAGGGGATAATAATAACATTTTTTAATAACTTTATTTAACAATCAATTAAAATATGCCAGCATAATTAAGTTTTTATGATAAGAAGGGCAAATATAAATGACTGGGAATATATTAGCATGATATCAAAAATAAGCGGTTATGATGATTATATAAATCAAATCGGAATGCTGTATATGTTTACCGGTGAAGTTTACATAAGCTATGATGATACTATTAATGGCTTTTTAAAAATTGAATATTTAAATGATAGCTCATTATGGGTAACCGGATTAAGGGTTCATCCGGATTACAGAAGAAAAAACATAGCAAGCAATTTAATGGATTACGTTATAAATACAGGGAAATCAATGAAATATGGTTATGTAAGGGCATTGGTGGAATCAATAAATTATAAATCCGTAAATTTAATGGAAAAATTAAATTTGAATAAAAAATTGAAGGTGTATTTTTTTAATGGCGGGATAGATTTAAATAAATACAATAAGTCGTACTGTAAACATTTTGTAAATGATGACTGGAGATTTTATTATAGCAGTGGATTTTTCTATAAAAATGATGATAATACCGTATATATAAGCAGTAATAGGCATAAATGCTATACAGTTATTTCAGGAAATAATTTTGAATACATTAATGAAGGGATAACAGTTTCATATGATAATAATATAAATTTGCCACCTATGGAAGATTTTAAATCCGGTTATATATTTGAAAAAGCATTAAATTTATAATACTATTTTATAATATTAAAGCAATTTAAAATTAAAAAAAACTTTATATTATAAATATTGATTATTGATTATGCCTAGAATTTCAGAAAAACAGCAACTAAAAAAAGGGGCAGCAGGTTTTTCCTCACTTTTAGGCCAGTCTATAGCCATGATTTCTCCACTCGGGGCTGTTGCAGCAACAATGACTGGTGCCGCAGAGTTTGCAGTTGGATCATTGCCGCTAGCATATCTTATTTCAATTTTTGGTGTATTAATATGGATAAACACACCCTACCAGTTTTCAAAAAAAATTAATGGCACAGGGGGATTCTATACATTTAATGCAAAGGGAGCAAACCCCACATATGGCTTAATTATCGGTTATATGATGTGGTTTAGCTATTTTATGGTTATCACCAATGCTATACTGTTTACATCAGGTGTTTTTATTCCTGGTACAATAAGTTATTTTTTGCATGTAAACATAGGCAATTATACATGGGTTCCAATAATGACGGCATTTATACTAATTCTAACGGTAATAGCATATTTAGGCATTAAGCCATCATTAGCATATAGCTTTACGGCTTCGGTTATTGAAATAGCATTATTAATAATAACATCAGTTGTTATAATAGTGGCACTTGGGCCTAAAAATACCTATATACCGTTTACACCCGGTCCTGCACATGGTTTTTCAGCTGTGGCAGTGGGCATGGTGCTTGCCATATTTTCAATGTCAGGTTCATCAGCTGTTGTAACACTTGGAGAGGAAGCAAAACAGCCTAAAAAGAACATTAAGAAAGCACTTCTAATAAGTTTCCTGATTACCGGTGCTGTATTTGTACTTACATCATATGCATTAACTGTCGGCTGGGGCATATCAAATATGCCGTCATTTTTCAGTTCAAGTGTGCCCGGATTAATTGTGGCAGATAAGTATATCGGTCTTCCATTTACCATAATCTTATTTGTATTTATTATAAATAGTTTATTTGCAGGGTCTTTAGCGCCATTAAATACAAGTTCAAGGATGATTTTCTCCATGAGCAGGGATGGTTTAGGCCCGCATATGTTTGCAAGGGTGCACCCTGTTCATAAAACACCATATATTGCAATATTTGTAATGGCTGGTGTTGCGTATTTTGTATCACTTGCATCCGGTTTGCTTATTGGCCCGGAAGATGGTTTTCTATATCTTGTAACAGCATCATCAGCAGCGTTATTCATAGGGCATATATTAAGCAATTTTGGCCTTGGTGTAACATATAAAAAGTTAAAGGAATTTAAAATTATGACGCATGCTGTAATACCCGCAATAGCAACAGTTGTACTTGCTGTAGCTATGTATTATAGCTTTGTCCCTCCAGCATATCCCGTAGATTATGCAATAATAACTGCCATTATATTTATAGTAATAGCAATTGTTGCTATACTTATTTATGGAATAAAGCATTCAGATAAAATTGAAAATGCAGGAAGTTCCGATATAGAAGTGCAGGAACAGATAGAGGGCAGGGATTAAATATTATATATTTTTCAAGTTTTTTATAATTGTTTAAATTTATTTTTTACCTATAAGTTTTTTATTCTTTCCTTTGCTGATGTTTTAAAGCTATTGGGATATCAATCCAGGTTTGCCTTCAGGAATTGGAAACCTTGAATCACCAAAAGTCATAATTATTTCTGGTAAAAGCAAAATTTCACAGCCGCTATCATATGACAGGCCATTAACCATAGATATTAGTGGTTTTTTAAAATCTAATATAGCCTTTATTGCATTATATAAATTATTGAAAAATTTCTGTCCCTATTCAGTTTTATTTAAACAGTTCTATTCTATCCTCTTAAATATTGATGGTGAGCATTCAATAAGCTTCCGGCCTGTGCTGCTATTCTGCTTTATGGCAAAGTTGTCGGTTGTATTTGATTCTGCGACCTTTCCATGGTCTATTATATATACATAGTCAGAAACAAAAAGTATCCTGTTTATCGAATTATCAAGATATACTATGCTTATATTATCTGATAATTTCCTCAAAAGTTTTAGCATAATAAAAAGATTTATGGTATCAAGCATGGAAAATGGCTCATCAAGTACTATTACTTCAGGGTCAGGTATCAGTGATATAGCAAATGCAAGTTTCTGCCTCTCGCCTCCGGATAATGTATCTATTTTCCTGCCAAGGTAAATATTGTAATCATAAAAAACCATGCCTAATTTTTTTAATGCGTTTTCCATGGTTACACCATTAAGTTTTGCTGTTCTTTCTATATGCCACATAACATCCATTCCGGCATTCAGTGATATATATGGGTCCTGGAATACATTTCTGATATAATTGGTATTTTCAGGAATTTTATGGTATGTCATGCCGTTTACCGTATATGACACTGTGCCGGAATCATAACTGTCATAGCCTGAAATAATGGATGCAAGTGTAGTTTTGCCCGAACCCGATACGCCACATATGCCTGTCACGCCATTGTCATATATATCCATGTTTACATTATCAACTGCATTTAAATTATGCCATTTAAAGGTGCCTTCACGTATTTTATAGGTTTTTGTAATTTTTTCAAGCCTTATCATGCTTCCACTCCGGATATCTTATGCATCTGTAGCCATGGCCATTTATATAATTATATTCTATCCTATTTTCACATAATGGTTCTGCATGCGGGCACATATTTATGAAAACGCATTGGGCATTCCCGTTTTTAACATCATTAAAAAAATATTTTATGTCTTCATTTCTTTTTTCATATGATGGAATGTATTTTAGAAGCATATATGTATATGGATGGAGTTGTGATTTTAATATATCACTGTAATTAGCATCCTCCACAAAGGTGCCATTGTACATTATATGTATATAGTCACATATGCTGAATATAGATTCAACATCATTTCCAGTTATTATTATATTGTGTTTGTCTTTTAATTTAACTATGGACAGCAATACATCATGTGCCGATATCGGATCTAACCCTGTTGTTGGTTCATCAAATAAAAATATTTCTTTTCCTGTGGCCAGTGCCATGAGTATTATTACCCTGTGCTTCATTCCATCACTCATCTGCCCGGGTTTTAATTTCATAATATTTTCAGGAAGCATAAATTTATTGATCATGTTATTTATATAATCCATATCAGGAGTAATTTTAAGCGATTTCATAAGTTTATTGAGCTGTAAACCTATATTTTCAAATATATTAAGGCTGTTAAGTGAATTCTGTGGAATATAGGCTATTTTATTCCTGAAATCCTGAAATGATTTTAATGATAGAAATATGTTATTGCCATTATATTTAATTATTCCTGATTCAATATAAGCCTTATTTAATAAGGTTTTAAGCAGTGTTGTTTTACCTGACCCACTTGATCCGAGAATGCCGGTAATTTTTCCTGTTTCAGTTTTTATATTTATTTCATTTAAAACTTTTTTATATGTTCCATTGATGGCATAGCCCGATGATACATTGGATAGTTCAAGCATTGCCTATTCCTCCTTATTATTTTCCCCATTCAGTTCCTCTTCCGATATTATATTGACCCTTTTCCCCGCCCATTTAACGATCTCTGGTTTTCTTTGTCCAAGCACAATAATATACACTGACATCAAAACTATGTATAATGCTATGGCTATAACTGCCTCTGTAAGAGGAAATACGGGAGGTATAATGGATTCATAAAGCACAAATATGAATATGGCCGTAGCAATTCCGGGCAGTATATAATGCTCTATGGGGTGTGTAATTCTATGCATGCCTGTATGCTTTTCCCTTAATCTGTGGAATAATGTCATAACAGATGTATTTAAAAGCAAATGGACTGAAATTAATCCTACGAGTGCCATAGTAGAAAGAAGGTCAAAGGAATATTCAAGAATTGTATCTACATTGGCAACATTGCCATATATAAGATACAATGGGGGATATCCCAGTGCAAGTTCCATAAAGAACGGCACAAACATGGAGAATATGACTGAAATAATTGCAATGAATATTAATGCAATATATGGGCTGCCAAATCTCTTGCTTGTCCTTGAAAATGTTGCAGGAATAACAGAATCCCTTGCCATCGAAAAGTATACTCTACCTGCATTCGACTGCATTGCCACACCATCAGAAAATGCAGAGTTGAAAGCTGTAAGTGCCAATAATAGTCCACCTGCTATGCCTGTATACAATGTTGCAACTATTACACCCGGAATTATATAGCCACCACTATCGGGCAGTGAGAAATTGGCCATTTTATTAACACCGTATCCAACGGTGAGGGCATATGCAACCTCTGTAAGGAGTGCCCCGACTATTACAAGCCCGAAAACCAGTGACCTTGTTATTGATTTATGTGTTTTTACCTCCTCACCCAACGGTGCAGAGCCACCATATCCTATAAAGCTTGTTAAGCCAAAGATCATTCCAAGGCCGAGGCCTGTAAATGGGCCGCCGATCGGTGCAAACTGCGATGCATACTGGGGCCATGCAAACGGATTGAAAACATTTAATGTATTATCCGGAGCCTTTAATATTATTATAAGCCCGAGTATGGCAAGAAAACCTATTTCAAATGCAGATGCATATTTTACATACCTTATCTGTGGCCTTATGCCTAAAATAGCCAGGATTATAGGCCCAACTATGAACACGCCTATGAGTGGAATCCATATCCATACCGGAAGAACTATATGAAAGAAATACTGAATAATTCCTGGAAGCAGTATGCCGGCAACATAAACAGGTATGGCAGCCGTGCTTACGCTCTGGTACATGACATAAAGGAATCCAGCAAGTATGGCACTTTTTGAACCAAGTGCTGATGCTATATATCCATAATAGCCACCGGCACTCGCATGCCTTTTTGATAAATGGTATAATGTGTTTACTTCAAGATACATTGTTAATGTTGCTATAAGAAACGCAAGCGGCGTTAAAACAAATGCAAATGCAGCGGCCGATGTCATAAATGCTACTGTATCGCATGCAGGGGCCATGGCTGAAATCTCCTCCGATATTGCCCCCCAGGTTGTAACATTTCCGTGCAATACTGTGCCACTGCTTGCATAGTCTTTTAATTCAGGTGGATTTCGCATAGGATGTTAATATATTAATAATATATAAGATTTATACTAATTTATTTAGCCTTATACTAAACTATTTTATAATTTATCAGGATTAACCGTTTCCTTTCTCTCCTTTTCAATGTATTTTACATTGTTTTTAAGCATTGTATAAATTATCTCTGCCACTATTCTTGCTATTATTGATCTCTTCTTTCCAAATATCTTTGCTATGCTGAGATGCTTGCTTTTAAATTTCCTTGTATGCCTTATTAATGAATGTACTGTTTAAACTAAAAAGAATCCTAAACGGAATGCTCCTGCTTTGTTATATGTCCCCTTATTAACTTTGTGCCTGGATGGTTCCTCTTTAGTTGTTAACCCAGTATATAATGCAAATTTCTCCTTATTATCGAATCTATTAACTGCTCATATTTCCATCAATACTTTATTGCCTAATGGGTCTGTGGCTTTAATTATTGTTCCATATGGTGTTAACAATGCATGTATTTTATTATTCTTAAATGTTATTTCTTCTCCTAAAGAATGACTGTACCTTACCGATGACCTTATATTCTCTATTTCCTCTGATGGAATATATAATTTCATATAATACATTTAACCTGAATAATTCTGCAAGTTTCAATAAGTCTGCCCATCGGTCTTTTTATAACTGTCAGATATTCCAGAAACCTTTTCCGGGTCTATTAAGTGTATTTTATAATCCGTTTTAATAATTCCTTAGCAAAATACTTACATGATGTTGAAGATTTTGTTACAATATCATGGCATTATAAATTTTTCCTGCAGGTCTTTAAGGTTTTAACATAAATTTACCATATCTATTTCATATATACCCCCAGAGTTTACTGCAAAAATTACCTATTTAAAGTATTATGTGCCTTAAATTGTTATGTTTATTATTATGAGATTGCTAATATGTGAATAAACAAAATAAATCAATAAAATTTTATCCTTTAATTTTATTAGGCAATTATGGTTGCTAAGATAAGTGAATTTAAAGGCCATAAAATAATTGAATTGTCTAACGGCGAGGATGATAAATTCCCATTTTCATTCGGCCTGGCAAAGGCTAAATTAATACTTGACAATATTGATGAAATAAAAAAATTTGTCAAAGAATCAAAATAATTTTTATGCTAGTAAATAGGTTATCCATACATGATATTATTTATTTTTATATAGAATAATATTTTTTTATTTTATAATGTATGAATATTACTTTAATATGGACCAGGCATATTATAATTGTAATACTGCAATATATGTAATAACAAGAAATAGCAGTATGAAGTTGATGCCCCTGCCCTTGAAGGACTTGAAATAGGTCCGTATGTAAGGGTAAGCACAGTCAATGAATCAGGAAAGCCCCTATGCTTTAGCATGAGATAGCTCACTAATAAATTATACACTTTTTAACATGTTAAACAATAATTGCCACTAAATAGATACTAATTAGAATTTTATACAAACACAGCATATACAATCATGATAGTTGCTGATGTTACATTTTACCCTATTGGCAAAGGCATTTCTGTTGGACCTGCAATAAAAAGTGCAATAAATAAAATGAAAGAAAACAAAAATATAACAGTATATCCAAATAGTATGGCAACAGTAATTGAATGCAATAGCCTGGATATTTTAATGGATGCTGTTAAGGACACTGAGAGATTCCTTGAATCACAGGGATTTCCAAGAATAGAGACAATATTGCGGATAGACAATAGGAATGACGTGGAAAATTCCGTTGAAAGAAAGCTGGATGCAATAAAATGAGATTTTATTTATATATTTAACCTATTGAATTATTTATATAGATTAAAATACTAAACTAGCTAAAAATGCTGCAATAATTAATTATACCAATTCCTACAATTCAAATATATAAACAAAGTCATATATTTATTTTTATTCAGAATATACTTAATTTTTATAGTCCGATGTTTTTCTCCCATGCCCATCTGAACTTTTATTTTCTTTGCCCTCAGTGTACACAGGTTTTCTGAACAGTGATGCAATGCCCGCAATTACCGTTATTCCTCCGCCAAGTAAAAACACATCGTGCATTGAACTCATGAATGCAGGGGCAATTATATTAGGGAACCATAAATGCCCTGTAATTATTAACAATGTGCTGTGCGGTATTGATATCGCAGTGGTTGCTATTACATATTTTACTGTGTTCAGGCCAAGAAACGTTGAAAATAGTATTTGTGTTGGCGGAATATTCTTAAATGCTGGGCCAAGTGAACTTATATGCTCACTGGCAAGGCCAGCACCTATTGCAGGCGGATATGAAATGGATAATCCCAAAATCAGGATTGAAAAGAATATTCCTATGCTTGCTGTATATCCTATATTTCTCATTGTATTTAATATTCCGGATGCTGAACCTCTCTCATTTGCAGGCACAGATGACATGGCAACATTCACATTTGGCACATTGAATATCCCATAGCCTATTCCAAATATTATTATAATTACTGCAAGAAATATATATGAAAAATTATATGAAAGAAGCACAAGGCTGAATAGGGCACCGGCAGAGATAAAAAGGCCAAGCGTTGTAAGCATTCTGGAATTGATCCTTTTTGACAGATTTGCCGACATGACACCAAATATACCCATGGATATTGGCAGCGGAAGCATATATATTCCTGCCCACAGGGGCGTTACTGAATAACGGTAACCGTGAATTGGAAGCCATATGCCCTGAAATAATAAGGTTAGCATATACATCAATCCCATCATTCCAAGAGATGAAATTAACAGTGAAAATATGCTAATGCTGAAATTCCTGTTGTGGAATAAATGCATATCAAACATCGGTGCAGAAACTTTTCCCTCAATAAATGGAAATGCCATGAGAAGGGCAGCTCCTGAAACAAGGGCAGCCAGAACCAGTGGATTTGTCCATCCCATTGGATTATTTTTGTATGGCGTAATTCCATATGTTATCCCAAGAAGCAAAATTATAAGGCCAAGGGCAAAAGTAATATTGCCGGCTATATCTATCTTTCTAGCAGCCTTTTCCCGGACATCCTTCAATTTTAAATATGACCATGCAGTTCCAAAAATGCCTATTGGAACGCTTAAAAGGAATATATCTCTCCAGTAAATGGTGGCAAGCACCCCTCCAAGGACAACGCCAATGCTAACCCCTGATACAGCTGCAACACTGTTTATTGATATTGCAAATCCCCTTTCTTCTGAATTAAAATTGTCCGTTATAATAGCAAATGTATTTGCCATCAAAAACGCACCTCCAATAGCCTGCACAACCCTAAAAACTATAAGTTCAAGTGCTATTGTATATCCTGTTCCGGGTGCCAGGTAAAGGAGTATTGATCCAATGGTAAAAATTAAAAAGCCAAGATTAAAAATTCTGACCCTTCCAAATATGTCAGATAATTTTCCAATGCTTACCAGAGTTACTGAAAGCACGATCATATAGCTCATTATTAACCATAGCAGGTAAGGAAATGACCCACTCTGAAAAGGATTTAAATGGATGCCCTTAAAAATAGCCGGAAGTGCAACGATAATTATGCTTGTATTGATTGTGGCCATAAGCTGGCCTATTGTTGTATTGCTTAATGCTATCCATTTCGCTTCCATAATTTAAAATTGCAGCTACGTATATAAATATTATAATTAAACTATTTACCAGTAAAGCAACATGCATCGCATAATATAAGATAGATAATAAATAGTATCGGGATTTTTATTTATAATTATGTACATTTATAACATTTTTATTATTCCTGTAACTATTTTGGCAATATTGCTATAAGCCATTCCGCTTAACTGCTGTATTGAATTCATTTGTGCATTTTATTTTTAATAATATTTTATAAGATTTGTTCTTGTTATAAATATATGTTCTGAACACATTCTTTGGTTTATCTTCCTGTGTCCTATTAGGCAGAAAATTAATGAGCTGCCCTTAACAATTTTTGCAGCTTTATATATGTTAATTTGTCAGTGTTATTGAGCCATTAATTGAGAATAATATTATTGACCTTAATATAATATTCCCACGTGACCCTGTGTTTTTCAGGGATCATTCCTACATACTCAAGATTCTTCCACTCCTGTATTACAAACGCCTTATTTATCTTCATTTATAGCTGCAATAGTGGCAGGTATGGCCCTGACCATTGCATTGTTTATAAAAATATCTTTAAGAAATGAAAGCTATTTGAAAGGAGAAGTAATATATGCAGGGTCCTGCGCCTGAACAAGAACCTGAGAATTAAAGCATATAAACATTTTTATTTAAAAAAATTATTATACTATTCTATTATTAAAGATTGATGAAAAAGTACCTCAGCTTTGCCGTTGCTGTAATATCTATTATACTTGCAATAGTAATTATATCACCTTTTGTTTTGGGGCCATTCGAAGAACCACACAACAGTTTTTTTGAAGTAAACTATAAGCCTTCAGGAAAAGAAAGGGTTATTCTCATAAGCTGGGCCGGATGCCCCATTGGGGCTTCACTTTCATGGCCACTGTATTTTGCCCTTGAAAAATATGGAAATACATCATATTATAACTGGCATTCAGACCCATCTGATTCGTTTCCATGCACACCCGGACTAATTTTTACCGGATATTCTTCAAATACCATCAATGCTTCATTTATATATCTATATAATGAAAACCTCACAGGAAATTTTCATAATAATACAATAAGTGGAAATCTGGTCAATTATGGATTGAATGAATTAAAATCGGAACTACCATCAGCATATTATCAGATGGCAAAGAATTATACAACAGGAGAATGGATATCTGGTAGTTACTTTTCAACCAGTGCAGATGCTGTAGAACCCCACCATATAAATACTATAATAATTATTTCCGGTTCCTCCGGTACATACTTACTGAACGGTGAATTGTACTCACCATCATCAATTGATGGCGACACCCATTCTAATTTGCTCCATGATGGAAAGAATATGACCTTTATTCAGGATTCATGCAAAGATATAAATGAATATATTCAAAATGCCAGCTGATAAATTATTTTCTTTTCAGTATGGGTTTTATAACAAATTTTTGTTTTGGCTTCATTATGAATCCAACTATAACGACACCGATGCCTGCCAAGAATGATATTATTCCAGCTTCGAAGGCGTATGAAGCATATGATAAATCGCTAAATTCCTGGGATGATTCCAGCGAATATCCGAAGTTAGACGGTTTTGCTGATGTGAACATTACATACACATATCTACCAGCAGGTAGATTTTTGTATTCAAATCCGGAAGAAGATTCTTTTGTGTATTTAACTTCTATGGATGATAAATTGCTTCCGGTAACGTTTGAAAGTTCATTATTTATGACCCCGACACTGTACACATGGTTTCTAAGATTCGCCGTTGGCTGGGATTACTTGGATGGTGGACTAAGAAAAGCAGTTCTTGCCCCGCAAAAACTTGCTGTGGGAACTCCAACCTTTGTTTTGAACAAACTGGTTTCGTTCCTCCCACATGCCGGATTTTTCAAAGGCTTTCTGCTCTTTGCCCTTACACACCCCGGTTTTTCAGCACCATTTATAACGTTTTTCTCGTTTGTGGAATTAATCGTAGGTATTTTGCTTGTGGTAGGATTTTTAACGAGATTAGCAGCATTTGGTGGTGCAATGATGGCAATAGGATTCCAGCCGGCGTTCTGGCTAGGAGCAACATGTGAAGACGAATGGCAGATCGGTATACTCCTGTTTGCAGGTTCAATAACCCTGATGATGGTAGGTGCCGGAAGAGCAATGGGACTGGATTATTTCCTGTATAAAAAATTCGGAGACAGGGGAATATCCAAGCTGCCAGTGTTGAAATGGATTAAATTGTGGTGATGTAAATGAAACCTATAAAAGATGACAAAAAGGAAAATAAATACTGGCAAACATCAGCAAAAAAGATCCTGGCTGTAACAGCAATATTCGGAATTATAGTAGTGGGATTCACCGTGGTTACCGGGCAGATAGCCTATGGAAACTTCTACGGGCCATTATTTAATGATTCAAAGGTGCCTGTTGTCCAGTTCAAAGGATCACCCTATGGAATGAATGCAGCTAATGGATCATCTATAATGGTGTTGAATGTAACAGATATAGATGGACCTAACCAGGCAGCTATCAGCGAGATACTGTTAACAAACAGTACAGGAACAATAACCCTGGTTTCCCAGAATATATCAAAGGATGTATTCAGCATAAAAGATGCAGCTTACCATTACCATGATGATATAAAAACATCACCGTACAATGGGATACTGATACCACTCGGCGATGAAGCAACAATTCATATGGATATAACAAGCAGCACAGGAATGGAATTACACGGAAAATACACAGTAACACTTGTGGTGCCAACACAGAAAGCAAAGATGGCAACAGCAATAGTTAACTTCTAAAATAATTTTAATATTTTTTAATTTTTAACTATAAAAATTACATTTAGTTTTATATATTACCATAATTCCTATATTATAATTGTTGAATGAAATGAAGATAATACTTGGGCCATTACTGTACAAGGAATCCATGTTTTAACGGGTCTTTTGGATTAACAATAATTTTGCATAGCTGTGTAATCCATGCCCTTCCTGTAATTTCTGGTACAATGATAACATTACCGTTAACCTTTTCAGATGAAATTATTTTGCATGTAAATCTGGATCCTATTATAGATTCATTTATATACTGTCCATTTACATCCAGTTTTCCATCATGTACAAGCAATGCGGCCCTTGCAGCTGTACCAGTACCGCATGGAGATCTGTCGAAGCTGTTGCCTGCAAATGTAACAATTGCACGGTAATCATGCTTACTATCCGTAATCATCGCCAGTGGTTCAAGATTTTTTGTGCTCTCAGGATACATCTCCCTGATAGCCTGCTGTGATTTTTTCCTGATGATTTTTCCATATTCCAGAAGTTTTCCTATGTTTGCCGGGTCTACATCAATTCCTATAGAATCGGATTCAACTATGGCATAGAAATTGCCGCCATACGATATGTTTACCGGTACAGTTTTTCCATCAATGTCTATATTAATCTTTTTCACAAAATAGGATTTCACATCAACTATGGATACAGAAACAGGCTCACCATCCTCTATTTTTACTTTTGCTTTTACAGTGCCGGCAACAGTATCGTATGTAATTAATTTTTCATTACCATCATACTTAATATAACCAAGGGCAACAAGTGCAGTGCTCACACCTATTGTGGCATGCCCGCACATGTCCAGATATGAATCAGTTGTTGGGTATATTAATGTGTAATTGCTTCCGGGATTAACAGGAGGAAGCAGTACAGCACCGAACTGGTCCTTGTGGCCCCTTGGTTCCTGCAGCAGTGTTGTCCTGATATAATCATAGTGCTGGATGAAATAATTTCTTACTGATAATGCATCTGGCAGATTTTTTGGCATATCATTCCAGAAAATTATTCGTGTGGGTTCACCCTCTGTATGCGTATCTATAACATCCAGTGTTAATTCGGATTTAAAGCTCATAACATTGAAATTATTTTTTTCTTAAATAGTTTTGGATAAATCTAAAATAGTTTACCATTTATTAAAATATAATAAAGCAAATGCACTGTTATAACGACTACGGGGATCAATAGCAATAACAATTCATAATTATTCCCAATTTCCAGGCCAGTCATTGAGATAGTGCCAGCAAATAAATATGCAAATGAACTTAAAATTATTCCACTTCTATTCTTCAGGTAAATTTTATTTCTATGGGTTTTAAATTTTTTAGAAAGTATAGCAATGTAAATCATTACAGGAATTAGGTATCCCGGTTCATCCACATCTATATTTATTTCTTTTCTGAAAACATTAATATATGCTACCTGTGTTTCTCCTGAAAAAATATAAAAATTTATTTTGCCCATCTTTAAATATTTAAGTCCCTGGTGATCTATATTAAAAGTATTTCCTCCGTATTCCATCACAGAATTCTTCTTAACGTATCCCTCTTCCAGATAATTATGTTTTATTATGTAAACTCCATTTTCAAGTGTTAGGTTAAGGTTAATGCTGCCTTCAATAGAAATTTCATTCCAGTAATTTTCCGGTATAATTTCAGCTGAGAATCCATTCTTCCCCAAGATTTTATGGTTAGCATATGTATACATTTCCTCAGGCATTTTATATATTATATAATTCTAAAGTAAATAAATTTAATCCAAAATAGATTACATATCACTTACCAGTTTTAAATACTTAACATTTGTCCTGCCATGTCATATTTATATTATAATTTACTTTTCAATTATTATGAAAACAGTTAAAGATATACTTAAAAAGCCTGTCAATGAAATATCAGAATCCATAATGATTTTAAAATTATCAAAAGTAATGCTTATATGTAATGATAATATTACTTATATGTAATGATAATGAAAATAAGCAATGTAACTGTTAAAGGCCAGATAACAATACCAAAGGAGATAAGGGATATTCTCGGTATCCATCCCGGTGATAGGGTGTATTTTGAATCATCTAAAGATGGAATTATAATAAAAAAGGCATATAATAAAAAGATAAGTGATATTCTCTTATCTGCAAAACCATTTAATAATGATGTTAATGAGGCAATAAAGAATATAAGAGATGAATGGCATTAGGATATCCATAGATACCAATATAATATTAAACGTAATTAACAGGGAGAAAATTTTTTTTAATTCATCAAAGCAATTATTGGATAAAATATCTAATGGAGATATACACGGTGTAATTTCAACAATAGTATTATCAGAGGTTCTAACCGGCTTTTATATGAACAATGACATGGTTAGCCCAAAAATGTTTAAGGAAGGCCTCATTGAAAATCCCAATTTTTTGATAGTGCCAGTTACCAGTGAAATTGCTGATTTAGCCGCAAAAATAAGGTCAAATAATAATATAAAATTGCCCGATGCAATAATTATATCCACGGCAGTAATAAGCAAATCAGATTACCTTGTTTCCAATGATTCTGGTATATATAAAAATAATAAAATTAAGGTTGTTAATTCAAATGAAATATTAAAAATATTAATGAAACCATAAAAATTAGTATGTCAATATTTCAATTAAATATGTCCCTGAAAGTTACCATCTTTAATAATTTAAATATGATTAAAATTTCTGCATTAACTATTAACATTGATATAAGTTTGCAAATTCATTATTTATTATATTTTATATTACCACATTATGGGATTTTAACCTGCTTTTTAGAAATATTCGTGTAATTAAGTCAGTGCATGCCGGGGCATAAAAGCTTTTACTCACGTAGTATTTAACCTAGTTTATAATAAAAGAAAAGGAATTCAATTGCAATTACTTTTTATAAAGAATTTAAACTTAAAAGTATTATATGCATACAAAAATTTAATAAATCCTCTCATTACTAATGAGCAATAATGTTCAATACAAATGAGAAGATTAAAATAAAACTGGCAATATTGTTATATTATATTGAAGGATACTTTGAAGCAGATAATCAATGATCAGAGAAATGAGAACATATTATTGAAAAATAGCATAGAGCCCGATATTCTTAATGAAGTATCTATAAATTTGCTATATGCGATAATAATATCAAGAATAAGAAGATCAGGAAAAAGTACCTTACTACAGCAGCCATTAACAAAATTTCCGGATTTTTATTATTTTAATTTTTGAGGATACAAGGCTGCAGATTTTGAAAAACTTGATCAGGTTCTGCTGGAGGAGTACGGGCCTTCCAAACTTTATATTTTTGATGAAATCCAGAATATAAAAGGCAGGGGAATATTGTAACGTCTGGGCTTGATAAGGGAAGGCAATTTTTTATTACAGGATCAAATGCATCACTGCTAAGTGTGGAACTGGGAACCAGATTAACAGGCAGGCATATAAATATTGAATTGTTTCAGTTTTCATTTCATGAGGCATTGAAATTATATAATAAAGAGGCATCAATTGAGGCATTTAATGAATATTTTAAGTATGGTGGCTTTCCGCAGTATTTAAAATATAAACAGCCAGAAATTCTCCAGGAGTTGCTGATGGACATACTTTATAGGGATATAGTTTCAAGATATAATATACGTGATACAAAATTACTGCAGGAAATGGCCATTTACCTGCTAAGCAATACCGGAAAAGAATTTTCATATAACAGCCTGAAGAAAATGTTTAATTTTGGATCTGTAAATACTCCTATATCATATATATCATATATGGAGGACAGCTACCTGCTTTTTACAGTACCAAAATTTGATTATTCATTGAAAAAACAGGCGATCAATGAAAAGAAGGTATATTTTATAGACAATGGCCTTATTATATTCAATTCCACATCATTTTCTTCCAATAATGGCAGAATGCTTGAGAATTTAATATTTATGGCGCTTCGCAGAAAATACACTGATATATATTATTTTAGGGATAAAGGGGAATGCGATTTTGTTGTAAGGGAGGGTGGAAAAATAATTATGGCAATTCAGGCCTGTTATGAGATAACAGATGAAAACAAGGCTAGAGAGATCAATGGATTAATGGAGGCTCTTATTGCATTCGATTTAAATGGGGGATTAATAATAACATATAATCAGGAGGATGAAATAAAGGTTAATTATCTGACTGTAAAGATTACACCGGCATGGAAATGGATATAAATTATTTTTTAGGAATTTTACAGGATTATTGATTACCATAAATGAATTAATTATAAAATATAATAAAATGTTGAGCGCCCGGTGCCAAGGCATCAAAGATTCCGGACCCATTAACAAAACCTGCTTTAACATATTATATATAAATAAATATTTCAATGTGGAATTGGTATTTAATAACAACCTCAAATTTTCATGTAACTATATAGTTAATATACTGGGTCCAGAAACCAATGCCAGGCAGGAATGAAATTAATTCTATTTTCGCCATAAGCTGTTACTGCTGAATAATTCCATGTTATAACTATAAGATTACGGCATTTTAAAACACCAGAAGCTTTAAGTAATGCCCTTATTTCTCTATTATTAACATCCTTTTCATCTAAGGCATAGGTTACCTGAATCAATGCTTTAATGTCAACACCTTTTTTGATGATAAAATCCACCTCGTAATCACTGTAATCCTTCCAGTAATAAATACTGAAATTTTCACCGAAACTGCGCCGTTTAAGATCAATTGCCACAGCATTTTCAAGGGACTTGCCAGTATTAGTACTGTTTCTGTTTAAAATATTGATAAAACCATTGTCTATAAGATATGCTTTCTTTATGGATTTTTCTATTTCAATTTCTTTATAGGAAAATTTGTCTAAAAAAAACACCAGGTAGGATTCTTCAATGTAATTTACATAATTTTTAACCGTATGCACACTTCCCATACTGAAATTATTTTTAATTTTATTGTAGCTTATATAGCCGGTATAGGAATTCATTATAAAATTGGCGATGTCTATAAATGTTTTTTTCTGATTTATATCGTGGCGCATAATAATATCCTTCTCAATTATATCTGTGTATAGCTGTGTTAAATACACGTTTCTGATTTCATTTTCCATTAAAATTTCCGGAAAACCGCCGTTATCCAAATAAAACTTTAAATTATTTTTTATTAAATTCTGTTTTCTGTTTGTTTCAAAATTTAAATTATTTTTAAATGATGAATATTCCATGAAACTTAGTGGAAATAACTCTATCTGAATGTGTCTTCCTGTCAGGTGCGAGGATAATTCACTGCTCAATAAATTTGAATTTGAACATGTAATAAATACATTATAATTTCTCTGCAGATTATTGACAAATAATTCCCAGCTATTTAAATTCTGTATCTCATCAAGGAAAACATATCTAACATTGCCGTATAATTCAATAAAATTATTGAAAATATCTGTAGCCCTGATTCCGTATAAATTTATATCATCGAAATTTATATATCCATAATCAATATTTTTCAGCAGTAAATATAATAATGTTGATTTTCCTGCCCTTCTTATTCCGGTAATAATTTTGGATAAACTGCTTTCCTTTATTTTTGTGAATTTATCCTGAATCTCCCTGTTAATCAAATTCTTTCTGCTCATAGTCTCATCCAGTTCAATTTTCTGTTCAAACAGGGCATCCTTTATATTCATGTTCATGATAATGCACAAATTTATTAAAAAGTTTGCATTTATATTGCCTATAATGCACACTTTAATAATTCGTTATAATTTTTAATGAATTAACCGCTAATAAACGATATAATTTATTGAAAATGCTTAATTTTGTAGTATGGTAATTAGTTTTGGCATTAATGCTTTCACGTCTTATTGAACACACATTAAAGGCTATTAAAGCTAAAATGATACCACATTAAAAATTTTTATATGCAATAAATACAGTATTTATCAAAATTTCCATTTCATTTCCTTAAAAAATTCCAAAATGTGCATGCTTTTTATATTATATTTGCCTGCTATATCAGGTATATGATTCTTTTTGTTGCCTTCCTCCGTAATAATTTTAGTTTCATCTATCATTCTCCTGCCCATGATTATTCCTGTTGCAATTAAATATGGGTCTGCCGGGTCCTCACCGGTATTGCTCAAACCTAAATTTTTGATAAGTTCATGATAGTTACTTATTATTTCAGCAGCTTTTTGAAGTATTTCATTATCTGTTTCTATAAAAAATATTTTTCTAAAATTTATTAACCATTTATATAATATATCATCTTTCTGTTTTATTTCATGCAAAACCTGTATTGGTGATTTAATGTTTCCATTATTGATATTATTGTTAAAATTTTCATATAAAGTTTTAAATATTTCTTCCGGGTATTTATTAATTAGGCATATTAATGATGATGTATCAATAAGATAAATCATTGATTCACCATTTCTATTAGTTTATAAAAAGTATTTATTTTAACGCTTAAATATCTTAATGCATCATTTAATGTTATTTCATTCTTTTCGTAGTTTTCATTGACAATATTAATAAATTTATTTCCATATCCAGATCTTATTTTTCTAATATAATTTCCGCCTGAAGTCTTTTTATCAATTTTTTTACTTTTAATAAATTTATTATATTCATATTCATAGTTTTTTATATAACCAAGTTTATATAATCTGTAAAAAATCATGGAATAACTTAATTTATATTTATGTGAAATAGATTTAACAAGACTATCTGTAGAATCATGTTTATCATAAAAGTTTTTTATTATTTCATCGCTTATTAAAAAATACGATGCAAAATTATTGCACCATTCCTCTATTTTATCATCAATATTATAATTATCTTCATGATTTGATTCGTTTTTTCTCAATAAAATATGTGCATACTCATGGAATAATGTAAATAGTCTCGATGCTGGATCGTCCTTAGAATTTAATGCAATAAAAAAAGGTTTTTTATCTATTAAGGAAAATCCCCTTATATCATCAAATGGAAACTGCATAACGATTATATTATTATCCTCAACTTTGGCCCTGAATTTATTTAATGCATCATATTTGTCCTTAAGATTCATCTGATAATCAAAATCATAAAATTTTTTTCTCTCATTTACGGCTATTTCTCCGGGATCAGAGTTTATATCATACTGTTCTATATATGCTTCCTTGCTTATATTTAAATTATTATAAAGTTCAACAGCAATATCCTGTAAAAATTTTATGCGTTTTATTTTTAATAATGTTTTATATGATTTTTCCTTAGCGTTATTATATGTTCTAAAAACATTCATTGGTCTGTCATCAGGAATTTTATCCGATAAAAAAATTAACGGGCTTACATTGACAATTTTTGCAAATTTTTGAAGCTGAACATATGTTGGTTTATCCTCTTTATTAATCCATTTACCAAATTTATTTTTATTAATGCCTAATTTTTTTATAATTACATACTCAGGCATATTTACTGTTTCCATTGACCATTTTATTATTTCAGGATTAATATTCACCTTAAATGAATTCATTATAAACATATAATAAAAATATATTAAAATGTTATTAAATTAATAATTTATTTTTCTGTCGACTAAAATTTATATAAATTAATAAAAACATTAAATTTAAAATTATAACCAATAAAATTTATATGAAAATACAATCACTTTTTTATTGAATAACCATGCAAGAATAATTACAGATTTCATCTGCAGCATAGTCAGAAAGGATATTAAAATTGCAAGAGTAGAAATAAACAGTGGCAAAATATCACTGGTAATCCCTGAGAAATGCGATGCGACATCATTAATAAACAACAATATAAACTGGCTTATTAAAAAGAATATAGAACTAAATAACATAAGAAAAATAAAAATAAGCATAATAAAGGGCAATAAAATATCGATAGCCGGAAAATATTACAGTTTATTTTATAATAAATCCTTGATATATAATAATTATACAATATATCTGAACAAAAACAATAAAGGCCATATTGACAGCATTGCCTCAAATTTTATAAATGAATTATACAATACCATAAAAATTTACCTTGATTATTACCATAAAAAATATGGATATAAATATAATAAAATATACATTAAAAAGGAAAAAACCAAGTGGGGAAGCTGCACATACAATAATAATTTGAATTTTAACATTTATATGATGTTTTTGCCAAAAAAATTAATAAGATACATAGTATTCCATGAATTCCTACATTTAAACTTTAAAAACCACAGTAATAATTTTCACGAAATATTGTACCATGAATTTAAGGAACACAAAAAACTGGATCAAAAATTGCTGGCATACTATTATTATTTTAATAATTTTAATGATATATATGAAATAATAAATAATGTTGATGTATATGATACATTAAGTATATGCAATGAAAATATTTAGCTTATCCATTCATATCCAAGTGCCTTTGCCTGCTCAAGTACGGTAAGCGTGGCCTTTTCCTGCTTATCCGGCGGGTATCCGTATTTTTTTAATATCCTCTTAACAAGAAGTCTGAGCTTTGCCTGCACACTTTCACGCACGGACCAGTCAATGGTAAGATTTTTTTTAACAGTTACAACAAGCTCCTGCGCTATTTTGCGTAATGTTTCATCACCCATAACCTCCCTTGCGCTTTCATTATCGGCAAGCGCATCATAAAATGCTATTTCATCGTCCGATAAATGCATCTTCTTTCCGCGCTCCTGCTCCTGCATCATTTTTTTGGCCAGCTCAATAAGTTCATTAATTACCTGTGCCGTTTCTATGCTATGGTTTGTGTATGCCCTTATTGATTTTTCAAGAAGTTCCAAAAAGGATCTGGCCTGAACCAGATTGTTCCTCATTTTTATTTTAATCTCATCGTTTAATAATTTTCTAAGCATTTCAAATGCCAGATTTTTCTGGGGCATGTCCCTTACCTCGGCAAGGAATTCATCTGAAAGTATTGATATATCAGGGTTTTTTAATCCTGCAGATGCAAATATATCTATCACCCTATCAGATACAAGCGCATTTGAAAGTATCTGCTTTATTGCAGTATCTGATGATCCGTTATCAATCCTCCTTGTTTCCGTATTCTTTATTATTGCGGACCTCACTGCCTGAAAGAACCCTATATCGTCCCTCAGCATTATGGCCTCTGGATCAGGAACCACAAGGGCGAATGCCTTTGTAAGCTCTGTTACATTTCTTATATACCTCTCCTTTCCGTCCTCTATTGAAAGTATATGGTCTATTGCCCTTTCAATTATTGATAATCTTTCATTTGTATCGCCGGTAAAAAATTGTTTATAGCAGAATTTGCCGTACATTGATTTTACTATGTCATATTTTTCCTTCATTATTGCTATTGCCTGTTCTACAGGTATTCCAGTCTCCCTTCTGTCGCCCTCGGTATACTCTGATAGTGCCCTTTTCAGTTCAAATGCAAGGCCAAGGTAATCAACAATAAGTCCTCCAGGCTTATCGCGGAATACACGGTTAACCCTTGCTATGGCCTGCATCAATGTATGGCCCTGCATGGGCTTATCTATATACATTGTATTCAGGCTCGGAGCATCAAAGCCTGTAAGCCACATATCCCTTACAATTACTATTTGCAATGGATCTGACGGGTCTTTCATTCTTTCTGCAAGCCGTTGCCTTCTTTCCTTTGTGCGTATATGCTCCTGCCATTCCGGACCTTCTGCTGCAGATCCGGTTATTACAACCTTTATTTTTCCCTTGTCGTCGTCCTTATCATACCATTCAGGCCTTAATTTTATAATTTCATTGTGCAATTCTATTGCTATTCTTCTGCTCATGCACACTATCATTGCCTTTCCTTCAAGCACGGATGAACGCTTCTCCCAGTGGCTTACTATATCCAATGCTATTGTTTTTATTCTGCTCTGGCTACCAACAATCTTTTCAATGTTTGCCCATTTGGTTTTTAGTTTTTCCCTGGAATATACCTCCTCGCCCTCGGTCAACTCATCAAACTCCTTATCTATATTAGGGCGCTCCTCAGGTTTCAGATCCACCCTGGCAAGCCTGCTTTCATAGTATATTCTTACCGTTGATCCGTCCTCAACGGCCTGCTGAACATCATATACATCTATATAATTTCCGAATACCTGTGTTGTAGATCTGTCCGAATTTTCTATGGGCGTACCTGTGAATCCTATAAATGTGGCATTAGGCACTGCATCCCTTAGATATTTGGCATAGCCGTATTTAACAGAATATTTATCATTTTCATTATCCCTTGAAATGTCTGATTTAAAGCCATACTGGCTTCTGTGTGCCTCATCTGCCATCACAATTATATTTTTTCTTTCAGACAGCAAGGGAAAATCAGTTCCCTCTTCTGGAAGGAATTTCTGTATTGTGGTAAATATTATTCCGCCGGATGCAACGTTTATCAGACCCTTTAGAGAATCTCTGGTGTCTGCCTGTTTTGGCTCCTGCCTTAACAATTCGTTGCAACGTGCAAATGTTCCGAACAGCTGGTCATCAAGATCGTTTCTGTCCGTAAGGACAATAATTGTTGGGTTTTCCATTCTTTTGTCAAGCACAAGCTTTCCTGAATAAAATACCATTGTAAGGCTTTTACCCGAACCCTGGGTATGCCAGACTATTCCGGCCTTATGGTCAGATTCCATTGCCTTAACTGTATTTTCTATTGCCTTGTTTGCAGCATTATACTGCTGGTATGCCGCAATTTTTTTTGATATTATTACTCCCTTGTCTGTTTGCTCCCTTTCAAAAACTATAAAATTCCTTATAAGATCCATTATTACATTTGGATCAAGCATGCCCATTATTAATGTTTGAAGGCCGTTTAATTCTTTATGCCTTTGGTAATTTACGGTTTTCCACTGTGAAAATCTCTCCTTATGCGATGTTATTGTCCCGTATCTTGTTTCTATTCCGTCGCTGATTATGCATATCTCATTGAACCTGAACAATGATGGTATATCATTAATGTATGTACCTATCTGCCTGTATGCATTCCATATTGTTGCATTCTCATCCTCAGGATTCTTTAATTCTATTACAACCACGGGAATTCCGTTGATGAATAAAATAATATCAGGCCTCCTCTCGTGTTTGTTCTCAACCATGGTCAACTGGTTTACAGCAAGGAATTCATTGTTCTCAATATGATCAAAATCAAAAAGGAATATTTTTCCGTGCTTTATTGAATCTCCATTCCGGTATTCAACATCTATTCCATTTACCAGAAGGTTGTGAAAATCATGGTTGTTGTTTATAAGATCCTGGCTCTGGTTTTTTCTCAACCTTTTTATGGCCTCCTCTATAGCCTCATCAGGAAATTCTGGATTTATTATTCTCAGGCTTTCCCTTAACCTTTCAGTAAGAATCGATTCGCTGTATTCCCTCTCCTGATATTTTCCACCTGGAGATATATCTGGTCCGAAGGCTTTGCAATAGCCGATATTTGAAAGTATTTCCATAAATAGTTTTTCAAGATCCGATTCATTCATTCTGCTTGTCATTTTTATCCTCCAGAGAGACTCTTATCTTTCCGGTCATTAGCTTTGGAAGAATAATATCTCTTGTTTTTGCTAATACATCTTTTTCAACCCTCAAGTTTATTATTCTATTAATTATCGGATTAAAAATAGTATTCATCATTTTAAATGTGTTTGAATCTGGAACAGCAACTAATGATTTGGATAGATGTTGTCTTTGAATATGCCCCATAGTGGTTGCCTTATATTTTGCAATTTCTATGAAATCTGGGAGATAATGCAAAAGCCATTGATAATAAAACCATTTTGGGTACTCTGTGGAACTAACTTTAAAGAGGTGCTGATTTAGCGCTCCCATTCCATTACACCAAATAGTTACACCAAGGCTCCCAGACCATGCAAATAAAATATCTCCGTTGGCTACAATATATTCCGGTGGTATATCACAACTTGCTTTGTCCGAAGAAGTGGATATTCCCGAGTTCATTTCTTTTATTTTTATGACTGGGAAATATCTCTCTCCACTAATTGCAGGATATTTTTGAAGAGGTAGTCCATTAAGAAAATTAGCAATATCGTCTAATTTTTTTATAGTCCAATTGCTAGGTATCATTCCCAGTTCAGAATCAACCATCTCGCCTCCACTTGACTTATATGGCTTTCCCTCTTCATTTGGGAACTCAAAGTCAATGAACCAGTGCTTGAATATGGCCTGTGCAATGCCTTCAAGGGTTTTGTTCATCTTTTCGTTCAGCTCTATTTTTGAGTCAAGGTCTGAGAGGATTTTGGCGATGGCTTTTTGCTCTTTAATATTATTCGGATATGGAATTATAAAAGATTCAATTTGTCCTTTACTTATATGACTAATTGTTGTACCAGTTTTTATCTGGTTACAATATTTTAAGAAGCGAGGGCTCATTATAACTTGATTAATGAAATCCTGACATTCTCCATTTTTAGCTATTATTGCAGCGACTCGTTGGGCCAGCAATAAAGGTAAATCATTTTCTTTGGTAATAGCTTTATTTACCCCAACATTTCCGTCCATAGATACCACTGCTAAGTTGTCCTTCAGTAAATATTTCTTTATGCTATCATTAAAAAATCTCCATCTTTTTGGAATATCCCACTTAAATTTTCTATCAGATAAATTTTCACCTCTAACTACCAGAATTCCATCATTCAAAGAATAATCTTCTCCTTTAAAGGGAAAACCAGTTAGTACATCTGCTACATCTTTCAGGGATTTTACTTTCCACTCCTCTGGAATTAACCCAACTTCTGTTTGATTTAGTTTATTTTTATTACCACGTTTATAAACCAAATCCAATCCTCTCCAGATTCTTCTTTATCTCCTCATCCAGTTTAGTTTCTTCTTCCATCTGCTGCTTTAGTTCTGATACAAGTCTATTCATCTTGTCTTCAAATTCCTCGTCATCTTCTTCCTCCTCTTCAGTGCCAACATATCTTCCAGGAGTTAGAACATAGTTATTTTTCCTGATCTCCTCAATATCAGAGGATTTGCATAATCCTGGAATATCCTCATACTGGCCTTCTTCGCCCCTCCATGCATGGTATATCGATGATATTTTCTTTATATCATCATCGGTAAATACCCTGTGCCTTCTATCTATCATGGTTCCCATGTTCCTGGCATCTATGAATAATGTTTTTCCTTTTCTATCCACGAACTTATTCTTCTTGTCCTTAGTAATGAACCATAAACATGCAGGTATGCCAGTATTGAAAAACAGCTGCGGTGGAAGGGCAACCATGCAGTCAACAAGATCAGCTTCAATGATATTTTTCCTTATTTCACCTTCATTGGATGTATTTGAACTCATGGAACCATTTGCAAGCACGAATCCGGTTATGCCTTCCGGTGATAGGTGATAAATGAAGTGCTGTACCCATGCAAAGTTGGCATTGCTCTCTGGGGGGTGTTCCATACTTCCATCTTACATCATCCCTTAATAATTCACCGCTCCAGTCAGAATCATTAAATGGCGGATTTGCAAGAATGAAATCAGCTCTTAGATCCTTATGAAGATCATTAAGCAGGCTGTCTCCCCATTTGACCTCATCAGAATCTATATTCCTTATTGCAAGGTTCATCTTGCACAGCTTCCATGTTGTCTGGTTTGATTCTTGCCCGAATATATGTATATCATCTATTCTGCCCTGATGTGCCTCTATGAATTTTTCGCTCTGGACAAACATTCCACCTGATCCGCAGCATGGATCGAAAACCCTTCCCTTATACGGTTTAATCATCTCGACCAGAAGCTGTACTATGGATTTAGGTGTGTAGAACTGGCCGCCCCTTTTACCCTCTGCATCTGCAAACTGGCCAAGGAAATATTCATATACCCTGCCAAGAAGATCCCTGGATTTTGCCTCATTGGTGCCCAGAGTTACTGTACCTATTAAATCTATTAATTCGCCCAATCTCTGCTTATCAAGTGCAGGCCTTGAATAATTTTCCGGCAAAACTCCCCTTAAAGAGTGGTTATCTTTTTCTATCGCCTCCATTGCATTATCAATAATAGTTCCTATTTCTGGGCGCTTTGCATTATTCTGGATATATTCCCATCTTGCATTTGAAGGTACCCAGAATATATTTCTTGCCGTATATTCATCCCTATCTTCAGGATCAGAAAAATGTTCCCTATCATTTTCCAGTTCCTTATAAACTTCAGTAAAAGTATCTGATATATATTTTAAGAATATTAATCCAAGCACAACATGCTTATATTCTGCGGCGTCCATATTGTTTCTTAGTTTATCTGCGGCTGCCCATAATTTTTTTTCAAGGTCAGAATCAGGATTAATCATAAAAAGTTATAGAATTAATAAATATAAAAGTATGTTTTAAATATTTTATGGACCTAATAAGGCATACGTATGTATATTATTGGTAATGATTACTATTCAATTCTGTATATTTATATTTTATATGCATTATTTTATTCATTAATTTATTTAATTTAATGACTAAATATATATTATAAATATTTAGGTATTATATAAGACCTTAATTATAAATTTTATTACGTATATAAAAAAAGTATAAATAACGGTTATATATATAACCAATATGGAGAAAAAAATGAAAATAGGCCCAAAAGGTCAGGTTGTTATACCAAAGGATATAAGAGATATAACAGGAATAAAGGAGAATACAGAGGTTATAGTATCATTAAAAGGCGATAAAATAATAATTAAAGCGGCAAAACCATTGACCGAAAGCTATTCTAAATATTATACTTCAACCTACTCTAAAAAATTAAAGGATTATATTGATATAAATAAAATACTGGATGAAGAATATGGCAGAAACATTTTACATTGATTCAAATATTTTTATATTTCCAGTTATATATGATAATGAAAAAGCAATAAAAGCAACTGAGATTTTAAATAAAGTAGAAAATAAAGAAATTATTGCATATACATCAGTTTTAACATGGGATGAAGTTACATATGTTGTGAATAAGATAATGGGAAATGCAGATTCGGTATCCACAGGCAAAAAATTTATAAATTATCCAAATTTAAGATTTATCAATGCAGATATAAATATAATTATAAAGGCACAGGAAATAAGGGAAAATTATAATATAAAGCTGAGGGACGCAATTCATATCTCAAGTGCGCTATCAAAAAATATACACAATATTATATCAGACGATTCAGATTTTGATTTAGTTAATTTAATTAATAGAATAAGATTATAATAATATTAATATAAATTCATATATTATTTAAATAATTCCTCCCTGACCACCTTATCATGTTTGAATTCTATAAGGAAATAATACAGCATGAACAGTACAAGTATTATAATTACGCCGATATCAAGGGCCTCCCTTGGCATTCCATATATGAATAAAATTAATAATATTATGCCGATTATAACAGTATATGGATATAACGGTGTTTTAAATGTTCCAAATTTTTTATTCTCCTGAAATGTATTACTGCAAAGCTTGATACAAGATATGAGAGCAAAAGCCCGAAATTGCTTATTGCTGCAATTATATAAACATTCCCGGAGAAAAGCATTACAATTCCGATCATTGACGAAATTATAACGCCGTTAACAGATACATCCTTTTTTGAATTAAATTTTCTGAAGAGTTTTGGAAGAAGCTTATTTTCGCCTATCTGGTAAAGAATCCTGGATGATGTCATTATCATTGCAAGCGTTGCAGATGTTGTTGCTATTAAAGCACCGATTGTTACAATAAAATACAGATCATATGGTGCATGAACATAGCCTAATGCAAATGCTAAAGGGTCTGCAGATACCGTATATTTTGATGCCGGCACCATTAATATTAATGCAACAACAACAAGTATGTAAAATATCATGCTTATTACAACGGATAATACTATGGCCTTTTGCAGCCTTATTTGCACCACCCTTAACATCGGATGTTAATGTCGATATGGACTGGAATCCGGAATATGCAAAAAATACAGCTATGCTTGCGGAAAATATGGCATAAATATTATTCTTTGCAGGTGGCACTGTAAAATTTGAGGTATTCAATGTTTTTGTGGAGTATGCAAGCACAATTGCGGAAATAACAAAAATTGTGAGCATCCCGAGCTTTGTTATTACCAGAAAAAAATCAGCACTTGCAGCCTTTTTAATTCCAACTATATTTAAAATAGACAATAAAAATATTAAAATAATTGCAAAAATAACTGGAAAATAACCAAAATGAAGGCCTGTAAGGCTGCCGAGATATAATCCAAAGCCGAGGGCTATTGCCACAATTGCTGTGGAGAAACTGAAATAAATCAGTATTCCTGTTATAAAACCCATCTCACTGCCGAAAGCCTCAAAAATAAATTAAAATGAGGCGCCTTTTGCATGCGGCATTATTGATCCAAGCTCACCGAATTCCATGGCAATTATTATTGCCAGAACACCGACAAGGGCAAATGCAATTAATGCATTGGCCCCTGCTAATGCTATTGTTGTGCCGCTCAAAACAAATATGCCTGCGCCGATAATTGCGCCGAGTCCGACCGCAGTTGCAACAGGCAAGCTTATTAATTTTTTTTCTGCCATTTTTAGGGATTAATAATGTTACAGTTTTTCATCATATTTATATTTGTTATCAGTTATTTTTGATATATGATGCATGTTGTTATTGGATATCTATGGCATAATAAATTTGGGATACAAATATTTAAATACAGAATTAAATTAATTGCTAATGGAACCTTTTTATTTTAAATCCTTTGACAGGACTATCGGCGTGGCCTGCGATATATCAAGCCTGTATTATGAGATGAAATGCCTGGCTTTATATGATAAAGCAGCAATAGACTATCATGTTAAAGAGGGGCACATAGCCATGTGGCTTGATTATATAGGCGAGCATAATCTGGCCGGTATTATAAGAAATGAAAATGAAACAGAATCCGTGTTAAATACGCTGGAGAATAATGTAAAGGAAAACAATAATATGAAATCAAGGAATAAGAGCATGCACCATGGACCCGGAATGAAAGGCCAGAAAAAGCACAGAGAAAATATGTAAAATTATCATTAAAATTGCAGGCATTCCAATGGAATATAAAATTTATTTTTTTATAAAAATATTTATTATAAAATTATAATAGTTTTAAGATAATTATATCAATAATTTATATAGATTGCAATTATAATAATAATGATATATTTGCCTGCTAATGAAGAATATAAGCTTTTTATTGAGAAATCAAGGGCTATCTTGAGGATTCTATAGATAATTATAATAAGGAATATTATGACCTTTCAATGTTTTATCTTGGTCAATGCATTAAACTGTTTTTCAAGGCTTTATTAATAAAAAATGCCGGTGATTTTCCACACACGCACAATATAAGAAATTTGTTGGAAACATTATCAGAAGTTGAAAATGAAAAATGTAAAATAACAATTAAAAATTATATAAATAAATATGGATTAGAATTATCAATTTTAACTGATGCTTATATGATATCAAGATATTTTGAGTCAAGTTATGATAAAATTAACGCACAAAAATTAATAAATACAGTAAAAAACATAAGGGAAGACATTGAGGATACTTGCTAATTTGTATAAAAAAGAAATGAGATATTCAATAATCTGGATTATAACATTAATATGCTTGCTAATATTATAAAAAGAGTGGATCAAAACTCTGAAATTTATTTATTCGGCTCAGTGTTATCAAATAATTATAATATGTCAAGCTATTGTTGAAACTTATTCTTATCTCCGTGTATTCCATTCTTTCCATTTAAAAATAATTAAGTACTATGGGCTGTTATTATTTCTTCAGGTTTGCCATATAATTCTGTTGCATGAATTAATGTATTAATATTGCAAAGAGAAATTTTAAATTTATAGTAAAATAATAACATTATCTACTTACTTATACAAATATAAAAATATATATACATTTATTTAATAATGTATACATATGAATACTGTCATAAGCGTGAGGGTAAATAATGAACTTTTAACCATTATAAATAAATTAATATCTCTTAATATTGCAAAAAATAAAACAGATGCAGTGAATTTTATATTAAACAATGGACTAAAAAACGCATTAACTACAATTGAGACCAGAGAAAATACAAAGAAATTACTTGAAAAATATTTAAAAGAGGGGTTGCCAGATTTGCCTCCAGACCTATCTGATATATCCATTGAAGAGAGAGAATAATGGAATATATAGATACAAATATTTTAATATCGTATATTGATAAAAATGATGCAAAACATAACATGGCTGAAGACTTGCTTAATAAATACACAAATAAGGTAATTTCAGAATTGAATATTATTGAGATGAGAATTGTGTTATCCAGAAGCAATATAAAAGAGGAGGAAATAGATGCATTAATAGATTATTTAATTATCAAAAATAATATACAAATTAAGTCTATTGATATTAATAAATCAATAGTGAAAGGAAATGAAATGGTTAATAATCTGAAATTAAAAACACTTGATTTGCTTCATATAGCCAATGCCATTCTTTTGAATGCGGATAAATTCATTACTTTTGATAAGAATTTTGTAAATAAGAAAAAACCCATAAAAAATTATAATTTAGAGGTAATTAATCCTTTATAAAATAATTGTTTTGTTATAAATCTTAATTGTCGATTTTAGATATGAGGGCAAAGGAAGGTTTAAATAAATATGATGATGGCGGCATAAATTTAATGGGCGCATTAATATACAGATATTACAACAGTGATGTTAGAGTTGGAATAAGGGCATTATATTTACAAATATGGCACTTCTTCTTGGTTATGTTTCAGAATATATTACCGGTTTAATATTTCACCATGTTAGCTATATAGTTAATTATACTTTAACAGCTGTGATTCTAGGTATTTCCGCCGATTATCTTCTATTTATAATATCAAGGTACCGTGATGAATTAAGACAGGGCCACAGTAATGAACAGTCTCTCCAGATTGCAATAAAAAAATCCGGTAAATCAATAATCATAAGCGGACTTACAGTTGCTTTCAGCCTATTCACATTTTACTTTATTCCAGGATTCCACTCGTGGGGCACAACATTATTTTTTGCCGTTATATTTACGATTCTAATTGAGGTAATCCTTTTGCCAGCGTTTATTCACTCTTTGGCAAAAAATTATTCATGAAAATTGGAATGAGGCCAATAAATACTGAAACACGTGCAAAATCCAAATTTTATAGGATAGCTGATGTATCTGTAAAAAGGAAATTTATGGTCATAGTTATAGTATTACTCCTCGGCTCTCTTGGTGTATATTCATTCTTTGCCGTGCCGACAACATATAATTTCAACACAGGATTGCCACAGGACCTGGAGACAGTGAAAGGATTAGATACCATAGATAATAGCTTCGGCGCCAGTGAACTTTATCCAGTATATGTTATAACTGAAATAAATGATGTAAACAATGTAAATACTACACTTCATAAGGATGCTGAATATTTAATAGCATTAAATGGTGTTAAAGGTGTTTCAGGGCAGGATGCAAATGGGAAAAATGTAACAAACGTTAGTGACCTCAGCCAGTATTCTATTGAAAACAAATATGCCTATTACATAGTTTATATAAAATATTCACCTTACACCAATCATGCAATAAACCTTGTTAAAAAGATTAGAGGTAATTCAGAATTTATCGTTGAAGGAATAACATCCACAGTGATAGATGAGAAAAAGCAGAACAATGCAATTTATGAGGAACTGGAATTATTAATAGCTACAGTAATAGCCGTTATAATAAGAATTCTTTCAGGTCATGGAAGTATCCATTAATATCTCTTACAGGAGTGTTATTCAGTGTATCATGGACAACTGCATTGCTTTATTTCATTTCAAAATACATACTTCATGAAGCACCAATTTATCTAATTCCTATAATACTATTTATCATCCTATTCTCTCTGGGTAGCGATTATACAGTATTCATTATATCCAGGATAAGAGAGGAATCTGCCAGTAATGAAAGAGATACAGCAATAAAAAATGGAATTGCATCTTCCGGAAAGGTTGTGTCAGCTCTTGGAATTATACTTGCAGTATCCCTAGGTTCACTGAGTCTTATACCTGTTGCATTCCTGGAGCAACTTGGGATAGCATTCATTGTTTCTCTGCTGTTATTTAGTAATTTTAGTAATAATATATTTACACCTGCCATGGCATATAAATCTAAAATGGGGGTAAAATGAAAATATATATGTTTGTTAAGTATATAAAGGAATAATAATAGGACAGAACACAATAGATATAATAGAAATAATTTTAAATGTTTAAAATATGGTTATAAAAATGAAGTGGATTATGTGACCTTATTGTATATAAAAAAACATAGTAGTCAATATATCAATTGTGGCAGGTATTATTTATGATCAGTTGACCCCGTGTGCAAGCATCATACCGAAGTAATGTTCAACATAATGATAATCAAGGGTAACCCGCATTCCAGAGTTTTTCAAAAATCCATTGAGAATTACCATATTCCAGTAGCTGTCGGGTTTTGCTTCAACTATCATACCCTGCTCCATGTTTTCCAGACCTTGCAACGAGCCATTCTCAAAATACCCTATAATCCTGTCTTCATAAAGCTTAGCATATTCAGAAAATCCGTATGGTCCTGATTTACTGTGTGTATGTGCCTGATCGGCACTGAATATAACGCTTATTTTGATATCCATGCTATCAACAGTATTCCAGATAGTTCTGCCCAGCCGCATGAGTTTTTCCGTATCCGATATCCTTGGCTGTGATATTATGCTGACTTTTTGTTTTCCAAAGAAGGTTAATGGAATTATGGTTCCGAAATCCTCAGGGAATACGGATAGAGGTCCGGAGGATGTGGCAAAATTCACTGTCACCATTTCCTTTCCAAATTCAGCGGCTATATTTCTAACAATTTCCTTGTCAGTTTTATGGTTACTTATAAGCTTGGATGTTTTAGTTGAATATTCACCGTGGAGATTTTCAGTGTTGATTATTGGAATTCCACTGGAAAGTGTCATTCCATGTGGAGTTAGAATTATTATGGAGTCGGAATTATCACCTTTAGTTACCTCTACTATTTTATTACGAAGTTCTTTACTTTCCTGATTGGGCATATCTATTATTTCATCACCGTGCGGAATCACATAAAGTCTTTCTAGTACCATATTTTTAAATGGCGAAATAATTAATAAACATAACCAAAATTTTTCCGTATGCGAAACAAAATTAAAAAATTTAATATATTATTATTTATGGGAATCTTATAAATTCATTGTGGCATTTGTTTAATGATATTAAGTAAATTCCCTGCAATAAATCCTTTCATACAAAGGTCCTTCATAGGTAAGAACACTTTTAAATAGACACATTTCCCTTATTGATACTCTTCCATGTGTAGTGCTTAACCTTGATATGTCGGGCAAGGTATTTCCATTCCTTACACGTGCAATAGTTATATGCGGTAAAAATTTTCTACCAATATTTTTATATTCAGGCAACAATCGCAAAACTGAATCATGTAAATTAAGAAGGCATGGACTTTCGGCAACTATTACTATTACTCTAGGGTGAGAAATGTTAGGAAAAGCCATTATGCCCGAAACTCTGGCAGAAATTTTATTACTTGAAATTTGTTTCAGTTGTCCAATTATATGATTAGCTTCGTTTACATTAATCTCACCAAGAAATAAATATGTAATATGAAAATTATTAATTCCTGTTAACTTCAAATTTCGTATATTGGAAAGACTATTCACTGCGGATTCTATTTCGGGAGTTATATGCACAGGTGATGCTATAAACATTCTCATGATATTATAGTTACTGATTCCCTTCAGTAAATTTCTTTATCTTATTCATAACCAATTTGGAATTAGCAACTCCAAAAGTAAAGTTGTACTTAGCCCATTTACTGTTAATTAATGTTAATACATTATGTCCTTTAAATTCAGTAACCTTTGATACCATGAAAAGATAATAAAATTATAGAATAAAATTTTATTGATTATCTAATGTAAAATAATAATTTTTTCAAAACATATATTGGTTATGGATAGTATACCATATTAATTTTACTATTTCCTCTTTATTATATATAATTATTAGAGCTTACGCTAATCTTTCTATAAATTACGAATATTATCATTTATAATTGTTTAATTTATTATTTCTGGTTCCTTGAAATCCGTATTATTATTATTCTTAATTACAGAATATATGATGTTCAATAATTTATTGTCATTCAATCCCCTGCCCTTCTTATAATCATAATATCTTTTTGCAACAGGATTATATTTTATTGATGATATTGTTGATACATACAGTGCATACCTTATTAATGGACTCCACCTTTTAGAAATATGTGATGATACATTGTAATTCCCTGATTGCCCTGTTACGGAGTCCATACCTTCATATACCCTTAACTTTATTAAAGAATCTTCAAAGCAGGCTTGCCTATTATCAGTGCATTAAGCACAATATAATCATCATTATTAAATATGAAAAGGGTGAATACAGACTATCCACGGTGGATTAAAACACATTTAAATTTTATCATTCCCTCATCATGACCATAATGGAGATATGGTTAAAAACATTATACAAGCGATCATTAAACAGAATTAAAAGGATATATATTAACCTTATATTATAATTATCATGCCAATTAAAAGGTGTATTTTAAAACCTTTATAGTATGTGTAATTTACTATATTTTTATATGGTCCTTATATTTACCGGAATTTGGGTTTATGAGAGTACCGGGTACGTGATAGTGTAGTGTCGCTTATACACGCGAGTATCACTATTGCGCCTATCCCCTCCTGTCCATTATGTCCGTGGCATCGGGTAAACCGTTTGGGAAGGTTCTCACAACAACAGGTGAATGTTCCAGGACTATAAAGGAGATTCTAATTCTCAAAAATAACTACAAATCTGGGTTGTTCTCAGGATAAATGCAAAAATATTGTATAGAAATACTTTTAATAAGATAAATTAATAAAAATTAATAATTTTTCAATTTTTATGGCGGAGATCAAACCTGTCAAGATCCATTACCTTTGCCCAGGCTTTCGCGAAGTCCTCCAAAAATTTCTTTTTCCCATCATTGCTTGCGTATACCTCTGCCACGGCCCTGAGCTCAGAATGGGATCCGATTACAAGGTCTACCCTGCTGGCAATCCATTTTCTTTTACCGTTATTCCTTGATATGCCTTCAAATGCATTATTGCCATCATCAAGAGGCTTCCATTCAGTGGCCATGCTCAAAAGATTTACAAAGAAATCATTTGTAAGAACTCCTGGCCTGTCCGTAAAAACACCCATAGGTGATCTGTTGTAGTTTACATTCAATACCCTCATTCCACCTATAAGTGCAACCATTTCTGGAACCCTCAATGCAAGTAGCTGTGACCTGTCTATGAGCGCTGCTTCCTGGCTTATTCCATAACCATTTTTTATATAGTTCCTGAAGCCGTCAGCGTAGGGTTCAAGGTCAGAGAACATTGTTGTGTCTGTATTTTCCTGTGATGTATCCATTCTACCGGGTGTGAATTTGACCCTCAATTTATATCCACCATTAAGTGCTGCCTGCTCAATCGCAGCATTGCCTGCAAGGACTATCATGTCTGCTAATGATACCTTTTTCCCATCTTTTCTGCCTTCATTGAACTTTTTCTGTATACTATTCAGGGTGGAGATCACCCTGTTGAGCTGTTCTGGCATGTTTACTTCCCAGCTTCTCTGTGGATTGAGGGCAATTCTGGCACCGTTTGCGCCACCCCTCTTATCGCTGTTCCTGTACGTCGAGGCAGATGACCATGCCGTGTAAACCATCTCGCTTAATGAAAGCCCTGATGCAAGTGTTTCCTTCTTCAGATTTTCTATTTCAATTTCACCGATTAAGGGATGATTTAAAGAAGGTATCGGATCCTGCCAGATAAGATTCTCCTCAGGAACATACTTTCCCAGGTATCTGGACTTTGGGCCAAGGTCCCTGTGTGTCAGCTTGAACCAAGCCCTGGAAAATGATTCCTCAAACTTATCAGGGTTTTCATAGAAATACCTTGCAATTTTTTCATATACTGGATCTTTTATCAGTGCCAGATCAGTTGTCATCATTCTGGGCCTGTGGTATTTTCCCTTTATATGTGCATCCGGATACTTTATTTTGCTATTTTTGGCAACCCACTGGTATGCACCTGCCGGGCTTTTTTCAAGTTCCCACTCATTTTCAAAGAGGGATTTCAGGAAACCATTGCTCCACTTTGTAGGAGTTTCAGTCCATGTGACTTCAGGGCCACCACCAACAGTGTCCGCACCTTTTCCAATTCCGTATGAGCTCTTCCATCCGAGCCCCTGGTTTTCCACAGGGGCTCCTTCCGGCGCAGGGCCCAGATATTCAGGAGATGCCGCTCCATGGGATTTTCCGAATGTGTGCCCTCCTGCTATCAGTGCAACCGTTTCCTCATCATCCATGGACATCCTCCCGAATGTTTCCCTTATATCCTTAGCGGCGGCAGCCGGGTCAGGAATTCCGTTTGGTCCTTCCGGATTTACATATATAAGCCCCATCTGGGAAGCTGCAAGAGGGTTTTCAAGATCCCTGTCTCCATGGTATCTATTATCGCCCATCCATTTGTTCTCTGGTCCCCAGTATACTGAAAGGTCAGGTTCATAAACGTCAATTCTTCCGCCTGCGAAACCATATATCTTCAATCCCATGGATTCGAGGGCAACGGTTCCGGCCAGCATCATAAGGTCACCCCATGAAATGGACCTCCCGTATTTCTGCTTTATGGGCCAGAGCAGCCGCCTTGCCTTATCCAGATTTACATTATCCGGCCAGCTGTTAACCGGCGGGAATCTCTGCTGTGCAGCCCCTGCACCACCCCTGCCATCACTGACCCTGTATGTTCCTGCAGCATGCCATGCCATTCTTACAAAAAACGGAGCGTAATTTCCAAAATCAGCTGGCCACCATTCCTGTGAATCAGTAAAAATGCCAATTATATCTTTCTTTACATTGTCCAGGTCCAGCCTGCTGAATTCTTCTGTATAATCAAAATCCGGCCCGTATGGATTGGATTCAACTGAATTTTGCCTCAGTATTGAAAGGTCAAGTCTTCCCGGCCACCACTCTCTCAATGACATTCCTGTTCCTGCTGAATGAATCACAGGGCATTTATTATCATCATTTTCCATATTTTCACATCCTTAATTTTATTTAAAAGGTAAAAAAATTATTATTTGTTTAATCTCCAAGCTCTTTTAATTCCTTCTTGGAGAATAGTATTTCCTTTAATTCCCTGTCAAGCTCCGGGTCATTCCTTCTGAGGAATTCAAGCAGAAGGGAGAAATGCTCTTTTTCATCATCCCTGTTATGCCTTATTACATCCTTCAATGCAGCATCCTTTGTTGCATTAAATCTTTCATCATAGAACATTATTGCCTGCATTTCCTCTATCAGTGACTGCCTGGCCCTTGACATATCCTTTGTCTTTTCATCCAGACTATTTTCTGTTTCATACATTGGCATTTTAATTCGCCCCCTTCATTCTGGAAACTTTCTTTGCCTCATCAACATCCTCTTTGGGTGCATCCCTGTAAGTCAACCACCATGCATATCCCTTGTATTTTTTCATTCTTTCGGGTATATCTGCCATTGTTGCTGGTGGAGGATTTATGAAAGAATTTCCTATTATCTCATTGTCTGGCCAGTTTGCAGGGGTTGCTACCTTGAACTTATCCACCATCTGCAGTGCCTTTATCATCCTTAGTATTTCAGATACATTTCTCCCTATCTCCAGAGGATAGTATAATATTGCCCTGACTGTTGATTTATCATCCACTATGAACACTGCCCTTACTGTAGATGTTGCAGATTCTGCATGTATCATGCCCAGCGACTTCGCCACATTTCCCATTGGGTCAGCTATGATCGGGAACTTTACATCTATTTTCAGGTTATCATGTATCCAGTTGATCCATTCCATATGTGATATCTTGGAATCAACACTGAGGCCTATAAGTTCTGTATTCAGTTCCTGGAATTCATCGCTTCTCTGTGCAAATGAGAAGAACTCCGTGGTGCACACCGGTGTAAAATCTCCCGGGTGGCTGAACAGCATGAACCATTTTCCCTTATAATCGTCCGGCAATTTCTTTATTCCCTGTGTGGTTACAACTTCCATTTCTGGGAACTTTTCTCCTATTAAAGGCATTTTGTTTTCCATTGTTATCCATACTTAATTGGTTATAAGTATAAAAGTATTATGTATTTGTTTAATAAAATTATACATTAAATAATAAATTAATAAACATTTGATTATTATTAATAATTATATAAACATAAATTTTTATTCTTTAATATAATAAAGGTAATATGGTCGATAGGCTTGACATGGAAATAGCCCGGTATCTGCTTGACAATTCAAAGCTGTCAATAAGGGATCTGGGGAAGCTCTGCGGCGTAAGCCCCGGAACTATACGTAACCGCTTACAGAAGATGGAAAACGATAAGGAAATAATAGCTTATACCACAAGGTTCCAGGTTAAAAAATTGGGCATAGATGAGGCAATACTGGGCCTTGACATCATGCCGGAACAGTATACAAAAACACTGGAAACGTTAAAGGATTTTATCTTTGTTAAGAGTTTATTTTCAACATCCGGAGATCATTCTGCCATAGCAATAATAGTGTCCGGGCTTTACGGAATGGACCTGAACCAGTGTATACTGGAAATAGAGAATACATCCGGTGTAAGAAATGTTTACCCCTCAATTGTGAATAGCACCCTGAAATAAACTGCAATTTTGGAATTGATAGGAAAATTTCTGAAAGATATCTGGAATAGCAAAGAGAAATAATTTATAATAAGGTCTAAATTTTCAGTACGATGATATTTGAATTATTAATTTTATTAAAATCGGAATCGAGTGTAATAAATTTATTATTATCCTGTAGAGAAATACCGGCAATTAAAATATCATTCTCATTTATTAAATTTCCAGAATTCCTTAATATTCTAAATATTTCAGCAGACCCTGATGCAGAATTCTTGTCTGGATATACTATATTTATATTTTCAATGAACTCTCCAGGTAATTTATTTTTTTTATATGAATATTTCAATAATTCATATTCCGAAATGTAAATAATGACAATAATATGGTTTCCTGAATATTCATCCACCGTTTGAATGGTCTTTCAATTTCCCTTCAGGTATTCTATTGCAATGCCGGCATCTATAATAATCACTGGAATCTGCCCTTATTGTTTTTCCTGTCTTCTGATATGCGTTCTTCCATCCGGTCCAGTTTTATTTTATCATCTTTCAGTATTCCTGCAAATCGTTTTATGCCCTTCGTGCTATTTTTTAGCAATCTCAATATTATCTCTGAAAATGATTCATCCTTATTTTTAACATCCTTTAATTCGAAATATGCCTTATTTGAAAGAGAGACCATTTTTACCATAATATAGCATACATATACTATGTATATATTTTTTTGATAATTTATGATATTGCCGAATTGAAAAGAACGTGATATAGAGAAATTAATTCCCGGTACACAAAAAAATATCCGTACAGTAAAAAAATGTTAAAAATATGGGTTGGAAGAGAAACTTTATGGCCTATGCCCTGCATTCTATCATATTCATTACCATTATATAATATCAACATGATTTTATATTTAAATATTATATTTTATGCCCCTTCCGGATAATAAAATTATTAACCAACCTGATAATACAACTGAATAATGCTTAAAAAAGGAATTTATGAGGAACTGGTAAATTTATGGATAAGCAGAGAGATCAAGAACAATAAAAACGATAAGATATCTACTGATAAGGTTGAATCTGATGGTTCCTCCAGAATCCTTTCAATTTACCTCGCAGAGAAGCTGGAGAAGGTCCTTAATAATATGAAGGATAATAATATGAATCTCTCATTAAGGGTAAAATTTGTTAATAAATTGCTGGATAAAATTAACTCATATTCTGGAACAAATGAATGCAACGAGATTATTGACCCCCCGGAAATGCTACTTTCGGTGCTGGATAATTCTTATACATCCAAAACCATGAAAAATGCCATGCCCCGGCCTTCAACATCAATAGCATACAGTTCACTTTTTACCGGATCAATTGCAGAGCCAAGGCTTTATTCGGAGCTCAAATCAGAGATTCTCACATCAGATACTATAAACATGCTTGTTTCATTTATAAAGTGGAGCGGCCTGCGATTAATATGGGAAGAGCTGAAAGCATTCACTGAGAGGGGAGGAAAACTCAATGTTATTACCACAACGTACATGGGTGCCACCGATATTAAATCCATAGAAGAGTTGAGTAAGTTAAGCAATACAGCAATAAAAATATCCTACGACACTAAAAATACGAGGCTACATGCAAAAACCTATATTTTTATCAGAAAGACAGGTTTTTCTACTGCCTATGTCGGTTCCTCAAATCTTTCAAATGCCGCAATATCAGGTGGCCTGGAATGGAATGTCAAGGTTGCAGGAAAAGATATGCCGGAGATGCTTAACAAAATTCAGGAAACATTTGAGACCTACTGGCATTCTGAAAGCTTTACAGAATATACTGTGGAACAATCGGATGATCTCAAAAGGGCTTTAAGTAAGGAAATAAACAAAAATAGTGAACCAGAATATATTTTTGATATAAAGCCCTATGACTATCAGTCAAAAATCCTTGATGAACTGGATGCAGACAGGAAACTAAGGGGGAATTACAGAAACCTTGTTGTTTCAGCAACCGGAACTGGAAAAACAGTAATATCTGCATTTGATTATGCCAGGTTCGCAAAATCCAATCCCGGCAGGAGTAGGTTATTATTCATTGCACACAGGGAGGAAATACTGAAGCAGAGCCTCCAGTGCTTCAGGAGTGTACTAAGGGACTTTAACTTCGGTGATCTGTATACCGGGAATTATAAACCAATATCTATGGACCATTTATTTATGTCCGTGCAGACCTTTAATTCAATCAGACCTGACCTGGCACTGGAAAAAAATTATTATAATTTTATAGTTATAGATGAATTCCATCATGCACCTGCCAAATCATATCAGCCAATTTTAGAGCATTTTGAACCCGAAATACTGCTTGGCCTTACTGCAACGCCTGAAAGGATGGATGGCAGGGATATACTAAAATATTTCAATAATCACATTACTTCCGAAATTCGGCTACCGGAGGCCATTGATAGGGGAATTTTAAGCCCTTTCCAGTATTTCGGTGTAACCGACTCGGTTGATCTTGATGCTGTTTCCTGGAAAAATGGTGCGTACGATTCAGTGGAACTGGAGAGGCTGTATACAGGCAGTGAGAGCATATCCGAAGAACGGGCAGCCTTAATCAAGGATGCGACAGAGAGATATATATCCAGTATGAATGATTTAAAAGGGCTCGGTTTTTGTGTTTCGGTCGCACATGCCGGATATATGGCTGATTATTTTAATAGAAATGGGATAAGTGCCATAGCCTTAACCGGTAATTCTGGCCCGGATGAAAGAAATACAGCCCATAAAAAACTGCGTTCCGGAGAAGTAAAGATCATTTTTACTGTTGATATCTATAATGAGGGGATTGATATTCCTGAAATAAATACAATACTGTTTCTCAGGCCAACGGAAAGCCTCACAGTATTTATTCAGCAACTTGGGCGTGGCCTAAGGTTATCAATGGGAAAAGAATGCCTGACGGTCCTTGATTTTGTCGGAAGGTCAAATGCAAAGTATAATTTTGCAGGGAAATTTCTGGCCCTTGTACGTAACCGTGGGACCTCAATAAAGGATGAAATCATATCGGGATTTATAGACCTCCCCAGGGGATGTTATATCGAGCTGGAAAGAAAGGCCCAGGATTATATCCTTGAGAATATTAAAAAATCATATTCATCCAGAAATGTATTGATTTCGAGAATACGGGGATTCAGAAATAATTCAGGAATTCCTCTCACACTCCAAAATTTTATGGAATTTGAGCATCTTAATCCGGGAGATATTTATATTAGGGGTAATTTTTCGAGATTATGTGTATTGGCGGGAATCAGAAAAGATTTTCATGAGGATATGGAGGAAACTTTAACAAAGGCAATGAAAAGAATATGTCAGATCAATTCGTATTCATGGATAAAAACATTGCTGGAAAAGATTATAATTCCAGGAATTGTTTCTATTAAAGGACTTACAAATGAAGAACTCAGAATGGCCGATATGTTTTATTACACAATATGGAATAAGCCTATCATGGAATCCGGTTTCTCAGACTCCATCGATGCACTGAATTCTCTGAAAAAATATCCGGTTATCTATTCTGAATTAAATGAACTCCTTGAATATCTGATTTCAAAAATTAATTTTGTGGAGGAGGCACCATCTAACAGATCTATACTTCCTTTGAAGATATATAGTTCATATTCAAGAAACCAGATCCTTGCGGCAATGGGAGTAGAAAATCCAACTTCCGTCCGTGAAGGCGTAAAATATATTCCAGAAAAACACATGGATACACTCTTTGTAACTCTCAACAAATCAGAGAAATACTACTCTTCAACAACGATGTACAAAGACTATGCAATTGATCAGACTGCATTCCACTGGGAAACACAGAGCACGGTTTCCCTAAAATCTCCAACGGCAATAAGGTATTTTGGTTCGCCGGAAAATGGCAATACTGTACTGTTATTTGTAAGGGAATATAAAGAAAATCTTCTTGGTGCATCACCTTATATATTCCTCGGAAGCGTAAGGCATAAAAGCCATAGTGGCAGTAATCCTGTGAGTATAATCTGGGAAATGGAAAACCCTATACCCAGAAAGTATCTTGAAACGGTAAATAATATGCTTCCAGCGTAATTATATATAATAGTGCAGGTCAACACCATTTATTTTGCGGTACCCTGGCAAAATTAAAATTTTATTTTAAATTAAATAAATAACTAGAATATTTTAAGTGGGAAAAAATAAACCGTGTGATAGAATATTCCGCAGTTCTGATATTATGGAAATGGTTATAGCCTATATAAAACATAATAAAGGACTATTTATGCTGTCCATCCTATACACAGGAAAAATCTGGCAATCAATTGAATTGGAATTCCTGAAATACATATTCTATCAGGCACGGATATGTTAATAAGAATTACTATGGTTTCATACCTATGTGTTCATTTACTGATATACACAGGCATCCAGCTTCCGGAATATATTTTGGATTATATCAAGAATAGTGATTGAGATAAATAGTGATTGGGATCAGGTGGTAAGTACTGTACAGGAAGTATCATGAAAAAAGTTTAAGCATCTTTAAATTATTAAAGATGACAACTTCCAAAGATGGATGTTAACACTGTTAACAGAAATCTTAACCTGAATGGCACTGAGTAGAAAATATATTCTAAAATATTCTATGGATTTATTTAGAATAAAAATTTAAATTAAGGCTTATTCTGCTCTTTCTATTATAGCCCCATTGGCCATTCCACCGCCCTCGCATATGGCTATTAATCCGTATTTATATTTTTTATTTTCCATTATATTAAGCATTGTTGATAATATCCTTGTGCCGGTTGCTCCCAATGGATGCCCCAGTGCTACCGCGCCACCATTGACATTTACCTTATCATGGCCTACCTTCAATTCCTTTTCCCATGCAAGCACGACGGATGCAAATGCTTCATTTACCTCGAAAACATCAATATCTTCCATAGCCAATCCTGTTCTTTTCAGTACTTTTTCGGTAACCGGAATTGGACCGGTCAGCATGGTTACAGGATCAACACCAACTGCTGCAACGCTCTTTATTACCGCCCTTGGCTTCAAATTATACCTGTTTACAGCATTTTCTGATGCCAGTATTCCCACACTTGCCCCATCTGATATCTGGCTGGCATTTCCGGCCGTAACCATTTTCAGATTCGGAAATGCAGGCGGGAGTTCGTTCATTCTTTCCAGGTCAGGCTTTTCTCTGACACCCTGGTCATAATCCAGAATGGTATTTCCATTATATTTTACCGGAATCATTTCTTTTTTGAATAGATTTCTTGCATTGGATGCCCTCAGGTGGCTTTCATAACTCATAAGATCCATATCTTTTCGTGATATTTTGAATTTTTTTGCTATGAGTTCAGCACCGTATGCCTGATTAAACCATTCATCTCCCAAATTATACCTTTTTCTTAATCCATCTGTTATGGGATTTTCTTTTTCTATGGTACTGAGCATTGGTACCCGGGTCATGGATTCTACCCCGCTTGCCAGGGCAATATCATAATCTCCTGATATTATTCCATTCCTTACAAATTCCAGAGCCTGCAGGCTTGATCCGCACTGCCTGTCAATCGACACTCCTGGCACAGATTCTGGCAATCCGGCAGATAGCCATGCATTTCTTGCTATGTTTCCTCCCTGATTACCGGTCTGGCTCACGCAGCCTGTTATGAATTCATCCACATTTTCAGGATTTATTGAATTAATATTAAGCACTTCACTGACAAGGTTTCCCAGGAGATCAACAGGATGAATATCCTTCAGTGCACCATTTCTTTTACCTACCGGGGTTCTCTTCGCATCTATAATGTAGACATCTGGAATACTGTTATACATATGAAGTTGCATTTCCTATTGGTTTTTATATTTTCCTTAATGGCATTAAATCAGTGTAATAATGCAATAGAAATTATAACATGGCTTGATTAAAATAGCCAACGAAACCTGTAACTGTAAATTATGCTTTATGTGCCTGTGGAAAAATATATTGGAGAGTGAATGTTAAATATACAATATTATGGATAAAAAAATTGGAATTATTTTTCCAACTGGTGCCGTCAAAACTGAATTTCTGCTAAGATTGCTAAAATCAAAAAAACGGGCTGATTGCATATTTCAACAGTGAAGCTGTACAGCAACTTTCCGTTAAAATAGAACCGGAAACAATATTGGAATAGATAAATTCCACGGAAAGTATAAAATGTCTGTTTTCCACAGAGATTATTGTGAGCTACATCATACCAAAGCATAGAGGATTCCTTATGGTGACGGCACGCCTGATATAAAGAAATTAATTATATCAAGGAAAATATTTGGAAAGGAATTCAGTCCGTAGGTTTTTAAAAATATTATTCCATATCTCTACCATAAAATATTATAATAATCATTGCTTCGAATAGATATTATAATTTATAAAATTATTTCAGGACAGACTTACTTTTTCCACATCTCCGGAAACGTTTTCAACCACAACTGCAGTTCCATATGCAACAATTTCTGTCATAACCTGACCTATATCTGATGAGTCAAATCTCATTTCAATTACAGCATTGGCTCCAATTTCAGAGGCGGCCTGGCTTAATCTGGACAGTGCCGTTGACCTGGCATCTGAGAGCATTTTAGTATACTCTTTAATTTCGCCTCCACCCAGAGACCTTAATCCTGCCATAATATTTCCTCCTATTCCCCTGCTTCGTACTGTAATTCCCCATATTGGCCCTATAACCTTTGAAATTGATTTTCCCGGCACGTAATTAGTTGTTACCATTATTATTTCATCCACTCTATCATCTCTGTTCCCATTACTGTAGAACACAACTTTATAATATGGATATTAATAAATTTATCTCGATAATATTGAATTTATAATTGTTGTGCAGGCAATTATTATCTCTTCCAGAGCTGATATGTTTATATTGCCATATTCCATATTTTTATTGCCTTTTGAGTTCAAAGAGATATTCCTCCCTGTTATTTAATGACCATATGATTACCAACATGGAGTTTATATTTACACATACTATTATACACAACCTTTCTCAACACGGGAGGAAGTAGTATACCATTACAATTATGGGATAATGCATGATTCACTATCATTTAATGGTAATGTAGTTACACCTGCTATGCATATAAAGAATAGATAATAATATTAATAAATAGTTTATTGATAAAACTTTATAATCATCTAAAAACATCTTCCAGTGAGTACTGACCCCTTATATCAGATTTTTCGTAAATCCTTTCAAGAATTAATGTAATAATTATGATGCATATTATCCATAGAATCAAAAATAAAAATACATAATATATATTTACTGTAAATGGATAATAGCTTATTACACCGTTTCCAAGCAAAGAATATAATGATAATGTAAATTCTTCATTAAATGGGGATACATAAATTAAATTTTTTTCTGGAATTCTGAAAATTTGCAATGCAAGTACAAATATAAATACCAATATCATAGGTATTTCAGATGCAAATTTCAACGCCTTAACCTGTTTTAATAATGTAAAAATATAGGACATTAATATTCCAAGTGTTATATAGAATGCAGATATTAGTATAACTACAATTATAAGGAAAAGTGGTTTTTCTATTTTTATTGACCCAAATCTAAATAGGAATATTAATAGCGATGATATTATTGAAAAGATAGCAACAGATAAACCAAATGTTATGGATGATAATACTGTGCTTATTCCTATTTCATGGCTCCTTGGACTATCAAACCTTATAATATATGGAGATGATAAATTTGTTGATACAGTATAAAATATAACAGATGTTGAAACAATGCTTATCCCGAATAAAAGTATAAATGATAAATATGATGATTCAACGCCATAAAGACTTGATTTGGCTGGATACGGAAAGGCATATGCATATATAAATATCCATATTAAAACAAAGCCAAAACTCCAGAATAATGATGTGCTGTTCCTAAAATATGTTTTTACCCCAATTTTATATAATGTTAAAATCATTAAAATCACCTAATATAAATACAGCAAATCCTCAATTTTATTTATCGGTCTTGAATTTTCATCCTTTTCCTGTGTAATATAAATAATTTTATCATCATTTTTTATTTCCATAATTGATGGACCAGATAATTTTTCGCTTATATATAATGAAAATATTTTATTTCCCGGTATTATTTTTCCATAAAGTTTTCCGTCAAGCATTATACTTAAAGTGGAATTTTTTATCAGGTTAATAAGGCTTAAATCATGTGATGTTATTAAAAATGAATCGTTTCTTGAGTTTATTAGGTCTATAAATAATTTGCTTCTTTTTGGATCAACATCACTTACAGGTTCATCCAGAATTGTAATTTTTGATTTCGGGGCAAGTGCAATTATATCATATATTAATTTCTCCTGCCCTGTTGAAAGTTTGGAAATTTTATTATTTATTATCTCATATAAATTAAAATATTTTAATAATAAAAAACCATTTTCCGGATTAACGGATTTTAATTCCATATGATATTTTATAAATTCTTTTACCCTTAAATCTCCAGATAGATGTAGGGCATCCTTCAAATTTGTGGATAAATCTGTATAATTCCTTATATTCTCAACATAATTATTATCTACCTGTATTTTATTATCGGTTTTTAATATTCCTGCAATGCATTTAAGCATTGTTGTTTTGCCTGCGCCATTGCTTCCTATAATTATATTTTTTTCATTTTCATTTAAATTAAAGTTTATTTTGTTTAGTGTATTTTTATTAATGCTGAAAAAATAGTTTAAATCTTTTATATTTATTAGATTCATAATTATGTATTATATTATTATTAAAATAATATAAGCAAAGTTCAGTTTTTGAACATAATAAAAGTAGATATAATATATTTATATTTCTATTTAATGGATAATATAAATACAGATAAAATAATAAATATTAATAAAAAGGTTATAAATTTTGAAAGATTTATTATAAGAAGAACATACGGTTTATATTATTTAATATGGGCACTGGCATTTTCTGGATTTGAGATAATTCCTATTATTGTTTTGGGTTTTTATTATAATAAAAATTTAATGGAATTATATATTTTATATTTTATAGCTTATTTTATAATAATTATAATTGCAGTTAAATTATCAAAAAATCTGTTTTCAAAGGTATATAAAACATATAAATTAAAATATGGATACATAAAGAAAAATAGTAATAATAAAAAATATTTTTATGTTTTTACTGCAATGCTAATAATTATAATTTTTTTATATTTTTTTGAAAGGCAATTTTTTTATTATGGTTTATTTGTGTATTTAATTAATATATCAACAGTTGCCATGGATATTAAAATTCATGGTTACCTTAAATTAAGCTTTGATAAAATTCCATTTGAGGGTTATATAGCTGTATATTCATATCTTTTAAGCTCATTACTTACAATGGTTTTCTTTACATTTTCAGTTTTCTTTTTTAAAGGCATTGTTTATTATTCATTTACTATGTGGTTTATTGCAGTTATAGGATGGTTTTTCTCATCATTTTATGCAATTTACCATGCGCCTGATGAGGTAGTTTGTGATGAATGAACTTGATGATTTAAAATCATTGCTTAATAATGAGGCATTGAAATCATCATTAAGAATATTAATAATTATATCACTTGCAATAAATGATAAATTATATTTTACCGATTTATTAAATTTAACAGGCGCGGGCAAGGGTAGTTTAAGCAATCATTTGGATATTTTAAAAAAATACGGATATATCAAGGATAAAATGGTTTTTACAGTATCCGGTCCGAGAAGGATGGTATATATAACTGATAATGGAAAAAAATTCTATGAAATATATATAAAATTAATATCAAAATTAAAATAAAATTTAATTTTTAATAAATTTATGTGCTGCCCTGTTGTTATTTCCTTTATATAATTAATAAATTTGTATATTTTCATTATAGGAGTCATCTCTGTTGATAATCTCCTTCTGTTATTTTTACTGATTATGCATTTTATTTTTTTTTGTCATTTAACTCTATTCTATGTTTATATTCTTTTATAACATTTTATCTGGTATATAGGAAATATTTACAGGACAATATATTCCGGAATTAATGGAATAACATGCCTGCATAATGATTTTAACCATAACTCCATTATGCCCATAATCATGAAATGCCATGGCACAGTTATGTTTTGATCCAGTGTGTATGGTCTGTATTTGCCATTTTCACATTCCATTGTACTGATAAAGTATATTATGCTGGGTATACTTATAATAAGCAGGGCTGCCATGTATATGGGAATAAATAACTGATCGGAATAATATATGGTATATACTGGAATGGGCATGGCCTGTATATATTTCTATGACCGTTAATAAGATTTTAGTGAGGGTAATAATATGGAATAATTAAATATTCTTCGTGAATGGGAATATTTAAAATCATGTGTAGTGTTAGGTTGTTTCTGACGCCAACCAAAATAGTCAGATATATTATCATAACTGTTAACAGAAATATTATTGTTTAGAAAGATAAAATTTTATACAGTTGTTTCATGAATTATAATGATATCGGGAATAATTGATAATTTAGTTCCTTCAAGGGTTTTAATTAATAACTTATGGGTTATAATTGCAGCTATTTTTGTATTTATTATGACAATTGCTGTGGGTTTCCTGGAAATAGGTGAATTGGGGAATAAATACAAAAACAGTTTATTAAAAACCATTGTTATATCCGGGACAGCCATATTTGTTATGGCCATTATAGGATTCAATACCGCTTTTGCACCGACTGTGGATGGAGTAATAGGAAATCCATTCTATAAAAACGGTTTTTTCCTCGGAGGATTTTCTTCCGGCTCCATCACCGCTACCTGGTGGTCCATGACGGGAAAATATTTCAATACCGGATTAAAGCTTGGAACATATTATTTATTTGAAACTGCCTTTGCAGCCGTTACCCTTGCCCTTGTGGGTGTAATTGTATTAAAAAAAATGAAATTCAAGGCCTTTTTTATATTTTCAATAGTTTATTTTGTAATAATCTGGAATCTGCCTGCTGCATGGATATGGAACCCTACCGGGTGGCTGTACAAAATGGGCATGAGGGATTTTGCAGGAGGGCTGGTCGTTCACGGAGCAGCAGCGGCCGCAGGATTGGCAATTGTATATGAAATATGGAGGGAGGAAAAGAAAAAAGGTTTAAAGCAATCGATGAAAATTAACATGCATATAAGCAGCACATGGCTGGCGCTTGGAATATTATTGCTTTGGATCGGATGGTTCGGCTTCAATCCGGGGAGTGTACTTGCCTTCAACGGTGATGTTCTGATGGTTGTAATAACCACATTTGTTGCTTCGGGTGCGGCAATGATGTCTACAATGCTATTTGGTGAATTATGGGATAGAAAAACTCCTGTAATAATGGATGCAACCAACGGAATCCTTATGGGGCTTATTATAATTACACCACTGGCGGGCTTTGTGAGTCCGGCAAGTGCACTAATACTTGGATTCATTGGAGGGCCATTATTTATAGGGGGAGAAAAATTATTTTCAAGGGTAAAATGGTTTTCCGATCCAGTTGGATTATTTCCCGGCCATGGCCTCGGAGGGGTCTTCGGGGTTATAATGATAGCATTCTTCACACAGCATTCATTTGCGGTGGCTTCGGGCAACAGTGTTTTACCCAACGGTTTGCTGTTTTACGGTGGATTTGCTGCATTGAGGCAGCTTGGAATAGAATTGCTGGGCATAGCCGTTGTGGTGGTTGTTGTATTTGCCATATCTTTAGTTACCATATACCTCATAAGCAGGTTGATCCACGGAATCCTGAATGATGAAGAATATAATATGAAATAAGGTTTTTATTATGAATATACAATGGAAACAACAGAGTCATAGGAAAAAATCATGACATATCATTTTATATTCCTATAGTGATATTATACTACTGTACAGGAATAACACCCTATTTAATTCCATATTTTGTTGACAGACCTGTAATGGTAAAGCTATGTATTATAAGTACTGCAGTATACGGCTTTGGTCTGTATATGCTTTTGGATCAGGCAATTTACCACATACTTCTATACATAATTGAAGTTACAATAATATCCGGTATCGGCATAGTTACCGGATTTGATACAATAAATAGGCTAATTAATAGTCCTTATTGCTATTTCAGGGATGTATGCAATTCCGGTCACAATGCTTCTTATAGGCCTTATTATGGTAGCTGTTTTATCAATAATCAATCCATCGTTGGTGAAAACAGAAAACCGTAGTATTGATGAAACGTTAAAAGATTTCATTGCGGAAAATAATTGAATATTATGGCTTCAGTATATACTATGCAATATAAAACAATAAATAGTATTTGTTAATTTAAAAAAAATTAATTCTCACTTACATCCTCCATATTTTTTTCTTCCTTTACTTCAGTATTTTTTCCAGTATTTGTTTCCAGCATTTTTTCAGGCAGCCCTTTGCCCTGTGTTTCTTTAATGAGGAATATTAATGGCATTACTATAATAAAGCCTATTGCTGTGTAAGCCACCGCATGGCCAAAACCTACAAGTAATGATATGTATCCTATCAGGAATATCAATCCTGCTGCAAAATATCTGGCAAATGTTGTAATCGCTCCAAATCCGGAACTTCTAAACTCCGTGGGATATAATTCCGGGCTCCACAGAGTAAATACTGCAAAGTCTGCTCCGCCTAGTCCAAGGAATGGCAGAGCAATAAAAAGATAATACAGGTTATCTAAATAGAATATAATATCGTAAATGAAAAATACGCTTATCGCCATTAAAAATAAAAAGAATATCAGTGTAAATCTCCTGCCTATTTTCTCTGCAAGAAATGGCATAAGTATGCATCCAAGTATTGTAAATACGGCGGTTTCACTTCCACCTGCTGCAACGAAATCTACAACAGGATATTTAAATGTAACAAATGACGCTATTATGTCTTCTACTACAACAGGAACATATACAGTACCGCTATATAATCCTAAAATAACTGCAGCCATAACAAGTGATGCAACTATTGTAGATCTGGCATAACCTTTTTTAAATATTGATATAAAGGATGATCTTGCTTTTAGTTTATTGCCCTCTATTTTTTTAACTTTCTCCCATTTTTCGGGTTCTTTAGTTTTATATCTTATATATACAATAAAGACCACGGGCAAACCACCCAGCATTAACATTCCACGGAATCCAATGAAAGGCTCCAGTAATAATTCAGCCAAGGCCGCAAAAAGGAAACCAAAATAAAATCCTGAATGGAATAAACCTGCACCCATTACCCTCCTATCTTCAGGGAACACCTCGGCAACACTTGTTCCACCAACAAACCATTCTGCGCCAATGCCCAGGCCAGTAATAAACCTGAATACCATAAATTCATATGCATTTGTTGACAATCCACTTAAAAATGAACCTAATGCAAATAAAATAATACTGATCGTGAGTATTTTTATTCTTCCATATTTGTCACCCAGTGGACCAAAAATAAAGGATGTCCCCCAGCCAATTAAAAATACTGCAAAGAAAGCCGATAAATAAAATGAAGTTAATGACAAACTTATACCTGATGCAGGTAAAAGATATCTGGTTGCAGCCAAATCTATAAATGCATATACAAACGTTGTAAATCCATCAAGGACCCAGCCACCCCATGCTGCATAAAACACAGGCCAATTCACATCCCGCCAGGGGGTTTTCTGAATGTTTTTATTCATAAACCGTTATAATATGATTTTATATTTATATTTTTTTACATCAACATAATGAAACTTTGATGCATAGCTTCATTATCCCTTTTAATGCCTTTATAGTTAACTTTCATAAAATATTAAAATTATAATTTTGCAGGCCTTTCCATTACATCTCTAAAAATAGAATTATCCTCATTCCAGATCCATATAATTTTTTTTATCTCTCTTTGTTATTTACATTCACCATTATTCATCCCACAAAACCTATTTTTAAAAATGTATCACGTGAGAATATTTATGTTTGCTGGAATCTGTAGTTCCATAAATATTTTAATTAATAGGAAAGAAAGCCCCTGATCAGGTCAGTTGTGTATTCTTCTATGGATTGATCATTTTCATCCCACCAGATCAGATAACACAATAATGAACCGAAGAATGACCTTTTTTTGGCAAGGGATAGTTTCATATCGGCCATCTTTTCAACCCTGTTGAATATATTATCAAAGCTTGTGAAACATAGGTCCCTCAATTTATCCTTGAGGGCAGGATAGTTATTCTTATTGCTGATAGTATAAAGAAACAGATTTCGTATATCCGACTCTTTGTAATAATTAAGAAATTTTATGCCCAGATCATGGAGGATGGCATTGCCATCAAGATATGATGTATTGTCTATGTAATTCATCACATCAATGGGAACCGATTTAAGCGCCGATCTTATGATAAGGTTCTCCTTGTTTTCATAATAGAAAAAAATAAGCCCTTTACTGACGTTAGCTTCCAGTGCAATTTCATCTACGGTGGCCAGGTCATAGCCCTTAAGGGAAAAGACCTTTATTGCCGCGTTAAGGATTTTTTCCTTTTTGCCCATTTTCATAATATATTATTATAAATTGATATATTAATTATTTGACCGTATAGTCAGAATCCTTATATAATAATTGACTATACAGTCAATATAAGATGATGGCAAATGAAAAATAAGTTACTATACGCTTTCGGATCAGAATGGTTTGGCATGGCAATAGCCACGCTTGCTGTGGCACAGGTATTTTTCCTGGTATCTAGGTATCTTGATAATCTGGCATTAAAATATACAGGAGAAGCATTTTTCGCCCTCGGGATAATAATATTTGTGGTTGTATTTATTTTATGGTCGATCCGTGGGATCACCATACATGATGGGAAATGGAGCCACTGGAACAGCCTTACCAGACTCAGCTTCATTGCACTGATTCCCATAATTTCCTTTGTGATAAATCATATACTTATAGACCTCTACGGGATCAGCAGCCTGATGGCCATACTATCTTTATATAATTATTTCTTCAGCTATTTCCTTGCACTTATACTTGGAATTCTTCTGGGTTACAGGCTTTATACCAAGGAAATAAACAAAGATGAAATCAACTATGCAATAATAATACCTCCACTGTCAATAGGTACAAGTATATTTCTTGCAACCCCATTGATGGGGTATTATCATGGAAATACTGCACAGACAATATACTTCCTTGTTTTAATGGGCCTTGGCATATTCTTCTTTCTGTACATATTCATAGGTTCTGTTGCATTATCCGGGCATGTATCCAATAAATCCGGTTCAACACTACCTACGGCAATGCTCCCTGTAGGAGTATCCAGCCTGATAATAATCAATCTTCTTTCAATTACATCCTTCGGAGCAGTAATAGGTAATATGGTTCTGAACATCGGTACAGTAGAATTCATTTCTATCCTGCTCTGGGGATTTGAAGTCTGGAATTTCCTTGTAATGTTCATTATAATGTTCAGGAAGGAAACATTCGGATATTTATCGGTATGGGCATACGGTTTCCCTCTGGGCTTATTTGCAACGTCCACCATAAAGCTTGAGGCCGTTACAAAGATTGCAATTCTGGGGTACATATTCTTGTTTATATGGATTGTCCTGATTTTACTCTGGTTCTATGCACTTTTGAATACTTATGTATTTGTGCACAGGCTTGACAGGAACATGAAGGCACAATAATCTAAATAAATAATTCTTTTAATTTTTATAGGTTCTTAAAATATTTTTTTCTGATTCTTTTTTGTTCCAATGATTAAAAATAAGTATAGATTAGGATTAAATTCATTAATGTCAGATATGAAATATATATACATCACCGGCGGAATAACGCTTATCCTCATTTGGATTGTTATTATCATTTCGGCTGCATTTAATCCATGGTTCAGGGTTACTGGAAACGCCCTAAGCGACCTGGGAGGTGGAAATATGATTCTGAATGGCCATCCTGCGCCAGCATATCCTTACATCTATAATGTCGGATTGATAATTGAGGCTATTTTTATAGCAATACTTGCATCACTGTTCCTTTCAAAAAGCAGGAATAAAATAGAAAATGCAGGCATTTCATTTTTTATGATATCGGCACTGTTTCTTGCTCTTATAGGTATATACCATGAAGGCACATATCCTCATGATTTTGTGTCAATATGGTTTTTTATTCTTGCAAGTATTTCTTACATTACAATCGGGATATCACTTATTATAAATAAAATGAAATATGGAATTCCCATAACATTATCAATAATATTTTCATGGATTTTATATGCCATGATTCCCTGGCAATCGGTTGCGGAAGATGAAATATTCGGAATAGCAGTTATAGAACTTGTAGTCATTTTCCATATATTCTCATTTAGGAACAGACTGAATTATTTTATCACAAGAAAAAATTAGCACCTATTATTTGCCGGCATATATTTAAAATGAAAGTGTCCAATAATTATTATTTTATAAACCACAGAAATATATCATTTTGACCCTGTTTAATGATTAACATACAACATCAATGGTATGATTCATTATATTCATGCAGATCGTTTCCATATAATCATCAAAGAAAAATACATAACACTTGATTCATGGACCATACCTGCCTTTACATAAGGACTTATATTAAATCCTTCAGGGTATTGGCATTCATCTCCACAGGCGTATATTCCCCCCACTCATTAGGAAGAATATACCATAACCGGCAAATGGAAAATTAGAAAGATTAAATTATGCAATAAAAAGATTAGGGCATTATTTCCCAACATGGGATGCGGCAATTTATTATTATAATCATGAAAGGATGCATGGTTTATTGTCGACATGTGATAATATAGTTACACTGCAATTGCATATAAAGATAATATGTTGGTAAAATGAAATATATAAGTTTATAAAGTATATAAAGGAAATAATAATTGAATAGCATAACCTTATATGTTTGCACGAACTTTAAATAATAGGGGGTATTACTTAATAATAGGGGGTATTACTAATGCTATTTGACATAACACCAAAGGACAATATTAAAGACCTGTTCGGGCGGGAAAAAGAAATATTATTATTAAAAAGATGCGTTACAGAACCATTAACAGTAATATACGGAATTAGAAGAACCGGAAAAACCAGTTTATTAAAAAGCGTATTAAATTACATTGAAATGCCCTACATAATAATAGATATAAGGGAATTATTCAATGAATCAGGAACCATCAGGGAAAATGAAATATCCTTGAAAATATTAAATGAACTAAAAAAGAATATGAGAATCTCTCAAAAACTTAAATTCTCCATTGCCGACATCTTATCCAAAATAAATGGCATTGAAATAAACCATTTCAAGATAGATATAGACACATCCAAAAAATATAAATTGAATAATATTCTTGAAATAATTAATGAAATTTCACAGAAAAATAATAATATATTCATCCTGGCAATAGATGAGGCCCAGTATCTAAAGTACAGTGGAAAACGATATAATAATGTACTGGCCTGGGCATACGATAATTTAAAAAATATACATATAATAATAACCGGAAGCGAAATCGGAATTTTAGAGGATTTTATTGATATCGAAAATACAGAAAGCCCGTTGTTCGGACGAATGATAAATGAAATTAAAATTGACCATTTCGATAATAATGTGTCTTATAACTTTTTAAAATCAGGTTTTGAAGAGGCCGGACTAAATATAAATGATAATGATGTAAATTCTGCAATAGATGTGCTGGACGGAATAGCAGGATGGCTGACATACTATGGGTATAACCGCACGGTTAGGAAATTAAATAATTACAATTCAATAAATAATGTCATAGAATATAGCAAAAGATTGATCGACAGCGAGATAAATAAATTAATAAATAATTCCAGGGATAGGTATATGGCAATAATGGAGGCAATTGCGGCAGGATTAAACAACTGGTCTACAATAAGGGCCTATGTTGCATCAAAAACAGGCTATATATCGTCCACGATTTTAAACAACCATATAATAAAGCTTCTAAAATATGGATTTATAAAAAAATCTGAAAACAAATATTATATTGAAGACCCATTGATTAAATTAAAATTTATTAACAAAAATAAATAACAAAAATTTGTGTACTGTTTCCATTTAGCATTTAACTTTTGCAAGCTGGAAGTCTCTGGTTAGCCAGAGTAGGATATTAATAGCTTTCCACCCGTATATTTGCCTTCACATTTAGTATTATGTTTACACCCCTCTATAATAATATTTGTTAAAAGTTTTCTGTTATAACTAGTTTAAAATTCCGGAATCCTAATATTAACATTGCAACAATATGAACTCATTACAGGATATTTTTAAAGAATATTAAAAAAGCTAAATAAAGAGAAAACACAATTATTATAATAGATAAAGGTCTCATGAAATAGAAATATTTTTGTTTAACAATCACTATCCAGTATCAGAAAATAAATATAAATAATAATGAATATATTAAAAAGTATTGCAAAAATAAATATTAACATAAATTTATATAGATTGCAATTATAATAATACGATATATTTGCCGGCAGATGAGGAATATAATCTTTTTATTGAAAAATCAAGGCGCTATCTTGAGGATGCTATTGATAATTATAATAAGGAATATTATGACCTTTCAATGTTTTCTCTTCATCAATGCCTTGAACTATTTTTCAAGGCTTTATTAATAAAAAATGCCGGTGATTTTCCACATACCCACAATATAAGAACTTTGTTGGAAACATTATCGGAAGTCGAAAATGAAAAATGTAGAATAACAATTAAAAATTATATAAATAAATATGGATTAGAATTATCCATTTTAACTGATGCTTATATAACATCAAGATATTTTGAGTCAAGTTATGATAAAATTAACATACAAAAATTAATAGATATTGTAAGGAATATAAAAGAAGGTATTAAAAATGTTTGCTAATTTATATAAAAAAAGAAGGGGTATATTCAATAATCTGGATTATAATATTAATACGCTTGTTAATATTATAAAAAGAGAGGACCAGAACTCTGAAATTTATTTATTCGGCTCAGTGTTATTAAATAATTATAATATGTCAAGTGATATAGATATTTTAATAATAACAAATAATAAGGAAAAAATAATGAAATTATTATGGGATAACAGTTATGATGAACCGTTTGAATTTCATATAAAAAATAAGGATGAGGCAAAAATATATTTTAGGCATATAAAAAATATTAAAAAATTATTATAAATATACAATTTATCTAGGTTATAATTTCTTAAATATTAATAAGTTATCCGCATCGAAAAGATCGGTTTTTGTTATCGATAAAAATGGCATGTTAAGGTAAAAATGGATCAGAGGGGACGCATCAAAGGAGCCGGATTATAAAAAATTGGAGGGGAAAATTTCAAAATTAAGCTGAGTTTATTTATATTAAAATTATTATTTTTTATAAAATTCAAAATATGTTATATTAATATAAAATGTATCATTTATAATAAATTAATCTTATTATTAACTTTCTTATGAACCTTGGAGTTTTGTATATAAAAATCACCACATTTAATATAAATTAGATATTTTGATATGGAAATTTTATATTAATTTCTGAAGGACCAGAAATTGTATGCTAATTTTAAATTTATTAACCTTGTAATTATATAATCTTTAAATTTTGTTTCCATGGCCATATTATACATATTTTCAAATGCTGGCAATGATTTTTTAATAAAATCCAATTTTCTTTTTATTAATGTATCAAAATTATTATCGTTTAATGCACTTGTCTGGTTTTCATGTATTCTATAAAATGTTAAAATTCTTTTATCAATGTATAAATCAAGACCTGATAAAAGCGAAACCGAAAATAAAAAGCGGTCTATATTTGTAATCTGATTTTTAAGATATTCGCTATATTTTATAAGTATACTTTTTCTGATTGATATGCAGGAATTATTTACAAATCAATCCACCAGAAAGAAAGCCACTGAGCTTGCGATGTGGATGAATTTCTGGCACATATTATCATATATTTAATAAATGTTAATAAAATTAAATATTTTTATAACTCATGAATAGTTTAATTTTTAAAATAACAATAAATTATATATTTTTAGAATAAATATAATAAATAATAATATTTATATAATATTATAATATTATAATATTATAATATTTAAAATAAATCATTGATTAACATGATTAATACATCAGAAGAGAAAAATAATAAAATAAAAGATTCGTTAAATAAAACCAAAAATAAGAGAAAATCACAGGAAATAGCAATTATCAAAACAAAGATAGACAATGATAAACTAAATAAAAATACTGTAAAAATATTAAATAGAATATTTTTAGAGGCTAAATGGTTATACAATTATATAATAAATAAAGAATTCAACAATGATATTTTTAATATAGATTATAAAATAAATAATGTACCAGTATATGTAAAGGACCATTATGAAACAAGAAGATTAAAATATATATCATCTCAAATGAAGGAAGAAATCATTGATAGGGCAATAGATAATATAAAAGGATTGCATGAATTAAAGAATAAAGGATTTAAAACAGGAAAATTAAAATTTAAATCACATATAACATCAATACCATTGAAGCAATATAACAATACATATAAAATAATAAATAATAAATATATTAAAATACAGGGAATTAAACAATTATTAAAAGTAAATGGTTTGGACAACTTAAAATACTATTTTGAACCTTCTAATGCATTATTAATCAATAAAAATAATAATTATTATATTTATATAACAGCATATAAAAACAAATATATTCTGGATAAACCGGTAAATAATCAAAAAATAATATCATTTGACCTTGGAATCAAGAACCAGTTAACATTGTCAAATGGTTTAGTATTAAATTATAACATACCAAAATCTAAAAGAGAGAAGAGAATACAGAGAAGATTATCTAAAAAGGTTAAAAACTCCAATAATTATTATAAACTAAAAAATAAATTAAATGTAGAGCAAACAAAAACAACAAACAAGAGAAAGGATACAGTTAATAAAATAGTTCATTATATATCATCAGATTATAATATAGTAATAACACAGAAGGATAATATTAGAGGGTGGAAGCATCTCTTTGGTAAAAGAATAGAATCTACTGGTATAGGTGGAATAATCGAGGCACTTAAATATAAGGCTTCAACATTTATACTTCTTAACAGGTTCTTGCCAACAACCAAGGAATGTTCTAAATGCCATAATAAATACAATATAAATTTAGATGAGAGAATATATAAATGTCCTAATTGTGGTTTTATTATAAATAGAGATTATAATTCTACATTAAATGACATATATTATGGCATTATAAAAATAAATGAATTATTAAAGAATAAATATAATAAAATAAATAAGGATTTAAAGAAATACAATATAAATGTACTTGCGGAGCGCTTAAGGGAATATACGCCTGTGGAGATTGATGCCCCTGCCCTAGAAGGACTTAAAATAAGTCCGTATGTAAGGGTAAGCATGGTCGATGAATCAGGAAGCCTCATTGCCTTGGCATGAGGTAGCTCACATACGCCAGCCTGCTTTCAAGAAAATATAATTTTTTTAATTTTTCACTGTTTTTTATTCTCATTGTTTTATATTCAGGGGAACTTATTAATTTATTATGTATAATATTATTATTATATAAAACGATGTAATTATTGTGAAAATATCCTATGCCTTTATCCTGGAATATATTATACACAATTTCTAATTTGTTTTTATCAATTAGATCATCATCATCCAAAAAAACCAGAACATCACCGGCAGAATACTGCAGTGCAAGATACGGATAATATCCCTCTATTCCTGAACTTACTATATTTTTTATATTATTTATTTCAATAAAATCATCTATTATATCATCGTTAAAATTTTTTATTACAATAATTTCGTAATATTTTTTATCTAATGTCTGGTTTAAAGCACTTTTAATAGCATTTAATAAAAACTCCTTTCTGTTATATGCCGTAATTATTAATGAAATAAATGGCGTATTTCTATTGATATTATGATTATCCGGTTCTGTATATGGTTTCATATAAATTCTCCATTTTATTTTTAAATATTTCAAATGAATATTTTTTTGCCTCTATTAAACCATTCTTTTTAAGCTCATCTTTTCTTTCCAATGCCTCATTTATTCCATTATACAATGAATTAACATCATACGGATTTATAAATACAGCATTATTATTTGATACCTCCCTTAATACAGCTATATCAGATGCAACAACAGGCAAACCAGTTTTAAATGCCTCTATTACCGGAAGGCCCTCTCCCTCCTCAAGCGACGGAAATAATAATAAATCGCATGCATTGTATAATTTATTTAATGTTTCATCATCTATATTATTAAAATTAATGCTGTTTCCAACAGGAGTTCCAACCCTTATTATGCAGTATTTATCATCAATGATATTATTTAATTTATACACTGCATCAAAATTTTTTCTAAAAACGCTGTTGGAAACACTAAGAATCAAAATCTTGTCCCTGGGTAAATTCAATTCACCCCTTATTGTGCTTTTATCCTCATTTAAAATATAAAATTATTCAGAAACTGGAATGTTTATAACATATATATTGCCATTATATCCCCATTTTAATAATGATTTTTTAACATAATTTGTATTTACGGCAATAAATTTTGAATGCATGGCATATTTATTAAAAATATATTTTTCATATAATTTTGATATTTTTTCCATAAATTTTTTGCCGTTGTTGTAATATAAATTCGATTTAAACTGAGAAAACGGGTTGTCATGAACTGTAAATAATACGTTTTTATTATTATAAAATAGTACATCCCTCTGCGATGTATAATGGTATATTATATTTTCACCACTTAACTATTTAAGGTAATCTGTTAAATTTTTATGGGATATTAATGGCAGTAGAGTATTAAATTTACTGTTTTTAAATTTCCATGAATAATCATTACCATTATGATTATATTCCCATTTTTTCGCATTATCCACAACATTAATAATATGCGTGTTATCAAGCCTGCCAAGCATCTGTACATATCTAAAAATGGCTGTGCATGGATTCCAGAAGTTTATTATAATTTTTTTTAGCATTTTAGACCTTATTATAATATAAATTTTAACTTTTTATATTTTATAATATTAATATTGTATAATTTTTGCATTTAGGATAAAATAATAAAATCAAACAGCATAATTTTATCATTAAATAACTAAATAGTATATATTAATATAAAATTAAAAGTTTTTATATAATTATAATTTATATTAATATGATTAATGATTTATATGAAAAATGGGATAATGGAAGCACTATTGAAAAGGATTTTATTCAGGGCTATGATAAACTTCCGGAGTTTCTGGATAAATTATATTCAAAATTAAAAATAGATCTAAATAAGGATATAAAACCATATGAGGCATATTTCAGCATAATTAAAATAAATAATTTTGTAAATTCTATTTTACAGGGAAGGCCGGATATTATTGATACTATTGGCCACTGGTTTGAACATAAAAAAAGGATTCGGAGGTTATATCTAAAAAAATAGGCGCCATTTATTTCGAGGTGTGTTTTGGAATACCTGTAGGTATAAGCGTTAGCCTGACTTTTCAGCCAAAACTTTAAAATGTGTTTTATTATAAATATTTATTTTAAAGGTTATGTTAAATACATAATTATATTTAATAGAATATATAAAATATTACCATTATAACTTTTAATATAATTATAATAATTGCAGAGCATTATTAAATAAAAAATGGTATATTATAGTAATATTATTTATGTGTGTTTATTCTATCTATAAGGGTTTGAAATAAGTTATAAATATAAGTAATATTCATTATATATTTGTTTGAATATATATATGCTTTATCTAATTATCGTTGGAAATTCCTTATATTTTACCTTAATAATATATATTATTAATGATTTAATATTTATCGTTTTTAGCTTCATTTAAGAAAAGTGCCCATTCATAAAAGGTTATTATTTTAATTCTCAAGTCATTTAACCTGATATTATCTTTTTCCATGATAATTATAAGGCCTTCTTTAATGTTATATTTATCAATAAATTTAGTTAACGGCCTTACCTCACGGTCTATATTTAATGCATTTAAATTATAGCATACCTGTATTGCCTGGACCGTGATGTTATTTCTTGTTATTATAAAGTCAATTTCAGAATTTTCGCTGAAATAAAATATGTCCATTCCTGTGAGCCTCTCTTTTAGCCTCAGTAATTCGATATAAACAGCATTTTCAAGCAGTTTACTCATATCATATGATTTTTTATATAACAATGTGAACCCATTATCGATTAAGTATGCTTTTTTTCTTGACTGATGCATTTTTTTATAACTCGCTGAAAATTTCATATTCATAAACAAAAAAAATACGTTTTCTGCATAATTTATATAATTATTCACCGTTTTTTTGCTAATTTCTATATTTGCCGATTTTAAATAATTGTATAATTTTGATACACTGAATGGAGATGAATAAGAATTTATTGCATATCCTATTACCAATCTTAACATATTCACATCGGATATATTATATCTTCTTGAAATATCGTTAAATAATATAGAATCATAATATGATGATATTATTCTCATTTTTGTGTTTTCATCATCTATAAATGCAATTTCGGGGAATCCACCGTATATTAAATATTCTATTGAGTACTTTTTAATTTCTTGTATTTCTGAATAAATTGATAATTTATTTACATTAAAGTTCTTTGATAGCATGAATTCCTTAAAGGAAAATGGATATATAATATATGTCAGGTTCCTGCCTGCAAGGGCAGTTGAAATTTCAGCACTTAGCAGTTTAGAGGATGAACCTGTTAAAAATATCCTATAGTTATTTGTATCATAAAGCCTCCTGATAGCCCGATCCCAGTTTTCAATATTCTGTATTTCATCAAAGAAAAGGTATATTTTATGTTTTTTATCAATCTTTGTTAAGGAATAAAATGTATCAATAATAAAGTCAAAATCAGTGGTCTTAAAATCCAGAAAACGTTCATCCTCAAAATTTATATATAACATATTTTCTCTGGGAATTCCATTATTTAACAAAGATTTTAATATATTGAACAGTTCATATGTTTTTCCAGCACGCCTGACACCGGCCAGAACTATAATTTTATTTGTTGATAAATCTATATATATTTCTCTGTTTATTGTATCAGGGAATTTTATTTCCATAAATTCTGCTATTGCCCTTGTTACTGATTCTTTATCAAGCATATGTTTCTAAATGGAAACATAATTAATATACTTTTGTTTCCTATAGGAAACATATTAATGAACATTTATATAATTAATGTATAAAAACTAATTCCAGGATGATCTTGGATAATGATTCTTAAACAAAAATCTTTCCATTTTATGAGACATTTATCATCGACCTCCTATAATAATTGTTCTTTCTTCTTTTGTAACCATCTTTTAAGTTCTTTAAAAACCCTCTATAATATTCCCTGAAGCTGCTGTCATTATTCCATTTATCAAGGAACTGCAACGGTGAATAATAATCCAGTGTAGAAGGGGCCTTATATTATTGTAATCATTGAATGCATTTTCAATTATCTTTTTTCCCCTCATTAAAATTATTATTTAATTTATTAATGTCTTTATAAATATAGTCAAAAATTGTACGTAATATTAATTATACCTCTAAATTTTTATATCACTGTGGTATAACAATATTGTTATAATGGTGTGACAATGAAAGAACTATCATTGTATAAAATTCGTGATATGGCCTTAAATTCAGGCGTAAGCGTATATAATTCGCAGGAGCTTTCAAATCTAATAAATAAGAATAAAAATATTGCATTGGTTTATATGAATCGACTGGTTAAAAACGGACTTGCAACCAAGCTTACTAAGGGAAAAATTTCATTTATTAAGGACGATTTTATCATAGCATCACAGCTGATTTCACCATCATATATATCATTAAATTCAGCATTATTATTCCACAATATAACATATCAGGTCCCGGAATATATAGAATGCGTTGATACTATTAATTCATTTAATTATTATAATTTGGGAATAATATACCATAAAATAAGACCTGAATTATTTTTCGGATATAGGAGATACAATAAAAATGGAAGCTTTATATTTGTTGCAAATCCAGACAAGGCAGTTTTTGACGGGTTGTATTTTAAAATATTTTCTAAATTTGATATAATGGATTTTAAAAATGAAATGGACTTTTCTGAATTATTGTCCATATTAAAGAATGTTAAAATAAAAGGAATAAAAAAAATTATGGAGATGTTAAAATGATTTCAAGAAATGAGATAATATCATTATCAAGGCTGCACAATATAAGGCCGTGGCAGGAAGAAAAGCGATACATGCAGGCCTTAATTTTAAATTCATTGTTTAATTATCCACTGGTGTTTAAGGGCGGAACATATTTATGGCTATTTCATGGATTAAGGAGATTCTCAGAGGATCTAGGTTTTACCTCCAATGGCGAATTAAATGATAATATTCCAGAAAATATTAGCCGGGATATAAAATTGCTTGGCATAAATAATGATCTAAAAATTATAAAAAATAATGATATTACATTATCATTCAGGATAATATCAAATGGCCCGCTTTACACCGGAATCCTGGACCGCACGCCAGTATATCTTGAGATAAGCAAAAGGGAAAAAATAATAAATAAGCCTCTTGCATTAAAATTTGATTTCCCGGAATATAACATGCCTGTTAGAATATTATCAGGAATGTCGCTGGATGAGGTTGCATCCGAAAAGGTAAGGGCAATCTATACAAGGAAAAAACCTAGGGATATTTATGATCTGTTCTTTTTAATTACAAAGAAAGGAATAGGAATCAACAAAGAAACGGTAAACAAAAAGCTGGAATATTATAATATATCCTTCGATAAAGAATCATTTATCAGAGAAATTATGAAACAGGAAGAGAATTTTAGCAAAACATTGAAGAATATTGTAATGGATCAATTGCCGGATATCAATTATATCATAGAAGTTATAAAATCGTGGATAGATAAATAAGAACGTTTGCAATTGTTAAAGTGTATATCACAGTTCATTTCATTAATATTTCAATTATTTTTTTCATTATATGGAAACGATGCAGAATCCTTATCAAGAATTGCATCACTCCAGAATGGATTTTATTTTTAATTCTCGGAGAATAAACATTAAGAACAATAATTTATTAGCATATATTTTATTATATAACAATGCCTGAAAACTTAATAGAAATTATATTAACTGCCGAAAAGCCATCATGCGGGGTTTTAAAGAAACTCTCAACTGTTAATGTCATGGCCAGAATATTTCAGATAAATCCAGGGATAGAATATACAAACCACCTTATGGGAATTGAGAATTACTCTAAAAACAGGGATATTCTCAGGGATGACAACATTACAGTGTATAAAAATCAGAGGGATAAAACATGGATGGAAACAAGAAGTTGTGAAATCTGCAGGGCATCAGCAGCCACTAGTGCAATGATAATATCCGTAAAAGTTTTTGAAAACCAGAAGGTTCAGTATAAAATCATGTTAAAAAATGAGAGTTCATTAAAGAATCTTCAGGAAAACATTAACGGAATAAAGTATGGATATTACGAGGACAATGAACACATGCCGGGCGAATTAACCTTAAGGCAAAAGGAAATACTATATACTGCATATTCAAAGGGCTATTTTGATTTTAACAGGAGGGTAGACCTTGATGGAATAGCACAGGAAATGGGAATAAGTAAAAAATCTATTCAGGCAACATTAAGGCGTGGAATAGAAAAGATAATAGAGGAATATATTTTCAATAATTTGTAAATGTATTACACATGTGATATGCTTGATTTTAATATTATGAAATAATAAATGATATGGTAGAGATGGGATACGAATTTAAATGCAAGGACATAGGAATGGATTGTGGATTTGACGTAAAGGCTGATTCTGTGGATCAATTAATACCTGTAATCCAGGCACATGCAAAAAATGCACATGGAATAAATGAGGTAACTCCAGAACTCTTTGAGAAGGTTAAATCCGCAATAACTGAGTATTAAATAATTTTTTTATTTTTTTTGGGTCATAGCGAAATCCAGTGTAATTTTAATTATTATAATCATATATTTTTATAATAGGAATCAAAAATTGTATAATTAATTTTAATTAATATATAACTATTTTTTATTTAAAATCCATAAATAAAACTATAAGTTAAAATTTATAATGAAATAATATATCATGGCAAAGTATATCTATAATCTAAAAATAATCTATACATGAACAAATACATCCTTGAATATGATTCGCAAGCCGATGCTGCTTACATTAAGCTTTCAAGGGCAAATATAGCAGAATCAATGGATATAAATGAAGATGTAATTGTTGACCTTGATAAAAATAAACATTTAATTGGAATTGAAATCCTCAATTTCTCAATGAGTAAATTCGATATTAAAACTTTGATTACTGAAGATATCGGGAATCTAACTTCTATTGTAAAATAATAATTATATATTAAAGGCATGCCATAGAACGGATGAAGCAGAGAAAGATTTCAGGGGAAGTTGTAGAAATGTCCTTTGCAAATCCAGAAAAAATTGAAGATAGAGCCAATGAAAGCATACTTATTAAGAAACTGGAAACTAAATTACTTGTTGTGGTTTTTAGAAAAACCGATGATGTAATATTTATAATCACGGCATATACAACATCAAAAATTGATAGGTATCTCAACTAAAAATTTTTTATGTTTTTGTTGTTTCCTGATATTTTAATGATGTGTGCATTATTCTGTGTATTTATAAAGAGTACCTCTTATTGAACATTTTTTTAATCCTATCATTGCATTTATAATATTCGTTCATCTTCCTGTATATATGCCTGGAATTGAATTCTATTGATTTCAAATAGAATGTTTTCATTTCAGAATACTCATCTGGGGATTATGATGGTTATGGTTAGTTTAAATTTACACAAAAAATTGTACACGATCGCATCCAGATTTATTACTGGTTTAGGAGTATATAAATAGGAAACCATTGATAATATAATAGCTCCATTTTTAAACACATTAAAAAATTGTTATAATTGGTTTATTTTAGAGTTTTAATATTAATGAGGGGCACATACCATACCGGTAAAATTTTAATTTTGATATTATCTATAATTTCATCCCTGAATTCATCCTTGCTTATAATTATACCATAATTTAAATTCAGTTTTTTTAAAACTTTTATAAAATTTTTTGTCTCCACATTATTTCTATATTTAACTTCCACAGGTATAATATTACCATTTTTTAAAATAAAGTCTATTTCATAACTTTTATCCCTGAAATAATATTTGGCATCAAGTTCCTGCATGACAAAATTTTCTATTAATTTTCCATAATAATTATAATCCATAATATTTTTATAGTTATATGAAAAGGATGAATTGTAAAAATATACCTTTTTCATTTTCCTTGATGCTGAGGCAAATGACCCCCTAAAATTTAATACTAATTTAATGATCAATGAGTATTCTAAATAATAAAAATAATTTATTAACGTCTCCTTTGATACATTAAAATCTTTTGACAATGAATCATAGTTTAATATAAATCCAGGCTGGTATCCAGTAATATTTAAAATATTTTTTAATAATTCAATGTTTTTAATATGAAACTCTTCAGGTATATCTATTAATGCCACCCTTTCAATTATACTGTTTATATATCTTTTTATTTTAATTTCATCATCTTCATTGACTATTTCTGGAAAACCACCTTTTAATAAATAATCATTGAATAAATAACTTAATTTAGATGCAGATATTTCAATATTATTAATATCATAGTTTATATTCTTTAATGCCAGATATTCTTTAAATGTTAAGGGTTTTAATATAAAATCATACATTCTGCCTGCAAGGCTTTCGTTTGAGTTTCTCTCTATATTAATGGATGCAGACCCTGAAATTATAAATTTTATATTTTTATATAAATCATAATAAATTTTGATTTTATTTTCCCAATCATTAAGTTTCTGGATTTCATCAAGAAATATGTATATTTTATTATTTTCCATTTTTATGGGTTTTTTTAATATATATTTTTCATAGTCCTCCATTATATCTTTTAATTCAATATTGGTGTAATCAAATGAAAAATATAATATATTGTTTCTATTTATATTGTTTTTTAATAAATAATCTATGATCTGGTACATTATTGTTGTTTTTCCTGTTCTTCTCAAACCGTAAATTACAAGGATTTGCCTGTCATCTAAATATTTTATAAGTTCATGAAGCAACGGCCTTTTATAATCCGGTATATCATTTACAGAACCGGTTTCCCACCATGTATTATAGTTTATTATATCATTTATTGGCATATTAGTAAAGTATAGTTTACTAATATATCAATTTTTAGTATAGTTTACATTACTAATGTATAATTATAATATACATCTAAATGTCTTAAAATTATTTATGGAATAAAAAGAAAATATTTTTTATTAATATGGCATTTAAGAACAAGATATTATAAAAATATTTTAAAGTCATATTTTTATAATAAACATAAAAATTAAAGGAGTATTATAAATGATAATATTAATTATTTATATTGCTTTTTTAAATAACATAATGCTGATCTGGTTATTCTAAATTAAAATATTAGCAAATAATAATAGGTTTATATTACTAGGCAAATATATTTTATAATAATTATCCATCAACTATATAATCATTGGAAGTATCATCTATGCTCCGATTTTCTGTTTTTACCCATGATGGATTGATTATTGAAAATATAATTATAACTATTAAATCAAGTAAAATCATTGACCCAAGCATTGCATATAAACCCGAAATAGCAATAATGGTTATAACTGTTGGTGTAAATAATCCAAAGAATGCGGCTTCAAATCTCATTGTTGACCATATAAACCCCTGACCAGAAGATCTAAGGCTTGTAGGAAAATGAACTATTGAAAATAATCTGTTTATTATGTCAAACCCCAATCCTATTCCCGCACCTGATATAATTGGAACTGCAATAATATATGGAAGTATATGATACAATGTTGGATCTATTAGCATATATAACCCAAAAGAGTATACTGCTGCGCTTATTATGTATAATTTTACCCTTCCAAGTTTATCAACAAAGAACGTAAAGAAGAATATACAAAACAAAGATGCGGTATTGTATAAAAGTTCAAATTCATAGGATTGCACCGTGTCAAATCCTAATGTTTTAAAAATAAATGGATAAAATTCACCCCCAGTGGATAAGGGTATTCCTGCCATTAGATATAAGAACCAGCTAAATATAACTGCCTTTTTATACTTTTTAAAAAGTTCTTTGTATCGCATTTTTTTATAATGTTTTTTTGATTTTGAAATTCCATCTATTAGGTCAAAACGCGGTGATTCAATAAGTTTTCTTCTTAAAAAAAATCCTATAACTGCAATCACTGCAAGTACAATCCATATTGTTCTAAATATTACCATTCCATAGCTTGCCAGCAGTATTCCAAGTATTATAACAATATCTATGCCTATAAACCATGAAACATATGTAAAGGAAAATAATTTACCACGGTGCTTCTTAGGAGAGAATTCAGAAATAAGAGACCATGATATTGGCACATCACCACCAACTGCAAGTCCAACAAGGAAGAAGAATATCATTGCATAATAAAGTTCTGTTGTTAACGCAAGAAGAAAGGCTGATGATGCGTAAAGTATTAAATCAAATCTGTATATATATTTTCTACCATACTTATCACCAAGAGGCCCTAAAGACAATGCGCCAACTGCAGTGCCAAGAAGCGTTAACAGTGCAGGCAAACCCTCCTCAAATGAGTTTAGATGAAGATATGCAATTAGTGGAATTAATGTAACCCCTGTTGCCACAAACATACCGCCATCTAAAATATCCCCTATTGTTGCTATAAAAGTCCATTTATAATGCTTTGGTTCCAGTGGAGCATTATCATAATATGTGTCCTCCATGATTATATATTTTTTATTTATTAATAAATTTTTTTAAAGGTATCATAATACTTAAATACTTGAATATTAATTTTTTAAATTTTAATTAATTTTAATATTTATTATATAATAAAATAATAAATTATCATATTGTTTTTATATTACTATTATAAATTACTTTCATTTCATATTTTAATAAATATTTAATTACAAATAAAATTTATAAAAATTTATGTAAACTATTGGTATTTAATATTAATAATTCATAAATAATTAAAAATATTTAAAAATATTTAATCATTCTCACTTTCATATATATCTCTAGATGTTTCTTCAAGGCTTTTATTCTTGGTTTCAGGAATTATTGTTATAAACAATATTAACATTACAATGAAAATAACCACAGATGGTATTAAAGCACCCATTATTCCATATCTTGCAACAAGAAATGGGAATATTAATGTTCCCATGGGGCCTCCGGTTTTTGCTGTTGCAACCACAGATCCCTGAACAGTACCCCCTAACCTTTGTTGGCGATAATTCTACTGCCGGCATTTCGGTTCCTATTATTGGATGCACGCCTATATTGTAAACAAGATAATAGCTTGATATAACCAAAAATAACACATATAAATATGAGGAAAAATAATCCTTTAAAAATACAAATAATATTAAAACTGTTACCAGTGATAACAGAGAAAGTGCCTGTGTAATTTTTCTGCTTTTATCTATTATTAAAATTCCTATAAATGCTCCTGGAAGTGCAAAAGCAAGATCTGTTACAATAGCATATATTGCAGGGTCTGTAATTCCTATGCTTTTTGCTATTAAGGTTGGCCCAAATTCCTTTATTCCCATGTTTAAATCAAGCAACGCCCATAATAATGCAGCAGTCATAAATAATTTCCAGTTTCTTTTAAAATATATGCTTGCAGGTGTATTATCCTTAATGCTGTTTATTTCTTCATTATTTCCGGTTATTGTTTTTAATGCATTATCAAAGCGGTGTGTATCTCCATCTATTCTACCTAAATACCTTACTGTTTCTGGTAATTTCCTTCTAAAATATAAAACGCCTAATGCAGGTATAACACCAAGCGCCAATGTAATTCTCCATAACATATTAGTACTTACAATACTTTGCATTTATCCCGAAAACAACCTCGATTTGTAGTTCTTTTTGAGAATCAGAATCTCCTTTATAGCCCTGGAACATTCACCTATTGTCTTTAAAATCCTTCCAAACAGTTTATTTGATGCCCTGGACATAATGGACAGGAGGGCATAGGCCGCGATAGTGATCCTCGCGTGTATAAGCGACCCTTCACTATCACGTACCTGGTACTCTCCCAAACCTAGAGCCTTTGCATCCTTATGAAAGTTTTCTATTGACCATCTTATGCTCCATGCATTTATAATTTCTTCACCTGAAATATAATCTAATGCTATGAATTTCTTCCTTTTATTATCAGGATTGTACAGGATTATAAGGTTAATGGGTTCTCCATTTGATAAATACACTGTAAACTCCCTCTGGAGCGGGAACTCCTTCAAAGTATAAGAATCCCTATTATACATGAGGAATGTTGATTCAAGAATCTCATCCATGGTGTAAAATAAATCCCTGTTCTTTATTGTCATCCTTCCAAGGTTGTAAAAGGATGCTTTCCTGTTGGCTTTAAGTTCTGTAACATAGTTATTTCCAAGGAACTTTACGCTTGAGTACCATGAATCAACAACCTTGCCTGACACATTGAAGTTGTTTTCTGCTGTATTGAATATATCTTCCATGATCTCAAGCTTTGTCATGAATCTTGTTCCTGACTGTGCTCTCTTAACGTAAAGCCTTGCAAGGAATGGATAGAATATCCTTGTTTCAAGATCATAGAGTCCTGATGTAACAGGCTGGTGTGCAGGGACATTGTTTCCCGATGCATGGTCAAAGAACCATCCTACATACTCCATGATCCTTGATCCTGGATGTTCCAGCATTGTATCATCACCTATGAACATAATTTTATGGTTGTCTATTGCTGTTTTCAGGAATTTAATATAGTTCTGTTCCAGAAGATTAGAATCTATTCCATGTAATGCCCTGTTGACTGTGCTCTGATCATACTCAGATAGAAGTGACGATATGTTTTATATGCTCTTCCTCCTGTTCTCAGGAGGGATCATTATTCCAAGCATGTATTCCCTGAAGTGCTTCCTCACAGACCTCTTCATTCCGGATGTCATATTATCAGAAAATTCACCTATGTGTTTAGTCAGTTCAGCTACAGAAACTGTTGAAGTCATACCAATGTCTTGCAAACATCGTATTATGGCTTATATCTTTTCACTTTAGGGGTCATTTTGCAAAAGTATTGTTATTATAATAAGGTGATGATAAATGTCTCATGAAATGGAAAGATTTTTGTTTAAGAATCACTATCCAACATCAAGGAGCATGTAAATTTATTAAAAATATCACTGCCGCCACCAGAATAAATTTTAATAATAATTTTATATTTTATTAATTATCATTGCATATTTTATCTTCATATTTTTCAATAAATTCTCTTGCCTTGCCGGTTAGTTTATATTTAATTTCATTAATGTCATCACAGTCAATATAATTGTTATTTAAAAGTTCATTAAATTTTTCATCTGAATTTTTATATATTCCATCGGCTATGGATTCTGCTAACAAAAACGAATCATTTAAATCATCATTATGATTGGTATTCAAAAATTTGTAAACTGTTTCCTCATCTGAATTATCAACAAGCTCTGAAAATATATAAAATACATAATCATCATCACTATTTAAAACCATTTTTATGTAATCCATTGATTTTTCGTAATCCTTTTTATATAAATACGATCTAAAATACTCGTAATATTTATTATAAGCATTTTCAGGTTCTGATGCATCAAGGTATTCTAAAGCATCATCCATCCTTTTAAGGTTATTTAACTGGTCTGCGCACATTATTTTTCCATTTTCATCATTGTATTCATTAACTAATTTCTCTGATATTTTAAGAGCATTATCATAATCATTGCTGTTATCATATGCAAGATATAACATATTAAGTATTTCATCGTCCTCATGGCCAAATTTTTTTATTTCTGAAATTGCATCATTTAATTCGCCATGGTTTATTAAAAACATAAACCATAATTTATATGAATTCATATCATTATTTTTTAATATTTTTTTATAAGCATTATATGCATCATCTTTTTTATCCTCTGGCATTAATATATCTGCAAATAAATCATAAAAAACAGGCAGATCAGGATTAATATCAATATAATTTTTATATAAATCCTCACCAACATCATACATGCTATATTCTATAAGAACATTGTTTAAATTATATAAATAATCAAAATTTGCTGTATTTTCAAAGGCATCAATTGCGGTTTCCAGATATTTTACAGGATCATTATTATATTTGTATATAAAAAGCAGAATATCATATGCATCCTCATTTTCATTGTCATATTTAAGCGCTGTTTTTGCCTCATTTATTGCGCTTTTATCCCTATCAACATAAAAATACAGCTCTGCAAGCTCTGAATGCGCCATTGAATTCTTGTTATCCATTTTTAAATACTTTTCAAAAAATTTTATGGATTCCTCATAATGATCAAGATTTTTTAATGAAATCGCCTTATAAAAATACGCAATTTCATTTTCACGATCAAGTTCCAGCGATTTATCTGCAAATTTTAAACTATTTTTATAATCATCAATTGAATAATAGCACATGCTTTCATATGCATATATTCCGGGATTATTATTGTCAATGTTTTCCATAAATTTAAGCTCTTTCAGTGCATTTTTATAATCATATAATTCAATTAATATATTTATCTTATGAAGCCTGTAATTTAAATTAAGCGGTTTCATGTTTATGGCCTTATTTATATACTCAAGTGATTTATCATAATCCTTTAAATCAAAGCTTTTTAATGATAAATCATAATATTTATCATCATCCAGATTTCCAAACATAAATAGGTATAATTAATAATGTAAATAAAATTTTGTTGCATAATTAATATATAATTTAAATTATACTAATAATGTCATGAAAAAATTTTTATTTATTTTAATATTGCAACATCATGTTTTCCGGCCTTACAAAATTCATGATAAAGACAAGGATGAAATCACCGAGGTATATGCTTTATTTTATTCTATTTTTATTATCCATATTTGTTAATTTCATCTATTTCAGGTATGATTTTCCAAGGCCTTATGTACTAAAATACATGGTTATTATAATTATATCAACAATCATAATAATACCATTGTTCAAATCAGGAAATGTTATGATAAAATCTGATAATGATTTTTTATTAAATATACCATTAAATAAGAAGAACCTATTTAAATCATATTTTTTTGTTTCATTTATAGGCTATTCCCCTGTATTCATATTATTTTTATATATTATAGGGTTATCATTAAATTCATATAAAATAATAATAGGAATTTTTGACTCATTTTTATTATATTCAATATCCATAGGTTTATCATATATATTTTCATATATATCAAATAAAAAGTACCCATTAATATTATTCATCATATATTTATTAAGCCCATTGATATATAATTATAAATTCAATATAAATTCCGTATTTTTTGGAAATATTTTATATGGAACAATATCATCATTGATTATATTTATTTTGGTTTTTTATTATATATTTTCGAGGTCATATAAATTAAATTTCCTAACCTATGATAAACCATCAGAAAAAACATACAAACCAAGGAATTTAAGGGGGAAACCGGTAAATGTGATATATAAACTAAACACAATCTATTCAAATACAGTATTTGCCTTTGGAATATCCAAAAAGAGGTATCATTTCTCACGCAACATATTTATGTGGCTAATTATATACATATTCGCAGGCATTGGCTATTTCCTTTTAAATTATTATCTGGTGCGTTTTTCATCATCCGGAAGATACCAGACATTCTTTTTAATATGGGAGGCCTCGTTTTATCCAACACTATTCAGGCAGGCAACACCGTGGGCCCCTGAAAGATTATGGCTTTCCTTTACATCCATGGATCCATATAAATACATTAAAAATTATATTGCGTCCAGATCTCTATCCATGAGTTTGATAACACTGCCGCTATTATTATCATCAATAATTGTTTATATTTTATTTCCTAATGATTATAATTTAATGATATTAATTTTTCTTCTGGTTATTCCAGAATCTGTAACATTAAATATAATATACACTTCAGGAATATCATATCCGTTTCAGGTTGTCGATTTATCATCATATCCAAGCAGTGCATTTATGATGAACAATTTTAGAAAAACATTAATTCCATTAATAGTGATGATGATTGCATTAATACTGCCCTTTATAATGATTTTTACATCATATTATTTAATATTTTATTTATATACCATATTGCTTGTTGTATATGATTTTTATCTGCTTTCAAGGAAAAATATAAAGGAAATAGAGAATAATATGGAATTTATGAATTTTATATAATTTTTTAAAATTTAATTATTTAAATTAAATCTCCATTTATTAATTTATTTGCCATGTAATTTATCATCCTTTTTGAATTCATAAATGAGAATATTATTATTAAAATTATTAAATAAAATAATGATATATAAATTATATTATTTAAAAACATTGAAAGCATAAACATTATCAGAAATGAAATATATAAAATAAATAATGGAATTAACTTTTCTATATTTTTCCCGCCATTAACAAAATTGTGTATGCCATCATAATCAGTTATTTGAACAGGTGATATCATAATATATGAATAGATAAGTATTGCGGCTGTTGCAGATGGCATTATAAGGATAAATAAAAATATCATTATATATAATATATTAAAATAAAAAACAAGCAACAACCCGCTAAAGAAGATAAGCGGGCCAGTTGCAATAAAAACTGATAATATTATCGAGGCAATTAAATTTTTGATATATTTATATGCATTAATTGATGTGAGTGAAAGCCAGGGCCTTTCCATTAATACTGGCCATGTGGATACAGTAATGGAATACACAATCCCTGGTAAAAATGCAATATACATGTCTATAAGTAAAATTATAAATGTATTGTATAATCTAATATTCAGTATAAAATAGGCAACGCCTATAAATGAAAATATTATAACCGGTTTGTATATCCCCGATCTTATTGGATATATTTTCACACTTGAAAATGATCTGTACACATACAATGTATTTACATAAAATGCATTTTTCCTATAAATGGTTTTTAATGGTGATCCAGAGATATTCTGTGGTTTCACATTATTTTTAATTTTATTTTCCTTATAACGGAAATTAAATTTATCCAGGTTTTTTATTATATAGAACAATGATAATGAATATACCAGTAATAATATTACTATTCCATTAATTGTATAACCATAAAATATTGATGTTATATCGTATTTAAAATTAATAAATCCCGGAATTAATAAAAAGACAAAAAATAAGGCCGGAATTAAATAACCGTACTTTAAAATATATTTATAAATAATGCCCATATTAATGGATGTAAAAAATAATAATATAATATAGGGTATTAATAAAAATACTAAATGAGAACTTATTGAAAGAGTTGAGAAGATGATGGATAATATAATAAAAGTGTATAATATTATAAAATTATACACATAATAAGCTTTTAAAACATCTTCTTTTTTAAGTGGTATACTTAATAAAAAATCATGGTCGGATTTATTTATATAAAATCCGGATAATAATACAATAAAAATTGAAATAATGGAAATGGAAATTGCTGAAAATTTTCCCTCATGCAAATTGATATTGGATGAATAAAATATGGATAAAACCGGAATAATCATAAATGTAAATATTATTATTAAAATATAATAGCCAAGAGGTACTTTTGTTTTCAAAAATAATTTTGTTAATGTATATTTCATGAAATCATCCTTGATATTACGCTTTCTATTGTTTCATCTCCAGTTTTCCTTGATTCTATTTCCGATAATTTCCCGTTGAATATTATACTGCCATTATTTATCATAATAATATTTTCAGTAAAATTTTCGGCTATTGACATTTCATGTGTTGAAATTAAGAATGTTGAATTCATTGTTTTAAAATATTTTATAATTTTTTCCTGTGTTGGTATATCTATATAATTAAATGGCTCATCAAGAAGAACTATTTCAGGATTATGTATTATTGATAATGCTATGGATAATCTCTGCTTTGTTCCCCTTGATAAATTAGAAACCATTGAATTTAAATAAGAATCGAGGCCGAATAAATCTATTAAAAATAAAATTCTTTTTTCTAAATTGTTAACATTTCTTAATGATCCTATGTAAAGCAAATTCTCCTTTTCTGTTAGATTAATATACGGTAATGCCTCCTCGGCCAGATAGCCTGTGATTTTTTTAGCCTCATCAGATCCGGGTTTGTTTCCCTTTATTGATACATTTCCGGTATCAGGGCTTATAAGGCCCGAAATTATTTTTAATATTGTGCTTTTCCCGGCCCCGTTTGGGCCTATTAATGAATAGCTTTTATTGCATTCAAGGGAAAATGATACATTGTTTAAGGCATACTTATTTCCATATTTTTTTGTAATAGAATCGAAGTCGACACAGTACATAAAGTTATAATATTTAACATAATAAATATTTTTTGATTAAATTTGAATGTAATAATTTATTTAAAAATATAATTTATATTTAATATTTACTTTAAATATTGTATATGTTCTATTTTTAACTTCTATTAGATTCAGAATAATAGACTTAATAAACTTATATTCATATTATTAAAAAATGTATGAAATTTAGTCTATGGGTGGTTATTCTGATTAGTACCCTAGAAAGTAAGAAATATATAATCACCTCTAATTCTCACAGCTATATCATCACATAGCTTGGCTAAATAAGATTTTTCATAATTTCTTTATATTTAATTAAAGTTGAAGTATGTTTTTAATCCTATTAAGGTTATTATTTAATATTTGTATTAATTCATTAAACAATATCATTCTCTTTCAATCCTATTTAGGTTATTATTTAACTTTTTCTTAATGAGACTATATAAAGCAAATTCTCTTTCTTTCAATCCTATTTAGGTTATTATTTAATTTCACAATATAAGTCTTTGGCAGTTTTTATTGTATTCTTTCAATCCTATTTAGGTTATTATTTAATTTTTTAACCTTGACAATAGACCATAACAAAGTTAAATCTTTCAATCCTATTTAGGTTATTATTTAATCATCCCTTTTATCAGTGCCTTAAATCCAGATTCTGACTTTCAATCCTATTTAGGTTATTATTTAATAAGTCTGATAGACAGCATTTTGAAACTCTCCAAGAGTCTTTCAATCCTATTTAGGTTATTATTTAATCTTCAAATCCGTATTACGAAATAAATGGAAAAGTTTTCTTTCAATCCTATTTAGGTTATTATTTAATCACAGAAACAAATGCAGTTTATGGAAGCATAGGAACCTTTCAATCCTATTTAGGTTATTATTTAACATTTTAGACAATGTCAAAAAGATAAAGCGGGAAACAGCTTTCAATCCTATTTAGGTTATTATTTAATCACAGAAACAAATGCAGTTTATGGAAGCATAGGAACCTTTCAATCCTATTTAGGTTATTATTTAATTTGCTGCCCTTTTTTGTGCCATTGTTGCCATTTTCATTCTTTCAATCCTATTTAGGTTATTATTTAATATAATAGACGGAAACGGCAATTCATTAATACCTATAGCTTTCAATCCTATTTAGATTATTATTTAATAAAAGCATCAGGGTCATGGAATGGATATCTAAATAATTCTTTCAATCCTATTTAGGTTATTATTTAATATTACATTACAGTATAAAACTGACTTCCCGGTAAAGCTCTTTCAATCCTATTTAGGTTATTATTTAATTAAACTCTGGATACTCAGTAGCAGTAAGCCAGCCTTCTTTCAATCCTATTTAGGTTATTATTTAATTAATCATATTCTTTTTTTTCATTCATTTTTAAGACCTTCTTTCAATCCTATTTAGGTTATTATTTAATTAAAACATCTCTTTAATTAAAAGAGGAAAATTTTCATTCTTTCAATCCTATTTAGGTTATTATTTAATTATTACAGGTCATTACTTTCAGGTGGGGTTGGAAATCTTTCAATCCTATTTAGGTTATTATTTAATCCAGAAATAACAATACCAACAAGTGATTGGGTGTCCTTTCAATCCTATTTAGGTTATTATTTAATCTATAAAGTAGTTCTCAGTTATACCCAGGTAGGGAGCCTTTCAATCCTATTTAGGTTATTATTTAATTTACCAGATAATCCAAACTGAATGGGAAGAATATTTTACTTTCAATCCTATTTAGGTTATTATTTAATTATTATTTTTTTTATGTGTCCCGATCTGTCCCAATACCCTTTCAATCCTATTTAGGTTATTATTTAATTAGATAATAAAAATAGCCTATCAGTGCTATAAACCCTATCTTTCAATCCTATTTAGGTTATTATTTAATTTTTACTATTTCAATGACAGAAAACACGGAAAATTTCTTTCAATCCTATTTAGGTTATTATTTAATATATCATACGGCATACTTGATGTGCTTGGCGTTACACTTTCAATCCTATTTAGGTTATTATTTAATTAAAGAATATTATAAATAGCAAGTTAGATTTTTATATCTTTCAATCCTATTTAGGTTATTATTTAATAATTCGTTAAAATTTTTAGAGATAACGGCATACAAACCTCTTTCAATCCTATTTAGGTTATTATTTAATTATAATATTCTCTAAAATCCTATGTTAATGTTAATTTTCTTTCAATCCTATTTAGGTTATTATTTAATACGGATAATAAGGATAAATCATTCGTTGCCAGTGCATACTTTCAATCCTATTTAGGTTATTATTTAATGATCCCAATATCATCATATATCCAGCAAAAGACAGCAGCTTTCAATCCTATTTAGGTTATTATTTAATTATGACAGAATATGAACAAATATTTTTTTAGTGATTATTCTTTCAATCCTATTTAGGTTATTATTTAATATGAAAGTATGGGTTTAATGTTCTCTATTTATGATTTCTTTCAATCCTATTTAGGTTATTATTTAATCAAATGATATTCTTGAAGTTTACGCCAATCCAGAAGACTTTCAATCCTATTTAGGTTATTATTTAATTTATATAACAGAATTATATATGTAACAATGAAAATCTTTCAATCCTATTTAGGTTATTATTTAATCAACAACGGCTATTAAAGCCCCAATAAATATTTCCAACTTTCAATCCTATTTAGGTTATTATTTAATATAAGATTAGGCATTAGGGGAATACCACCATTGGTTCTTTCAATCCTATTTAGGTTATTATTTAATATCCCTGTCATTATACCTTATTTCAAAGGTCTTTTCTTTCAATCCTATTTAGGTTATTATTTAATTTTCTATATTTTCTATATTTTCCATTTTTTACACCCATCTTTCAATCCTATTTAGGTTATTATTTAATATAATATCGATAACTCCAGGAGAAACAGGATATATATCCTTTCAATCCTATTTAGGTTATTATTTAATCACAAAGTTCTTCTCGCTTGTACCGAAGCCGAGTGTCTTTCAATCCTATTTAGGTTATTATTTAATCATCCCTCATTTTCCACCTCTAAAATATCATCCTTATGCCTTTCAATCCTATTTAGGTTATTATTTAATTTCCAGTCAGAGACAAGATGCTGTGATTCACCTGAAAACTTTCAATCCTATTTAGGTTATTATTTAATCCGTTTCTAACACTCAATATTACAAATAGTTTTTAAATGTTTTTATTTTTTAAAATGTAGCAAACCTTACGTTTACTTCTGAGTATTTAAAGGATTAGTACATTTTAAATTATATTTTAAAAAGCACAATATAATACTAATAAATATGTTTATTATACACTAACTTTAAAATATTATAAATATCAAATTTCTAATTTAGTTAAATATACACTTAAAAAAAATACCCTATAATTTTATTATTTCATATTATATTGTCCTTTTTCATAATATCTCCAAGTTCTATAACTTTTCCTCTTCTATCCTCTCTAAATGAATATATTTTAACTTTATCATACGATTTGTCTATTTCCTTTTTTATTCTTTTAATTAATATATTTAACAAAGAAGCAGATATATAGCCTTCAAATGCAGATTCCTGAACCCTTATTAAATAACCTTCACATATTTTCCTGATTTTATTTACCCTAGATTTATCCACATCATATATTAATATTACCCATACCAATTTTTAATCACTTCCTTGATATATATGGTTTGTATTTTTTTCCCTCCAGAATATACTTTTCAATTTTATATAATTCAAGTCTTATTAAATATTTATAAGAAACATATCTTTTTAGTGATGAAGAATAAACAGTTTCCTGCAATTTATCATCAAACATTTTTACCACTTTTTTTCTACCATTTTCATTTAGGAAAACTCCATTTTCCTCTAGAAAATCAGAATCTTTAATAATTTTCAATTTAACCATTTTTATGGCTAATCTGTCACAAATTAATGGTTTAAATATTTCTGATACATCAAGGCTTAAGCTATTCCTTCTTTCAAACGGTTCATGCAAAAATGATATGGATGGATTTAAATGGGTTAAAAATATTTGGCTTTCAATAATTGAATATAAAAGCATATTTAAAAAACTAATTAAAGCGTTCATTTTATTTCTTGGTGGTCTTCTGCTTCTTTTTATTATTCTGTAGTGTTCTGGCAAATATTTATCTATTATATTTAAAAAATTATTTCTAAAATTCCCCTCATAGCTCATTAGCTGATTAATGCCCCTAGATTCCATAATCTCTTTATATGGTATTCTTATGGTACCCATATTTCCTCTTTTCAGTATAATAGCCATATTACGGGCTGCACCATAGACAAAAATTCTTGCTATTTTAAGCCTCTCATCCATATTATAAGCTTTTATTGCCTGGTTCATAATAACCTTTCCACTTAAAAGGTAATCTTCTGGAATTAATGAGGAAATATAATTATCATACATGGACATGAAAAAAACAGATACATTATTCTTTGATAATATTGATATTGCTGGTTTAGTTATAGAGACGTTTCCGGATATAACTATTGATTCAATATTTTCTAGTGGGATAATTCTATTCTCATTGCTATTTGAAAATTTTAAGGTATCGCCATCCCGGTTTATTGTTCCAGATGATATTATATAATATGTCTGCATTTTTAACACCAGCAAAAATCACTATAACTGCAACCGTGAAGGCAAAAATAATTCCTCACCGGATCTGGAGGGGAATTCATATTTTTTAGCTTGTTTATATTTTCATAGCTTTTATATAATTCATTTAAATTATCATCATTAAGTTCTACATCAACAACTTTTTTAGACCCTAAAAAATGTAGCTTACCAATTATTTTATGGTTTTCATTTAATTTAATTAGATACATATAATGCAAAATTTGCATTTTATCAGCATTAATCATTTTATAGCCTCTTTTATATTCATGAACTATTATAGTGTCTTTATAAATCTGAACATTGTCCATTGCCGACCTTCCAATACTTAATGGTGTGCCCTTTCTATCCCTATTAGCAAGATATGAGCCATCCATAACATAAAACGAATCCCTGACATAAAAAATTTCATGCAAAGAAAGCCATGCTCTTCTCATGCATATATTAACATAGCTTACATCTATTCCACGGTATTCATTTGGATCATACTTAGTCTTCAATTGAAATCACCTTTAATCTATCTTGGTCTGCAGTGGAATATATTATATCTTTTAATTTTTCATCAAAAATAATATTTGTAAATAAATTCCTAATTTCACTTATTTCGACATCAGCGCAATCTTTAATTTTTTTACGTGCATTATATATCTCGGAATAATCTATAACCATGTTGCAGAATGGTATACCTGAAACCTTTAAAGAAATTTTTAGTGGCTTGCTTCTGCTATTTAATGCTTTGTTTCCAACAATATCTTTAAATCTCCTTATCCATATTTCACTATATTCAGTATCAATATCTTTGCCATCCAGTGTTAAATCCTTAATTTTTATCTTTCTATCACCATTTATGAAAGTTTCCATGGTTTCCTTATAATTATTCCACCACGTCTGTATAACATTTGCAACTTTCTTATTATTTTTAATAAGATTATTTTTTAATATTGCATTATTAATTACAATAAAATCAAGATATCCGTGCCTTATTTCCTTATAGTCTTTAATAAACTCTCTGTAAAGTGCATACCTCATCCTATAAGAAAAATTCTCTGCTATTTTAGCTATTTGTACTCCAAGAGAATACTCGCCAAATTTTCTTTCCCGTTTAGGAAATATTTGATAAAATTTATCTATTAACTTATCATAATTTTCTATTTTGCAATCAAAGTTTTTTTCTGATATATTTTTTAAAATAATATATACATTTGAATATTCTGATCTACCCCTGCCAACCCTGCCTAGGCGTTGTTCCAGGTTTACTGCTGATTTGCCAGGTTCTATAACAACATTTTCTGTTGCTGGTATATTTATTCCCTGCTCCAAAATATTAGATGATAAAATAATCCTCCTATTCCAGTTTTTATCATTATGATACCCATCAAAAAGACTTATATCGTTTGGATTTACTTTATGATTCAATAATTTATTATATACCATTTCTATGCAAATTATTTTATCTAGTATAAATAACCATTTTCCATTATTTATTGATTTTATATTTTCATCTATAAAATCTTCTATTTTCTGGTTATAATATATGTTTACACACAACGGGCCCTGGATTATGTCACTTCCGTCTATTTGCCTTTTTACATTGTATTTTATAATCCTATTTTCACCTATAGCTTTTTCAAGAGGTTCTAGAAAGCTATAGTTTGGGGTTGCAGATGTTAAAAGTATCTTAAATGAACGCTGAAGTATATACATAATAGCTGCTATTTCCTTTAATTGTTGAATATTATAAACATGAAATTCATCTATTATTATTAAATTAAAGCCATTTTTTCTTAATAATGATATTTCATCTATTCTATCACTTATTGTATATTTATTAATTACCAGCCTTAATAAAATCTCAGGATTGGTTACTACAAAGTAGTTATCATCAAAAGGTGAACTTATTAGTGAATTAAAAGCACTTTTTCTATCCATGCCTTGGCTATTTTCTATTAAATCCAGATCACTAGCAGTAATTTTTTTAACATTTTTACCCATTTTTTTAATATCATTATATACCTGTTCAACCAGCTCATTGTTTGGCATTATTATTAAAACATTGTTTTTTTCATTTAACATATAAAATCCAAAAGTTTTTCCACTGCCTGTAGGTGCTTTTAATACCATGACTGAATGCTCTTTATCCTCTAAAAAATCCTTCATGGCTTTTTGAAATTCTCTTATGCCATTCTCAGTATTTATATAAGATGGTCTAATATTATAATGAATATAATTCATTCATAACATCTCCTTTTATAGGGCCTGCTATTATATAATTATTCAATATTGAATACATTTGCAGGTCATTTGCTTTAACATTTTTTCTAAAAATGTTTTTAATTGTAAATAAGTTTATATAAACATTGTTTAGATCCTCTATTTTACCTATTTTTTTATAATTAACTCTAATTAATCCAGTTTTGCCGTTTCCAACCCTTAATGCAGATGGGAGTCTTTCTATATTTAAATCTGTTTTAATTGCAGCATAAAATTTATTTCCAGGCCTTATTGGTTGCACAAAATAAAAATTTTTATACATATAGCTTCCAACACGGTATAATGGATTTAAATTGGTACCATTATAATCTATTCCAAGCATTGTATTTCTGTAAAACATTTTCATATATCTAACTGAAAAGGTATTGTTTTTTATTCTGCTTTCAGGTACTGCCACAGTCCAGAGCGTTGAAAAATTTTTTATCTCATCATAATCTGGTTTTTTAATGTCTAATTTATGATGATCAATATCGCCTGAATAATACGCTGTTGCATAATCCAGTGCAAGATCCCCAATAAAGGGACCTGTAAGCATGCCCCCTCCAGATTGTACTGTATAGTATTGTACCGGGCTTATATTGGTTATTTCACACCAGTATATCATGTGTATCACCTATTTACCGGAGAAAAGTTTTTCCCACTGCTGTCCAATTTTTTCATTTACTGGTTTGTAAAATTTCTCTGCCATCTCCATAGTGCTTACTGATTCTTTTGCCCCTTTGATTATATTATTTAAATCATCTCCCTTGATTATATTGTCTTTATATATATCATCCATTTTTTCAAGAAGCAATTTTTCAGGGTTATATTTATCAAGTTTCCAAGCCTCCTGCATTACTGTATATGACGATATTGGTTTTTCTCCCTTTGACAGGCCTATTGCTATTATATTATTTTCCATATTATCTCCAAGGATTGCGGTTCTTCCACCATATCTTGTAGTTTGAAGTGTTGTTGCAAGCTGTAAATAAAGCAATTCAAGGCTTACGTTTTCAAGAGTTATAAATCTTATGAATTTGGTATTAGGCTTTATATAATTTACATCATATATAGCATTTGATGCAACACCACTTTTATCTCTTAATATTGCACCGCTTTCATCCAGGCTGTTGTGCTGTAAATTTAGTGTAATCTGTGTTAGTTCTTCATAACTGTATGACCAGTCATAATAATTTCTTGCTGCAATTGCGGCTGCGTTGTCCTGCACACTGGTATCGCCAAATAAAAGGCTCATTGGATTTTTTAAATCATCCTTTTTAGCAACCATGTTTCTGGAATATTCAGAGCTTATCAGATTAAATTTTCTCATTAGCGAAGTGGCATAGCTTTTCTCCGGGCCACGCCATTTACTTGCCGGAACGATTGCTCTTATACTGTTTTCAAATTCATCACTGGTAATCTCCCTTGGATCATTATTTCTATCTATAAAATATCCTGTAGTTGTGCTTACCATTCCTATTTTAACAACATTACCATAGCTTTTCCTTATGTCAAGGCTATTTAAATCTATTATATAGCCAGATTCCATTAATTCGTTTACATTCATTTATTCCACCTTTTTATTTTTTTTCTCAAAAAACTCTTTAGATTTAACAAGATAAAGATATTCAAATCCAGATATCAGGTATGTTTTAAGATTGCCTGATGGTAATTTTCCATGGAAATCGTCATTAATCATTTTAATTAATGTCTTTGTAAAATTCCCGGTATTTTCAATAGGATTATTTTTATATTTTAGCCTTCTATCTGCTTCAACGTATAATTGTCCCGCACACACATCATATAGTTCATCTAAAGGTTTTTTTGTAACCACCATCATCTTTTCCAGCACCTCAAAGCCATCCCTAAGAAGCCATGTTTTATCCGTATTTGAACCCCTCTCGCTTACTGCATTAAGTTTTACGGCTATTTCAGCCAGTTCTTCTAAATTTTTCATTTCAACACCCCTAATTTTTATTATTTCTCTAATCTTATCATAATAATTTAGAGAAAATAATTTTGCATTAACTGCATAGTAAAAAATTGCCATCGGCTCACTTGCCACGCTCCTCATAATTTTGTCCACTTTATTTGCACTTGTTGCCATTTTGAAATATAACTGAAGCTCCTCATCTTTTTTGTATAAGTTATCAATACCGATGGATGAAAATCCAAGCTCATTAAGTATTTCATTGAAAATATTTATTTTAATTATTAAATTGTCCATCTCTGAAAACATGTTTACCGGAACCACTGATATATGCATTCCTGTTTTTTCAGCAAGGTTTATAATATTTTTTATAAGGAAAATAAAGTCTAAATCCCTTCTCAAGGATTGTACAGGTATTTCTATGTAATCTCCGGTCATTGCCGGTATTTCTAGATTTCCTATCGTTAATCCCATTTCAACATTTTTTGTGCTATTTCTTATATCAGATTTTTTAATCATTTTTAATATGCTTTCTATGGAGAATACAGGTATTGGCCCAGGAAACTTTGCATATATTACTGCATCGGCCGATTTTTTTAGCAATAATTTTCTTATCATATTTTCATACACAGAGATTGCATCTATTTTTCCGCCAGAATTTTTTATTGATACCACTGTTCTATTAGAAAATGTTTGATGGTTGACGCCATAAAGATTCTCCTCGATTGCATCTATTTTGGCTTGCCCTCCGGTTATCATTGACATCTGGCTTTTTTCTGGCACATCTTCTATTTTTGGAATAAATGAGGATACTGTGCTATTAAGTACTTCATTAAAATTAATTTCACTATGCTGCTCTGCATTTAGATTTTCTATAAGTTTTGAATTTATTGATTTCCAGTCCAGTGACATATCAGCCGCAACAAAAGGAACTATAAAAACTGATTTTTCTTTATCTTTTCCTATTAAATCTTTAAAGTCCATTAAAAGCTCCTTGAAATATCTTTCAACTGCATTACCAAGATCAGGTACTTCTATGCTTGGTTTAGAATTTAGGTATTTTAACTGAAATGCCCTAACAGAGAAAAGTCTTAATGCAAATTCTTTATCTATATCAGTTATATTATTTATTCCAGCATCACGATATGCTTTTTTTCCAGCAAAATCCATATAAAAATTTTCAATTCCTAAATTGTTTATTCTTATACTGTACTTTTCTGCTTCGTCTCTTTCATCATTGGATATTTCCCTGCTGGGCATATGCAAAATTTCTCCTATGTTCTTTTGAGCGTATGTGTTTATTATATCCTTATTTATTCTTAAAAATCTTAGTATAGGTGCCCTTATAGTTCTGTCTGTCATTTCTATTAACTTAGATCCTGGACTATTTAAAAGTTCATATAATTCTGTGTTAAAATTGTTTTGTACTTGGCTTAATTCATTTTCCTCTATTTTTTTCCCAATATAATAAAGTCTGTTTTCCGTATCCCAAATAAATAAGTGGCATTCCAATTTATTGATATAATTTCTAATTGCAGATCTTACCAGCCCTTTTATGGCAAATAATGAATTGTGCTGAAATTCAATAAAATGCACATCACTGGAATTTATTATAAGTTCTCCACCTAAATATATTTTTGCAGGAAAATTATCCTTATTTTCTGATCTGGCATAAAATGAGGAAATGCTATCAGCCAGAGTGGAAAATGAATTTTCAAAGCTCATATTCTCTAATGTGCTGTCTGTGTTAAATATATTTTCAAAGCTTGTTCCAAGTTCCGTTGAATAAGCCCCATGGCATATCTCTTCTATGCTAAGGTTTAATTCTATAGCTATGTTTTTTAAATTAGGATATTTTTCTAGTAAGTCTTTTATTTTTTCTTTGCAGTCAGGCATTGATATTTCATCGTTTGTCAATTTGTTATAATCATGGAATAAATAAATAAATGATGCTCTTTTTAATTTATTAATATTATATTTTATCTCTTTATTCCTAATTTTGTATATATCAAGAATTCTGTATGCACACGCTATGCCGGTAATATAATGGTCTCGCATATCCATGTCAACAAAATTTTTAAAATTTTGTCCACCCTTAACTGTAATTGCCCATTTTCCTATTTTTTTGTCATTATATATTTGCGGCATTATTGTTTCCATTACATAATTCAGGCCATCAGATAAAGTATCATCAGAAATATTCTCTGAATATACGCCCTTCATTCATTCACCTCCCAGCAACCAAGACCCAAACCAGTTTTTGAACCAAGTCCTCTGTAATATAAAAGTTGGAGCATTTCAGGATCGGCCATTTTAAATTTTCCGTATAAAAGCAATGCCCTTAATTTTATTTTGTTGCTTGATACCATAACACTTTTTACTTTTATTTTATCTATATCTATACTAAAATTTACATCAAATTTTTTACCTGTATATTTATAGTATGTATTTACCATCCATGCCTTTAAATTTGGCTCTATTTCGTTTTCCTGTGTAACAAAATTATTAAGCTTATCTTTATATCTTATAAGCACTGGCGACAAACTTTTAAAATTTACTATGTTATTAAATAAGGTCATTCTTGTATCCTTAATTTCATATATTGAAAATTTACTGTTTCCAATTCTCATTTCAGGATAAAAAGAAAAGGCTGCCTTTAATTTATTTATAAATTCATCGTCAAGAGATCTAAGAATAATAAAAAATTTATTTGTATATATGCCATTATCTTTAATTTCCCCATTTTTTGTTATTATTGAGCTAATGGTATAATTGTTTTGAAGCCTACTGTGCATATTTAGCTTTTCGCTGTACATAATCTGATTATATTTTTGTTGTATAGCAATGCCTGTATAGTAATTATGATCAAAGGGTATAACCTGTTTTTCTGGGGATTTAAATTTTAATATTACCGATTTCATAGATACATTATTATATTAATTATTAATAAACTTTTCTAATGATAGTACAAAATGAAGAAAAATATTCTTCTAATTTAGCTATAACATTTATAGGATTTACGGATTACTTGGTTTTGGAATTTTTAACTGCAGTTATACAGGATTTTAAAGATTCAAAAAACATTGATTTTTTATTTGTTCAATCTAAAGATGCAGGCGATAAAAAGGATGTTGTATTAAAAATTAAAAGCAATTCAATTGCAAAAATTAAATCTAATTGGCCTGGTAAGGATATTAAGGAAGAATATGTGGAAAATGTATATGATTTTACTAACTATCTAAACATACTTAAAAAGTATAGTAATATACAAAATTTAATATTAAATGTTAGTTCAGGTCCATATGCGTATACATCTGCGGCTTCTATTTTTGGGCTTATGCACGGTTCTATTATTTATTATAATATTTTAACAGCAACAAAAACAACATTTTTTAGGCCTATAAATACTAAGCCACTTAAATATATACTTAATTTAATACCAATAGATAGAGAAATAATAAATATACTTAAAGATAAAAAAACTTGCACTGTAAACGAATTATATATATTAATGAGCCAAAATGGTATAAAATCAACTACAAGGAATATACAATATAGACTAAATGAACTATATTTAGAAGGGATAGTTTTGAAAAGTGGTAAAAAATCTACTTTATATTATCTTAATGATTTTATTAAAACTTTGTTATAAATTTAAAATTTTGAGAATTTTCATTTACTTTATATTAGTTTTCCTATAAAAATATCCCGTTTATTTCAATCCTACTAAGGTTATTATTTAACTGATCCTCACAATACAACTGTGTCACCAAAAATTGCACTCTTTCAATCCTATTTAGGTTATTATTTAACCATTTATGACGGTTATAAAGAGATAGGTAAGGAATGGCTTTCAATCCTATTTAGGTTATTATTTAACGCCATTTTTACCGCCTCAGTTGAACCTCGAGTTCTTCTTTCAATCCTATTTAGGTTATTATTTAACAATAACACATAATATATATTATTCTATGATAATTATCTTTCAATCCTATTTAGGTTATTATTTAACTATAAAACATACATATACCTAGATGTAACCTTATCCATCTTTCAATCCTATTTAGGTTATTATTTAACTTGAACTCATTGAGCAATCCAGTTCTACCATTTCTGGCTTTCAATCCTATTTAGGTTATTATTTAACGCCGCAGGAAATATTCCTTGAAATAGCAAATTTACTTTCAATCCTATTTAGGTTATTATTTAACTCTATTTCATAGTATAATATCAAATAGTAGGTATTACTCTTTCAATCCTATTTAGGTTATTATTTAACTGGCACATCGTCCAGGTAGATCCCCAAACACATGACTTTCAATCCTATTTAGGTTATTATTTAACTATAAAAAATACGGTGTGGTTAAAGTATTCCATAATTCTTTCAATCCTATTTAGGTTATTATTTAACTATGATTATCAACGGCTAATCGGTTTTGACAACGTTTATTACTTTCAATCCTATTTAGGTTATTATTTAACTAAAATCCGTTATTAAAAAAATTAAAATCATATTTCTTTCAATCCTATTTAGGTTATTATTTAACCTTCTGTGAAAATTTTTGTGTAATTGTCTGGGAAGTACTTTCAATCCTATTTAGGTTATTATTTAACCAACATTAGTTTTGATTTTGAACCCCTCAAAAGTCGACTTTCAATCCTATTTAGGTTATTATTTAACTCTGATACAACTGCCTTGCCTATAACATTTCCATTTGTCTTTCAATCCTATTTAGGTTATTATTTAACCAGCAGAAATGGCAGTAATAGGCATAGGGATAGTTGTAATCTTTCAATCCTATTTAGGTTATTATTTAACTATCCTGGAACAAGTCCATATCAATACTAACACTTTTCTTTCAATACTATTTAGGTTATTATTTAACTTACGGGAACTCGAACTACCTATGGAGGTCGTAATAACTTTCAATCCTATTTAGGTTATTATTTAACTAAAATACCGGAATTACAGCAAAAATTGAGGAATTATTCTTTCAATCCTATTTAGGTTATTATTTAACAAGGAAAATTGCTGTTCCAGTTCCAAGGAAAAATATGACCTTTCAATCCTATTTAGGTTATTATTTAACTGCATGATAGGGCAATCAAAGGTGTCAAGAGCAGGGTTCTTTCAATCCTATTTAGGTTATTATTTAACGTCTGGAGGTCCTCATGCCCGAGAAGCTGGGAAACACTTTCAATCCTATTTAGGTTATTATTTAACTTAAGGCCTTCCTTGAGGATTATATACGCAAGGATGATCTTTCAATCCTATTTAGGTTATTATTTAACATTCAAATAATAATATAAATATCGTTGCAGATAATCTTTCAATCCTATTTAGGTTATTATTTAACCTCATTAAACTCTTTACGTTCCTGTGCTATTTTTTCATTCTTTCAATCCTATTTAGGTTATTATTTAACAAAAGCATTAAGGAACATTCCGGAACATTAAAGAGTTCTTTCAATCCTATTTAGGTTATTATTTAACGCAACAAACGGAATAAGTGGCGCTGCAACTGATGCAGGCTTTCAATCCTATTTAGGTTATTATTTAACTTTGATTACGCCGTTTAAAATCAACACCACCGGCTATCTTTCAATCCTATTTAGGTTATTATTTAACAATATGTCCACTAATATCCGTGATATTCAAATAACTATCTTTCAATCCTATTTAGGTTATTATTTAACTAGACATATCCGGCTGCTGATGCGTTCACGGTCAGGTTCTTTCAATCCTATTTAGGTTATTATTTAACGAGGCAATTCCTGGGCGAGCAACAAGAATTTTCAACATCCTTTCAATCCTATTTAGGTTATTATTTAACCCTAAAACCCCCTTGATTTGGCGTATAAGACTAACTCACTTTCAATCCTATTTAGGTTATTATTTAACAGATTCAAAAACTTCAAAAACTCAAAGAGGAGCTTTCAACTTTCAATCCTATTTAGGTTATTATTTAACATAATTTTAACTCTGTGATTGGAGGGTGGTTTGAAGTGCTTTCAATCCTATTTAGGTTATTATTTAACCATATTGGTCAACCCAGACCCTTCAGTCTCAATATCGCTTTCAATCCTATTTAGGTTATTATTTAACATTCCTTTATTTGTTGATTTCAAATTATAAAAATAATCCTTTCAATCCTATTTAGGTTATTATTTAACGAAGATGGCGATGTGCCGTTGGGGAAGTACAGCTGGCTTTCAATCCTATTTAGGTTATTATTTAACTATAATTATCGGCGTCTTCATTTAATCCCAATTTTGTTCTTTCAATCCTATTTAGGTTATTATTTAACAGATATGAATGGGAAACTGAACCAATGTTATTATTAACTTTCAATCCTATTTAGGTTATTATTTAACTTTTCACTTGTAGGTCTTGGATCAGCCGCAGCAATACTTTCAATCCTATTTAGGTTATTATTTAACTAGAACAGGTGGAATACAGCGGAACAATAGGGAATTTCTTTCAATCCTATTTAGGTTATTATTTAACGCATACCAGATGTAAGCACGCTGGAAAATCTTATTTTCTTTCAATCCTATTTAGGTTATTATTTAACCAATATTATATCGGACCCATAGAAAAATGCTGCATCGCTTTCAATCCTATTTAGGTTATTATTTAACTTCTTATATTTTTGGGATAAATCAAAGCTGTAATAAGGGCTTTCAATCCTATTTAGGTTATTATTTAACATTCAACATCAAACAATGCAATAGGCGACCACGCTATCTTTCAATCCTATTTAGGTTATTATTTAACGATAAAAAGTAATCTTTTGTAAATGATTTATACCATCTTTCAATCCTATTTAGGTTATTATTTAACCAGTAGATATGGCAATCGGCAATGTAAAAACTGATATAACTTTCAATCCTATTTAGGTTATTATTTAACAAGGGCTATTATGTTTCAGATGCATCCGCTGCGGGATTCTTTCAATCCTATTTAGGTTATTATTTAACTCAGTAATTGTAAACCCAAATCCATCAGTAACCATACTTTCAATCCTATTTAGGTTATTATTTAACCACTTTATCAAATTCAGGCTCGGCAGGTGCAACAATCTTTCAATCCTATTTAGGTTATTATTTAACTAAATATTATTTGAATATTTTATATAAACTACTTTATCTCTTTCAATCCTATTTAGGTTATTATTTAACTATAAAACATACATGTGTGTAGATGTAACGCTATCTTCCTTTCAATCCTATTTAGGTTATTATTTAACTAGTGTATAGGCATTTAATATCGGTGTTCCGGCTATATTCTTTCAATCCTATTTAGGTTATTATTTAACTTTGTAATCGGCGTTGTTACGGCTATCGAATTAATCTTTCAATCCTATTTAGGTTATTATTTAACGGTTTTTTAGCAGTTTTTTGTATTTATGATTTTATCCTTTCAATCCTATTTAGGTTATTATTTAACAATGTTTGAATTCGTTAAAATTACAAAAGATATAACTTCTTTCAATCCTATTTAGGTTATTATTTAACCTCATGAAGAAACAAGAGGCAGGCATTTCCTTTATTACTTTCAATCCTATTTAGGTTATTATTTAACTTCTATTTCTGCGGTGGTTATGACTAAAAATTGTGTTCTCTTTCAATCCTATTTAGGTTATTATTTAACGCAAATGACGGCTATTCGGTAGCAATATCGCAATCATCTTTCAATCCTATTTAGGTTATTATTTAACTTTAGCGATCCTAAACTAAATATGTTAATGCAAATTTCTTTCAATCCTATTTAGGTTATTATTTAACACCGGTAAGGAACAGCACGGCACCGTAATGCCTTCTCTTTCAATCCTATTTAGGTTATTATTTAACGGCCAATCCGGATGATCCTGATGATCAGGGAGTATGCCTTTCAATCCTATTTAGGTTATTATTTAACTCGACGACATAACCTATGATGAGGAGAAAGAAAAATATCTTTCAATCCTATTTAGGTTATTATTTAACTTTCATCAAATTTTTCATATTGGTCCTTGTTTTTTATCTTTCAATCCTATTTAGGTTATTATTTAACTTGTGATGCCGACCCGGATGCATGGTAGCCCGATACTGCTTTCAATCCTATTTAGGTTATTATTTAACTCTTTCTCCTGTACTTTAAATCTATAAGCGTCCACTTCTTTCAATCCTATTTAGGTTATTATTTAACTCTAAAACCTTATGAAAAATTTCATTTTCCCTTAATTCTTTCAATCCTATTTAGGTTATTATTTAACTCGAATATGATAATTACAGTTATATTTCTTTAACTGACTTTCAATCCTATTTAGGTTATTATTTAACGATGCCTTCATTAGCCTTAAACGGAGTTTTAGAGGCCTTTCAATCCTATTTAGGTTATTATTTAACAAGGATAATAAAAAGTTGAGTAAATGAATTATTCAAAATCTTTCAATCCTATTTAGGTTATTATTTAACCCTAAAATACCCGCCTGAATAATATTTTCTAAAATTATCCTTTCAATCCTATTTAGGTTATTATTTAACTCTATATAATGCATAGCCATTTTCTTTAAGGAATTTTACTTTCAATCCTATTTAGGTTATTATTTAACGCAATTCAGTAAAATAGACGAGTCTATGGAAACAACTTTCAATCCTATTTAGGTTATTATTTAACGGTGGTCCATCATGCTCTGCTGCCTGAATCACTTGCCTTTCAATCCTATTTAGGTTATTATTTAACCTCTAAAACTAAAAGATCTTGAGAGTGTTGATCAGGAACTTTCAATCCTATTTAGGTTATTATTTAACCAGCCAGTACACACAGGTTGGATCTGATAAGCCTGTTTATCTTTCAATCCTATTTAGGTTATTATTTAACCCTTATACAATAAAATGGGATATTATGGGGGAGCATCCTTTCAATCCTATTTAGGTTATTATTTAACAATGCCTCCTGATGCTGATATTTCAGCCAGCGGTTTGCCTTTCAATCCTATTTAGGTTATTATTTAACCATCATATATAACATCATCATGCAGAAAAACAATTTTCTTTCAATCCTATTTAGGTTATTATTTAACATGTTCAACCTCTAAATATACACCGAAATTATACATCTTTCAATCCTATTTAGGTTATTATTTAACCTGATGATAGAGGCGGACACCCTTTATGATGTGTTCAAACTTTCAATCCTATTTAGGTTATTATTTAACCTGGCATCTTCTGAATACTTTTTTACTTCATTTAAATCTTTCAATCCTATTTAGGTTATTATTTAACTTAAACGAATTTGAAAAATCATTTTTTACCGTTTTTTCCTTTCAATCCTATTTAGGTTATTATTTAACTGTATATTCACAGTATTTTACAGCCAATGGCACGTACCTTTCAATCCTATTTAGGTTATTATTTAACTATGCTTGCATGCCCATAATCAACGCCGTTTTCCTTTATCTTTCAATCCTATTTAGGTTATTATTTAACCTTACTATAAACTGCACCAACATCAAGGTCATTAATATCTTTCAATCCTATTTAGGTTATTATTTAACTAAATTACACTAACATTATTTAATAAATTGCCATTTTCTTTCAATCCTATTTAGGTTATTATTTAACCCGGATCACTCCAGAATGAAAAAATCGGATCATACGGACTTTCAATCCTATTTAGGTTATTATTTAACTTCGTGTATTGCCATCATTATGAAGAAAATTATTATCTTTCAATCCTATTTAGGTTATTATTTAACCTTGAAAATCCCCCACACATTGAATATAGCCAGAAATATCTTTCAATCCTATTTAGGTTATTATTTAACATCTGTATATGGCGGCGATTCATATAATACATCAATCTTTCAATCCTATTTAGGTTATTATTTAACCTGATAATGTGGATTTTAATAATAGGATTATCACATTCTTTCAATCCTATTTAGGTTATTATTTAACCTCCAGTGGAATGTTTCCCTTCCGTTTATTGATGATATCTTTCAATCCTATTTAGGTTATTATTTAACCCGTTTCTAATAATCAATATTACAAATAGTTTTTAAATGTTTTTATTTTTTAAAATGCAACAAACTTTACATTTACCTCTGAGTATTTAAAGGATTGATACATTTTTACTTTTTGCTACATATTAACATTTTAAATAAGATTAAATGTTTTTTTGTTCTTAATTCGCGGTTATTAATCAAAAATATAAAAATATCTCTTTAAGTTCTTTAACAAATTATTAAACAGAAAATGGACTTTAATAAATGACTTAAAGACACAGTTATAGCTGAACTTTTAGATATGAATTATATTATTATGGCCATAGAATTATAGCTCAATAAGAATATCACTATGGTATAACAGTATTATTATATGGAGATAACAATAAAAATTTTTTATTGTCTAGAGGTACATTAATTTCAATCAGGAATTATAAAAAATGCTATTAATAGACTCAATATTGTAATTTTTAAAACATTTTAAGATAGAACAAATAAAAATAGAAGCCATTATAAATATTTTCTCCAGTCTAAATTGGTATTTTCTTGTATTTTTCATGATTTTCTAAAAATGCAGTATAACTTCAAAAATACTTTTCAAAATTTAAATATTATTTATAATTACATATATTATTAAAATAATATAATATTTTATATAATTATATAATTAATTTAATTATTATAATATTAATAATATAATAAATTATTATAAATATATATAAAATTATAATATTTATTAAATAAATTATATAATCATATTTAAAAAGTATTTATTTTCTATTATTAAATATATACTCATTAATTTCCTTCCAGAAATAAAGTCCTTATACCCTGCGATCAGGCCTTAATTCCCTGAGTATATAAACTATTTAAATAAAAACGCCGTATAACGTTTGTTATACTGCATTATTTGGGTAATTTTGAGAAAAATGGAATTTTATAGGCTAGAGATAAGTGGAATTTAGAGATATTAAGAAAATGAATATATATTTTATACAGTAATGTATATTATATATGGCAAATTTATAAACGATTTAAGGCTTGTATTTTTATTAAGATGATAAATTAATCATTAAAGAGATAATATAAGATGGTTATATAAATGCATAAATTATATGTGTTGTGATTATTATGTATAAATATAAAATTATTTAATAATTATATAATAAATTAAAATAAATTATAATATAATTAAATATAAATAATTTTAATATTAATTATATTTATATAAATATAATCTATTATAAATAATTATAATTTAAATTTTGATAATTATATTATAATAATAAAATAATATTAAATTTTTTTAAAGTAAAATTTAGTTATACTGCATTATTTTCAAATTGCAAATTTGAGGGGTTTTGTATAAAAATTAAGAAAATTACAATAATAAAATATTTAATCAGAATTTTATTTAAAAATATAAACTTCATTCGGATAATAAACCTTCAACATCATTTCTTGAATTATTTATTCGGGCTTTACGGCCCTTATTACCTCACCAAATAATTTCTTATTCCAGAGAAATATATTTATACATTCTATTTTAACCCATAATTGTTCTTAATCTTCCATAACTCTTCATTAAATCTTTTATAAAAAATTTAGTATTTATGGTTTGACTAGATATATTTATAGCTTATATATATTACAGTTCAAATTCTAGTAGACCCATTCCAATATTGGGGATATAGATAAGACCAAAAAATGATACCCCTATATAAACTAATATTTACAGTCTAAAATATTATTTTTTAAAGTTTAGAATTGTGGTTCTTATATAATTGTAGAAGAATTTTAACAATCTTGGTCTTAGGCTTAAGTAACTTTCCTGATCTAATCTTAGACTTTTGTCTCTTTAATTCCCTTTCAGATATTCCCTTATTCCTGACATCCTTAGGCTTCAATGACAAAATCCAGTCGTAGAATTCCTTGATGTTATCATATTCAAGGTATGAATCGTCACCTATGCCTATAACCTGAGATTCGTCAAGGTTGTTTGATTCTTTGCCTATGTACCTGATACGGTTAGTGCATGTGATTCATATCTATAAATGCGAACAGAACCTTATTTTTATCAAGACAATTCGGTTTCATAATGCAGACAAATAAAGTATCTAATGTTATGATATTTTAAATCTAATCTAGTTGCTTTATGAAGTATTCTCTATAATTCTGATTTCAGATTTATTGATATTGTATATTTCGTAGACAAGCGAATCAATTGAGTTCTTGTAATTATCGAGCTTTTTCTCCATTTCCTCTCGTTGGTCAGTTTTATCTTTAAAATTAAATAAAACTTTGGCGTTAGTGATATACTCTTTCACTAGTGCTGAAATTTTATTCTGTTGAGTTTCATCAGCTATTACTATTGGTATTTTTTCCAATTGACCCTTATTATAACCTATATATCCACCAGCAAGGTGCTTTGAAATGAACTGAGATTTGTAAAAGAAATCAATTAATCTTGAATTTAATACACCAAGCAAATAAAAAAGGTCAACGTTTGTGTCAATTTTTGTAATTGTATAAACGGAGACACCACATGCACATCCAAATTCGTCGTATGCAGCGGTTAGGCTAAGTGCCATGCCTCTAATTACAATCTTTCTAGATGAAAACAATTCCCACTTTCCTTGAGTTACTTCATTTCCTTTCTTAAAGTAAGCATTAACTAGTTTTCTCCCTTGATATCTGATTGTCCTACCTCTGTTTAATACATATTTTTCAATGTTTCCTGTAACAATGAATGGGATTGTGCCATCTGTCATTTCCTCCGTTATATATTTTCCCCAATTGGTATATTCGAATCCAGTTGTCCCACTGTTTATTGTGCAGATGCTAGATAAGGGTTTAGACCTCATTATAATTTTCTTCAATATCCTATTTTTTGCATTCTCATTTCCAAAGAATAAAGTTTTGTTTTCATTATCTGCATATTCTTTTTGTTTGACACTGAATAAATCGGCGTTACTGGAAAAATCATTTTCATTACTAATTTTTAACGTTATCACTTCATTCTCCATTCTGTTAATTTCATTAGATTCCTTTTTAAAAACGAATATTATGGGGTAAGTACCAATATCTTTAAAGACCGAGATTGAAGATACATCGACTATTTTCTTAATTATTACCTCCTCAAGAATAAATTTCCTGATACCACTACCATAATCTGTAACCATGAATTTATTTGGTACTATAAAACTAATAAAGCCATCAATCTTTAGCAATGAAATACCTTTTTCAATAAACAGAACATATAAGTCATAATTTCCTACTGCTGCATTGAACGTTCTTTTATAATATACTTTTTCTCCATCATCATTCCTAGTTAATAATTTAATATTTATGTATGGTGGATTTCCAATCACAATATCGAATCCCCCTTCTTTCATTATCTCAGGAAATTCCTCTTCCCATTTGAAGGCTTTATCGCTAACATTAGGGTCATCAATCAAGCTGTTTCCAACCTTGATGTTATTTTGAAGTATAGGCAATCTCTGTTTCCTTTCAGATATCTGCAATAATAAATTCAACTGAGCTATTTCAACAGCTTTAGGGTCTAAGTCCACACCAAATATGTTATTCTTGAGGATTTCTACCTTCTTTGAATAGAACTCCTCACTGTCCAGAGTGGTCTGAGCAAAATCGGAATTATGTAACCAGTAGTTCTCCAATTCCTTGTAAGCTCTTATCAGGAAACTACCAGAACCACAAGCCGGATCAAGTATCCTAACCTTACGGATTTCCTCTGGTGTATGAGTCTTGATGTATTCGCCAACCGTATTCTTGACTATGTAATCAACTATGTAAGAAGGTGTGTAATAGATGCCCTGTTCTTTCCTGTGCGTCTTTGATTCCTCAAGCTTTGCTCTCTTTGGTGTTGACTTGAGGATATTGCCAAGGTATTGCTCGTATATGTTTCCCAGAACGTCAGATTCGATGATCGAGAAATCGTATCTGTATGAATTATCTTTGGAATGATTAAGGCCCTCTATGACCTCTTGTAGTGGTTCATTGTCAATGTAAAGGTCATCACATAGATGATGGGCAAATAGTTTACTATTATATCTATCATCGAAGTATGAGTATACTTTAGAAATTTCCTTTACAAGTTGCCCCTTCCCTTTAGATGCCCACTGCCTAACATTTGATTCAAGCTGATTTGCCTCTAATCCCCTATCCTCGGCATTTCTTATGAATATTAAACGATCTAGAATTCTCTGTACAGATTCATCTATATCATCCTGGGTGAGCCCCTTATTATTCTTAGCAATATCCTCTGAAAGTATATCACGAAAATTGATCATATCCTTTAAAAGTTGCTTGTCAATTTTGTACTTTAACTGTTTCTTTCCATATTTTGATGCTATACCATCAAGCTCATCATTTTTGAAAGCCTTCTTTGAAAGAAATATAAATCTTTCATCGGTTAAGAAATCTTTTGGATGAAGGACAAATAATAGATTATTTCCATAATTTGAATCTTTCCAGTCTGCGTTGTAAACAGCCAGCGTTTCAAAATTGGTTAATACAGCCCATGAACATGATTTCATCCATGAATAGTCTATCGCTTGTGCTATATACTTATGGTTTGTTTGTATATTATTTTCTTTTAAAGATTTGGCTTCAAGGAAAAACTTTGGAATACCGTTAATTCTGAATCCATAATCCACTCTTTTCTTTGATATTGTTTCCTCAGCACTTACATAATCATTGGTTTTACCCCTATTGTCCACGTTCCAGCCTAAAGCCTTAAACAGAGGTAATATGAAATCCTTCTTTGTTGATTCCTCATTGTACTTTTTTATTTCACCTGATTTTGTAATATCTTCATATTTCGAAATTAGTTCTTTGACCCTTTTAAAATTAATGCCATAATCCTTACTATCCACTACTTCAGTCATTGAAACACGCCTTTACCCTTAATTACATTTATAGCCTTCTGGCAAAAGTTCATAAAGTCTAACCACTTACTAATATCAGATTTTTGTTTTATGATTTCTGGTTTAGAGTGCATAATATTGGTTCTCAATTCATTGTAAGAACGAATAGAGATATCAGAAAGGTTAATATAATTATTAAATTTTTTAAATTGATCGGAGTTAAGTTTAACCTTAAATAATTCCCTTAACAAAATAAGCTCATCATCCAAATATAGCTCATCAAATAAGTCTGTTTGTGTTTGATTTTTCAATTTTGTATTAAATTGTTTAACTGCTCTTTTAACATCTATTTTATAATCACCCTCTATATTCTGGTTTATGCTACTTAAAAAGTTTTCAATTCCCTTCTCTGTATTATTTATACAATTTTCCCTCGCAAAATTACGGATTTCAATTTCACAGTAAGATATTTGCGTGTATAATGGTGTTAAAACTAGCTGATTGTTAAGGTCTGAATAATGAACAATGTGAGTAATATCATTTCCACTCAGAACAAAATAGAAATCCTTCTTAGAAAGATAGCTAAGAGTTTCAAGAATACCAGTTGAGTCGGATATAATTTCTCCTGGATCAATTTGCTTTTCTGAATTTGAATTGGAATCGTAATAAGTGGTGATTTTTCCATCTATCCTTATAGGAATCCTATCAAAATCCCTCTCAGATTTAATTAGTTTAGCTTCTGTAATATCCTTAGCAGTCACTAATTCTTTAGCAATGTCCTTTACTTGGAATGTTTCATTTAATTTAAACAACACATAATCAACCGGTATATCTCCATTCATTTAATCCTCACCTTTGTTTTGTTATATACCTTAATGGTTTTATTATCCTTTAATGTTTTCCCTTTAATATAACAATGTTGATTTATTTATTTTCAATTATTTTCTTTTCTTAGATTAATTTTTACTTAAATTAATGTTTATATTATGATATCAAATATAAATCAATATAGATAATGGAAAAATGATATTAACTGATGTTACTAGCCTCATAGTATTGTCAATGATAAATATATTCTTTTATGGTTAATATTTTTTAACAATGCAAAAATTATTATATGGTTTTATTTTGTATTAGAATGAATATATAATGAAAATAACCAAGGTCCACATTGAAAACTACAGGTCTATAAAAAATGTTGATATTAAAATCAATGATATTATCGCACTTATTGGAGAAAATAATGCTGGTAAAAGTAATATTATGAGTGCAATCAATTTATTTTTTGGTGATAAATTACCTCAGCTGGATGATTTTTATACAAAGAATGAAAAGTTAGCGATTAGAATAGAAATAAAATTTGAAAAATTTAATGGTAATGAGGCAACTTCATTATCTGAATATATTAAAAACGATACTGCCATATTTCAAGAAAGATTTTGTTATAAGGATGGTAAATCCAAAAGTGAAATTACATCACAGTATTATAAAGGTAGGTCTTCGATCATAAAAGCAGCAGAGTGGAAACGTATATTGCATGAAAATCTACCTGATGTGATTTATATTCCTGCTGTTTTAGATGCAACAAAGGAATCTGAAAATACAAGCACCACATTATTTGGCAAAATATTTTCTAAATATCTAGAAGAAAATAAAGAAATCAATCAAAGTTTTAACGATATTTTATCTGGAGAAACATTTAAAAACATGATATATAAAATCACAACCGATTTTAATAATAATATAAAGCAATATATAGATGCGAATATAAATATAAGTCCATTAGGTGACATTAAAAATGCATTAAGTAAATCAATAGGTATAAATCTTAATGATGGTATAGAAACAGATATAAAATATAAAGGTAATGGGTTACAAAGAATTGTGATATTCGCATTATTTAATTTATACTATGATGTTGTGCCAAAAAATGGTAACTCAAGAAGTTTTATATTTCTAATTGAAGAGCCAGAAATATACATGCATCCACAAATGCAGCGGAGCATGCTAACACAGTTTAAAAAGACATCTTTAGAGTTTCAGATAATTTTTAGTACACATTCCTCAAATTTCATAGATATATTTGATTATTAGGATATAATTATTGTTAGAAAAAATCAAAATTCATCATATATAAATCAAATTCAACAAGAAATATTCAATAAAAATGAAAAGGAGGATTTTAATAAATTGTCAATGTTTGATAATGCTGTTAATGATTTATTTTTTGCCAAAAAGGTAATATTAGTTGAGGGATCAACTGATAGTATTGTATTAAAATTATTTTCAGAATATAATAAAGTTGATTTAGATATGTTAAATGTTTCAATAACTATCTGTGGAGGTAAAGGTCAAATAAAAAATATCCAAAAAATTTTAAATGAATTTAAAATAAACTATGCTGTTATCTTTGATTATGATGTAAATCAAGAGAAACTTAACAATGAAATAATTGAACTTTGCAATAATAACAAATATTGGTATTTTAAACCCAATCTTGAAAGTGAATTAGAAATTCCTAGTAAAAGTAATAAGGATAAACCATATACAGCATATACATTTTTTAAGGATGGAAAAAAATTCGATGAATTAAAAGAAGAATCCAAAAATAAATTGGTTAAAATAATGGATTGGATTAAGAGTGAGTAATACTAATCTAAATTTATCTGTATTTTATTTATTACCATTAATTTATATAGATTCTAACTATTGTTTTATAAATTATGATATTATAATCTCTTATTTGTTTCATCTGTGTTTTTGGTTTATTAACATTTTGTACATTAATTTTACAGACCTTAATAAAATATACAATTATGCAAGGAAATTGCATAATATGGTTTATTCTAAATAAGGGCAGATATAAAATATTATATACGTTTTAAAATATTTTTTCCAAGAGAATTTTTATCATATACTCTGAAATCGTTATTTGCTAATATCATGAATTTAATTAAATCTTTATAATTTTTAAACCATGATCTGTAAAGTTCTTCATAAAATTCAAAAGGCGTTTCATAGATTGATGTGCTCGAATTATTTATTCTCAAAAATTTAATTACATCCTTTTTGTTGTTTGATACAATCTTTATGTTGCTTTTATATTCCTTGCTTAAATTAACCAATGATTGTTCTCCCCTATCCTTTAATCTGGTAGGATCTGATGCCCCTTTTTTAATAATTAGTTGAGATTTTACGCTATCCCCGAGCCTATTTATTTCATCTATTTCATTGTCGTTCACATTTACTTTATTATATATTTTAGTTCTTGCCATTTTATTTAATCCACTTTTAATCTCTAAACAAACTATATCAGTTGTAATTAATTGGAAATGTTCGGCTGCTTCGCTAATATTTAAGTCAATATTTCCCTTATGCTTCATCAATAGTATATTTGAAAGAACATCTGTATCTATAAGCCTGACTTTAATCATTGCCATAAAGAATCAGATTAGCAGTATTCTCGTCTATAACCTTTTTCTTTAATAATTGCCTAACGTAGTACTCTTTCTTTGATTCCAATTTATCTTTTATCTCAGAATTTGAAATAAAATATTGTCTAAGATCGCCATCAGTATCCGGATATATGTCTGGATTGAAATATATATAAAATGTGATTTCCATGGGATCCAGATTTTCAACTAAAAACTTTATATTTTTTATTATATCTTTTTGCCTTTTATCTAATTTATAAGCATCCCTGCCTTTTTGACTTGCCATTATTCTAATGGAATTCTTTTCTTTTTCTACTTTAATATAACCGTATCCTTCCAGAGTTTCAATTTCGCCGTTAACAAAATCACTGAAGGGACCTAACTTATATGGTTCAAAATCTATTATATCTGCTATTTCCTTGAAGTTATACCCCTCCTGCCTGCTCAAAGATAATAAGTAAAAGAAAATTCCCTTCTGGAGGGTTATTGCATTTACTGATTTGTCTGATGCAAGGTTAATTATAGCTGCATCCATAATTTCGCCTAATTCGAATATATCCGGCTTCTTATTTATTAAATCACTCATATATATACTGCCTAAATATATAATCAGAAAAGCATATAAATAAATTATGTATTAACATATATGAAATTTTCACTTTTAAATGATGATGAATTTTTTTCGATGAAAATCTCTAATGTTGAAGGCAACGTTAGAACAACACCTTCCAGAGCTTTTAAAAAGGTTAATTCCATATATGATAAATCTTATTTTACAGAGGTTTTAACCGCCATCAAACACGACAATTTAATAGGCCAAAAAAATTACAGCTCCTTTAATAATAGTATTGACCAGAAGATTAAAAATAAGGAAACTAAGGATAATATAAACATAATTAGCTTTTTTGGTGATAAGCAGACTGATATATCTGAAATTTCTAAGTTTGAGGATATAGGCCTTATAGATAATTTTGAAAAGCTTTTTAATGACCACCTGATTTCAACCCCCTATTCTCTAAGCCTTTATAATAAAGATAATTTTGATAGCATACTGGCACAGGTTAAAGATTCCTTTGACAATTTTGCAACTTCATTAAACACTAAAAATATATTCTGTTACATACCTGCTTATATTAACTATAAACAGCTGGATGATTTTATCAGATTTTATTCCGGCAAGAATTTAGGTACTGTATTTTATTCAGGTGGAACTTTTAATGCAATTCCATTATATATCGATTTCAAGAGGTCAAATCCCGATACATTTAAAAGATCGGTGGCAATGCTCTACAGGTTGAAGCAGGAATACATAAAGGAGGGCTTTTACCCCATATATTATGCAGCAAATGTAAGCAAACCACGTCTGAGCAGTAAAAAAAATACAACAATCGCCAAAGAATTTATGTTATCTTTTCTTGGATTTGATATTATAGGGTCATCACTTGCATTTCAACCAAGAGAAGGACCAATGGGATATACACCTATAAATAAATACATAGATTTTGATTTATCAACTTTCAATTATTTTTATAAAGATGAAACTAATATAAAAAATAAAGAAGCTAATAACAAAAAGGCAGAAATATTCAGCAAGCAGACAGATTATTTATCCAAAATACAGGATAAAAATAAGTTGGAAAAAGAGCTATCCACAAGACCCGAGGCAAAAAAATATATAAAAACATATGAATGATACAAAAAATTATAATTACATTATATTTCTCCTCATTTTTATATATTTTCATATTCTTTTCTTCTCTATGTTATCTCGAAGTTAGTTCCTGTTTAAATATTATTTAAGTATAAATATAAATGATAAGTCAAGGTGAAACTTAAGATGCGATTTAACTAAAAGTGAGATGGTATTTGTACAAATTAAAGGAATTTGGCACGGAATTTCTGTAAATTTGTATTATTCTATGGTTATGGATATTTTAAACTTATACACATGTAAACAAATCATGAAAAACCTTATTTGGCCTCAGATATATGACGATATGGATGTGAGAATTATAAGCATATATATATCTTGACCTTCGGGATTTCTTTTCTTTAAATGAGTACAAACATAAAATCCCTGAAGTTTATAGGACCTATAGAATATTCCTTATTAGTCACATACGAATCTTGGAGTTTACCATTATTTCACATTTTCTAACTGCAAAATAGTGAAAATATTATTTAATACATACTAAATATCACAGGATATCAAGCTCAGGCATGTCCATGAACTGCCAATGGGGATAATATGAAGCAACATTCATTTTAATTATATTCCAATTATCCCTGCCTGCAGGTACTGGTTCCAGAAGGCTTTCAGGTTTCTCACCGGACATTGTGTATCCCCATGTGAAACCTGCTAGAGGCGTGATCTTTCTATATTCTTTATTGTTTGACAGTGATAGAGGGCATAGAAATGTGTATGCCTTCCACATCTTGATATCAGAACGATTCATGCGTGGTGCATCATAAAATCGTGGTCTGTAGCCATAATAGCAGAACGGATTTGCAAATTCCTGGAACTGGTTTGTAATATCAACTGAGAAGTCTGTCTCTCCGGCGCCAATGTCATGTGATATAACCTGTAACCATCCAAACATGGCCTCATAGCCTGCACCATGAAATGACACATTGGCATTTACCACAGGATATCCAATGACCATATTGTTAGTTAACCTCGCATCGATTGCTGAGAATCCTGAGGACATTACACCACGGTTACGCCTAAATGATACACTGACCCATCCACTGTATCCGTGATGTGTGAATTTTATTCTGATCCTATTGTATTTCATTTGTGGCGCATGTCATTTTTAAATAAAAATATTTTTATTTTATTAGACATTTAATTTCACATTTTTATAATAAATACTCTTTCTATGAAATTGGAAATATAATCCATATAGTATATATTTTTAATTTATTCTCTTGGTTTCAATATTATTTGTAATAGGTTATCTTATGTCTATAATAATACATTAGAAAAATGATAGATAAATCAATAAAATTAGAACATAACATTTTAATTCTTAATTAAATTAAACAATTATTTTAAATCGATTAAAATATATCATCCAGGGCTTCCTGCATTTTTTTATAACAATATGATCTGAATTTCTCATTATCGTAAACTGTAATATAACTAATTCCATTAATTGGATAACCTCATTTAGATGCCATAAAATTATTTAAGCTTCTTAACTCTTACTGTTCTATATAATGACTCGTAAGGTTTCTTGAAAAAGTTTCATTGATGCAGTCTAGAATATCATCCTATGGAACATAGTATATATCTGATTCATTCTTCATATCTGTTTGATAAGGCTTTTATTTTTACTATATAACTTATTTTTATAATTAAAATTTGTAGGATTTGATATATTTATGATAATTTTTGATATTTCTATATCTAAATGTTTTAACTATATCTATAATATGATAGTTAATTATAAAATATATTAGCTTATTCAACCTGCTCTACCAGTTTTTTAGTTATGTTTTCATCTCCACTTATCATATCATCTTCTCTTTTTATGATATTAAAATTTGATAATGTATCTATATAAACATTGAATTTATAATCCTGCATTTTTTTATTGTATAAGTTATTATAAAATTGATTCAACTCCTCTCTACAAATTTCAACATTCCTTTTTAAATGTATTATATTATAATATAATGAATTTGATATTTTTATATAAGGGCTTAAGGAATATATACCAATATCTTTATATAAATACTCATATCCATTTCCTAAAACATAATTAAATATATCTTCAATAGCATTTTTTGTATTCCTTTCTATTAATTTATATTCCTCACCAATATTAAATTCTAAAGATCCATTATCCTCTTTAATTGTTATAATATTTAAGTCTTGAAGGAATTTGCCATATTTTATTAGCTTCATATTAGATTTTTTATACATAATTTTCATGGATCCACTATCATGCAGTTTAGTGATTATTTCAATAATAGGTCTATAAAATACGAATACTTCTGGTATTTTCATAAATTTATTTTGAGATATTTTAAATAATAACTTTTCAGATTTTAAAATTTTATTATTTTTCTCCTGTTCTATTATTGCCATAACACGATTTCTGGTTAGGCCAGAAAATTTTACATAGTTATTATCCACCTCATAATTTATTTCAGCTATGTTTTGATATCTATCGAATCTCAGAAGTTTTTTACCCATATCGGTTAATTCATAAGGTAAGCTTGCACTAATTAAAAAATTGTTATTGTTTAGTTTATTTGCATATAGAAATTGCCCATAATAACCATGTATAAATGAGTTTACAGAGCTAACCAGCCCACCATCTTTCATCCTATATTTTTTCTGGAAATATATATTTTTTTCCACACCCATCACCATACTTAATACACATCTAAACTTGAATTACTTTCAAATTCCATATCTATAATTATTCTATCATCGTCCATGCTATCATATCGCATTGTTAACAATTTTTTAATATCTTCTAAATTAATATTTATTATTTTATCATTATATTTTTGCTCAATTTCATTAATGTTTATAAATATATCTTTGCTATCTAATTCTATGTTAGGGTCTATTAGAATATATTTTTGAATTCCTGTTATATAATATATTATTAATGTAAAGCAATGCTGTATATAATCGGATTCAAAACTTTCGGCATTATTATAATAATTTGAAAAATAATTTCTGGTTTTAAGGAATTTATAATACTGGCTAAGCGATATACATATAGTGAAGATTTGGTTATTTTTAGTATTATTTAACTTTTTAAAAAATTTTGTATTATCTAAAAACAAAAGTGTAGATTTTGGAACATTTAATTTATTTTGTGTATTTAATTTATTAATTCTATTGGATAGTTTTGACAAGTTTTCAGCAGTTATTTGAGAACCACTTAATTTGCTGAAACCTATGTTTCTTGCGATATCATCCAATTTTATACTTTCATGAAAATTACCGTCATTAATATAAGAATTAATCATTGAATTTATTTGTAGATATAATGAGTTTGGTGCACAAAACCTAACATCGTTTTTATGATTGTATTGAAGTATTTTTAGATCCGCAAGCACAATGATTTATTTATAGGTTCTATATATTTTTTTGTTTAATATAAAATTAATTATTATTTCAATTGAGCCCTGTGTAATATAAAATGTTGATGAAAACATAAATTTAAACAATATTATATTTTTAATATTATTTTTATTTTAATCTGTATTAATCCATTTTTCTATTGTGTTTTTATTAATGTTTTCAGTCTTTTCCATATATATTTTTATAAGATTATTAAACAATTTATCGTGCTTTTCATATCTTAGATGCAATAGCTCATGGATTATTACCTCCTGATAAAATCATTATTTTTATCCAGCAAGGTTAAATTAAATGTAAGCCTTCCCTTGGATGAGCAGCTTCCCCATTTCCTTTTCATTTTTCTAATCTGTATCTCATTTGGCTTTACATTTATAATATTGGCTATTGCATTGACCATATTAACAAATTCAATTTTATTCACTTACAGCACCCTTTAATTTGTCCATTGTATCCTTTACTATTTCAGCAACCTCTTTTGTACTTAAAACTTTTTTAGACAGCATGTTTTTTATTAATTTCCTTTTTATTGTAATTTCCTGATCAGAATTTGAATACCATGATTTATATGTTTTTATTTCATTTAAAAATATATTTGATAATTCCTCCGGCTCAGGATATTTTGATATTTTTATAAGATAATAAAATGCAAAAACCTCCTTGGGAAATCCAAGCTCATTTTTTTCCTCATTTGATTTGTTTATATCATTTATAATATCATATATTTTCTTTAATGTTTCCTCTGATGATTCAACATTACTGTTATATAATTCCGCAATCTGGCTTGCCCTCTCTCCTTTTCTCATTATGTTTTTTAATGTTGCCTACTATATGATTTCTTTTGTCAATATAAAAATACAAATACAGTTATTTGTATATACTAATGGGATTTTATATGGCAGTAAAAAATGAAGGATTAGATTTGAAAAAACTACATGAGGGCTTTATTAATAATATTTACTTTTCTGCCTTTTCATTAATGACTCCTAAAGAAAACTGGCTAGCTATTGATAGGAATGAAACTAATAATATAGAAGCTAAAATTAATGAAGCTAAACAAAAGAAAATATTTAATTTGGTTGTTATAGAAAATGAGAAAGTTATTGGTTCAATCAATATAAAGGATTTATATAATAAAAACTGGAATATGTTCATAAAAGATGTTAATAAATATAGCGTGGATGCGTCTACAGGCCTGCCTAAACTATCAAGTATCATGGCAAATGATGCTAAGGGATTAGTTAGAGAGGACAGTCCCTTGTATTTTGTTGTTGAATCAAGAAATATTGAATCGGAACCTTTAGGAATTCTGACATTTTGGGATTTGAATAGAGCTCCATCATATATATTTTCTTATGCTGTTCTGGTTTATTTAGAGCATAATCTTTTGATAAAAATCAGAGAGTCTCATCAACAATGGTGTAATCATAGTGATGTAATAAATAAAATATGGCATATGGAAAAGCCACCAACATATAAAGATGATATTAAAAAATTTATTAACGAACAACAAAAAAAATATAACTACAGAAAACTTAGTAAATGGGGGCTTCCAGAACTTTTGGCTTTTTATAAATTTGATGAGCATATAGAGAAAGACTCATCCGAGGATATGGAAAGTTTAATAGGTTTATTTAATGAAGAGCCTTCATTTAGGATTAGAATTGGTCATTCCGTAAAACTTTTGGTTAATGACGATGAAAAATTTAAAGATGACATAAATAAACTTAATGAAATATGGAAATATGGAAGAAGGGCCTTTATTGAATTTTCTGATCCAAAAATTAGTCATAGTTCTCCCATCTTTGGAGACTTATAATTTAAACTTGGAATATTTATATGGATACATGGCTAAATAAGTACAGGAAAAAATAGATATATATTTATATAAAATAATTATATTATTTTTATTATTCAATTGCAACTATATAATCTTCTGAAAATCTTCCTTAAATCTGTGAACCAGATTTGATTCCCAATTATCACCATTAAGATTTAGTTTGAACATATATATCCAGAGTTTTTTATTGTCATTTTTAGTAAAACTGTAAGGTTTACTCAGTTTACTATCAAATCCTGGAAATACTAGTATAGTATCTTGAGAATTGTATATCTGCGAATATGTGTACATCTGGTAAAGATCACTCTGCGCAATTGAATGCACTTTATCATATCTGTCCTTGGGTCTATCTATTTGTGGTTCATCAAGTTTTTTGTATTTTGTATCAAATATATATCTGCGCTCATTAAAACATAATATTAAATCAGGCTTTGTTAACCTTATGACTTTACCGCTACTATCATATATAAAATTATTATTAACCTCCTGAACTCTTATTTGTGGAGTTTGATTTTCAAATATTTTTTTCTTGTTCCTGCATATAAACTGTGCAAAGAACCTTTCAAATAAAATGTTCATATCAAATATCAAGGCCATATTATTAAATCCATTGCCAGACAACATAAATTGATTGTCCAGTATCATCTTAGCGTATATATACGGAATTCTGAACCTTTCATTCATTCTATTAAAATAAATTTTGCAATGGTTCCATGGTGATATATCCTCTTCATGCATCATACCATCTATGGATGCAAGAAGGTCTGCATTTGTATCATCTTTTGTAAGCCACATAAAATATTTGTTTGCATGTGCGAAGAACCTGTTTAATTCATTATTCATTGAGAAATTAAAATAGTCAACATAAAACCTAGACTGGTCTATTCTGTTTACCTGCTTTCCAATGTTCAACCTACCCCTAAGGTATTTGCTTTCTCCGGAAAACCTTGTATATGTCCTGTATGCTCCATGCAGTATCTCTTCCTACAGCGATATAGCATACAAACGTATTATGATTTCTTTAATGTCCAGTACATCCTCATTATTTTTAATTTTTGATTGTGGAAATTCCATATCCATGCCAGAGAATACATATAAAAGAAACTTGATAAGATTTTCCTTGATCTTGTTCTCTCCTTCATCAAGATTCCTGATCTTTGGAAGCACCTGGATTCTGTAATTCCTAGTAGGAATAAAACCTGCATAGTGTCTGAATTTTACATATTTACTGGTGATTTCCATGTATTTTATTAGTCCCTCATTATTAGATACCAGCTCGTTAAGCTCACGTATTACATCAACATCAGTGCATGGTTCATATTCATAGAGTGTTTTTAAATTATTGCTGTTCATTCTTAATCTCGTTCCCTAATTTTTTAAGGTAATCCAAATAAGATTCTATATTTTCTTCGGTTAGACTTTTTTCATCAAACTTATTCGGAATTAGGTCATTTAAAATATTGTCCTGTCTATAAAAAATTTCCCTAAGAAGAGGAAATATTCTGTATTTGAATATATTAACAAGTTCTTTTCTTTCATTGTCTGTGTTTTCAAGGCTTTTAAAGAAAGCGTGCCCTATCTGTGAATCTGCATCCTTCTTGTTTTTTATTACATCATTTAATCCCTTAAAAGCATCTATCGCTTTTCCTTTTAGATAATCATCTTTAATCCATCCTTCCAGAACACCGTAGTTGGGTGGGACATTAAAGAATATGAATCTCCTTCTCAATGCAACATCTAGCAACGCTATGCTCTTATCGGAATCGTTCATCGTGCCGATAATGAAAACATTTCTCGGAACAGAGAATAGGCTATCGGAATCTGTTTGATAGAAGTTTGGTATTGCAATTTTCATTTCATTGATGGCTTTTTCTCTTTTGTCCTCTTCAATTAATGTTATGAGTTCACCGAAGATTCTTGATATATCACCTCTGTTTATTTCATCTATAATTAATACATAATTATGATCTAAATGCTTCCGGGCATCATTGCAGAGTTTCATGAAGATTCCCGGTTCTGGATTATACAATATTCCGCCCTTATCATCTGTCTTTGCCCTAATTCCGCCGATAAAATCTTCATAACCATAAGACTGGTGGAATGTTATTATTTGTACATATTGTTTATCAATGTCTCTGTTTTCATATTCTTTTTCGAGACCAGATTTACCTTTTATTAGATTATCTATTTCTTCAATAGATGAGATTTTATTATCAGTAATTCCCATAGCAAGAAATCTGGCAAAACGTGTTTTGCCCGTACCTACTGGACCATGTAAAATTATATTTCTTGGAATTTTGTTATATGTACGTTGTTTAGTCTCTTGGTCTTTATTCAAAGCGGTTATTGTATCAGGACTTATAGCTCCATTGCCTTCTTTCTTATTCTTTTTGGAGTATGAATAAAAGAACTGATCTATCTCTATATGCCTTAAAATGGTTCTTTTCTGTTCACCTGATAGTTCATTGGGCAGTTTGTCTCTTAAATCCTTATATGTTGGATCACTGTCTATGATAGTATCTCCATATTTTTGCTCTATAAATTCTCCATATATTTTAAATAATTTGAATAGTTCTCCAAAGCTCTCGGGTTTTGCAATTTGATATCCGAAGGCTTTGAGATCTACACTTGAATTATATATGTATACGCCGGCCTTATGTAAATTGACAATGCCGTATAATTCAAATATGAATGTATTAAGGTGGAAAAAGCTATAGTCATCTGTATAAAGTTTTGGATTTTGCTTTAATTGTGTAACTGTATAATTTTGATATTTTTCTAGCTCTACTATATTATTATTTTTTATATGATTCAGTAGATTCAATATTTTAATATATCTATTGCCACTAAATACCATGTATGGAAGAGTACCTGTTGCAGAAAATGGCTTTTTAAGTAATTCAATAATCTCATCACTTAAGATTTTAAGGTAATCTAGAACCTTTTTACCTTCAGTCTCTGAAATTTCTAAATCATGTCTCAAGAGTTTAATGTATTCTATATCTTCCTTTAATCTGTCGTCTTTATTATAATGTCCTTTATCTTGCTCTTCTTCTGCCTTGGGTATTATGATTTTTTGAGAGAAAATATCTTCTATAATTTCCTTGCTATTAGGTCTATTCCTTGCTTTCTCAGACAGCAAATTCAAAACCTTATCTATAAATTCATCAATGGATGGTATATCTTTAAGGAGTTTATGACAATTATTATATCTTTCCACATAATGCTTGTATTCTGGCCATGATTTTCTTTCACCATTGAGCCATTTATTAAGATAAATTGAAATATTAATCATTACAATTAAATATTCATACAACTAATAAATTTTATGTTTTTGGTGATTATTATGTTGCCACGTAAATATTTCCTATATACACCCAATAAAAATATAATAAGAGGATATAGACCAAGAATGAAGTTAACTGATAGGAAGAGAAAAATACATAATAAGGAAAAAATTAAAAAAAGATCATCAACAATATGGATTATAATGGAATAAAGCATATATTGACAAAGGTAAATTATTCTGAATCAAATGGTAAATTAGAGAGATTAAATTATACAATTAAATCATTAGGGCCATATTTTAGCATATGTGATGAAGTAGTATACCATTATAACCATGAAAGGATGCATGAGTCATTATCAGATGGTGATAATATAGTTATACCTACAATGGCATATAAAAATAAGATGGTGGTAAAATGAAATCATATGAGTTTATAAAGTATATAAAGGAAATAATAATGGGACAACACAAATTTATAGCTAAAGTTAATCATTTATATTAATCATCTACTCAATTAGTTGTAAGAGGCAATAAGGTATTTTGATAAGATGGGGGTATTTTTTTGTTAGAAAATAATACTTCATATACAATTCTTTTTTTAGAAGAAATTAAATATTTCCTATGCAAATATGTATATTTATTAGTCAGCACCTTATCACAGAATATACCTTTTTTGGAATATAAACTTTTAATAAATTCATTATCATCATAAGACACAAGCCATGGATTCTTTATTTCATCATCCAATAATAAATTAGCAAGTATTTCATGATTATTTGTGTTGAAATAAAAGCTATAAAGATCTTTTCCAGCCTTAAAGTATGGTGGGTCTATATATAACAAGCTATTAGTATAGTTATTAGCAAATTCTTTAATAAATTCTATTCCATCTAAATTTGAGAGCTCTACTTGCTGCCTAAACTTATATAAGTATCTGATTTTATTTATTATATTGTTTATTCCAAATCTACAATCTATTTTATATTTTGATTCCTGTTTTTTACCGCCAAGTGGTCCACCTTTAACAATTCCAGAGTAAGAAGTTCTATTCAAAAATAGAAATGCAGATGCATAATTAAGTATATTTTTATTATCACATTCTGTTTTTGAATTAATAGAAATATTATAAAAATTTTTTAATTCATAATATTTTTTAACTGTAATATTTGTTGCCATTTCTTTTATTTTTTCTATTAATTCATCATTTAAATTAAATACAGAATACCAGAATGCATAAATCATTGGGTCTTTATCATTAACATATGCTTTATTGACAATATTCATGTCAAGTAAGCCAAGAGATATAGAAGCGCTTCCACCATAAGGCTCAGCAATAATATTATTTAGTTTATGATATATTATAAAACCTTTTACATAATCTACAAGCCATCTTTTATTTCCTGGAAATCTTAGAGGTGTTAAATTTCGCATATTATTACCTTTTAATTAATAGTCCACATCATTATATCATCATATAATTTCTGTTTTAGCTTCAAAGATATATTACTATCTTCACTTAAAACCTCATACCTCTTAGTATACATTTTATTTAATAGTTCTTTAAGCTTTTGCTTATTAGGGAGTGTTGGGAAAATTAATTTAAGTATTGAATAGAGATTATTAACATTAACATTATTATTAACTATTATATTTAGATAATGACCAAATTTTGTATCTTTACAGTAAATATTATTAGTCTTTATACCTATATCATTTATCCTAGCCATTTTGGCCTGTACTTTATGTTCCCCTCTAGCATTATAGTTGAATAATTTATCTATAGTATATTGTCTATCTACTATATTATTTTCCTGCAAAAATACTAAGGCATCTTCCGCACATGCTTGAAAAACATCTGCATTTTTAGTTGTTTCAAATTTAAAAGCTGAATTTTTATCACACGCTATTAATCCTAATAATGTTAGAATTATTGTTTTTTCATCCCATGAAAGTTTTTGTGCATTCTTTTTATATAGTTCAGTAAGGAATTGTTTATTTAAATCATTTAAAAATGTATCCATTGAATCATATTCTATTAGTATAAGCGCCTTTAATGTAACAACATAATTATCATCATCTTTTTCATATATTAAATTCTCCCTTGATAATACTAATTTATCGCCATAACTCAAATTTATTCCATCTAATCCAAGTTTATTAAAATATTCATATCTTTTAGTAGATGATTTTTTTAATATATCAATTACATTTATTTTTTTGAAATCGGGTAGTTTTTTCAAGGATTCCAAAAAATTAATTATTATATTATTATTGTGACTGTCCTGTTCCATAAGCTTCATCACCCTGAGTGAATTTTATAGATTCACAAATAGCTTTTGATTTAGTATCCATATCATTGTTTTCTGGCCTGGTCATAAGCATTAATAATAATCTATTGGATTCTATCTCTTTCTCAGCATTTTTTATTAGATTTTCCAAATTGCTATTGTCCATATCACCAATCTCATCAACTAGTATAACAAGCTTTTTACCGTTAGTATCCTGTTGCATTCTGGTCATAAGTCCATTTAAAGCGCTGGTTCCTGTTCCAATTGAATCAAATGAAATTTTTTGTATATCTGATTCTTTTAGGTCTATAATATACTCACGATTAATAAAATCTATACCTAACAAATAATATTTTTTATGTAAATGATAGATGAACTTTATAATATTTGCAATATATTTGCCCAGCACATCATAAAATTTATTAGATGAACTATCTTGAGCAACATTATTATAATTGTTTTTTAATAATAAATCAATAAAGCATTTATAATTTTTAAGTTTCTTTTTTATTTGAGCTAGTTTATCAAACTCTAGCTCCATCTCGATTTTTGTCATTGCATATGATGGTTTTTCAAACATTTTTAAATTTTCTATTAAGTTTTTCTGATCTTTGATATCCTTATTTAATGAGTCTATCTTTTCCTTATCCATCTTATAATGATTTTCGGCAGTTTTTAAGTTTCTTTCTAGAGTATCAAGATCGTATCTATTATAGGACTGGGTAAGTTTGTTATATTCATCTTCTATTTGCATCTGCTCTTTTATAAGCGATTTTTCTTGATTTTTTAACTCTTCAATTTGTGATTCGTAATCTTCTTCATTACCTTCACTATCACTTTGTGTCTCTGTTTCATTTTTAGTTTTTTCGGTATTATAATTATTTAGAATTAATGTTAGATTGCCTAGTTCATTTATGATATGATCACATGCAGAATTTAAATCATTCAGCTTAGTATATTCATTATTAGCATCCTCCAGTTTTTTTCTCTCACTATATAACTTATCTAGTAATGTACTTGCGTTGTCATCAAAAATTGGTATGACGGGATTTTTATCTATATATTGATTTATTAACTCTATTAATTGCTTAATTAATCTGTATTGCAAAACTGATTCGCTGTTGCCGCTATTTTTCAATTTTTCTAATACCTGCTCTTTAATACTAATAAAATAAGTATTAAGTTTAGAAATTAATTCTTCGTTTATGTCCTCGCCGTTATTAATTAGCAATTTTAATTCTTCCCCAAAAATCTTTTGATATTCCTCATTTTTTTCTATGAATGAATCAAATAACGATTTATTATATGTAATTATATCATAAACACTTGCGCCCTTATTAATAAGTTCATTTTGATATTTATTGATTTTTTTATTTTTATATTGATTTTTTTTAACTTTCTTATTTAAATTATCAATTCTTAATTCTATATTTGAAATTTCAAGGTCCAATTTTTGATATTTATTATATATAAATTTATTATATAAATCCTGATAATTTTTAAGGTCTTCTTCATATGTGGGATTCATACTATCTAACATTTTATTTAATGATTCTATTTTTGATATTATCTCCTTTCTTCTTTTTTCTGAGTTTTCATATTCTGTTAATTTATCATACATTTCATTAATATGATTTTCATATTCTGTTAATATAGTTCCATATTCTGATAATTTATTTTTAATATCATATAAAATACCATCAAGTTTTTTTATTGCCTCACCAGGAACCTCATAGAGAAGTTCAGTTTCTTCGCTAAAATATGTATATCCAACTGGTTTATCGTTTATATAGTAATCAGCACGTTTTGAATTATTGCTATATTCTATTTTAATCCTGAAAGTATTATCATAGCTGGATATTGATAAATTCATTTTGAAATCTGGATTATCTAAAATTAACCTCATTTTATTTTTCATTGTTTCATTGTCAATTTCATCTAATTGAAAATTAGAAAATGCAAGTTTTATTAATGATAAAACAGTAGTTTTTCCAGAATCATTAGGGCCCTTCAATATACATATGTTATTACCTTCATAAGTTTCGGAGTAATTTTCTTTAACATTAATTTGTAAATTCTTATACACAAGTTCAAACATTTAATTACCCACCTTTAAATTATTATATTCTAACGCTCTTTTTAAAGTTTCATATTCTTCATCGGTTAATAATTCCTTTAATAAATTTTTAATATCATTATTTTCATTTTTCATATAAACCACCTAATGGTAACGGAAATTTTATTAATTTCACAAAACTTAATCCGTAAATTTTGGAAATAGCATAACCAGGGCCAAGCGCTTCATCATTTATAATTTTATTTCTATCTCTCTCTGAATATCCTTTAAAGAAAATTTTAGAATTTACTACTTTACTAATACCTGAAGGTATATCTTCTAAATTCTGAGAAGCAAATATTACACTTATTCCCAAACTTCTTCCCTTTCTGGCTATGGCATCAAGAGTTTTCAAAGCTTCATAGGTTTTGGAATTGCCATAAAATTCGTGTACTTCATCAATTATTACAAGGACTGGTACATCAGAATTTCCATTACTTTTTTCTTCATAAATTTTATTGAGTATATCCCTTAATAAAATGGCACCAAATCCAATTGCATTTTTCTGACTTAGGTCTATAACTGACATTTTCCGTCTTTCCAAAATATCTGATGCTTTTAATTCCTGTGCATTTTCATTATCAAAGAATGAAGATGCTGTTATAAAAGCGTTTTTAAGACTATTAAGTGTTGCTGCATGTAATGTATAATCATATGTATCGCCATTGGCTGTAAGAACAGGGTAAACTCTATTTTTGCCTGGGTCATCTAAATATCTGATAAAATCAGACATTTTATCTCCTTCACCTTTCTTTCCCATAACATTGGCCTGCCAGTGTCTAAATATATCTATTATCTGTTCTGCGCCTTTTGCAGGTAAATTCTGAATAATTCCACTTAGATTTTCAGGATCTAAGTTCTTTGTTTCTATTGTTATACTTATAGCTTTATTTTTGTCCATTTTTTTTGACATGGGTATATTATTGCCCGGATAATATATCCTAAATGAATCAATTCCATGACTGTTCTCTCCTAGGGCTTTCCATTCATCAATAATTTCATTTTTATCTGTTCTAGATGGTTTATCCATATATAGGAAATCATCTTCTTTTACGTTTATCGCCAATACTGCTCCAGGGCCATTTAATGTTTCTAATTTTTCCACAAAATACTGTGATAAATATTTCATTGCTGCTGTTTTTCCGGATCCTGTTGCACCAGTTATAAGAGTTTGATAAAAAAAGAATTTTTCAGGTATATTTACCAAAATCGGATTTTTGTTTTCATCCTTTAATACCTGTGAATCATATGCATACATTGAAGATAAAAAAACTGGTATACCATTATGGTTATTCATTATATAATCGATCTCTTCCTGATTGGAACGCCTCGCAAATAACATGGGCTTAATATAACTGCTTAAACCATCGTCTCTTTGAGGTATTTCTTTTATTCGAACTGCGAGCACTATATTTCTAACCTTTTGATCCTGAAGCAAAGGTTTGATATCCATATCAGCCAGCATCGGTGAAACGCTAAATGAGTTTATTTGTGCTGAATCATCTACTCTTAATATAAATTTTTTATTACCATCCTCCACAGTTATATATGAACCGTAAGGAAGTATTCCATCGTTATCTGATTCTTTAGATATTAGTTTTATCTTGCCACCTTCTTCACCTAATGTTACTAACATTATTTCACCACCCAAATCGAGTATAGTTCATTGTTGGAACCAACCCCGATTTAAATATAATATCATTTATGTTTATTGTTTTTAATACCTCTCTGGCATATGCCTCAGCAATAGCTACTATTTTTGGCTGAGGGTTTTTACTATTTCCCTGCGAAAGCAGCAAATAATAAATGCAATTAAATATATTATTTAGTTGATTTTTATAAAATTTATATGTTTCTTCATGTAATTCAAATCTTATTGGGCTCACATTATCGTAAGGTTTTATATAAGTAAAAATTTTATTTTTATTTTTACTATATGCGTCCTGATACATATATAAATTAGTTCTCTGGCCTTTTTTTAATGTTTTAAATGCAAATTCAAAGTCAGAATTATACTGACCTTTATATAAATTATCAATTATCAAGGAACTATCAGAATTTTTAACAATAAATATTGGTATTATATTTTTATTTAATAGATCCCCATTTAAATTTATATTAAGTTGACTTAGCTGCCCTCCTATAAGCGGTCCGTCAATAAATATAATAGAGTTTGGAGGTGTATAATTTTTTAGTAGTTCGCTTTTATCCTGTACATAATCAATTTTGGATTTAACAGAAGGATCCTTTGCATATTTTATCAAGGTAGAATTAGTGACCAAAGTTCTAGATTTGGTATAAAAATTAAGAGAAAGCTTTACAATAGGTATATATTTTTCTGGATTCAGTATAACTAAACTATGGGCAAACATATAACCATTGCCTTCTAAAGCAGGTATGCTTATTAAACTTTCATCATAGCCACTTATAATATGATTATTGTTTTGTATATATTCATATCCTAATTCAGCATTTAAATTTATTACATTTTCATTCTCTAAAACTTTAATATTTCCATTTCCATTATAATCAGATGTTTTAAATGAACTTGGAGTTGTAATCTCATCTGTATTAAAATTAATATGTGAACTTTGTAACTCCGTTATTAACTTATTAAAATCTTCTGAAACTATTAACTTTGAATAATAATCCATATTAATAGATTATCTGCAAACAGTATTTAAAAATTATCATAATTATGATTAGACAACATATTTATAGCGTTAATAATTTATGTGTAATTTAGTTCTGTGGTATAAACTCCAATTATCTTAAATTTCCATTCATTTTTATTATATTATTTTTTTGAAAACCTCAATATGTGAGAATAATAAGAATATTAATAGAGTTGTGGTTGAAATCATTATACAAATTATGCAACTTAACTCTTTCTCTGCTAAAATTTAAATACTAAAATGTTGTACTCTCCCTATGGAAAGCAACAAAACAATTATGGGAACTACTAGAGAAAGTAAGAGAAGTAGCTTTAGATGGTTTGTTGTATCTTTAATGTTTATAGCAATTCTTTTCAATTACGCTGATAGGGAGATATGGGTTAGAAGAAATATTGCAGAGAAGAAAGGAAGTACTAATTCAATTACGCTGATAGGGAGATATGGGTTATTCTTGAGCCGGCATTTGCGCATGCCTTTGGATGGTACACTGGCCCATTAAGTAACTATTCAACTTCCGCTGTAGCTGTTGGAAATGTTTCTATGGTACTTTTCATATGGGGTCTTGTATATGCAATTATGAACTTCCCCGGGGGATGGATTACAGATAAGCTTGGTCTAAGAAAGGCTATGACCATTATGTTTGGTATATGGTCAACATTTACAATTTTAACTTCTGTCACTTTCAATTTTCTTTCAATGGTCATAGTTAGAGCATTTATGGGGGCCGGGGAAGGGCCAGTGTGGCCGATTAACTCCAAAATTACAAAAAACTGGTCCAGCAGGTTTGATGAATCAAAGACATTTACATTTGCAGGTGTTGGGCAGTCTTTTGGTCCAATAGTAGGGCTAGTGGCTGGTGCCGCCATATATGCAGCTATAGGGTGGAAATTAACTTTTGTAGTGTTCGGGGCACTTGGTCTTGTACTTACAGCAGTGTGGTACATATTCATGCGAGACCTTCCAAGTGAAAATAAATACGTTAATGAAAGCGAACTAGAATACATAGAAGAAGGTAAACCAAAATCAGCAAATATAGAAACCAAAAAATTAAGTGCAGCCTCATCATGGAGAATAACAGCAAAAATCGTCTTTGGTACACAGGCTGGATGGGGGATTCTTCTAACGTATTTAGCCTATGGTTATATGCTGTATTCTTTTCTTTATTATTTACCACCACTTATGTTCGCTACATTCGCACACACTGTAAGTTCAAGTGCTATTTATTCTGCCCTTATAGACGTTGGTCTGGTGATAGGATTTATAACTGGTGGACTAGTTAATGATTATCTTGTAAAACGTTATAATAAGGTGACTGCAAGAAGAATGGGTGGAGTTTTACCGATGATAGGCGCTCTAATAATGGTTGGCCTAAGCTATTTCACAGGAAGTGCACACGAACTTGTACCAACGGCTGTACTGCTTGCTGTTGCAGCATTTTTTATGCAATCCACTTCTGGTTCCTATTCTCTCAATGCCGTAGATATAGCCCCTTCTGGGACATCTGCCACTGTATATGGTGTATACAATGGTCTTCTAAATCTAGTAGGAGCCTTTAGCGCCATCATAGAAGGATATCTGTTCATACATGCCTCTCCAGAAATAGCTTTCACAAGCATGACATTATTTATGGCTATGTTTATAGGTGGGTATATAGGCCTTATAAGGAAAAGTACATGGCAAAAAGCATTGGACTATGGGTCAAGGTTGCTCGATTCAGAAACTCAGCAATCAAAGGAGATGGAAAATAATGTTCGTTAGATATCTTTGTTGTTGAAAACTTTGAAAATTATATCTTTGCAATGAATTACTGGACTTTACAGGGTTAAACAATTGTAAATAAGTCCATAAAGAGAATAATTATAGTAATAGAAGAAATTATTTAAAATATATAGTATAGTGAGATTATTCTTTGCCAAATTAATTTATGTACCATATTTCTAATCTTGAAAAATTTTATCTATAATAATATATCATGTTTATTATGTTAGTTCAAGCTACAGGAAAATGTGATAGATGTGGTATAGATTTTGAAAATATAAATACAGGTCTTATATTTACAATGCAGGAGGTACATTTATACTGCCCAAAATGCAAGAAATACCACAATCTTTGCAGAAACTGCAGAAAGCTTGGATGCCCATCCTGTGGATCAAGGCTTCTTGATATGTTGGAGTATGAAAAGGAAATAAATGGTAGGGATGTACTATTTTAATATTGTATAATATTTTAATATGCCATAATAAAAAAATATATTTTATATGAAACAATTAATAATTATGTACAATATATGCAATATTATTAAACAGAATTACAAAGCCCTAATTTTATAAGACATTATAAAAAATCTTCAGAGTATGTATAACACAGGAAATGATATATTTTACATGCTAAAGGTATTTAAGTCCATATTCACAAAGGAGGCAAGCCTGAAATATTCAATCATGGAATCATTGGATGCTTATAATCCATTGGGCGAATTAAATATTAATAATAAATATCTCGATATCTACATAGATGAATTAAACGGCATAGAGACCAAAATCTCCATAGCAAAATATAGTAAAAACCAGATTGATAATTATCTATTGTATTTAAATAAGCTTATCCTTGGTTTTATGGTTACATACAATACAGAACTGGATATTGCAAATTTATTAATAAATAATAGACTGAACCCCAATCATGAAAAGCGCGGATTTACAATAAACAGATTAATTATGGCAAGGCTATCACATCAAAATGCAGTAAATGGAACAGGGTACGGCGTTGTAAAATATCCTTATAAAATACCAAAAATAGCCAGTTTAATAAAAAATGAGTATCAAAAAGAAAAAGAGGAGTTTTATAATAACTATATAAATAATTATTTTAATAATGATTTAAAAATATTTTTTAATAATATCGGGTTAATGGCTTTTAATCCTTTTGGTGATGTGGATATATTGAATCAGGCCGGTTTAAATATACCACAAAATAATATTGACCCTAGTAAATATAAATTTGAGGATAAAATAAAATATAAAATATGGAAATATTATAGAAATCAGGTATTTTTAATAGCAGCAGAAGCGCCGCTTTTTAATTCCTCAAATGTGCAAAGGGGAATATATAGAAATGGAATGCTGATAAATACCAATGAAGCAGATATAAATGCAATGGATTCTATGGGACCTAAAATAAAACAAAGAATTAAGGAAGTTTATGGTAATAGAAAATCGCCAAGAACAGGAAAATATATAATAGATTTTGTTGTTTTAATAGATGGAAAGATAACAGGCATAGAATGCAAATCAGATTACACTAAAATAGATGTGATGCAACTAAAATCATACTATGATTCAAATGAACTTGATTATTTATATATAGCTGTGGGTGTTAATATTGGTGATAATCTAAACAATATAAAAAACAAAATAGATTCAATTTTAACATCAAATAATTTAGATAACGTTGGAATAATTTTGGTTAATAACTCCATATACATAGGAAAAAATGCAAAGTTAATTAATAATGCAAATAAATACCCCAAACCAATAGCTGTTTCAATTGTACCACCAAAGACAAAAATATATTCATTTAATGAAATTCCTGGAAACTTTTAAAATAAAATTTTAATTATTTTTATAATAACCTTTAGGTACTAACATTGTTATGATTTTTAAGATATTTACATCTACTTTTTATAATAATTATTCAATCCTGGTCTGTAACATCATATATATAGTTTTATAAACAGCAAATATTTATTTAATATTTTTAATTCTAAACAAACTTTAAAATATAACATACTGTTTAACATTGAAGAGGAATTTCTCTTATATGGTGATATATTTGGATGAAAACAAAATTAAAAATTTGGTGAAAATAGGCGGGGAAATGACAAATATACATGAAAATAATTTCAGAGCAAAGGTAATTGATATACTTCTAAGTGAGTTAGGTTATGATATCGGAGACTATAATGAGGTGCAAATTGAAGCTAATGTACATGTTGGAACTACAACACTGCGTGCTGATTATGTCATAAAAACTGAAAAAGGCTCATTTGTTATTGAAGCAAAGTCCCCAGACAATCAAATCACTAAAAAAGAAATAGAGCAGGCAACAGGATATGCCAGTATTTTAAAATGCCAGTACTCCATTGTATACAATGGAAATCACATGGTTATCATGAAAAATTCAGATATTAATAATGATACTCCTGACTATGAATGGAGGTATTCCCCAGATGATGCTGACATTTCGGTATTTTTAGCTATTTCAAAAGACAATTTCCCGGACATGTTGGAAGAATTAATTGCTGATAGAAAGAAAATTTTAAAGTTAAAAGAATACCTTGCTAACCATTCAGGGGAATTAGAAAAATTAGTAATTAAAACAGTATCAAGTGAGACAAAACTTGAATCATATTTCATAGATTCGCATTTAAAAACTTTAATAGAATATAATAATGAATCTGAAACAATTGGAGAAGATAACCCTACAAATGAAAATGATAAAAGTGTTTTAATAAGGTCTTACCGGGATTTTGGACCAGGAACAGGACTGGATTTTATTAAAAAGCATAATGCATGGGGATTTATAAATATCAGGAGAATACCAGATTACCTTGCTCTTTATGATGCTGATCACCATCAGATCAATAAACTATATAAAGTAAAAAGCGTAGAAGATTTAAATCCCAATACATATGGTGAATTTCCTGACCATAAAAAAGAGGATCTTGAAGAGTTAAGTTCAGAAGGTAAGAAATTTATTAAACTTGGAGAGGAAATAGACATAAAACCTATACCTAGAGGGAATAACTACAAATTTATGGGGCCTAAATTTACTACATATAGCAAATTAACGAATGCAAGAAGTGGTGATGATTTATAAATGTAAATAAAAACCTCGCTTTCTAACCTTAAATTATATTAAATTTCTTTATAACACAATCTATGCAATAGGTAAAATTTATGTGCTGATAAAAATTAAATTAAAACAATGAATTATTAGTTATAATTATTATATGTTAAACAAAACTAAATAGATATAAATATATTGCAAATTCTGTATGTATTTAATGTGATTTCAAATTAAATATTATAATTAGTGTAAAATTTAAAATTCATTTCTAAAAATATTTTTTATCACCATATCAAAAATTTGATAGAATTTTTATTATTATTTTCAAACTATATTTATAATATAAATTTGACTTTTCTATTAAATTATTAAATTCCATAGAAGGAATAATAAAGGATATATGCCCCAAAAAAATCAATCAGTTCATCACTTGTTAATTCTTCCAAAAAACGATGAGACCATCTATAATAAAAACGATATATAAATTCAAAATAATCGGGATCAAAAAATAATTCTGGAATGCGCAGTATTAGCTGGCTAAAAATCCCTTTAATATCCTTATCTTTCCACATTCTTGCAAAATCAATTATCGGCCTTGTTTTTCCAATTTCGCTTAAATAGTAACTTCCATGGTATCTAAGTGCTTTACCATCCATAAAAATGAAACTGGAAGCCTCCGATTGGTGCATTGTAGACACAAAACAGTTGTATGCCAAAGCATCAGCAAGTGATTCCTCAATTACATCCTCAAAATATTTATTTTTAAGGCTTTTCCCAGTTTTATTATCCATAAAAGCATGTGCTAGTTCATGGAAGAGGACAGCAAGAAATGATAGGCTTGAACTAAAACCATTCTTTTTGCATTTAGTTATTCTATCATAACTAATAAAAATTGAATCACTGTTATTAAATTTAGATTCAATATTTTCTATTTCTTTAGATTTATCTGATTCAGTATTTTTTAAATAATTTCTTATTTTATCAAAGTTTTTTTTGTGAATTAATAGTATTAACATAACAACCAAGAGTGGGGTATACCACTTTTGGGCATCTTTCAAAGATTTCTGAAAATTGTTTATTTTTATCCTTAATTTGTTTAATTATATCAAAATACTTTTCACTTTCAGTTTCCTCTTTAGTGCGGAAAATTTCTTTAAATAATGATAAAACACATTCCTCACTAGGGTCCTTGAACGGTGGGTAGATAGTATCCATAAGATTTGGGTCCACTAGATATATATTAACATTTTTTATTATGCTATTAAAAATGTATCCATAGGAAAAATATTTTTTAACAAATGCCATTGATGGTTTTTTCTTTGAATTTATGTTATAAATATTCATTAAGCTTTATATATAGTTTCAATATAAAAATTTTTTTAATATTTTTAAATAAATTTTTGTATACTTTATTAGTAATTTTTCTTTTGCTTTATTTATGATATATGTGCATAAAATTAATCATTATTAAAGGCGTTTATATTAACATACATTATGCACGGTTTTCTGTTAATAAATATAGTACTTACAAGATTAATAGAATAATATATTATTGAACTTGTATATTTCATTAAAAATTTTAATAATAGGGGTATTAGCTTTATTCTGTTAATTTATATTTATTAAATATTTTTTCTCTTTCTAATAAAGCTTTTTCATTAGGTAAATTTTTAAGGTGTTTTAGATTTTCTTTAGTTATATTAAGTGAATTTAAATTTTCTCCTTTTTTTATTATTACATTTGTATCTTTATCAAACGCAAAATAATACGCATCAAAAAGTCTATGATGATTGGCACACATTGGTAAACCATTTCTTGGATCATCCGTACCCTTTTCAGATTTCGGAATTATATGGGCAGCTTCAATAGCTTTTTCTTTATTAAAACCACATACACAGCAGGAATTGCCATATATTTTTAAAATATCAAATCTAAATTTTTCCTGATTTCCTCTAATTTTCACTAATGCTTTTTTAACATCATCATTATAATCAAAAGGTTCAAATTCATCATCGTTGAATTTTTCATTTTTATCTCTTGTTTCATCGAAACTTGGGAAATTATCTAATAAATGTATCAAAAATTTATGTCTATTGCTGTCATAATCTTCAATCAATCCAATTTGTATTTTTATTTTACTGTTACATGATTTATCCTCCAATAATACGAATATTGGAATTTTATATTTCATTACAGAAGTCATGCCAAAAAATATATCATCAGCCTTTGCTTGAAAACCTGTATTTGGATAACTACATTCTAAATAATTCCCAGTGTATTCATAAAAATTGCCCTCTATATTATATATGCTTAAAATCACAGGTTCATTAATGCATTTTAACTTCTTTACAGTTATACCGCCTTGACTAGGTTTTAGTTTTGTCTTCTTAATTTCTGCAATACCAACAAAATTGTTTTCATCTTTATTTAATTTATCAAAGGTTCCAATGCGACTTTTTATTTCATCTCTTATTTCATTATTTGTATGGTTAATGCAACTATAATAGAAAAATAGGGCATCCAGTTTCCATAGGCATATACTTAAATCCTCTGCAAATTTATGCAAAATAGAATTTATTTGTTCATATCCAATACCATTATTAATGTGCTTATACTTTTCATTACTTTTTTTATTTTTTATTGGCATTAATCCATAATCTTTAAAAAAAGCCTCTACTTTAGAATTTACCACACCGTATTTATCTTCATTGGTGATCATAAGTATTGGTGTGAGAATTCCCAGTTTTAATCCATTTACTTTATTTATTGCATAGTCTATTCTTTGTTCTATATTTATTGCTTCATCTGTAGCATAATATAATGCATCTTTAAGATTATCAAAATTTTGTAATAAATTTTTAGTTTGCCTGTCCAAGCCCGTCCAATGATGGTTATTCCTCATATGCAGAAAGCATTTTAAACGTTCTTCTTTTAGTGATTTTACATTAGAATGCGAAAAATCATTTTTAAAGTCTTTTATGACCTTATCTTTGCATTTAAAAATTTTTGCTTCTTGATTTACTAATTTTAACATTGATTTAAGTTCATTTAAAGCATTATTATAATTATCAGATGCCATATATATTGATATATTAAATACATTTAATAATTTCTATTATACTATTTATAATTTTAAAAAGTAATTTAAGAAAATTTATATTATAAATAATATATAATATAAATATTAAAATATGTTTTATTAATTAAGATAAAAATTTATCTATATCTTCTAAACTCTTCAATAATTGTGGTATTTCTGATTTGTTATTAATTACCTTGGGCTTGCTTCTTGGATGTGCCATATTGTTTCTAAACTTTATATCTTCTATTTGTAGTTTATTTTCTGTGTTATTATCATTATATAGCTTTATTTTATTAGATAAACTATAATAAAAAATAGGTTCTAAATCCTGATTTAATTTTTTATCACGGTAGTATATATTTTTATCCATACCTTTTAAACAATCTATTTTTTTATCATAGCTACAACTATCTTTTAAATAATTTCCTAATTTTATTTCAAAATTATAAAAAATATCCCACATTATATGTATAAAAGAGGGATTATTTAAATCATTATGGTTTATAATTCCTAAGTGATTATTAGCATTACCAACAATTAAAAAAGTTATTTTATTATCGTTATACAATTTATTCATTTTTTCTAATACTGATATTAAATCATCTTTTTCATTAATAAAATAATTATTATTTATATCATAATATTTCTTATTAACCTGATCTAATAAACTTGAAACAACATTATCTTTCATAATAGGTATATAATCATAAAATCTATTTTCATTGGAGTTTTTAGGATTTGTGCAAACATCATCCCATGGAGTCATAATATCTATGCAATAGTTGCTATTCTTTTTTATTATTTTTCTTATATTTTGTAATTCCATATTTTTAGATAAAAAGGATATACTAATTTTTTTGCTTTTTATTATTCATTTCTTCAAATTCTCAAAATAATTAAATAGGCATGTCAATCCATAATTGTATTTTGTTCTTAATATGTTATAGACACCATCACCCTCATCTAATTCTAGACCTATCCACATTTTTCTTATATTATTATTTCCATAATCAATTAGGATTTTTTGAATATCCTTATCATTTTCCACCTTTTTCATGGATTTTATCATACTCCAAAAAATGATTTCATATTTAGGGTCCTCTAGTATTGCTTCAACATATTTATAAGTCTTTAAATAGATGCCTTGAATTCCTATTATAAATTCTCCTATTAAATTTTTATCATCATAGTTTATGATGTAATTTTCAAAATACATTTTTGGGGCAACTCTTTCTAGGCAATAGAAAAGATAGTTTCTGTCTTCTATACTACGGTTTTGGAATAGGGTTTCTATATTATCCTGTAAACCGAGTTTTACATATATTTCACTAATAGCGCCTAATACTCCATCAGCCTCAATATTTTGATACTGATTTAATTCAATAGGATAATTAAGAAAATGTGGTTCTGCTATGGTAATTCCAGTTTCTATTAGATCTATTCTTCCCAATTTCAAAAAATATAATCCTGTTTGTATTCCGGTGTTCTTAAATTCGGAATTTTTCCATATGGTATACATAAGAATAGTTGCCGGACTGTGCAAATTATTAAAGTTTGATAGCTCTTTCTTTAATAGGATACTTTTACATTTCCTTATAGTATATATTGATGCGCATTCATTAATCCAATCTGCATACAATAAAAAGGATTGTGCAGAATAGTTTAGTCTATCAACCTTTTCCCATAATAGTTTTTCCAGTTTATCTTTGTCAAGCATGAGAAGACTTCTAAACATATTCTGCCGATGAAATCTGATATTTTTATCAACGCTTTGATTTAGGAACTCATTCCATATTATATTAAAGGATTCATTATCCTTTAATTCAGCTAGGGCAGATGCAGCCTTATCCATCAAGATAATTGCATCATCAGCATCATACTCAGAAGTTTTTACTAAAAATTTACGAATCCCTGGAATTACACTTTTATTTCCTATATTACCTAAAGCCTCTATAGAAGCAGATTTTATATCTATACAATTCGATTCTGATAATATTGAAGTGAGTACCTCAATGGCACCTACATTTTTCATAATTCCCAGTGCTTCTATTGTTTGTATAAAGGTATTTTGCGGACAATAACTATCATACAATTCATTTTGAAATTTACTTTTAAGGATTTTAATAAAATCTAATATGCATTTATTTAATTCTTCTGTTTTTATATCTTGAGCAACCTCTAACCATGTGTTGATTGTCTGGCCATATTCTAGGGATAATTTTTCGGCCGTATAGTATTCACCTGTTATTAATTTATTATCTTCGTATTTAGATTGTTTGCCTAACTGCATAAATTTTAGTAATGAGTTAATGTATTGATGCTCCAGATTGTCCCTAAAATATGATACGAGGGCTTTGGATGCAAGAACGGTATTATTTATATTTCTAATTGCATAAATAAACAATTTAATAATATTAAAATATCTTTCGGTTTTAAGACCTTCAATAACAGTAATATTGAGTTTATCTGATAAATTGTATGGTGTGTTTATATAAAAATTTAGGGACTCCTCTCTTATTTTGGGGTCACTATCTTTTATTCCCATATTAACGACAGATGCTGCATCTTCAGGAGAAAACTTATTTGGAAATTCCAATAACCACTTATATAGCAATGAATAAACATCTTTTTTGAGGTTTGTTTGGAGAGTTTTGATGCTATTCTTAAACTTATCAAAATAGTTAATAAAATATAGCTCTTCGCTATATTTTATTGCTTTTTTAAATTCTATTGGGTTTTCTGAAGTAATCATATTCTCTACTATGGGGGATCTACCAGCATCATATTTTGGCGCCACACCCGTTAAAAATATTTCATTAATATCTACCTCAATACATTTTGTTTTCGTTAATAATAATTTAAATTGATCTTCTGTTATTGCCGTACTATCATTAGTGCCAATATATGAAAGATTATCAACTAAATTATCAATTGGTACTACTTTACTCCAAAACATATCTGGGTGTTTAATTATAGTTGGAATAGAATCTTTACCAGTAACTATCCATCCTTTTACTTTATCGCTAATTTGTTTTTTTAAATTTTGGGAGGTTGTACCTTGTACTATTTTATTATAAATCATATAACTTGTTAGAGCACGTCTTTGTTTCCTAACTTGATAAAATGGGTTAATTCTTTCCTTATTAATTGTTGTTTTATTGCCATCAGCATTAAATGCTTGCCATGCTTCATCTTGACGTAATGTTGGCTCAAATTTAGTAGTTATGTTTTTTAATTCCAAGATGACAATTTGACCGTTTCGGTAAAATAGGCAATCAATCTGTGGCATCCAAGATGAACCTGGGAATTTAGGGTCTACAACAAGATATACATTATTTTTTCTATCATTAAAATTTGCCATTAATAAATCTATTATTTGAGAGAGCTGTTCTTTTTCTCCATCCTCGTTTAATGTTCCTCCCCTAAAAAGTTTAAGCGACATTTTATCAGCCTTTGATATATATTATAATATATAACCTAATAATATTAACTATCATTTCTCAAAAATCAGCATTTATGCTGAAATTAACACTGGAACAGGCAGGATTAATAAACATAAACATTTCCAGCATATTCAATACAAAACTAAGCAGACCTTATAAACATAAAATTAAACACGCTAAAGATCAACATAATTGAAAAGATACCACCAACATTAGAATATACACAATTAGGCATTTCAAATGCTGAAAGATTATTTAAAGATTCACACAATGTTAGTATACCAACCAGATTTGCACTTCTAGAAATAGCACTTGAAGAGGTTGCAAAAGTTTGGGGAATTATTCTTAACTTTGAAAAGAATCTCTTTGACCAGAATCCAGAATATATTGAGGTATTCATGAAGACAGTACACATCAAACATAATGAATACAATAAAAAATTTGACGAACTTAAAAATGTCATAACAAAATTTGTCAGTGAGAACAATTCAAAATCTTTGTTAACACCTTTTAATAAAGAAACATTCTCAAATCATAAAGAAAAAATTAAGTTTCTTTCCAGATTTATAAAATATATTCGTGAAATAGAACTTCCATTAATTAGATCCAGTTCTGATAGAGTCAAGTTAACAAGAGAGATCCTGGAGAGTACATCGCTAAAAATAAACTATCTAATCTAAAAGAAATTGATAAAAGCATTGATAACATTTATATTTATGTATATAGATAATTTTGATATAAATTTTATTACATTAAAAAATTCAAATTTCTTTCCAGTTCTCCAGCTTTCTTTCTCTATCAAGATCTTCGAGGCGTGTATTATTTATTAGAAGTTCCTATTCCTTTTTGCTTCTAATTAGTCTTAATTACACACATACAATGAATTTAAAGTGAAAAATTATTTTCTGTTAATTTGTATACTTCTTTTCTGCTTAGTTATTGAAATTTGGCCTTCAATGTCTCTTCAATTTGCATGAACCGCATAATAGGTGAGGTCATTGCATAGGATGTTTTTGCAGCAACTTTTCTCAATTCTTCTATTGCATTCATGTAATCCCTGTTAGCAATAATGGTGAGGTCTATATTATGATCTGATTTTACTTTATTTTTTATTTCCTGAAGATCCTTAAAAGGATCGTTTTTTGCATTTTTCCCAGTGCTTTTTGCAACAGGAGTCCAGAGCATATATACCCGCTCAAAATCTTTAAAATTTGTATTTCCATACTCAATATCATTTCTGAATTTTTTAACTAGCCTGTTTACATTATCTGGATGTCCATTTTTGGTATATTGCAATCCAATACCGGTAAGATGGGTGGCAACTTCACATATATATACTTTCCTTTCTGAGCTGGATATGCCAACAACATCAATTTCTCCCTGCCTAATTTTTGTCTGAAGATTATACTCAACAAAATCACAATTTTTTATATATTTTAAATACTGTCCTACAAGATTTTCTCCAGGGTCTTCCATATGAAGAATATAAATAATAGCCCTATGAATGTTTGCATATAAAAAATAACTATATTAAAACATTTTTATTGTTTTTGATTTAAATTTAATATATTAATATTTATTTAAAACATAGATAATTTTGGTATAATAAAATTTGTTATGAATAGTTTAATAAACTTATAAGAAGTAGCAAAGATATTTCATAGATGTGATTCCAAACTATATGAAATACATTATTTAAGAGGTTTAAGATCTAAAGTAAAGGAAAATAATTCTTAAATAATAAATAATGCTTTAAATCAATGTTATTTATATTTATTTTTATTATAAGTGATTTTAAAATTTCATATTTTTTACTTTTTAAATATTTGATTCTATAATTGTTATTTGCAATTTTAATCAATGTTGTTAATTATATTATTAAAGTACTTGTATTTATGTTAATCAATATATCACTCCTAGATATAATAGATATTTACCAATTATTAACTGGTTATTCACCAATTAATTTTTTGTTATACTGAAATAGCATATAAAAACAATATAATGATAAAAAGAAATCATATAAGCTTATTAAGTATATAAAGGAAATAATAATTGTACAGCACATAAAATTGGAATTATTAATATTATAAATATATAACATTCTTATTTCTTGTTAAGATTTATAATGATTTGGGAATATTTAAATAATCATATAATATATATCTAATGTGGCAAAGAAGAGTTCTGGAAATCAGGCATCAAAGCAATCTCCACCTAACCCGAATTATCCAAGTAGCACGGGTAATCCCTCAGGAAAGGGTAGGGGAAATAAACCAAAATAAATTATTTAATTATCTAAATTTTAATTTTTATTTATTTTGATTAATTTGTGAATATATTTGTTACTACACAACTTTCTGGTAGATTAATTTTAATTAGAAAAATTTTATATTATTAATCTACGATATAAATAGTTAGCTAAAATTCACTTATATTCATAATATAATAATTTTAAAATAAATAAACGATTAGTTTTATATTATTAAAAGCCTTTACTTAATTAATGCAATCATCTAATAAACATGTTTTATCAAATACATATATTTCAAATTTTAAGGTAAGCGATATCATTAAAAGATTATATTACTTTAAAATATCAAACATATTATCGCCACCAAATAATAAAGAAATAAAAAATTTAATACGTAATATGGAAAAAAATCTAGACGGCGTCTTTTCGTATCTATGGGGCAAAAATATAATAATTGGAATATTAAATAAACAACCCATTAATAACCATATTGACATAGATAAATATAAATTGGAGATAATACCATATGAATCCATCGATACCATAAATTACCATAATATCAGCGATTTATTATTAAAATATTTTCAAAAAACACTTTATGGCAAATTAATTATAGATAAAGATCATTTTTATAATAAAAATATTTTCTATAAAGATGATATGATTACATTAAATGGTTTTCAGCTTAAATTCAATACTCTGGATAATGGAAAAATAATAATGGCTATAGATTATAAATACAAGGTGCTTAAAAAAATTGTTAATCAAAATTATATGGAGAGCATAAAAGAAACTTTAAAATCTAAACCTGTTGTAAAATTATTTGATTCGTTGTCAAAAAGATTTATATTTATAAGCACAGTCACCGACACCAAAGTTGGCGATTTTTGTATTGCCGAAAACAATATTAAGTTAGTAGACTACCTTATGAATAAATATGATAAAACTGAGCCAATAGACGTAAATCAAAATGTTCTAATGTCAGGCAGCTATGCCTACAGCCCTCAATTTCTATATAACACAGCGGGTAATATGGATTATGACAGCAGTAAATTTTTTATAAATACCTATAATAGATATAAGAAAATAAAAGGCATTGTAGAAGATTTTAATTTGCAATCAATAAAAATTAAGGATTTAAATCTAAATTTTAAACCATTTAACATTGAAGAAAATTTCATGTCTTTTAAAAAACCAGTAAGAAAATTCCTTAAACCGGACAGGGGCATTAACAGATCATTATGGCATGGTTTTTTAAGAGTTAACCCCTTAGATCATATTTTTATTTATTCTGATTTAGAAAAGGCCATTACAGACAATATTTATGAATTAATAAAAAGTTATGGAAAGGAAAGATTTAATTTTGAACTTCCAAATAAATATATACCATTAGGACACGAAATATCAGATATTAAAAAGGATATATCCACGAATGCAGGTAATTGCGGAATAATAGCAATATCTGATAATAGTGATGTTTATAATGAAATTTCTGAACTAATAGAGGATAAGAAAATAGCATTTAAAATGTTGCGCCTGGACACAGCTAAAAGAATGGCAAAGACAAACGGCATTATTGGAAATTTCCTTATTTCTTTTCTATTAAGGGCAGGAAATATTCCGTGGCTATTAAAGGATCTTAATTATGACAATTATATTTTTTTAGATGTTGGAAGGGGCAATGCAAACTATGTTGGATACAGCTTTATAAATGATATTTCAGGATTATTTTCAATAGAAAATTCCAGGCCAATAAAGGGTGAAGATCTTGAATACAGGGATTTAGCCCGCATAATGAATAAAATTGATAAAAATAAAAATTCATTGATATATGTAAGGGATGGTAATATATCAAAAAATGAGTATAATGCCTTAAATAAAATTATTAAAGAATATGGTTATAATGAATTCGCCATAGTTGAATATAAAAAGATGGAGCCATATAGAATTTTTAGATTTGAAAAAAATACTATAATCAAGCCAAACTCTGGGGACTGCATTAAATTGGATGAAAATAACTATATTTTAGTTAATACTGGTTCTTATGAATATGAAAAAAGCCAGGGAACACCCTCAACGAAATTAATAACCTTTAAACAAATTAAGGGCAATTTAAATAAGAAAAAAATATTGGAGGATATACATTCTTTATGTTATTTAAACTGGAGTACACCGAATCATATATTCTCAGACCCGGCACCACTGCATTTTATGGATAATTTACTTAATGACTATGGCAATGGAATAATAAGAAAGTTTATTCCATATTAAATGAATATTTTGCGGAATTGATTATATCATTAAATTTTAAGTTGTTTTTAGGATCAAATAGTTTTTCAAACCATAAGTTTAATATTTGATTTTCTTTTTCTAATATTGGTATTTTACTAAATTTTCCTTCAAAAAAATTCCTATAAATATTAATAAGTATATCCACAATATTATTATATTTTCTATAATCATTCGATTGATTTTTATAAGTTGCTATAAAATTATTAATAAATGTATTATGGGATTCATTTAAATAGCGCATTATAAATTTAATTCTGAAATAATCATCGAAATGGAATGAACTGGGTTCATTAAATGTGTAATTAAATGATAAAATGTAGGAATATGCAAAAGATAAACCAAATGTATGGGCCGCAAAAATATCACAGGTAAGTTCTTCTATTTTTTCTTTTTCTTTACTATAGTCTAAACTGGAATTACTAAAAATATGATGTATTTCTTTAAATAGGTTTTTATATATATCTTGGTCTGCATCCATATGTATATGCCCGAACTCATGTGCTATTTGCGGGACACCTAAAATGTCCAAACTTGAATTTATATTTATCGTATACATGGCATCTAATGATAATTTTGTGTATTTGGTTGTAAAAAATAGTGTTGAAAAAAAGTCTGTACCATCCAGTATTATAACATCGGTCTTTATGTTAAATATCTTTTTAAGTTTTAATGATATGCCATCCAAAATACGGTGTAGTTTATTATCATTTGTAACTAAAATATTTGAGATTATCAAGTATAAATCATTTATGTTAGAACATATCATTTTACTGGCTGTATCTAATAAATCTTCTTTTATTTGCTTATCTGTGGTTATACTAACCTGGCATAATAATTTATTAATACAATCCATATATTTTTTAAATCGTGACATGATTATATCAAAAGTCTGATTGCCTTTATATTTATCATTGAGAATATTTAAGTTATGATCATAGAAACTAATTTTGTTTTTCATTATTTGAAGATTAATATCATCCAAATTTGACATTATTAATCAGCTTTATATGATATGGTTTTCATTTCTTTTATGGCAGTATAAACGTTGAGGAAAAATTTAATTTGATTCTTACTGTATTTTTTGGATTGTATTTCTTTTTTTAATTCTAATAATTTTTCAGATAATTCCTGTCTGCTTAGTCCATATATTTCCCTTAATTTTAAATTTGCCTTATTAATTAACTCGTCACTTTCATATTTCTTATCATTAAGGATATTAAGAAGTATTTCTCCACCCTCAATGTATGCATTTAAATTGTTATTGTTACGGTTATTAAGTATCTGGTCAATAGCATATGCTGCGTTAACAGCTGTTTGCAATAAATCCAGTTTATTTAAATTTTGTTCTTTTATATGCCATGAGGTATGAAACATCAATTTAATATATTAATAAGATATATAAAATTTACATAGTTTATATAATTTACATTGTATATTTGTAAATTTAATCATCTATTAAATATTTAGCATACTTCATAATTGTCTGCAGTGTATAAATTACTATTCATAAGTTTATTTAAAGGCCGGTACTATTGAGGGCATTTATTGTTTATTATATAATTTTTAAAATTCTATATTTACATCTTTGATTCAATTAAATAGATTTGAACATATACTCACAATATTTCACAATAATGATGTGATGTATTTATTATAGCCTACACACATATTAAAATCCGCTTTGATATATGAAAGTGTTGTGCGATTATTTGGATAAAATATATATTTATCTTTGAATTAATAATAGGTCTATGAATAAACCTGAATATTTTATAGCTATAATTCCACCAAAAGAATATACAGAAAAAATAATACAATTCCAGAAGCTCTGGAAAAATAATTCATTGCCATATACTGTTGAACCGCATATAACATTGAAATCACAGGCAGGTCTTGAAAATGGGATGAACTGGCTTGATCCAGTTAAAGCCATATGCAAGGTGTTTTCTTCATTTAAATTGACCATATCAGGCGTGAAAACTTTTGGGACTTATGTTGTTTATCTATCTATTATATCTGCAGAAATATATGAATTACATCGTAAAATTGTTGGGGCAGTTGCTCCAGATCCTGAACTTAGTAAGAAATATTTTGAGCTTGATCTTTATGAACCGCATCTGACACTGGGTTTATCTGAATTTGGAATGAGCGGTGATGAATTAATGAATATGAAAGAGCAGGCTAAAAGGCATCTCAATAGTTTTCCGCCTTTTATTGTGAAAAGAGTAAGATTGTTCGGGCTTGAAAATGGTAAGTACCAGAAAATTGAGGATATAGAACTTAAACAAATATAGTATTTGAAATACTGGGATTGCATACTTGACTTTATCAAAATTCTAGTAAAATTCTGCAATATTTAATAATTGATATTAATTTATGCAACTTATTAATGATGATTATAAACTTTATTTATAATTAAAAATGAATATTTTTATTTATTAGCAAACTTAATTAATTGAATCGTTCGAAGTAATAGATAAACCTCGAGCACAGCATTATGCATAAAATCTTCTATTATTGAATTGTGTACCTCTTTCATAAATGCCATAGATTTGAAATAGCAGTATAGTTATATAAATTTAGAATTTAGCTCTCATTAATAAACATTATTTGATTTAAATTGCATTAACAAATTTATGAAATTATAAAAGATAGTTGCTTTAAACAGATTAGATATTAATTTTTGTGTTGATTTAGGATTTGTAAATTTAATTGAGCCTCTGTAATATCTTTATCAAGTTTTTATTAGAATAATTTGTAATTTATTTTTATGAGTATACAAAATGTATTAATAAATAACAAATAACTAATCATGAGCCTTGCTTTACATATGACTACCATCTTTTAAATTGCAAATTATTAAAGATTTTAATAATATGTCAAAGCTTTATAAAAGTATAACTTTTGTTATTTCAATATAAAACAATCATATTGAATTATTAGTCATAATGAATTTTTTTACATTATTGTAATTTGATTGATATTGTAACTATTTTTATTATATTTCAATAAGAATAAAAATTTAAACAATTTTAAGCAATTAAATGGGGATAAAAATAAAAAATTATGGTTAAAATTCCAACTACTATGGAAGAATATGCCCAGGCAATTGTGTAATAAATTTTATTATTACTGCCCTTTGTTGTGTAAGAATATAATGCAATCACACCCATAATTAAGCCTATATTTGCATACCATGTAAAAAATGATAAGAATAAACTGCCTGAGTAAGCATAATTAGATGCAGAATAATAAAATAATACATTTAATGCAATACTGTTTGTAAATATTTGTATTCTGCCAATGTAGTGGCGATCAATTAAATAACCAGCTATAATCAATGAAACTGGTGCAAGATATTGAATATATTTATTAGGAACAATTATGGATATCCATGGAAAACCAAGGATGCTATTAATTATATGATATATCTTATCGAAGAATTCCAGGAAGAGGTTTTCAATAATCATCTAATGTAAGTACCTTATTTAATAGATTAAATTAATATTTTCCATTTTGAAATTACATATATTATAGATACCCAGATCATATTCAAACATAATCTATATTTTAATTTTTTAATATATTATACATAAATAGAAAACAGGACAAATTAATGTGCTTAAAATAATTTTTAAGCATTGCATATCATTTTTAATTTTCACCGGAAATCTACACACACTGTTATTTAAATACTAGGATTAAAAGTTGCATATGAAATTGATTTTTATCTTTTAAATATTGGTTAATGTTAACATTCACATGAAATGTACACATGGAAATATTTTACATATTTTTAGATAATATAAAGGATGAATAACATTATAGAGTTATGTAAGCTGGCAACTATCTTCAATTTTCACAGTCTATGGTCAGGGCGGATAATGCTTTGTGATTTCTATATAATATAAAAGTAGTGCTGCAATATAAATAAGATTACTGTATTTTTATTGCCATTATTATATTCCTAGTTTTCACCATTCATGCTATTTTTTATTATATTCTTAATATGATCTCCTGTTTCCCTGTCCTCACAGAATATGTATGTACCCGAGATACCCCTTGTTAATAAAATGCGATACCTGTTAATTAATAGATTTATAACATTATTGAATGAATTTAAATCGCCATCTCTGGCCTTATAGAAAAGCCTTTTTATCTCAAAGTCCTCACAGTTATCGCCAGGAGTCCATTTATTATTGCGCCATACAAGGTCACGTCCCCATATAACACCGGTGTAATCAGATTCAAATCCCTGGCTGCCATATACCGATGCACATTTATCAAGATTGTTTGAAATACCATCCACCCAGAATGGCGCATAATCCTTCCTTGGATCCATGAGCCATTTTATGGTTAAATTTGAATTTTTGTAAATATCAAGGCCTGATTTCAATGGATGTCCTATTCTTATGTTTTCAATTGAATTGGGATTTTTAATATCGCCCCTGGCCTCAGTGAATGATGCAACAAGTGCCGCCTTCTTTCTCGATTGAACCCTATTCTTCAGGCATTTTATCATATCATTTATATTATCAAAATATCTTAAATCATAATATTCCGGTCTTTCCGGATACCTCCCTGAGAGAAATTCATTAACAAAATCACGGTATTCAGAACCATTCCTGTAAATGCCCTTAAGATTAATTTCAACAGGATTATCAAGATATTTTATAAAATTATCCCTGGTACCCTCCTCGTTTTTACCAAGTATCTGTGAATCATCGTAAAAAAATACGGATATTCTTGCTATATTTCCGGCATTTTTTATATTGTTTATGGTCATCCTCTGTGCCTCGTCAAAAATTGCAATGTCAAATTTTGTATTTTGATTATTAATGAAATCATCCTCTGCAATCCCCGGATTTCCGGGCCTGCCGGTGGAATAAAACTTAATCAGAACAGAAAGTCCGTGCTTTATATTATCCATAATTTTTCTTAATGATGCAACCATTCTGTTGTTTCTGTATGCCAGAACAGATGTTTTATTCAATGATTCTGATCTTAATAACAGATTAATGGCCATTAGCGTTTTTCCTGATCCGGGGCCGCCATGTATGATGTAATTTCCTGTACCATTATTAACAAGGTTATCAATTATATCCATATATGGCCCAAGCTGCTCACTGTATAAACCATAGCCATTGGCTGCAAGTGCTGACATTGCGCCGTTCATAATATCATTATAATAAAGCCTTACAGCATCAAATAAATTTTTATTCTGCACATAGCCTGAATTAATAAATTCATGTGCATATTTTTCATTAAACCCCGGGCATATGTCTTCCCTGATCTTATTTATAAGGCAGTTTCTGTTATTCTTATAATATAATTTATCATGTGGTTTATCAGGGCCATTGATATTATAAAGCAGGGCAAGTGAATCTATTTTATAATTATTAATATTATTAACACTGAATCTTATTTTTCCCTCGTAATTTAAAACCTGGTAAACAGGGTCTATTTCCCTTTTGTTATCGGCATAAACAAAGTATTGATTATCATAGCGATTAAATTTTCTCCAGCCCTTCATCTCAATGATTTCAATCGATGGTTTATTATCATTCATGCCAATTAATATTGCATCGGCCCTCTCACCGCTGGCTGGAATTATATATTCAAGTGAGATTCCCTTTTTGTCCACAAGATCCTTGATTATACCATGAATATATTCAATTGACCCCTTCCATGAATTTATTAAATGGATATCAGGAATAGAATTATACAGTTTCCGGTAACTGTCGGTTAAAATGGAGGAAAAATTATCATTATTTTCATATTCCTCTAAAAACGATATGGTATCATTATAATAAAGACAGTTCATTAATAATTAAGTGCTTAATTATATATCTATTTTATTAGATAAAACTATGATAAATTTAAAAATATTTAAAAATTCATTTAAGTTTTAATTCTCCATATCCTTTTAGGAAATCTACACTCACTTTTTACCTTATTAAAATTACAGCCAGTTTATCGTATATTGTCCCGTAAATATTTCCTATATATACCTGGTAAAAATATAATAAAAGAATACAGACCCGAAATGAAGTTAACTAATAAGAAAATAAAATACAATCAGGGAAAAAAGTAAAAGATTTAGAATATGAAAAGGATAAATACACATAATGTGGATTAACCACAATGAACTTATATTATCCATGTTCATGGCTATAATGGATATATGGTTAAAACATCATACAAGGGAATCAATTCAGGAATTAATAATTTGTTATATAATCATCATTTGTTTTATATCATAATGAAGTCTTAAATACAAAATTATAGATAATGTTAAGGACGTATACCTAATTTCGATCGGCAGAAGCTTATTTATAATTATGTACAAAAAATAATACTATTTCTGACCTCTTAAAAACCCGGGCCACATATAAATATATATCGATACAATTTTTGCAGCATTGCCATCATAATTTTCTGTTATAACTTTAATGCCGTAACAATATAATGCTTCCATTCTACAGCTGGTGAGCAATTTCATGGGTCTAATATTATTCAAATTACATGTAACAATATCACCATATTTGTGGATATATAGTAACACAACTATTATATATGATATTACTATATATTGTATATGCAGTATAATAGTATGCAGGATATTTTAAATGAACTTTCAGGCCATAAAAAAATATTCACGATAAAAGATGCAGCAAAAATAATGAATAAATCCAGTAAATATGCCTCAAAATTATTATCATCGAATAAATACGTTAAAAGAATAGAAAAGGGAAAATATTATATTAATAATGGCAACCAGATAGATTTTTATGAAATCGCTTCCAACATAGTTTACCCATCATATATTAGCCTTTTTTCTGCATTTGAGTATTATTCAATTACCGACCAGATTATAAAAAAATACAGCGTAATATCTATTAAGAGGCACAGAAATATAGAACTGGAAAAAAATTTAATAGAATTTAATTTTATAAAAAGGGAAAGATTTTTTGGATATAAAAAAATAAACAATATATACATTGCGACTCCTGAAAAAGCGTTTATAGATTCAATATATTATAAAAACCCCGAATTTTCTTATGTAGAGAAATCTTTCAATAGGGCCATGAGGTCTAAATTAATTGATGTTAAAAAATTAATAGAATATTCAGAAGGAATGAATTCACCTGCTTTAAAAAACAAAGTCGCATTATTGATTAAAAATTACAGGAGTGGACAAAATGATTGATGAAAAAACTTTAATGCAGTACTCATATAAATTCCAGGATATAAGGCAGCTTGAAAAGGATTATTTGCTGGCACTTTTATTATATGAAATATACAATGAATTCGATGATGAATTAATATTCAAGGGCGGTACTTCCCTAAAATACTTTTATAATTTAAACCGGTTTTCGGAAGACCTTGACTTTTCATATTTATCTAAAAAGCATTCTTTAAACTCAATTTATGTTAAAATGAACAGGGCACTTAAACATGTCAATTTGCAATATGATATAATAAACACAGAACATAGAGGGCATAAAGCAGGAGATACTGTTGTTGGCATAAATTTTGAGCTTAGAATAAAGGGGCCATTATATAATAAATTAAATTATATGGAAAATATAGATATAGACTTAAGTTTGAGAAATGACGTTATATTACCTCCGGATATAAAGTATCTGGTACCATCCTATCCTGATATTCCAATGTTTCCTGTACCCGTAATGAATTTAAACGAGATTATTTCTGAAAAGGTGGCCTCAATCATTGAACGTGATAAGATGCGTGATATATATGATTTATATTTTCTTATTAAATTCCATAATTTACAAATCAATCCACCAGAAAGAAAGCCACTGAGTTTACGATGTGGATGAATTCCTGGGATTATAAAATTAGTAAATATTCAATAAATAACAATCATTTAAAATATTTTCAGAACCCACGAATGGTATAATTTTTAAAATAATAATAAATTAGATGTTTTTAGAATAAATATATATAAACGAATCTTTATATATATTTATTTTATCCATTTATATACATGGAATATAAAACCACATATAAATTCAGGCTCTATCCTAATAAAACACAGATAAATAAAATAGATTATATTCTAGATTTATCATATAAATTATATAATGCAATGCTGGAACAGAGAAAAATAGCATATGAATTAAATAAGGATTTTTATGAAGATTTAAAGGTTAATTATAATACACAATCTGTAGAACTATCAAAACTTAAAAAGGAATTCCATGAATATAATGAAGTATATTCACAGGTACTTATGAATGTAGCAGATAGACTTGATAAGGCATATAATAATTTCTTTAGAAGAATAAATGAAAAGAAGAAAGGTAAGAAAATAAAAGCAGGCTTTCCAAGATTTAAATCTAAAAAACAGTATAGATCAATAACATATACACAATCTGGATTTAAAATAATGGATAATACACATTTATTCTTATCTAAAATAGGAAAAATAAGGATGTTTAAACATAGAAATATAAAAGGTAATATAAAACAATTAACCATTAAAAAGGATAGGTCTAATAATTACTATGCAACATTTATTGTAGAGGAAAATAATAATATAAATTATTCATTATTCCCATATAATGCAATAGGAATAGATGTAGGTTTAATTTCTTTAATAAAAACAAGCAATGATGAACCAGTAGAACCGCCTAAATACCTAAGAAGATCAGAAAAGAGATTAAAAAGAGCACATAGAAGTTTATCAAGGAAACAGAAAAAATCAAAGAACAGGGAGAATGCAAGAATAAAATTAGCAAAGATAAATAATCATATTTCAAACCAGAGGAATGATTTTGCACAGAAATTATCTAAAAAGATTGTGGATAATCACAACTTCATAGCATATGAGGACCTTAACATATCAAATATGTTAAAGAACCATAAATTAGCAAAGAGCATAGAGGATGCATCATGGGGTATGCTTATAAATGATATTATTTACAAGGCTGAGAGGGCCGGTAAATACTATATAAAAGTTAATCCCAGAAATACATCTAAAAAATGCTCTAAATGTGGAAATATTATGGATGATTTATCACTAGATATCAGGGAATACCATTGCAGTAAATGTGGTCTCACAATTGACAGGGATTTAAATGCTGCAATAAACATACTAAATGATGCAATAAATAAAATATTTAATAAATTTATTGTAATAAAGAAAATAAAAAATAAACATAAGAAAAGAGTAGGTACGGACTGTGCCGAGTTTATGCCCGTGGAGGGAAAACCTATACCTGATAAGGCAAATTTTTCCATGGAAGCGGGAAGCCCCGGATAACGCTAGGGGAGGAGGTCACAACCCGACCTAAAATTAATAAATACAAAATTTGACATGAGGGGAAACAAATTTAACAGCACAGATTTTTTGGATACTATAGGAAATGCCTTAAATTCAGCAAAATGGAAATCAGAACTCTCTTTCTTAATTAGTCCCATTCCTGACAGTAATGAAGTTGCAAAAATTATAAATGGTGCCTTCCACAATATCTAAAAATAGGCATATCTTTGAATATCCCACTTACAAATAAAATTTAATATGAATGTTGGTTATGGTCATTTTATGTTAAACAAAATTAAAGAGATATAAATAATGCATATAAAATATAAATATGGGGAATTACTGTATTTAATCCAATATTTATTTAAGGTTCTTTTAAATTAAATATTCAATTTAATATAAAATTTAAAAATTCATCTTCTAAATATTTTTTTATCTCTTAAACCTAAATTTCGGTAAAGATAAGATTCATATAAAAATATGGCAAGTTATCCACATCACAAAAGTTTTAAAATGCAGCTTTTAATTTACATAATAATTATACCAAAATGTGAATATATATCCTTTTAGTCCTGTTTAATGATCAATATCCAACATCAGTTTAAGATCTAACGTAAAGGAAAAGGATTTGGAAATAATAGATAATTCTTTACCGCAATGTTATTCATATTTCCTATTATTATCAGTGATTTTGAAATTTCATATTTTTCGCCGTTTAAATATTTGTCTCTATAATTATTGTTTGCAATGTTATCAATGTTGTTAATTATATAATTTAAGTACTTGTATTCATGTTAATCAATATGTTACTCCTAGATATAACATATATGTACCAATGATTAACTGGTTCTTCACCAATTAATTTTTTGTTTACTGAAATAGCATATAAAAACAACATAGTGATAAAATGAAATCATATAAGTTTATTAAGTATATAAAGGAAATAATAATAGGACAGCATAAAGTCATTATACATATTAGATATTAGATATTAGATTACTACTTACCAGTGTGGTCTTAATAAACGGAATGAATGGCAATGGTTTTAGAAATATTACAGAATTTTTTAAATAAATTAAAAAGAAAATTATAAAAGAAGAAATAAATTAGTCATTATAATAAACTAAGATCAATGATTAATATTATACAAAGAACTTGAGTTTATGATGTGATAATCAAATGCTAATACCGTAAAACTTATTAGTTTATGATAATTTATTTTTTATGAAAATTAAAAGAGATTTTATTGGATATGGGGATAACCCTCCAGAGTTTTTGTGGCCTGGAGAAAACCACCTAGCACTTTCATTAGTATTTAACTATGAAGAGGGTAGTGAGCACTCCTTTGCTAGGGATAAGATGATTGAAAATATAGGTGAATTTGCACCAGTGGATATGAATGTCAGGGATATGGGAATGGAATCTGTATATGAATATGGCCAGAGAGTTGGGATATGGAGAATTCTAAATTTTTTAAGAGAAAATAAAATCAAGGCAACATTTTATGCCACTGCACTCGCTCTTGAAGTAAATAAAAAGGCGGCTCAGAGAATCGCATTAGATGGACATGAAATATGCGATCATGGATATTCATGGAATGAGTTATTTAGAATGAATATAAGTTCAGAAAGGGAGGAGATTAGAAAGTCGATAGAATCAATAGAAAAGATAACCGGAAGGAAACCGGTTGGTTTCTATGCTAGGGAACCAAGTGAAAACACAGTAAATATTTTAAAGACCTTCCCAAATTTTATCTATGATTCAGATTCATATGCTGACGATCTTCCATATTTTAACAATGAAGCAAAAATGCTTATTATTCCATATACACCAGATGCAAACGATTTTCATTTTCTCTATCCTATGAATAGATTTTCCACCAGCAATGAGTTTTATTCTTATCTTAAAGATACATTTGATACACTTTATGCTGAGTCAATAAATAGGCCAAAAATGATGAGCGCTGCCTTTCATGTTAGGGTTACTGGAAGACCCGGTAGGTTTCCATCACTTGTAAAATTTATTAATTATGTTAAAGAAAAGGAAGGTGTATGGATAACTACTAGAGAAGAGATTGCCAGATTTTGGCTTAAAAAGTTTGGAACACCATAAGGTCTTGCAATAATAAAATTATTATTTACCAATTTTATGCATATAACGAAACATAGAAAATTAGGCGTATTAAAGTTGTAAAAATTATTAAAAAATTAGTTCAATAATAAGATAAAAGTTATTATTTATTAAGATTTTTTTTATTTATATAATTTACACTTCTTATACCCATTTCCACCGCAATATAATAAAATATCAATGTAATTATGATGAAAATAATTGTATCATAGGGAAAAACTATAAAATTATGCCCTCCAAATAAATTACTACCTATATATGATAGTACTACTATTACTACTAGATAAATCGGTAACCATATTCCATACATAGCATATTTTCCATCAAGTTTTGTATAATAATTATATACAAAAATAAATATTACTCCCGCAAGATCTAATGGAACTATAATTTCTATTGCTGACCATCCAGACCAGTAAACAAGAAGATTGGCTACAACAAATGCAATTGGTGCTAGAACTTTTGCTAATGGTAATCTAAATGGTCTATGAGTATCAGGATCAGTTTTCCTGAAGACTGATAAACTTACAGCTCCGGGAGCATATGATAATAAAAATCCGTCAACAATTATACCAACTATAGTAGCTAGTGATCTTCCCAGAGCCACAATTATAATTGTAACTAGTAATACCATTACTATAGAAAATATGGGTAAACCGTTTTTATTAATTCTACCTAAGAATTTTGGAAAAAATTTATCCTCTCTAGATAATATTTCTCCAACCCTTGCAGTGCTGCCATAATAAATCACACCGTCTTTAAATGTTGCAAGTAGAGCCGCTATTATTGCTATGATAATTATTGCTGGAAGAGCCAGTGTTTTAGCTATGGTGGCATACGGGGAACTGTAATTAAGTAGGGCTGACCAATTTCCATCTGCAATTCCAAATTTTGAAAAGTTTATGGCTCCAGCAAATACAAAAGCTTCAAGTGTAAAAATTAAACCAGAACCAAGAAGAGCCACAACTATTGCAATTGGAATACTTCTACCCGGATTTTTAACCTCTTCCGAATAATCTATTGGCTGCCTAAAACCGCCAAATCCAAAAACAGTTATTGTAATAGCGCTGAATAATCCTGTGAATCCATATGGTGCAAAACCACCAACATTAGGCGACCCAAGATTTGATGGTTTAAAATAAAACGAAAGTGCTATTATGATAATTGCTATTAATATTATGCTAACTATAGTTAAAATCAAATTTATATTTCCCATGTGCTTTATTCTCAATATCTTACCAGTTTCCAATATTACTTACCAGTTTCCAATATTAAAACCTTTCTTTACCGTTACTCCATTAATCTATTCTTGTTTAACTTCTAATCCATGGCAATTATTGTCACAGAAATGCCGATTATCAATCAATTGGTAAAATTTAATGCATGAATTATAAAAATATCAGAAATTCTTAAATAAAAGTTTATAATATTTACTGGAGGGTGTGTAAGGCATTCCCCCTGTGGGGATGCCGTACCTATTTATTTTAACTATATTTTAGATAAATCAATACTGTAAATATTATTGAAATATCTTATATTTCCATGCCTTATACCTCTTATGATTTCAGGGAATGAAACTATAATTCCTATTGATTCCATTATCATGTTCATAATAATATATGCTGTCATGTATGAGAATATCTGTATTATCATTCCATTCAATGATTTTGATAATAAATGGTCTATTTTAAGCTGTGACTTCATTCTTTTAAATAATTCCTCTATGTTCCATCTTAAGTTGTATGCATAGTAAATGTACTTATCTGATAGATTCATTATATCTGTTATATATTTATATTCAATCCCCTCAACATTCACCCTTACAATGCGTAAATTCAATCCATTATTCATTTCAACCATTTCATGGCCATTGACTGTTCCGGATCCAGAGTAAACAGCATTCTTTTTTATTCTTGATACAAATAATATATTCCTATCAGCAAGCTCCTTAAATCTCTTTAAGTTATAGTATCCTAAATCAAATACTAATATTGATGAATACAGTATTTTATTATCAATATCTTTTATAATATTATCAAACAATGATGAATCATTTACATTGGCAGATGATATGTATGCATTCAATGGAACTGTGAATGGAAATACTATTGCAGGGACATGTATTTTAATTCCATTAGATTCTCCTTTATAGCTGCCTGAACCATTTATAAATGTCTTAATGAATGTGGAATCTATTGCTAATACACGCATGTACCTGCTGTATATTTTATAATCATGTGCCCTTATATATGGTTTTAATAATTTATAGAAGAGTTCAATGAATGGAATGTATGATTTATTGTTATTGAGTTTAGACAGCCATGATTTGCTTATTCCATTGTCAATAGAAGTGTCGGTTAGGTCATATTTATGCAGTGCACTGTAGATTAAAGCATATAAATGGTCAATGAATTTAATCCTCTTTGAGTTTATATCAATATTCATTGATTCTGATATTTTATTAGCTGGTTTTTTCAGTATCTGCTTCACTGTTTTCATAATAACTGAAAATTAAATCATTCTATAAATATGACATGGTAGGACAAAGGTTAAGTATTGGAAACTGGTAAGCAATAATATATAAAAATTACAATATACCATATAAAATTTCTACAATTAATAGAATATACTTGTTTAGTAATTTCAATATTATATTTTATATATAATTTTTTATGCTATTACTTATGAAATATCATTATTATTTATAAATAAATATAATAAAAAATATTTATGTATATAAAAATTTTTCCAAAAAAAATAATATGGATTTTAAACATAGATATATTTAAATAATATTATTTATAGTTAATTACTAACATTATTATACTTATAAGTATTACATTTTCATGGCAAAAAAAGAGATGTATCCAATTGAGAGAAAGATGGGTGAGGATGACCTGAACAGGCTGATAAGAAGCCTTGAGA